>CANROE010000014.1 GCA_947632195.1 uncultured Clostridia bacterium | reverse complement strand
CCTACGGGAGCAAACGAAGAGAGAGACCTCATTGAAGAATTGCTGTCTCTTGACTTTGAGAAAGTATTCACGCTCACGGAGCAGAACGACACGCTCTCCCTGGCGCTCGCAGGGACGGAGCTGTTGAATGTTCTGGGGATCGAGTTTGATCTTGGGAGCGTAGAAGTAGAGATCGCAAAGAGCGGCACGGTGACGGCGAAAGCGCTGGATGTGACGATTGAGATCACGCAGGGCGATCCATTTGAAACCGAGACGAACGGATACATCGGCATTGTGGAGTATGCGGACGTGATCGCAAAGATGGTCAAGAGCGGATATCTCCAAGCCGAAGTTACCTATGGATCGAAAAAACTTTCCGTGATCGGAAGTCTTTCTATCGGGTTGAAACCGTTTGCAGTGAAGGGGGAGATCACGATCTGTTACGACGGACTCGAACGCACGGTTTCCGTGATGTACGGCTCCGAAGAAGGTTCGGACGGCGTAAAGGAAGGGTTCCTCTATCTTACGCTCCAAGGGACGCAGATCAAGGTGAAAACCTCCGAGGCGATCGGTATCGTCAAGAGCATGATCCCCGGCGTCTTTTCTCAGGAGACGGAATCCGCAGAAGAAACGTCCCAAGAGGCGGAAAACAGAGACAAAATTTCCGAATTGATCGAAAAGCTGCTGTCTCTCGAATTGAACAAAGTGATAAAACTTACAGAAGCGGAGGGAACGTTGAACCTCACCCTTGCGGGGAACGAACTCTTGACAGCGTTCGGGATCACGACGGACAAGGTCGGCGAAATTCTCCTCTCTGTAAATTGCGGTGAGACGGATGGATCTTCTGCGGGTATTTCCGTCTCGGCGCTCAACGACGCGTTGACGCTCTGTGTGACCCAGGGCAGTGCATTCACTTGCGAAACGGAAGGGTACATCGACGTCACAAAAGTGCTCGGAAAAGTGCCCGAGATCGTCTCCCAAAAGGCGATCGCCTTCTACGGCGATATTCCCATCGAAATCAAGGGGACGGAGATCGTATTTGCAGTCGATCAAGGCGTTGTAAGCTGGAAGAACGGATTTGAGCTCTATCTCGACGCCACACTCTATGTCAAGACGGAAGGCTATCACATTCTTCTCTCGGCGACGGGGTCGGACGTGACCTTTGCCTACGGCGGGCTCGGAGCTAAGCTCATATACAAGGAACTTCCCACCCTCGAAAATGCGCTCGTTACGCTCTATAACCAGGTGAGCGAGATCGTTGGCAAGGCGCTCGAAGAAGAACTTCCGGAAGACGGAAACAATCCGCTGCCGCAGGCAGAGAGCCTTTCGGAGATACTCGACAGTCTCATGAAACTGTTGCAGGGCGGAAAAGTTGCCACCGAGGCATTCGGTATGCTGGGCGAAAATGTCGATCTTGCAAAGGTTTTGGACGCCCTGTCTTTCGTGAAACCTACACGTCCGGACGGGCTGCTCTCTGTGGAATTCAAAGGACTTTCCGCCGAGATCTTCAATCTGATCGATCAAAACGGCTGGATCGGGCTTGCGCTCTATTACAAGCAAGATCAAGTTCTGGTAAATTCCGAACTGCATATAGACGCATTCGGCGGCGAGATGCCGTCCATGCCCGCAGATCGCACCTATCTCACAGTGGAAGATTTTGCAGACGTCATCGACTATGTCGGCGCGGCCATCAATCTTTTGAACCAAAAAGATTTGAAAGTGGAATTCAATGCGCAGATCCGTTCCGCAGATGAAAAATACGTCAGTGAAGATCCCGCGCTCGACGGCGTGCGCTATGAAGTAGACGGCTTTGTCGCGGTCCACACGGACGAATTTGCCATCAAGTTGAACCGTAAGGAAAAGAGTTTGCGGTTTACGCCCAATGCCTATCTCAACGTGCACCTCAATCTTGCCGCGACGAATACGAAGGATAAGAGTTTCTTCCTTGATATCATCGCGCTCGACTGCGACCTTGAAGGAAATACGAACGGTTATCTCGATTTCTACATTGCCGTTTCCACCGCCCACGAGACGACGCAGCTCACCGTTCCCGAGGCGGGGCAGCCTTCGACCTCCGAAGAGACGCCCGATAACAGCGGCTATGAACCGTTGTATGTGTACGTCCCCGGCGACGAGCTGATGACGGTGCTCGCGGGGCTTGTGGATATGCTCGGCATTCAGAGCGACGCGCTCAACGACTACTTCGTCAACCCTTGGCTGAGCCTTTTGGGAAGTACTCCCGAGGAGACCGACGATCTGATCGCGCGGCTCAAAGTGCTGGGCAGGAGCCTTCTGCACCAATTCGGGATCGACATCGAACTCCCCGAAACAGAGGCGCCCGCACAGGCAGAAGAGCAGGCGGAGAAGGCGAACAAGGATGGGGCTACACTCCACGAATATATCAAGTCCGTCTCTCTGAAACGGGACGAGACGGGGTCCTCGCTCAACATCGTGCTGAGGGGCGCCGATCTTGGGAAAGATCGGGACGATCTTTCCATCACCCTCCAAAAGACGGGAGAGCGCGGCAAGTCCGTTTTGAGCAAAGTGTGCGCGGAGGAGATCGCCGAGAGAACAGAAACGTCAGCCGACGGCACAGAGGGCGCAACGGACGGCGCAGAGGGCGCAACCGATCTCGTGCGGCGGGAATTGTTCAACGTGACTGTCTCCACGCAAGCAGTGGAGAACAAGTGGAAGGATACAAGCGTTGTAAAACCCGGCGAAGGAAAGTATTTCAGTGTGCAGGGGTTTGACCGCTTGGTGATGGCGCTCGCAAAGACGGCGACACACAAGGCAGATGCCGGTGAGGCGGAGAAATACGGCATAAAAGAGGGCGAGTATGTCCGCAACGATCAGTTCTATATCGACGGCGTTTTGCACCTCGACCTCAGCGTTCTCGGCATTAAACTTGAAGCAATTACCATCAATGTAGAGGGGCTTGCCGTCAACTTCGATGAGAAGGGCAACATCAGCCTCAACGCGCGACTCTCGTACGACGGCGTTTATAATACCCTTGCGGGGATAATGGGCAACTCTGTCATCATCAACGGCGACACTGTGCTCGATCTTACCATCAAGAACGGAATGATGTATCTGCGCCGTGAACAGACGAGCGATTTCAGCGGCAGAAACCATTCCAAGCGCGAGCTCGGCAGCGAGAAAATCGTCATTTACCGTGCCTTCCCGCTCAGCAACTTCATGAAGGACTACATGAACCATATTTGTTTCATGTTCAACCTCAATGAAACAGTGGTCGAAAGTATCATGGGCATGGTAAATAGTAGCGGAGATAGCGGTTCGCAAACGGCGAAACCCTCCGATATCGGCGGGACTTTCAATCAGTTTGTAAGGAGCTGCACCTACGATCCCAATACTGCGAGTGGGCTCAAAGACCTGCTCTACACCCTCGTTCTCAACGGCGCGGGCATGACGGGAAGCGATTCCTTTGGGGATATCACCGTAAAACTCGGCGTAAAAGACGGCGTGCTCCGCACCATCGAGATCCCCACGTTTGCCATTGCAAGCGTTGTGAAGATCAACGGCGATCTTGCTCTCCGCAACCCCGAGAGCGTCTTTGACGAAGGCAGTTCGGATAAGACGGCGGATATTGCGAGCGTGCTCGAAAAAGGCATGAAAGCAAAACTGCAACAGGTGAATTGGGAGGCTGTCAACTGTCTCGAAGGACAGTTTACCACGGTGACCTATGAGCTGCGCGGCACTGTGATCGCGACGCAGGATGTGGTATTCGATCCCGAAACGCGAGAGCTCTTTGCAAGCCTTTCCTATCCCGACATTGATCTTGTTCTCGAAAAGTACCCCGACTTTGTAGTGGAAGGCTATACTTATCATTGGTTGATCCCCGATCCTAAGGACTTTAAGGCCGGAATGAAGATCTATGCCGAGCCGCAGGCGAACCAATACACGCTTGTGTTTAAGAGCGACTTCCGTTCTGCCGAGGAGGCTACGGCGGCGGGCTATCATTGGGATGAAAACTACAACGCCTATGTCAAGATCTACGAATGGACGTTCGACACCGATTATGTCGATTTGCCGTTTGCGCGCAACGAAAAAGAGCATATCGTGGGATTCAGGTGTCCCGCAGAGCATCTGCATACGGAAGAACATCGCGGGCTGCATGTTTACGACCCGAGTGAACCGGTTGTATTTGAGGCAGAATGGGCGCTCAACGAGTACACGGTTACATTCGATTCCGGCAACGGCGAAAGCACCGTTCACAGCGGCGTGCATTACGACGATCGTCTGGATTATCCCGCAGACCCCGTCAAAGAGGGCTATACGTTTAACGGTTGGAGCATTCCCGCAACGGACGGGAAATATCCCGTGACCGGGGACGCGACGATCTATGCAACATGGACGGCAAACAAGTATACGATCACGCTTTTGAGCGACAAGAAGATCGAAACGGAGAATTTCGCGTTCGCGCAGAACGAAGAGGGCAAATTTGTCTGCACGTTTACGTTTGAATACGATACCGTCGTCGATCTGCCCATCAATTACCGTGTAGATGGATTTGTTCTGAAAGGTTGGACGTTGAACAGCGAATATCCCGGATCTCCTTTGGCGCAGATGCCCAATCTCGCGGAGAGCGTTACACTCTATCCTGTTTGGGATGAGGTCGGCTTTGACATCACCTTCAAAGTCGAAGAGGGCGGCCAGGTCGTCGGTACGCGGAATTTCAAGAGGGGGACTTCTCTTTCCGAACATCTTTCCGAGTTCCCCGCCGTGCCCGAAAAGAAGGGCTATACGGGCGCTTGGAAGATCGAAAACGATACCGTCCTGGGCGATACTACGATCTACGCAGAATATACGGGGATCACATATTACATTACCGAATACAGCCTCTATGCGATCGCGGGCTATACGCAGATCAAGGGCGAATTCGATTCCGAGGGCGTGCGGGGTGCGTCCTATTGGAAAAAGACTTACGAATATGTTTACGGCAGCGCGCCGCACCCTCTTACCCTTGGCAATAGTGCGAGTGTGAAAGGTTGTGACTTCATGGGCTACTATACCGAGCGGTTCGGACAGGGCACGAAGATCGAGAATAATCAGATCGACGATAATATGATCGCGAACATCTTCGGCTTCAACGTCGGCAACAGCGATGACATCACCGAGCAAAACGCGCTGTATGTCTATTGGGAGGACAATTCGGTCGAAGTGCACCTTTACAGCGATTATCCGTTCGTAGAGCAGGAAAACAGCGACGTCGGCGGCTACTATATGTCCTTGACCAAGATGGATGGCGATTACGATATTTCCGGCGTTACGATCACGCCCGAGAATCAAGATATCCGTCAAATCGGTTGGTGGTATGAAGACCCCGAAAAGGGTTGGCGCAGGATCGATAATGTGCAAGAGTTCCACAATCACAACAACAAACAGCAGGCGACAGTCAAACTCTATGCAATGTTTATCAGCAAGATCATCATCGCCATCAATACCCTGCAACGAAAGACTTCGACCTTCGATATCGGCGGTTTTGTCCAAGGCGGCGAAGTGACGGGGCAGATGAGCACGAAGATCTATAATGCGGTCGGCATGACGAGTGCCATAACGGGCGTCTATACTGTCTACGGTACTAACGGGTGGAACAGCAAAATTGCCAAGGACGAACTGCAATATGGGAAGGAAATTCCGATCGATCCGGAGGAGGGCGGTAAGTTCCTTAAAACGGGTATGACGTCGTTCAATGCTCTCTTAGAAGGGTGGAGTAATCTTTACGGCGGCGTGGTCGCCACTGTGCGCTTTTACGATAAAGACGGGAAGGAACTCGCCCAAACGAGTTGGAGCGGGATCGTTTCGGAGGCGCTCTACCCCGTCAATATATATCGGGAAGACGGCACCCTTTGGGGAACCGAAAATGTCCGTATCGACTTTACGGGCGACAGTGATGAAAACGGAGTTCTCGTTACCGACGTTCTCTACGGCAGCAAAGTTTATTCCTTTAACGACTACCAGATCCCCTTCAACAAGGAGGAGTACAGCTGTTATTGGACGGTAAACGGTGCGCCCTTGAAAGATAGCGACAGGATCACGGGCGCAACCGATATCCGCCTTGTGGTGAGTGCGAACAAATCTTCCGTACGCTTTACGAGCGATGAAAAATTGGATGAAACCTTCGCTTGGGAGAGCGACGGAGAGGGATATTTCGTCTCGCACGATCTTCCCTACGGCTCGGTTGTGACCTTCGAGGGCGTGGAAGGGGAATATACCGTCAAAATGACGGAAAATGTATTCCATATCCCCGCCGTTCCCGAGAGAGTGGGATCCCGAGGCAAATGGCAGCTTGGCGAGATACAGCCCAACGAGAGGGGAGAACTGAGAATTTCGGTGAAAGCTCTCTACGAGGCGCTCCCGCAACAGGTGATCTTTACAGCGGCTGAAAGACCTGCGGACGATCGCGAGTGGCGGCTCTGCGAGGACGGCTATGAATTGAAGGTAGATCTTCCGTATGACACGGTCATCCGTTTCACCGCAAACGGCGAAACGAAACTGCAATACACCGTTGAATTGACAGAGTCGGGCAAAAACCGTTTCGCCCTCTATGAAGAGACGGGCTATGCGGCGTCGTATGGGGAAGCGGCCCTTGACGGGTCCGTGATCACCGTGGAAGTGAGCTTGAAGGCAAATCTCTACGAAGTGGAACTTCACAGCAAGGCCGAAGTCAAGGGCGATGGCTGGGTGCAGTCGGATGGCGATTGGTATCTCGATACGCAGATGTACTTCGGGTCGCAAATCGTTTTGAAAAATTCTTCCGGAGCCGCTTTCCAAGCGTATGAAGTGAAGATCGCAGGGAAAAACGTCATTACGTTGGATGAGCCCCCCGTTTTGGGAGGTTTGCGGCACGGCGTTTGGAAGGTGGAAGAACTCAATCAAGACGGCGCGACATTCACGCCCGATTACGGCTCGGATACCGTAACTTATCGCAGCGAAGTGGCCTACACCATGGGCGGAGTGAGCTACGGCACGGGCGACCGCGACGAAACGTTTACTGCGGACATCACTTTGGCAGAGCCGACGGCGGACGGTTACACCTTCCTCGGCTGGTGGCGTCAGAATGGGGAGAGTTGGGAGAAAGTGACCTCTATCGCTCTTGCCGCAAAGCCCACCACAACAATCGTCGAGGCATTGTGGATGAAGGACTTTTCGGTGTCTCTAACACGGGCAGAGCGTAGTTTCCATTGGGGCGCAACCGATTATGATTACAACTTTACGACAACCGTTACAGGCGGGAATTTGCTTGGTGCGATCTCAAAGGAAGTGAACATTAAAGCGCATTTCAGATACTATATCAATAAGAATACAAATAACGAACCCGATACTTCCAATCAACAATATGACAAGACAGAAGATTTGTATAATGATACGTTAACATTTAGAGCGGGTCGAAAGGATTATGGACATGTAGCAGTCTACTATGTGTTTACCTATGGGGATTTCACATATCAGACCAAGACAGTCTACGATTGCAAAAAGTTCTAATAAACGCAATCCCGAACAAACCGCATAGGTTATGAACAAACGGAGCCGACGGCATTTTGCCGTCGGCTCCGTCTTTTGTTAAAAGTGAACCTCCCGCTAAGCGGGAGGGAAAAGGGAGCGGAAGCGTTGCAAAGAAAAACCTCCGATGATACAATGGGAGTGGCTGTCAACCGCAAACCAAGATCAAAGGAGGACTCAAGATGAGTGAATTAAGTTTATCACAAGGTAAATATCCTTGGGGATAAATTCAACAAATAAAATTTCAAAAACAGCAAGTTCGGAGTAAAAAGTAGAGAATTTCTCTGCTCTTTTTTTATGCGAACATTGGAATGAATACTTAAAAAATGCGAAAGGGGAATATAGCGCACCTCATAGTTCCAATGGGTCTTCCCGCTCTTGCGCTTGCGGATATGAGCGGTGCAACCCTCCGTCCTGAATTCTTTTCTGAATGCTTTCGGCACTTGCATGATCTCCTTTTCGCCGAAGATCCGAAAAGACTTCTCAATATCGCTTTTTCTCTGTTCTGCTCCCGAGGCGCGATCTTTTACGATGTTTTCAGCTGTCGTCTGCAACAACTGTCGCGCAAGCGCGTTTTCTTCCTCGGGAATGTTTTTAATGGTAGAGTTCAAACGTGACATCTGCGTATTCACGCACAAGGGAGTTGTAGAGAGCCTCTTCCACCGTGGGAATGCGGACAATAAGAGCATCCGAAACATTATCAAAAGCCCCCATGCCGATATTGAGATTTTCTCCGCTGTCTATGTAAACTTCTTTGAGGCTCGTACAACCGCGAAAAGCGTTTGCGCCCAAATCGGTCAAGCCTTTGAGTGTGATACTTTCAAGAGAAATACAATTTTCAAAAGCGCTCTCCCCGATGCTGACAGTCCCGCCGGCAGTATAAACCGCTGTAAGCGCCGCCTCGGATCCAATACCGCCGAAGCTGACAGATGACAAATTCGTGCAATTTGCGAAAGCACTGTTCCCGATCGAGACCGATGTACTTAAGCAAGTTACTTGCGTTAAATTCTTGTTGCTCGCAAACGCGCCGCTACCGATCGTCCTGACCGATGAGGCCAGTTTCACTGTCTTGACCTTGCCGTTTTGAAGCGCCTCATCACCGATTGCCACAATCGGATAATCGTTATATTTCTCAATGTTAAGTTCTTCCGAGGTCATAAAGCGGAAAAAGAAACTTGTCCCTTTCAATGTCGCTTGATCGTTTTCCACGGAATATTTCAGAGGGTGCGAATATTCCCAATAACCGAATATCCCTGCGGCAACTATTGCCAAAGCACAGAAAACTGCCGAAACTTTCTTAAAAATTCTCAGCCCTTTTGTCCTCTTTCTGTAATTCTCATAGTTGTTTCTGTCGAATGCGGAGACGTCCTTTGCGATCTGTGCATTTTGCACTTTACGGATCCGCTTTATGAGCTCCATGTCGTTTTCGGTTTCCGCCAAAGTGCGTGCCTTATAAAACTCGTCGATCTTATCGAGCCTTCTTCTGCATTTTACGATATCATAATCGTCAAAAGCCTTCAATCTGCAACGCAAAAGCCCCCAATATGCCTCCGCACAATTGGGATCAAGTCCGATAATTCTTCTGAATACGGTCTTCGCTTTCTTGAATTTCCCGACCAAAAGATAGCTATCCCCGTTTTTTAATAATTCGGATATATTAGAATCGTCGCAAATTTCTCTGACCCGCGATTTTACATGATTTTGCCACGGATCTATCCCCACAGTCAGCATTTGTTCTTCACGCATGGCGGGATCCGGCAGATCATAAGGATTGATATTTTTCCCGACAACAATGATTTCTTTTTTGGGGTCGGTTTTCTGCAAATAGATAAAACGTTTCCATTCGTTTTGTACCCAAACGGAATTCATATTATCAAGCGAAGAAGCGAAGAGGATCATACATTTCGCACTTTTCAACGCCGCGTATATATGCGGCTCCCAGCCTGCTTGTTTGGGGCCCAAAGATACTTCGTCGTAGAAAATGTTGTACCGCTTTCCATCTTGCTGTTTTGCAAGCATCTTATAGCATTCTCTTGCCCATTCAGCTTCCTCGCTTCCCGATTTGTAGCTGATAAAAACATCATATTGTGGGATACTCTTGGCATTTCTGAGAACGTGTTGACGGATAGTTTCAACTTTATCCAGCTCTCGTTTCGATCTCTCGGGTAAATTGCGGTAATACGGCGATTGCGTAATAGGGCTCTCCGTGTCGGGGTCGAGAAAAGTAGCCGTAAACAGCATGAGACGCAGCACGGCAAAGCACTCACGAAAGAGGAGGAGAAGATCTTGCTCGAAGCGTCGGCGGGAACGCCCTATCAGAAGATGTTCGCCGTCGCGCTCTACACGGGAATGCGCCCGAACGAGTTTGAAACAGCGAGGATCGAGGGGGATTTTATCGTGTCGGTGAACAGCAAGCGAAAGAACGGGAAAACCGAGTATAAAAAAATTCCGATCATTGCGCCGCTGAGACCCTTTTTAACAGAGGGAGAACTCAAATTTTACGGTACGAACCGACTGCGCGAACGATTCAAATTGATCTTGCCCGAACACAAGCTCTACGACTTGCGGACGACCTTTTATACGCGCTGCTGTGAGTTTGGCATTTCGGATGCGGCGCGGTCGGAGTTTGTCGGGCATTCGCTCGGCGCATTGGGAAATGCCTACACCGATCTCTCGGACGAATTTCTCTTGAACGAGGGAAAAAAGCTCGACAAATGGAGTTTTATGCCCCAAATTGTGCCCCAAAACCGCGAATAGAACCGTTTTTCTACAAAAAAAGCATCAAAAAACGCCCATTTTTGGGCAAAAAATGCTCAAAAATGGGCGTTTTTGGTCGAGGCGACGGGTTGCGCCTTTGGCGGCGCGTATTTTGAAAAACGCCTACGACCTCTTGGTCCCTCGTCGCAACAAACTCCGCTTTGAGCGCTTCGTGCTTTGCCCAAAGCGCAAGTGCGCTCCGTTGTTGCTCCTCTTCCCGAAAAATCTTGTTTTGCAATCTTTTTCGGGAGCCTTTAAATATTCTTGGTTCGTGCCGAAAGAGGCCGTGGACACACACCACATCATGCAATAGGACGGACTTCCGAAAGGAAATCCGTCCTATTGGTCGAGGCGACGGGATTTGAAGCCAATGAAGGTTTTGAGATGCACAATATATAGTGCTCTATGATGATAGAAATACATATATGTTGTATCTCCTGTCCCGTGCCCCAAACTTACCCCAACCTAAAAAATTTTGAATATCGCCACCCGAAAAACTTCTTAATATCCTTTTTGATCCGACTTTTTCAAGTCGGATTTTCTGTCACAAAGAAAACCACGGGATGAATACGTCGCTTGATGAAGAAACGTAAATTTTATTTGAAGAAATTTCATTAACATATTATGATTGTACAGTTTAATTTTGAATAAAAATGTTTCTTTTCTGTGTTGTAAAAATTACAACACTCGTGCATTTCCGTAAGGAAAGGATGCAGTTTCAGCGGTTTTTTGCTGTTGTAGAGCGGTCATACCTCGGTTTATAATATAAACACAAACGAAGGAAAAGCCTTCGAAAAAAATTTTAAGGAGTGTTTTTAGTAACAATGGAAGGAGCTAACATTTTCGGCACGAAACGCAACATCGACGTTGTGTTCTGCATTGACGGAACGGGTAGCATGAGCCCCTGTATCGAGGGAGTGAAGAGAAACGCAAGAAAGTTTCATCTTGAGTTTGTCAGCGCGATGACAGACCTCGGAAGCGAGATCGATTCTATGCGCGTAAAGGTCATCGTGTTCCGTGACTACAAGAGCGAGGGTGAGGATGCGATAGAAGAGAGTGCCTTTTTCGAACTCCCCGCCGACAACGCGGATTTCGATGAGTTCATGGCGGGCGTCACGGCGCACGGCGGTGGCGACGCGCCCGAAAACGGCATGGAAGCTCTCTATCGTGCGATGCGCTCGGATTTTACGACCGGTCCCAAAGACAGACAGGTGATCGTGCTTTTCAGCGATGCGGATGCGCTTGATCTGCAAGAGCGGAGCGGTTGCGAAGGCTATCCCGACAACATGGTCAACGAAGACAAGTTCTTTGAAACATGGGCGTGCGTCGGACAGGATGAGACGTTGAAGCTTCGCGAAAGAAATAAGCGTCTTGTGATTTTCGCTCCGGCAAACACCAAATACCAGGAGCTGAATGCACATCTAAACAGGAGCATTTTCGAACCGGTCAATATGTCAGACGGCCTTGGCGAAATCGATTTTAAGGATATCATTAAAATTCTTGCCGCTTCCGCAAGTAATGCATGACATCTGATGCGAGGCAACAGCTGTGATCTATCATAAAGAATACAAGGTATCCGAGGATTTTTTCTCGGATACCTCTATCAAGTGGAGAACGACCGGTAACGGTGAATATATCGTGGCCGAAAAAGACGGCACGCCATACTTTGTGAAGCGGAACATCCATGTCCGCTATCCCTCCTCAGAATTGCCCGTTTCTGTCAAGCGGCAATATCAACAGAAGGCGCACGCGCTTTCGGAAAAGCAAAAAGCCCTAAAACGTCATATGGCTTCTTTGACACTTTCCGATCATATCATAGCGGAAAAATATAACTTTTGGGATGAGGAAGGAAAATTTGTCACTGTAACGCCGTTCCTTTCGGATTTTCTTTCCGATGACAGTGATTTTACCGTGCTTGATCGAGATCAATTTCTGGCGATGACAAGAAGCGCTACGGCCGCGCTTGCAAAATTGCATGCCTGTGGAGTAATTCACGGCGACCTGAAGGAAAAAAATCTTCCGATAAGAGAAGAGGGGGGAAGATACATTCCCTATATCATTGATTTTGATTCCGCTTACACGGTCGACGACATTCCCGATTGGGAAAATATCGGCGGTTCCGAGGGATATCAAAGTCCCGAAGTGTTGCTCTATGGATCGGATGAAGGGGCGGCTCGTAAAGAAACGATCACACCCGCAACCGACATTTTTTCGCTTGCAATCGTATTTCATCGCTGGTGGACGGGTGCATTTCCCGCCACTTCTATAGAGCGAGCAACGGTTGGCGCCGCTGTTTATCTCGGTAAAGAGATTACTCTGAGAAAAAAATTCGATTTCAAAATCGGTCCTGCGCATGAAGCAACCTTTATCTCTCTTTTGAACTGGATGCTCGCTAAGGATACGAAAGCTCGCCCCACCGCAAAACAAGTACTCGAAGTATTGAATGACGAGCTTGAAATTTCTTCCGAATATCTGAAAGGCGGCGATGGGAGAGTATTTGAAACGGAGCTCTGGTCAACTCACATCGCAGTCGCAGAACTTTACAAGGTCGCAACCTTGAAGACGAAAGGGTTGGTTTCTTTCAAACGGATCAATGAAGGAAACGGAAGCGCGGGTTTGAAATATCTCGTGCGGGAGAAAGACGGTAAAGAGCGCCGACTCTCCGTGGAAGAACTTTGCGCGGAAGGGTATGCGAAGTGGCTGGAACCGATCATCGATGAGCCTTGGGAAGATGACCGTATTGATTTTGCGCAAGCCGATGTGATTATAAAGAAAGGGTGTACGAAAATAGAGCGCAACAAAGGCTTATTCAAAAAAGGGTACAAAGTTACGGATCCGAACGGACGTTCCGTAGACAAAAGCTGTAAACAGCTTATTGAAGAAGGCTTGGCGATTCCCAAAAGGAGCGAGATTAAAACGGACAAGCCTTGGCCTGAACACGGGTCGGAGTATTGCGTTGAGAATATGGCGTTGCTCGGCGTGAAGGATATTTCGCGTGTAGAAATAGCTGGAGAGCATCGCTATAAAATTGTCTATGACGAAACGAGAGACGGAAAAAACAGGACGAATGAGAATGTCTCGGTCAATAACATGAGACTCCTGGGGTTTATCAAAAAATGAATCAGAAAACCGATTTTACATTTTATTCAATATTGAAAGGCGAGGATGCGGAACCTTATGTCGGCGATTCCCTTTTGGCCGTCGCAGACGGACTCGGCGGAGCGGGTTCGGCAGTCCATCATATCGCATGGGAAAATTTCGGAGATCCCGAAAACGCGTTTTATAAAGCGGCATACGGCGATTTCCGAAATAAAAATGGCATGGAAGATGCGCTCAAACAATGGATGCGGCTCGTGACGGACGGTGCACCGGACACATCCGCACTTTGGGCTTCCCGCATCGTCATTGCTCGTTTTGTCTACGCTATGACAAACATTGATGAATTTCGTTTGGGCAATTTGGGTGAAGAACGTGTACGGAAAGAGCTTTCCGAATTTATCGGGAAGGGTCTTGAATGCACGGCGCAGCATTTTTCGCTTTCTATGGGGAAATACGGAAATCAACGGTTACTTCCTACTACGTTGGCGGCAATAAAGTATGCGGAAGACGAAGAAGTTGTTACTGCAGAAGCAATATGGGCGGGCGATTCCCGTTGCTATGTTTTGACGAAAGAGGGCGTAAAACCGCTTTCAGAGGACGATGAGGATGCATCAGGCGCAATTACCAATCTCTTTTATGCCGGAGATGTTCGCACGATTTTGCATTACAAGAAGGTGACCTTGCCTAAACCGTGCGCACTTTTTGCAGTCAGCGACGGGACGTTTGATCCCTTTGAGCCGCACGATCATTTTGGGCTGGAGTACATGTTGCTTTCTGCTATGACCGATTGTGGTTCCGTGGAAGAACTCTGCTCCAAGCTCCAAGCCAATTATGAAAAAATTCATGCTGATGACACGACTATGGCTTTTGCCGCATTCGGTTTTGCCGATTATGAGAGTATGCAACTCTATTTCGGAGAACGCGCGCAGTATATCGAAGAAGTATGGAAAGATCTTTGTGACCGCAAAGACGAACTCGAAGTGAAAAACAGCTCTGTTGAAGAAGCAATGAGTTATATCCGTTCCCGAACTGCCGATAAGCTCGATGCGATTTTGAAAACTTTGATAGCGTGCTATTTGGACGGGGAACAGGATATTTGCTTCACTCCGCAGTTTATGCAGACAGTCGAGGATGCAAAGCAATCTGCTTCGAATGCTTTCTTGGCGGCAACCAATGCGCAAAGAGAAATAAATCTTACAAAATTGCGAGAGACATTGTATCGGTATAGGGAGAACCCCGACGAGATTTTGCGTTCTCCCCGATTTTTTCATAAACACAAGTGGTTACCCACAAAAGAGTATAAAAAGATTAAAGCAATTTATAACGCCATTCTCAGCACAGCAGAATCTGCGCAGAAAGGGAAGAAGAATCTGCCTCGCTACGAACAACAAAAAATGGATCGTATACGGACGGATGCTGAAAATCTTGCAAGTGAAATCGAATCGCTACAAAAATCCATCGCGCATCTGTTGGAGACGCAAGAGTTCAGCTCGGTAATTCCTACCATTAAAGAAGCTGTCGGAACGCTACACGAGAACGCAATGAAACTCGAAAGCGAACAGCAAGAAATGGCAGAAAGATGTGAAGAGTGGAAGGAGAATTTGAAACAAGCCGAAGCAAATCTGAATGCACGTTTGGATGAATATATTATTTTGGTCAAAGAGTCACCCGCATTGGCAAAAGTTATTTTTGAGGGGAAGTTTTTGATTGAATGCGGATGGAAGGATGTAGAGCCCAAAACTCCGGAAGAACTTCATGAGGAAACGGTAAAGACGGCGCTTGCCATTCTAAACAGTAAAAAAACAGAAGTCGTGTGTTCAATCGCCGATTGCTTGGCTCAGCACTACCGCGAGAGTTCGTTGATAGATCCTTTTTACAATGCCACGCGATTGCAAAAATTCCGCAACTGCTGCAGACTGCATCGGGATCCGGACTCCTTTCTTGAAGATTTGGAGCGGCAGATTCATGAGCTTGAAGAGGAATACAAATAGATAATCCATGAAACAGCTTGAAATTGAATTGAGTGATGCTCAAAACAGCATGTTGAATGCGCGGCTAAATCGGGAGTTTTACAAACGTTGCAGCTCAGATATCATTTATCATAAAATCGACGAGGCAACTACAGTACAGGAATTGGAAGCGATTGCCGAGCAATATGGGTTTTGCGATATCATCGATCTCTCGGCATTCGCCCCCTATAGCGCAAGAAAGATCATGCGCATTTTAACGAGGGCTATTTATCAGTTTCCGAAGATCGTCGGTCGAATCAATTATGTCGGCTCATATGGGGGATATGAGAGACTACTGCGCAAGATGAGCGAAGGGGACTGGGAATGTGTGCGATCCCTTGGTCTGCAACATATTTTGAGCACGGAAAACGCAAAGGCGCTTGGGGGGTTCGGACTTGAACTTTGCAAGGAACTTTGGGAAGAGGCAAATATTTCCCTTGCCGCCTTTGCCTCTTTGGGAGGGTGTTGCAATGGTCTCCTGTTCGATAGTACCGACTATAAGGATTATGCTTATCTTGATACAATTGCAAATCTCCGAAAGAATGAGCAAATCGGTTTCCACCCAAAGGGCTGTAACACATTCGAGTCGGTCGCCTATCATGAAATCGGTCATATCATGGATGCCGTTTGTCATTTTACGTCCTCCGAAACGGGGAAAAGATTTTTGGAACAGTATTCAGCGGAGGAGATCGAAAGCGGGCTCAGCGGCTATGCCTTGACTTCTCCGCAAGAGCTCGTTGCCGAATCCATATCCGAAGTTTTCAGCAGTAGTACGCCCCGCAAAATTGCCTCCGAGGTTTTTGCCAAATTGTGTGAGGTCTATCAAAGCAGTTAAAATTTGGCAAAAATCTTGCAAAAAGAGCATTTACATGTTATAATATTCTCCGATTACACAAGGAAGAAAAACTTTATGGAACACATTGATTTTGTTATAGTAGATCAACGCGCAACGGGCGAGCGGCTACAACGCCTCCGCAAATATAATATTTATTTGCACCGTTATGTCTGTCATGAGTTGCATCTTCATAGGAGCAAGAAGATGTGCGATGGCGTAGATTGTGACCTGTGCGAGGCTGAAGACTTTGAGGAAGAGGACATCAGCCAGCCCGAACTTGGGAAAATCATGGGCGTGTCGGGAAGTCAGGTGGCAAATTGGGAGACGGGTCGAACTCTTCCGGATATTGAATTTTTGATTTTCTATTGCCGCCTTTGCAGAATAGACAAGCTTGAAGATCTGCTTGTGTTCGAAAAATAGAAAAACGAGGAGGAAGAATTATGGTTGCAGAACTCTTAATGCCTGCATTGAACGCAGTAGCGACTTTTTTGGGTAGTCTTATCGAAAATGTTTTCGGCGAATTGACCGGTGATAAAGCAGAAGCCTTGATTGAATCGTTTAAAGCGAAGAAGTTGAAAAACGAACTACAATCGGTAATTGTAAGCGAAATAGAAGATTTTAGCAAACATCATAAGGGAACAGCGGCGAGATTTTTCGATAAAATCCGCGAGATACAGTGGGACAAGGATGTTCTAGAAATTAGTCCACCCGAGGAGTGGAGTAACTTAACATCCGATCAAGTTGCCAAGGCTGTGGTAAATAGCCTGGTACCTATACCGGTCGAATCATTGTATTATCAATTTCAGCGCAATATTGACCATTTTATTGGTTTGCATGGGTACAATAAGTTGATCTGTGATTTCATCACTAAATTGCTACGGATTCAAGATGCGCGTGCCCAATACTACCTAAAACAATTATCCGCTAAGGAAAAAGCCAACGTAGGGCTGACTGTGAATATGATTGCAAAACTAATCGCTCCGATGCATGTTAAAATTCTTCAATCTTCAGATGCCATTCGTGATGCCCAAGAGCTTTTTGTTTGCATGATAGAACCCTCCGCTTTAGCCGCATCAAGCATGATGAAATACTGGGAATCAAAAATCAATCCAAAGGTTGAAAGTGAGGTAAGGAACTACCTTACCTGGGTATACACGCAATATCTTGCATGCACAGAATTTGTGAAGAGCCCGTACTTAACCGAATTGGAAAGAAAAGAGCAACAGAGGGAGCTAGTATATTGGGAACGAGTAGCGTTGTCTTCCAGCCGTTGGGGGAAATATATCATACCAACTGGCGGCAAATTCAACTTACCTAAAGCTGATTCAACAGCTGTAAAAGAGAAAAAAGCTGCGCCGAAGTTGCCGCCCAAGGCGCTCATTTCTCCAACGCCAAAACCGGCGGCACCTTCTTCTGCGCATTTAGGGCCAGCACGTTCATCAGGTCAAGAGGTTGTCACACTCCAAGCATCCCCAACGATGTCACCGAATTCATCTTCACGTTTTTTCCAAGAACCGCAAAAGGATAAGCCCAAAAAGGAACTTGCATCAAAGTATGTTAAAAGCGGTGAAAAAATCACGGTCACGATATATGAACATGACGAGAAGGGACTTGAAGAAATACAAACTCCCATTCCTTCAATGCCTCGCCAGCCTAAGAAAACCTCGAAGGATCAAGTGACTGCACCAAAAGAAATCAAAAGTGAGGGATATCCTGTTCAAATAGATGCGGACGGGGAGTTGCCATCTGAGCTCAAGAATATCGCTAATGGCGAGGAGTTTATTGCTATTTGTAACGGTTTTAGGGAGAGCGGTCTTACAGCAGAGTGGAACGGCTATTCTGTTTTTATCCCCGATACGGAAATAACGACATCATACGTATATAATTTATCGGCATATAAGGGTGACCCCTTATGTTTGAGGGCATTGAGAATCTTTTATACTGAAAACAGAAAAGAGATCATCGCGTCTCGTCGTGAGGTTCTCGAACAAAAATAGGGACACAGTTCCCAGCTCTTCGAGATTTACATCCTCAAGCAAGAGAGAGTTGTCAGGTATTCCAGAAGGAAAGTCCATCTTTCTCAAAAAGGGACAAGTAGTGGAAGGAGAAGTAATTGCCTTTGAACAAGGTCAAGTGGAAAGTGAGAAAGGTGTCTATATTAAGTTAAATAGTGGCGGAATAGGTTTCTTGCCTTACTCATCAGTCCCCATCCTTGATAACGATTATTCTGATATCGTTACTCATCATTTGCGCAAAGGAGATATGATTTTTGTCAAGGTTGTTTCTGATTCCGCCTTAGGCGACATTATGCTTTCTGTATCAGCATTGCCTGTTAAAATAAAAAGAAAAACCTTATTTTCGATGCTGTATCATAAAGGCGATACCATTCAAGGCGTGGTGAGAAATGTGTCACAGCAACAAGTTACCATTCTGTTTGAAGCAATTTTCTACGAATCTCTCTTGGGTTCACTTAGTACCGATAGGCTTTTCGAAGAACCTTTTCGGCTTACTACAACGGGAACAGCGGATGCTTTTTTAAAAGTCGTTTCAAAAGGAGCCAAAGTAAGCTGTCGTATCTTAGATTTGGATTATGTAAATCTGACAATGAAGCTAAACATTATTCAATAGAATTGCACCAAAACGTTAGCAAATAGAAATGAATCGAATTACAACCCCTCGGTAAAAGCAAGATGGTCTCTTGTAAAAACCGAGGGTGTTTTCTATTGAGAGAGATGTACAAATGAGGTATAATATTTCTAAACCAAAAGAGGAAGAGGATATGAAGTACCAAACACAACGGGCGTTATATTACACTTTTGCGACGCAGGAGATCGGGGGCGGAAATGCGATCAAGGCGTGGCGGCAGATTGCCGAGCTGTTCGGCGTACCCGCCGACGAACGGAACTTAGGAGAAGAACTGTTATCTGCTCCTATGCTTGCGGGACTGAAAACCGCCGAGGACGTGCGGCTTTTGCAAAAATGCGGCGAAGGATTCGGAAATGTTTTCAAACTTTCATCGGACGATGAAGAGGTCCTGGAGCTCAAATATCAAGCGCTTCTCAAACTCAAACAACTTACAGGCGAATATCGCACGACGCCGCTCAAAGCGATCGCTTCGGCATATCGCCGCGATCCCGCAGCCGCAGTCCTCTATGCCTTGCAAATTTTTATGAACAACAAGGGGAGGAGCGCACTCGGATGCGAAATTCTATCGGAGGCGCTCACCGTAGAGCAGAACAGCGATGCGGGAATTCTCTTGCTCAATGTCAAGCAAGATGACAAAAATGCTATCTATGTGAAACTTGCCGAATCGCCCGAAATGATCCTTCACCCCGATATGTTGGAGGAACTTGCGAAGGCGCACGGGATCAACCCCGCAACGGCGCGGGGAGACGGCACGAAGATCGGTTTTTGAGGAGACTATGGAAAAACTCAATTTGGAACTCATCAACAAAATCGCCGAGAACGCTCCCGGGGAGCACTCCCAACTGATATCGGCGCAGGATCTGATCGGAGAGGAAGGGTTCAGTGTACATAGGGCGCTTGCGCCGCATCCTGTCGGGATGCCCGTTACCTCCTTCCGCAATGAGGAAGATGAACTTATGGTCATCCAAAAGGACGGGCTTTGTCATGCGCTTGTGGCGGGAAGCACGGGATCGGGGAAGAGCCTGCGTTATCTCATGACGACGCTCTTCAATCTTACGGGCGAGCATTCCGTTATCATTACCGACGTCAAGGGCGAACTCTATCGTTTGACGGGTACCTATTTGCAAGGGATCTACGGGGAGGAAAACGTAAAGGTGATGGACTTTATCCATCCGGAGAGATCGCAAGTTTTCTTCAACCCCTTTTACGCGCTCGCGGTACAATATCGGGAGGCGGAACTTTCGGACGATAAGGATGCGATCCGCGAAGATATCCTTACAGAGACGCGCAAGATCCTCGACCAATACTTTCGTATCGAGAGCGAACGTGACCCGATTTGGGAGCAGGGCTCAATATCATTCATTTTCGGCATGATCGTCGGTTTAATGGAAGATTTGAATCTGACCAAAAAAGAGGAGATCGTCACGGGACGCAAGCGGGTTTTGCCCGAGCAAGTCAATTTTGCAAGCCTTGCGAGAATCTTTCATAACTTTTCTTATGACAGCGACGGTTTCCACGATAAGGGGTTCTTTTCCTCCAGAGCGTCATCCTCCCATACGGGAATGTATGTTCGCGGCATTATACAAAATGCGCCCAACACGCGTGCATGTTATATGCAGTTTATAGAGAAGTACATCAACGAGTACACCTATCCCGACGTGCGGAATCTGACTCTTACGGACAACCTTGACGCGGCGACGTTCGCCGAAAAGCCGCAGATATTGTTCCTCTCTTATGACTTGTCCGACAAACGGATGCGCGGGATCGTAAATAAATATATCATTCGCACCTTAAACACCTTGAAAGACAAGGCAAAAGAACTCGGTGAACCGTTGCATGTGCCCGTCGTATTTTATTGCGACGAGTTCCCCACGCTTACCGCCGATGAGATCTATCCGACGATCTTCAGCATCGGGCGCGGATTGAATCTCTTTATCACGGCCATCGTGCAGGACTATTCGCAACTTGAAACGACTTACACATCGGGGGTTGCCCAACAGTTTCGCAACAACAGCAACCTTTCCTTTTTTCTCGGTACAAACGATCTCAGCACCGCTTGCGCCGTGAAAGAACAGATCGGGAAGCATGTTATCGAGGATCCCGCAAGTTATCTCATGGATACCATCAAATTTACGGAGGTCTATCTCGTGAGCGAGGACGAACTGATGCACCGGCTTCAACCGGGCGACGTCTATATCACGATCAACAACCATATGCCCGTCAAGGGAAGTTTTGAGATATATTTTCGCTCCCCCGAATACATGGCGTATCCTTACGCAAAACCCATCTCGGAATGCGCCATTGGTTTTTATGACCCGAAATACAATTACGATGTTTCTTGTATGAAAAAGGAGAAATTATGATCGAGAAAAAGGATATCCTCTATTCGATTTATCTTGCGGAAGGAAAGAAAAGCGTGTTTGATCTGCTCTATGAATTCGGGATAACTTACAAAGAGTTGAAGCCGATATTGGACGAATATGCGGAAAAGGGGATGGTGGCATCCGAGGACGGCAGGTTTTATACCTTCATCGGGAGCGGAAGAATGTTTTCCGGAAAATTTCGGCGTGAAAACATCAGCCGTTATACGTCTACTTTGATGGAGTGGATGGAAAATAACGAAGACGACGATGATGACGACGACGATGATGACGATTTTAGATTCAAAACGCGGCATGTGCACGGCTATAATTTTGTGCGTGACAGAGAAGCATTCCTGCGAAAGGAAAAAGCATATAGGGAATACCTTGAATCGCGGAAAATGGACATCATGGCGGACGTGGAGGACGAGACGGAAGAGGACGATGAGGAAAGTTCACCGAAGGACGCGATACATGAATGCGTTAAGGATATTTTGCGGGAAGCGCAGGAAAATCTGAGCGACCATGATGACGATGACGATAACGATGACGATAACGGTAACAATTTAAGCGGCAGCATTCTCGAAAGTCTCCAGGATCGCTTCGACGTGGAAAAAGAAGATGAAAAATATGTGATTTCCGTTTCGGGACTTGATTTTTGCGGGGCCGGCGCCAAATTCGATCTTTTTCCGCACGGCGAAAGGGTTTATCTCTGCGATCGCGGGGCAACGTTTTATGTGTTGGAAGAAAGAGGCGAACTAACCGATGAAGGGCGGGAGAAAGCAGAGCGCATCGCCGCCGAAAGCGAAGCCGAGATCATGGAAGGGAAGCTCTGCATCAGGGTCTTTTCGTCCGAGAAGACGCTTGCCTGTCTCTTTCGGCTCTATGCCCTCATGATGCGCGTCTTACACATTAAAGACGTTTTGTCTCGGGAAGCCGAAAAACAAAAAGTCGTGCCGGAGGAATATATTCGGGCGCTCGAATACGTAGTCAAATCGAGAAAGGCGAACATTATTGATTTACATGCGGAATTTCGTTTTGGTCCTAATATGATCGGCTTGATATTAGAATGGATGGAAAAAGAGGGATTTATCAGTCCGTTTAACAGCTCGGAAGACGGTCGAAAAGTTTTGCTTACCATGGAAGAGTTCAAACGCCGCTTTGGGAAATAGGGACAGAGAAATCGGACCCATAGGAGGATGTATAATGATCTATATTACAGGCGATACCCACGGACAAAACGATTTTGCGAAATTGATATTGTTCGCATGTCGGCACACGGAACTAACGAAGAAAGACTACATGATCATTGCAGGGGATTTCGGTGCGGTATGGGATGCCAAAACATTGGAGAAAGATCTTCGCTTCTATGAAGAGCTTCCGTTTACCGTGCTCTTCATCGACGGCAATCACGAGAATTTCGATCTGCTCGATGTCTATCCTGTGGAAATCTGGAACGGCGGCAAGGTGCATTTCATCAAGCCGACGGTCATTCATCTCATGCGCGGGCAGGTATTCGAGATCGAAGGAAAGACAATTTTCACCTTCGGCGGCGCGACCAGCATCGACCGCTATATGCGGCAAGAGCATCTCAGTTGGTGGTCACGGGAAATGCCGAGTTTTGAAGAATTTGATGAGGGACTTGTCAATCTCAAACGGTACAACAACAGGGTGGACTACATCGTCACGCATTCTTGCGACGAGAAAGCGCTTTGGTATCCGCCGCTAAGGACAAGAATATATCAGATGAGCGTCTATCCCGAAAATCAAATACTCTCCAATTTCGAGGACACCGTAACCTACAAGCATTGGTATTTCGGACACTATCACATGGACGGCGATCTGACCGATAAAAAGACAGTCCTGTTCCAACAGATTTTGCCTCTGGGACAGTGTCTTGCCGAACAGAACACGGATTAAAAAAGGAGTTTTTACAATGGCAAAACTTGAAATGGAATTGACCGATGAACAGGGTGAATTGCTCGAAGCAAGGCTCAACCGTTCTTTCGACAAAGGAAATGAAGCATCGCTCATCTGTCGCAAAATCGAAGAAGTTGCAACAACGGCAGAACTCGAAAACATTGCGAGAGAATATCGATTCTGCGACAAGATCGATCTCTTCGGTTTTGATGTATACATCGCGCGGAGAGTGTTGCGCGTTCTTCTGAACGCGCTCGTTCGCTTTCCAAAATTGAGGGGACGGCTGAATTATGTCGGTTCTTATCAGAATTATGAGGCATTTCTCAGCAAAATGGGGGAGGGCGATATGGGATTTGTCCGCGAGGTCGGTCTGCAAAACATTTTCGACGAAAACATGGCAAGAACTTTCGGAAGGTTCGGCGTCGAACTTTGCAAAGAGCTTTGGGCGGACGATATGATGTCTCTTTCTGCCTATGTCTCTATGGGCGGCCTTTGCAACGGACTGCTTTTCGATAGCGTCGGCAGACAAGATTTCGCCTATCTCAACGCGCTGTCTGCAATTCGAAAGAATGAACAGATCGGTTTTCATCCCAAGGGCTGCGACAGCTTTGAATCGGTCGTCTACCATGAGATCGGACATATGGTCGATGAAATGTGTTTCTTCTCTTTTTCGGAGGAGGGCACGGCATTTTTGGCGCAGTATTCTTCGGAAGAAATCGCACAAGGGCTCAGCCGATATGCAACCGCTTCTCCGCAGGAGTGCGTCGCAGAGGCAATTGCAGAAGTATTCAGTAGTCCCTCGCCCCGCAAAATTGCAACGGAGATTTATGAAAAAGTTCAAAACTGCACATAGGGTTTGAGCGTTCAAATGGACACAAAAATCTAAATTTAAGAATGAAAGCGGTCTAAATTCAATGAAGTGTAAATCGGGGTCTCTTATGGGATCCCGATTTACTTATGATGAGATATTTAAGGCTTACGGACTGTTGATTGAGCTGATAGCAGGTCAATACAAGCAAAAATGAAAGTATTTAATGCGTTTATGTTGACATCATTGGCACAATAAGGTAAAATATAACAAACAACACTAGAAAGATTGGAGTAAAAATTTTATGGAAACGAACCTAGATATAGATAAAAAAAGCGTGAAAAAGAAATGGAAGGCGTATTGCAAAAAGAACAGCATTACGACCTATTCACCTGGATGGGTTTCATTTTGGCTATACGTTATCTTAATCGCTGTTTCCGTTGCTTGCATTTTTGCATTCCCGTTTCTACTTCGCCTTGTGGTCTCTGCATTGGCTCAATGCAATTGGCTTTTACAGCCACTGACTCAAACAGGGGGTGGGGAAACAACAGGGATTTCTCTCTTGCCAGATTTTTTGGGTGGGATGGCAGGTATCTTAGTCGGTTTTATATTGGATTTCGCTATCATTGAAAAGCTGAAGACAATTCGGCAATATCAGTCAATGTTGAAACCTTTGGACGCAGAATTTGACAAATTTGAAAGTTTGAAATCAAGCTTAAGCGATATACAAAAAGTGATTTCACTCTACGACGAAAAAATGGAAAATATTCCTAAAAATGTAATGGGACGCTTTTCGTCGCGTGACGGGGTTTATTATAGCCAACTTGCGAAAAGAGTTGACTTTACTGCCCCAAAAGAATGGGATGTAACTCAATTTTTAGAATTACTGAAGAAAGTAAATTTGGTGTGCTGTGTCGGTTTATCCTTGCCCCACATTGAGAGGAGAATCGTGGATGATATTATAGCCGACTATGAAAACAGTGCCGCAATTTATCGTCTTCCTTTTTCAAGAAAAAAATTTAATATTGCGGATACGTTGTATAACATAAATTGCGCAATACTGCTGATAAGCGACCTTGATGAAAATCACGATCGACTTAAAAAGGACTCCTATGAAGCGCTGCAGGTCCTTATAAGCGAGTGTAACAGTAAAAGCGATTACGATCTAATACGGAAATTTTTTGCAATGACAAAAGTGTGGAAAAGAAACAACTCAATTGCCAAAAAATGGGCACCTAATTCGTAAGATGTTTACTGGTAATTGTTATATGGTGGATAGAGGAGTTGCTGCTTATGGAAGAACAAGAGAAATGCGCCCAATCGGCGCAGACAGAATTCTATGATAAAAAAAATGAACTCGAAAGTACAGGTGACCCCAAAAGTACAAGTGATCCCAAAGGTCAACATGCGGATGTTGCTGCCTGTTTGTTTGTCGTTTGTCGTGACTATATCGAATCATTAAAAGAGGGAGTGGCGGATTTGTCATTGTCAGCTTTCAAGAAGCTTTTAATTGAGAAAATGACATACAGCAGAGACAACCGCGCACTGCTTGTGTCTGGGACCAAGAAAATCATAGCCGAGAAACGAACAATGCCAGTGCATTTTTATGTTACAGGGTTTTCGCTTGGGACATCTGTATTTTTTGAAATGTTGGTAGATGAGTTGAATAAACAGCCTGGTAAATTTGCCCCCTTCCTTTTGAAATGTGGTGGGACGATTGTGGAGAATGATGATAAATGGGAATGGAAACCGGAAGATAACAATGTGGGGTTCGAAAAAATCAATGAGGATTTGTGGAGGTTGGGAAACGGTTTATTAAAGGATTTTCCAAATAATGGTAGAAAATACAAGGACAACAAAACCGTTGGGGACGATGCTTACGAGATAATAAAAAATTGGATTTACCAAAAAGCCCCGCTCTCGCCCGATTGTTCTAATGCCCAAAGGATTGTTTTATTGGATCATATCGATCGTTTTTTTATTGAGATGTTCCAATTGCATGTAAAAACCATGGGTAAAGAAAAATCACAAAGCGAAGAAAAACCCAAAGGATATAACCTTTGGCAAATTAGTTTGTTGAGAAGAGCTTGGATTGAATCCATCCGGAAAATAAACCAAGACGTCATACCTCCGGAGGGACATACGGGTACGGTTATCTGTGCAGCTTCTGTTTTAACCGAACTTGAGGGATTCTGGGAGGATTTGCCAATAGATCCAGAGAAATCGAGTGATCCATTTAAGCGGACAAGAGTGAGAAAGCAATGGAGTAGAGCCACGGCGGATTCGAATTACTTTATTGAAATTCTCGAAATGATGTTTGAAACCGATAAAGGCGGACGGTGTATTCATGGGAAGACAGAGTTTAGTCTATGTCCACACTCCCAATTATATACGCTTAGGCTTGAGTTGGACGGTCAACGATGGAGATGGGATCCTAGCATATTGGAAACCGTTAACAAATTAAAAGAGTGCACTGACGGCGATCCGAGACTGTTCTTTTTATTCTGTTATCATGCAATTAAACAAAGGGATAATAATTCTCAAGTGAATTGTATAAGAACTGATCCGGATCAAAAAATATCAACATTGGATTGTTCCATTAAAGACTATTACAAAGAGGGGCGGAATAGAGCAAGCGGCCATAGTACTCTTTTAGAGGACTTTTTGTATCCCTTACCGCTTTATATTGCGGAAAGCGGTTTTTTAGAAGAGGATCTGAAGAAAATAGCCTCAGAATGGAAAGATGTTAATTCCACATTCATAGAGGGCGTGAAATCGATTTTGAACAAGTTGGCAAAAAAATGGAAAGAAGGTAATCCCCAAAAGAAAGAGGGCATATATAAGAAGCCAACCAAACGAGAACTTATGAAAATCTTATTATCCGAACGCCAATGTAAAAAGGAGTTGGTGAAGGGGTTGAATAAGGATATACGTAAAATCTTAGAGAAAGATTCGTTGTCTAATGACTGTTTTATGCGTGCATTAAACGGAAGAAACATTTTATATCATGAAGAAAGGTCATGGGATGAAACAAAGTTGGGGGGCAAAAAAGAACATTACTGGCATTTTCGCAGACTTTGGCGCTATTTATATACAGAAGAACAAATCTTCTCAATACATGAGGGGTGAAGAGGGGACTTTTCTCGACGAGATAAAAAAATTGGCAGCTGTGACCCCAAATGGCTTTTTGCTATAGTATAATATAAATAAGAGTAAAGGAGGTTTTTATGCTACAAGAAAATGTTGAAAAATTAAAAGGGATTATGGAAAACTATCAAAAGAAACTGGGAAACAATGATGACGGAAATGGTGAATTTATTTTCGGCAGAGGTGGGGAGTATAGCGACCATTCTCGCTATTGTCCCGATATAAATACATTGAATGACCAATCCAAAGACTGATTTCAAAAAACACATAACCGTCATCTTTGAGCCGACCGTTGCCTGTAATTTGCGATGTCGGCATTGCTACCAGGCAAAGACGGAGTATGACGTTCATAAGATGCCCCTCGAAACGCTGGACGCATTCATTGAAAAATGTGCGCCTCACTTTTGTCATGTGGAAATCATATGGCACGGGGGCGAGCCGCTTCTCATGGGGCATACGTTTTATCTGGAAGCCTATGAGCGGTTTCGGGGTGCATCTCAACGGTTTGGAACGGAGTTCGGTTTTTCCGTTCAAACCAACGGGACTCTGCTTGACGAAGAATATCTCAAAATCTTCTTGGGAAGTCAAACTCCTGTTTCCATCTCTTATGACGGACCGTATAATGATTTTTTGCGCCAAGAGACCGGAAAAACGGACGCGGCGATTGCTTTGCTAAAAGAAAGAGAAGTAGATTTTTCGTGCCTATCGGTCATTTCCTCGGTTTCCGTAAACCACTTGATCGAGCTTTACGAGTATTTCAAGGAAAAAGAAATTTCCGTCAAAATCAACCCCGTCTACATAGACGGAGCGGCGTCTCTTCATCGTGAAATTGCAATCACAAAAGAGGAATGGGCGGAGAAGTTTATCGAGTTGTTCGATTATTGGTTTCATGATGAAGATTGCAATATTTATTTTCAATCTTGCGAAATCGCTTTGCGGCGGGCATTGGGGAAGGGTAACGTAACTTGTTTGGGTATTTGTATGTTCAGCTATCTCGCCATCGACGCGTATGGGAATTTGTATCCGTGCGGGCGGATGATGAACGAAGAATTTAAGTTGGGGAATATTCACGATTTGGAAGATGATATCAGGGAAGTTTTCTTATCGCCCAATTATCTTGATCTTCTGAAAAAGAACGAAGAAAGAGCAGAAGGTTGCGCGAAATGCAAGTGGTTTTCAAAGTGCCATTCCGGTTGCAATGCCGCTGCCTTCGTGGAGGGGGATTTGGAAAAACCGAGCGAGTTTGACTGCTATTTTAATAGGCAGATATTTGCTCATATTGAAGAAGTTTTGCGAAGCGTCGATCAATCAAAAATTAACCCATTTGCAAAAGCAATATTGGAGCGCAATTAGTTATTTATCCAAAAGGAAAGACTTTATTCTATGGAAATCATACCGAAAAATTCTTTTGCATAGAACATTGGGGCGTCATGGCATGTTAGAATGTAGATAGAAAACATTTCGAACTAAAAATGAAATAGAGAGTAGAAACCTGCAGCATTTGCTGCGGGTTTTTCCTTGCCCGAGGCAAAAAGAGATGACGACACACTTATAAGGGGTGTCGTTGATTTTTTCCCGAGAGATACTATTCGAGCGGCGGGAGCTAATATGCCCGCCGCTTTTGTATGTTTAAAAACATCAAACGAGGTATAGACCAATGCGGAACTTATTGACTCCCGCCACAGTCGTAAACAGCGGCGAACTACAAATTCAAGGAGGTATTATGGTAAAGCAATTTATTTTTTTACAAGTCCTACATGGACAACATCGCAAATCTCACCCACGCCGAGGCGGGGCAATTCATCAAGAAACTGCTTAATATCTGCGCCTCGCTATTCTTGCATCATAAATATTGTTTCTCAAATTTTTGAAGAATGGCTAACTTTTGCCCCTCCTAATTGCCTACCTAATGAGGGGGGGTGCATTAAGAGAAAAAATTTTCGTAAAAGATATTGAAACATGTAAACTTCTGCCCTTCTTACTTGCCTACCAAGTGAGGGGGTGATAATAGCCGAGAAGAAGTCAAAGAAAAATTTTTCTCAAACTTTTGAAGGAAGGCTAATTTTTATCCTTCCTACTTGGCTACCTAATGAGGGGGTATGAAGAAAGGTAGACGATTAAGCGACTGTAAACCGAACAGGGAGCACTTTGTCCGAAAGAGCGCGAACAGCGCAATGGACTTTGTAAAACGACCATGAACAATGATCGTAAAGAACTGCGAACAGTAAGTTCTGATGGGAAGTTCGGCTTATGAAAGGCAATCGTACAGGCGCGGAAACGGACGCAAAAAAGAAAGTAAAACAACTAAAAAGGAGGTGAAAAAGGAAAGCAAAATGGCAAGCAAAAAGCAAGAGAAAATCGAGGAAAAATCTAAAAAGAGTGGGACGCACCCAAGCAGGATAAGGAAAGTGGGAAAACCCACTTTCGAGCCGCTTTTTTGTGGTCGTCGGAGACAAGCGGGAAACCCGCTTTCCGAGAGGGGCTATGCAGGGAAGATTTTTTTCGATTTCGCTTGACAATTCCAAAGAGATCGTGTAAAATGTATGTGTCGTATGAATACGATTTCTGTATTTCACGGAGGTCCTTATGGAAAAGAAAACGAGGTCTGTCAAGGGCAAGCGTATGAAAGAACACAAGACGCAATAAATCTACAAGGAGGATTTTTTGTGAATATGGAGAGAGAACATTGTATCCATTCAGCCAGAGAACATCGTAACTGCACAAATACAAAAATAAGGAGAATTGACCGAGCAGGAACTGAACAGTATTATTGTAACCATCAAAAACATTCCCGAGGAAGAAAACGCGCTTGCGCGACAGTTGTTGCAGGCGACAGCTGAAAACATCGTAAAAGATCGCGCCTTGGGAGCAGAACAGAGAAAAAGCGATATTGAGAAGTCTTTTCGGATCTTCGGCGAAAAGGAGATCATGCAAATGCCGAAAGCATTCAGAAAAGAATTCAGGACGGAGGGTTGCACCGCTCATATCCGCAAGCGCAAGAGCGGGAAGACCCATTGGAACTATGAGGTGCGTTATCGCAGACACGGCTACAACATCACCGCCTCTGCGAACAACCTCGAAGAAGCAAAGATGAAGTTTCTTGTCAAACTCAAAGAGGCGGAAAAAACGGGCAGAAAGGCGCCCGAGAAAAAACCGTCTTCCAAAAAGTTGGGCGAGTTCGCGGACTACATCTTTGAAACCTATTACAAGCGCAAGGTCACAGCGGAGACATACAAAAACACGCTCAACCGCTACCGCAACCACATTGAGCCGATCTTCGGGCAGACGGCGATCGAAAAGATCATGCCTGCCGACTGTCAAGCTCTCATCGACGGCATCGAGGAGCAGGGCAAGGGTAAAACGGCCGATGAGGTGTGTTCGATTCTAAATATGATCTTCCGTCTTGCCGTAAAGCACAGCATTCTCGTGCACGATCCGATGGAACTCGTCATTCACAAACAGCATGAGACGCAGCACGGCAAGGCGCTCACGAAAGAGGAGGAGAAGATCTTGCTCGAAGCGTCGTCGGGAACGCCCTATCAGAAGATGTTCGCCGTCGCGCTCTACACGGGAATGCGCCCGAACGAGTTTGAGACGGCGAGGATCGAGGGAGATTTTATCGTGTCGGTGAACAGCAAGCGAAAGAACGGGAAAACCGAGTACAAGAAAATTCCGATCATTGCGCCGCTGAGACCCTTTCTTACGGAGGGAGAAATTAAATTTTACGGCACGAACCGACTGCGCGAACGATTCAAATTGATCTTACCCGAACACAAGATCTACGACTTGCGGACGACCTTTTACACCCGCTGCTGTGAGTTTGGCGTTTCGGACGCGGCGCGATCGGAGTTCGTCGGGCATTCGCTCGGCGCGCTGGGAAATGCCTATACCGATCTCTCTGACGAATTTCTCTTGAGCGAGGGAAAAAAGCTCGACGAATGGAGTTTTATGCCCCAAATTGTGCCCCAAAACCGCGAATAGAACCGAATTTCTACACAAAAAAGCATCAAAAAACGCCCATTTTTGGGCAAAAAATGCTCAAAAATGGGCGTTTTTGGTCGAGGCGACGGGATTTGAACCCACGACCTCTTGGTCCCGAACCAAGCGCGCTACCAAACTGCGCTACGCCTCGCCTCGTCGAAACTCGCCGCCGTCTTACGCTTTTCTTGCCGAAAAGCTTTTCTTTGCGGCGGTTTCTCCTCTTCCCGAAAAACCTTGCTTTGCAATCTTTTTCGGGAACTCTATTTTACGTTACGTTATTGCTCTCTTCACGAAAAAATACTACGTCTTTTTTCGTGAGTTCTGCTTTGCTCGCCGCCGACTTACGCTTTTCTTGCCGAAAAGCTCTTCTCTGTGGCACAACCTTTTTCGGATAAACCGCGCGCACCGCTCGGCAGTTTCCTTTTCTTATTATATCAAACCACAGAAAACTTGGCAAGCAATTTTACTCGCGCTTTCCAAATTCTTGCCGAAAATATCATTTAGATAAATATCGAAATATATGTCAATAATAGTTCGATGAATATCTAAATAACAAATAAAGAGAATTTCGCACATATTTTTTCGCAAGTTTCCACAAAAGCACATCTTTTCAATTTATTGATTTCAATATATTGTAATCCGATGGACAAGCGGGGCAACTATCCTGTATAATGGTGCATGGTTTGGTTTCATGATACAGGGGAAAGGGCAAACGGCGTTTGCCCGAAGGGGAGCAGGGAGAAACCTATATGAGCGCATGGGACATTGTTAAAATCATCATGCAGATTTTCGGCGGGGTGGGGACATTCCTTGTGGGAATGCGCATCCTTTCCGAAAACATGACGAAACTTGCCCACGGCAAATTGCAAAAGATGCTCAACAAGACGGCGAAAAGCCGTTTTGCGGGAGTGGGGATCGGCACGGCCATGACCATCCTCGGGCAGAGTTCCGCATTTACCACCGTCATGGTGGTCGGACTTGTCAACGCGGGGATCATGACCCTTTTCCAGGCGACCGCCATCATCATGGGCGCGAATATCGGTACGACCCTCAATGCGTGGGTCATCGCCCTGGCGGGTTCGGACATTACCGTGCTCTTCCTTGCCCTTGCGGCAGTCGGCGTATTTCTCACGATGTTTTCCAAGAACGAGCGCACGAAGTCCATCGGCAACGTGATCGCGGCGTTCGGTCTCATCTTCGTTGGGTTGAAACTGATGTCCGGCGCGCTCTCCTTCGACAACGGCTCGGAGGAATTCCGCACCGTTTCCGAAATTCTCTCGGTCATCAAAAATCCCTTCCTGCTCCTTTTGCTCGGCATTGCGATCACGGCGCTCGTGCAGTCCTCGACGGCGGTAAACGCCATCATCATCACGATGGCGAGCCTCGGGATCACGATCGGCGGGGGAGGAAATGCGGCGCTCTACATCATCATCGGTTCCAACATCGGCACCTGCGTCACGGCGCTCATCTCCTCGCTCGGCGCCTCGGCGAACGCAAAACGGGCGGCGCTCATCCACTTCCTCTTCAACTTCTTCGGTGCGATCCTCTTTATGATCGTCCTCGTCTGTTGGCCCGGTTTTTCGGATACCGTGCTTGCCGCAATCTTCCCCCCGGATATCGCTCTGTTCGGAAAGACGGGGCTGGGGCCCACCATGCAGATCGCGACCTTCCACACCCTGTTCAACGTCCTCAACACGCTGCTGTTTTTGCCCTTTATCAAGGGGTTTGTCTGGATCGCGGAACATCTTGTGCGCGACAAGAAACAGGAAGAGACGGCGCAGCCGATCCTCTTTTCCGATCTGGACGAGCGGCTCCTGCGTTCTCCCTCGGTCGCGTTGGGACACCTCTATCAGGAGACGGGCAAGGCGTTCACCTATGCGATGAACACCCTTGACACGGCATTCGAGGCCTTTCTCGGAAAGGATCTTTCGGCAAAGGCGCAGGTCGATGAAAAGAATGCCGAGCTCGCGGAGATGAACAGGACGGCGGTCGCCTATCTTGTCAAACTCTCCTCATCCTCGCTCGTGATGGAGGAGGAGCGCACCGTTTCCTCCCTGCACTATGTGTTCAACGACATCATGCGTATCGGCGAACTTGCCGACAATATCACCAAATATACCGAGCATTATGTGGAGGACGGGCTCATCTTTTCCGAGGACTTCCTCGAAATGCTGCGGGGAATGTACGGCGAACTGAAAAAGCTGTATTCGGTCTCGCTGACCGTCTTTCTTTCCCGCGATTTTTCCAAGCTCGCCGAAGTGGACGGCTTGGAGGACGCGATCGACCGCGATCGCCGCGACCTTGTGGCGTCGCACATCGCGCGGCTCAACGAGGGAAAGTGCCAGCCGCAGAATTCCAACGTCTCCATCAATCTGGTGGGGAATCTCGAACGCGCGGCCGACCATATCACCTTTATCGCGCACTCCATCGAACAAAACCATTGACGGGAACGCCGCGTGCGGCGTTCTGAAAAAATAACCGAAAATTTAGGAGATCACAATGAAAATCCGCATTTCGCAGGAGGGGCAATTCCCCCTGCATTCGAGAACGGTCGGGCTCTTTTTGGAGGACCTCAACTACTGCGTGGACGGCGGGCTGTATGCCGAAATGCTCGAAAACAGAAATTTCGAGGCGAAAGACGTTCACGGCGAATGGGACAGATATATCGTGGATGAGGACGGCTCCTACGGCTGGACGCCCTATCCCGCAAATGCGGCAGCCGAGCTGAAAATCAAATCCGACCGTCCGCTCTTCCCCGAAAACCCTCACTATCTGCGTCTGAAAGCGGGCGCGGGAACGGGGATCAAAAACAAGGCTTACGACGGAATCTATCTCACGAAGGGAATGAAATACAACCTTTCGCTCTGGGTGCGCTCCTATGACTACCGAGGGAAAGCGACAGTGGGGGTTTACCGCAACGGGACGGCTCTTCTCGAAAAGAAGATCAAGATCAAAGCGGACGGCAGATGGCGGCGCTATGCCTTCCGCCTGAAAGCAAAGACGGACGCGGAAAAGGCGGACTTCTGCTTTTTGCTCGGCGGGAACGGTACCGTACATCTCGACGCCTTCTCCATGATCCCCGAGAACGCCATCAAGGGAGTGTTCCGCCGCGATCTCGTGGAACTCATGAAAGATATCAAACCCGCATTCCTGCGTTTCCCGGGCGGCTGCGTCGTGGAGGGAAACAGCCTCGCGAACAGATATCTCTGGAAAGAGACGTTGGGCCCCGTCGAACGGAGGCGGCATAATTGGAACCGCTGGGCGGTGCACGCCACCGACGAGCACAACAATTTCCGCTCCGACTTTTCCCATTACGGGCAGACGCTCGGGATCGGCTATTACGAATATTTCCTTCTCTGCGAATATCTCGGCTGCAAGCCGCTCCCCGTCGTGAGCGTGGGGATCGCTTGCCAATATATGTCGAGCGAGTTCGTGCCTGTGGACAGTCCCGAGCTCGAAGTGTTCATCCAGGAAGCGCTCGACCTCATCGAATTCGCCAACGGCTCGGAGGACACCGAATGGGGGAGAGTGCGCTCCGAGCTCGGCCACCCCGAACCGTTCAATCTCGAATATCTCGGCGTGGGCAACGAGCAGTGGGAGGCGTCCCCCAAGCAAAAGGACGGCGTGGAGCGCCCCAACGAGTTTTATAAGCGCTTTGAAATCTTTGAAAAGCGGCTGCATGAAAAGTATCCCGAGTTGAAAATCGTCGGGACCGTGGGCCCCACCTTTGAAACGCCGAGCTACGACAGCGCATGGGCGTGGACAAAGAAAAATCTTGAAAAAAATCCCGACTTCGTGTACTGCTCGGACGAACATTTCTACGTCTCGCCCGAGTGGCTGTACAACCATGTGAACGTCTATGACAAATATCCGCGCAACTGTAAGGTGTATGCGGGCGAATATGCGGCGCACGTTCCCGGGTCGGGCTGCGCGCTCTTCAACGCCCCGCAGGCGAATTGCTGGGAAGGCGCCCTTGCGGAGGCGGCGTTCATGACGGGCATGGAGCGCAATTCCGACGTCGTCGTCATGTCCTCTTATGCGCCCCTCTTCGGACGGCTCGGCTATACGCAGTGGAGCCCCGATATGATCTGGTTCGACGGCAAGGGGGCGTATCCCTCCGCCAACTACTATGTGCAAATGCTGTATAGCCTCTATACGGGCAACGTCATTTTAAAAGCCGCAGCGGACGAGGAGAATGTATATGTCACTGCGTCCGAGCGGGAGGGCCTCACCTATGTGAAAGTCGTCAATGCGGGCGAAAAGGCGCTCGACGCGGAGTTTGAAGGAGATTTCGACTTCGGCCAGCTGACGCGGGTCATCCGCATGCGGGCAAAGAAGGGCGACTACAACACGGCGGCAGAGCCCAATAAGGTACAGCCCTATGAGGAAGCGCCCGTCTCCGCGCGGGGCTGCACGCTGCCTCCGTACAGTTTCAGCGTGCTCGTATTCCGCAAATAAGCGGAAACCTGCGCGAAATTCCCATGCAAAAAGAGTTCACGGGCGAAAAATCGGTTGAAAATTTTTTGCGGACGTGTTATACTAACAGTTGAAATATCTTGCCGCGTTTTGCGGCGGAGGAAATTTGGCTTATGAAAAAAGTGATTCACTTCATCTCGGTCGCGCTCGTGGCGGCCATGGCGTTCGGTTTCGGAGGCTGCAAACACAAGCATGACTTTGTGGACATAGACTATAAGGAGCCCACCTGCGTGGAGGACGGATACCGCAAGAGCCGCTGCAACGGCTGCGGGGAAGAGGTGGAAGAGACCCTTTACGCGCTCGGGCACGATTACAATATGTATAATGTCTGCATCAGGTGCGATTACGAGCTCGATTATACGCTCGGGCTCGGTTACGAGGAGACAGAGGACGGAAACGGGTACTATGTCTCGGTCGGGAGTGTCTCTCTGACAAACATCGTCATTCCCGCTTACCATGACGCAAAACGCGTGGTGGGTGTGCGCGAAGAGGGCTTTTTCTCGCCCATCGCCGAAAACGCCACCCCGACCCGTAGCGCCAACATCGTCAGTATGGAGCTGCCGGACGGCCTGCAAAAAATCGGCACGCGCGGCTTTTACGGCTGTGTGAACTTAAAGACGTTGATCCTTCCCCGAGGGGGACTGAAAGAGATCGGCGACCAGGCCTTCGGAATGTGCACTTCGTTGGAGGACGTCAGGAACGTCTCGGCCGGCGTGGAGAGTATCGGGAGCAACGCTTTTTACGCCTGCTCTTCCCTGCGCAGCTTGCCCGCCTTTCCCGCTCTCCGCACGGTAGGGGAGTATGCCTTTGCCGATTGCACCGCTCTGGAATCCGCTTATTTCGGCGGCAACGTCGAGAGCGTGGCGACAGGCGCGTTTATGGGGTGCAGCCGTCTCAGATTCGTTTCGTTGGGAAACGCCGCGTCCATTCCGGGGAACGCTTTCACCAACTGCACCGCGCTGGAAGAGGTGATCGTCTCCTCGGCGCTCAAAGAGATCTCCTCCTCTGCGTTCTATGAATGCAAGGCGCTCAAAACCATCCGTTTCGGCGGTACGGTCGAGGAGTGGAAGGCGGTGAAAAAGGCAAACGACTGGTTCCTCACCAGCCTCGAACCGGGCGATTTTGTCGATTTCTATGTGAATTGCACGGACGGCGTGCTCGATCACAACGGCGTTCTGATGTCGCAGAACTGAGAAAACAAGGAGCGGACAAACCGCTCCTTTTCTTATGGACAGGCGGCTTTCCATAAGCTGCGCTTATAATTCTCATAACGGAATCGGGCGGCCAAACGATTGACTTGGCGGGAGAAACTTACTATAATTGAATTCGGTTTCGGCGAAAAACCGAGAAAAGGAGAGACATATGGAGGTAACCGAACTGTTCGGCAGCAATGTTTTCGGCGACGAGGTGATGAAAAACTCGCTGCCGAAGGAAGTTTACAGATCTTTGCGCAGAACGATCGACGCGGGCGAGCCGCTCGATTCAAACATCGCGAGCGCCGTCGCCAACGCCATGAAGGATTGGGCGGTCAAGAAGGGCGCTACCCACTATACCCATTGGTTCCAGCCTCTTACCAATCTCACGGCGGAAAAGCATGACAGCTTCATCGAGCCCGACGGCGACAAGGTCATTATGCAGCTCACGGGCAAGAGCCTCATCGTGGGCGAGCCCGACGCCTCTTCCTTCCCTTCGGGGGGATCACGCGCGACCTCTGCGGCGCGGGGCTATACGGCATGGGATCCCACCTCTCCCGCATTCGTCAAAGAAGGGACGCTGTACATTCCCACCGTGTTCGTCTCATATACGGGCGAGACGCTCGATAAAAAAGCGCCTCTTTTGAAGTCGATGACCGCGCTCGACGCGCAGGCCAAGCGGCTGTTGAAACTCTTCGGGATTGAATGCAACAAGGTCGCCACCACGGTGGGACCCGAGCAGGAATATTTTCTCATCGACGAGGAGGAATACTTAAAGCGCAAGGACCTGATCTTGACGGGCAGGACCCTCTTCGGGGCACCGCCGTCGCGCGGGCAGGAGCTCGAAGATCACTATTTCGGCGTCCTCAAAACCCGCATTTCCGACTTTATGCGCGATCTCGACGAGACGCTCTGGAAGTACGGCATCTTCGCAAAGACAAAGCACAACGAAGTTGCGCCCGCGCAGCACGAGCTTGCTCCCGTGTTCACCACCACCAATGTGGCGGTGGACGGCAACCAGCTCACCATGGAACTCATGAAAAAGGTGGCAAAGCGGCACGGCCTCGTCTGTCTGCTGCACGAAAAGCCCTTTGAAGGGGTGAACGGCTCGGGCAAGCACAACAACTGGTCGCTCTCCACCGATACGGGGCTCAACCTGCTCGATCCGGGCGAAACACCCGAGAGCAATCCCCGTTTCATGCTCGTCCTCGCGTGCGTCATCGCGGCGGTGGATCGCTACCAGGGTATTCTGCGCGCCTGCGTCGCGTCGGCGGGCAACGATCACAGGTTGGGCGCGAACGAAGCGCCGCCCGCCATTTTGTCCGTCTATCTCGGCGACCAGCTCGGCGCTCTTGTCGACAGCATTGTCAACGGCAGGGAATACGTTCCCAAAAAGGCGATCCCGGGCTCTATCGGCGTGCCGTCTTCACCCATCTTCCCCATCGACACCACGGACAGAAACCGCACCTCTCCCTTTGCGTTTACGGGGAACAAGTTCGAGTTCCGCATGCTCGGCTCGCAGGCGTCCGTGGCCGATCCCAACATCGTGCTCAACACCATTGTGGCGCAGCTCTTTTCCGAGGCGGTGGACGCTCTTGCGGGGGTGAATGACTTCGGGCGCGCGTGCCGCGAATTTACCGAAAACTTGCTGAAAAAGCACTACCGTATCATCTTTAATTACAACGGATACGGTCCCGATTGGGAGCCCGAAGCGGTGCGGAGAGGACTTCTCAACAATAAGACGACCGCCGACGCCGTGCCCGAATTCTTCAAGCGGGAAAACATCGACGTATTCGTAAGGCAGGGCGTTTATACCGAGCGCGAAGTGGTGGCGCGGGCGAATATCCAGCTCGAAAATTACATCAAGAGTATCAACATCGAGGCGCTCACGATGGCGGAGATGGCGAAACAGGACATCTATCCTGCGGTCAACGGCTATATTGCAGAGCTCTGCGCCGTCATCGAAAACAAGCGCGCCGTGAGCGAAAAACTCAATACGGGTGCAGATCTACGGCTTGCAGAGAAACTTTCCGCCATGAACGAGGCCTTTTTCGAGGCGGTGGAAAAGTTGGAGAGCGACCTTGCCGAAATGCCGCAAGGGGAGGGTCCTGCCTCGCAGAAGATGGCGCATGTCATCGTGCCCGACATGGACGTCGTGCGCGCCCTTTCGGACGGCATGGAAAAGCTCTGCTCCTCCGACTATTGGCCCTATCCCACCTACACCGATTTGCTGTATAGCGTGAAATAATTCACGAAAATCTTTGGCGCTGCGGCTTTGCCGCAGCGCCAAAAATTTTCCGTGAGGAAATGAGACATTCGCGCCTTAACTTTCTTGTTCTCTTATTCGTTTCATCGGACAATAAGCCGTAAGAATGCGGCAAATTGAGGCGCCCAAGGCGGAAGTGAATTCCGCCTAAGGTAAGTATTCTAAAATGTCATTTCGAGCCGCCGAGGAACGAGGCGTGTCGAGAAATCTCTACCGCATTATAATAAGGCGAGATTTCTCCACGCGCTCCGCTTGGTACTTCGCCTGCGGCTCGTGCCGCCCTTCGACAACTTAGAACGTGCGGGCGGGGCAGCATGACGCCACGCTGTTCGGCACGTTTTCTCTAACCTGTTCATCGCCCCCCACTTCACCAAATCGACGCCTCTCGCAAATGCAGAGGGGCTTTTTTCTTGACAAATGTTTCCCGATACATTATGATAAAAGTATGAAAGTCAACGTAAAAAAATTAAACGGCAAGGCGAAAGTTCCCACCTACGGCTCTGAATTTTCGGCGGGCGCCGACCTCTATTCCTGCGAAGAGTACACCGTGGGTGCGGGAGAGACGGTATTCGTGCATACGGGCGTCGCAGTGGAACTGCCTGTCGGAACGGTGGGACTTGTGTACGCGCGTAGCGGGCTTGCCTGCAAAAAGGACCTCGCGCCCGCCAACAAGGTGGGGGTCATCGACTGCGATTATCGCGGCGAGATCATGGTCGCCATCCACAACCACGGCAAAGAAAGCCGCACGATCGCCGAGGGGGAGCGGATCGCCCAACTCGTCGTCGCGCCCTACTATGTCTGCGAATTTTGCGAGGCGGAAACGCTCTCCGACACCGTTCGCGGAGCGGGCGGATTTGGGTCGACAGGCAAATAGGTTCACGAAAAATCTTTTGCTTGCGCAAAATCTTTTTCCGTGAGGAAACGAGCGTGTATGCCTTAACCTACTCGTCCTCTCATTCGTTTCATCGGACAACAAGTTGCAAGTATGCAACAAATGTTGTCGCGCAGCGCAAAAGCGTGGTTTTGCTCGCGCATATATTCTAAAATGTCATTTCGAGCGTAGTCGAGAAATCTCACCTTATTAAATGCGGTAGAGATGTCTCCACTTCGGTCGACATGACAATAATAACCTTGGCGCCCCTGTAGGGGAGCTGGCACGAACGAAGTGAGCGACTGAGGGGTTAAGAATCGCCCGAAATCAGGAGTTTTATATGCGTATGCGGAAAAAGCGGCATTTGGAGCCGCGTATGGAACGCTGCGGAGAGCTGCTGCTCGTTCGCGGACGGCCCTGCCTCAACCTCAAAGAGGCGGCGGAAAATTTTCGCGCCCTTTTTGACTATCCTACCGTTTTCGGCAACGAAAACCCCGTGGAGCTCGAAATCGGCTGCGGCAACGGCGGCTTTATCGCAGAGCTCGCCCGCCGCAATCCCCAAACGAACTATCTCGCCGTGGAAGTGTGTTCCAACGTCATTCTCACCGCGATGGAAAACTGTATGAAAGAGGGCATTCCCAACGTGCGCTTTCTCAATATCCCCGCCGAGATTCTGCCCTGCTATCTGCCCGAGCGCAGTGTGGAAAAAATTTATCTCAATTTTTCCACGCCGCTCCCCGAGACGAGCCGCGAGAAACAGCGTCTCACTTCTCCCCGCTTTCTGCCCATCTACGATTCACTCTTAAAAGAGGGCGGCTGTATCGTCCAAAAGACGGACAGCGCCGAGTTTTTCGATTACTCTCTTGCAAAATTCCGCGAATACGGCTTTCGGGTAGGGGAGGTGACGCGCGATCTTCACCATAGCGAATATGCACAGGAGAATATCGTCACCGAGTACGAGCGCAACTTCTCGCAAAAGGGAATGCCCATCTACCGCGCCGTTGCCGTAAAGGAGAAAAAATGAACTTTTCCTACTTCATGCCCACCGAAATTTTCTGCGGGCGGAACTGCGTGACCGCCAACTGCGGACGCCTCCGAGAGCTCGGCAGCCATGCGCTCATCGTCACGGGGCGCTCGTCCGAAACAAACGGCGCTCTTGCGGACGTCCTCTCCGCGCTCGGCAAAAACGGTCAGAGCGCCACGCTGTTCAACTGCGTCCTGCCCAATCCCACTATTGCATGCGTGCGGGAGGGGATCGCCCTCCTCAAAGGGTGCGGCGCGGACTTTGTCATCGGCCTTGGCGGGGGCTCGCCCATGGACGCGGCGAAGGCGATCGCCCTGCTCGCCGTCGAAGAACGCGCGGACAGTGAGATCTTTTCGGGCGGCTACGGAAACGCCGCTCTTCCCATGGCGCACATTCCCACCACGGCGGGCACGGGGAGCGAGGTCACGCCCTACGCCATTCTCACCGACGACGAAAGACAGACAAAGACGAGCATTTCTTCGCCCGCGCTCTTTCCCCGTTTCGCCTTTTTGGACGGGAAATACACCTTTTCCCTTCCACGCGCCGTCACGGTGAACACGGCGCTCGACGCCTTTTCCCATGCAATAGAGAGCTTGCTCTCAAAGCGAGCGACCCCGCTTTCTCGCGTGCTTGCAACAGAGAGCCTGCGCATTCTGTACCCCCTCCTTCCCAAGACGGCAAAAACGCTCTCGGAGGAGGAGCGGGACGATCTGCTGTACGCCTCCGCGCTTGCGGGAATGGCGATCGCGCAGTCGGGCACGACGGCGGTACACGGCATGGGCTACCAGCTCACTTACTTTGCGGGGATCGCGCACGGCAGGGCGAACGGACTGCTCCTCGGCGAGACGCTCCGCCTCTGCGAAGAGAAGAATCTCCCCGCTGTCAAGGCAATTACCTTGACATGCGGCGCGTCTGTCAAGGAGATCGCCTTGACACTCGATACCCTTTTGGGAGAGCGGGAGGCGTTTCCGAAGAGCGACCTTCTCGCCTTTGCAAAGCGCTCCGCCTCGGGCAAGAACATTCAAAAATCGGCCTACGAGCCGACGGAAGAGGAGCTTTCCCGTATCTTTCTGCGCTCTCTCCGCGTTAAGTAGTTGACATCTCGGGCTATCCCTGTTATAATCTTCTTGTTTATACTTTTTTTAACATTCATGCGAGGTTTTTTCTATGGCGTGGCATGTAACTCTCTATAATGTGCTTACAACGATCAACAACGTCCTGTTGATCTTGATCGGAATTCCGTTTATTTTGCAGTTTCTCTATATGTTTCTCTTCTGGCTGCCGAAGAAAACGTTCAAAAAGAGCGAGGTGAAAAAGCGTATATGCGTTGTCATTCCCGCCCATAATGAAGAGGACGTCATCGGCGAAACGGTGCGGCGGCTGTTTGAACGGCAGAACTATCCGAAAGAGCTGTTTGACGTCTATGTGATCGCCCACAACTGTACGGACAGGACGGCGCAGATCGCGGAGGCGGCGGGCGCGAAAGTCCTCGTGCTCGACGATCCCGACCCCAAACGGCATATCGTGTCTTACGCGCTCAAATTCGGCTACGAAAGCATTCTTGCAACGGGGATCCCATATGACTTTTCCATCCGCCTTGACGCCGACAACCACATCAACGACGACTTCTTTTCGCTGATGAACGACGCCTTTTGCGCGGGAGTGCGGATCGCCCGTCCCTATGAGTCGGCGCTCAACATGACGCAGAACCAATTCACCCGCGCCTGCGGGCTCTACTACACCTTCGATTCCCGTTTCTCCTCCCGCGTCCGAGAGCGGTTACATATGGACGCGCACGTCAACGGTCCCGGCTCCATGACGGACATGGAGATCATCAGGCGGATCGGCGGGTACGATACGGTCAGTATCGTAGAGGACACCGAATTCAACATCAAACGCATGCTCGAAGGGGAGCGGTGCCACTTTGTGGAGGACGCCGTCGTCTATGAGGATCTTCCCTCCTCCTTCCGCGATACGATGAACCGCAACAAGCGGATCGCGGCGGGGAATGCGCGGCTTTTGTTCCGTTTTACCCCGCGCATGTGCTGGAATTCGATCAAGCAGCTGCGTTTTTCCTTTATCGAACAGATCCTCACCTATGCGTTCATCTTCATCTGCCTTCTTCTTTGCACCTGGCTTCCCGCATACTATATCTATGCGGTGAGCTATCTCGGCGCCATGGGGATCTTTACGGCGGCGGACGCGGCGGCGGTCGGACTCTCGGGGCCCGGGCTCTGGCAACTGCTCACCATTGTGGGTATCTGTTTGGGCGCGCTGTTCCTGGTTGCGGGTATCTGCCAAGGGCTTTTGCTCGTGTTGCTCGACTATAAAAAGATGGGGGCGAAACGCCGCAGGGAATTGCTCTCGGGCGCCTTTCTCTTCCCCGCCTTTACCGTGGTATATTGCATTACGATGACGTTCGGGCTGTTCTCCAAGCCGAAATGGGTCAAGATCAACCGCAATACGGGGACTGGACATTGAGTGAACTTGCTTTAAAAATTGAAAATCTGTCGAAATCTTACGGCGATCTTTGTGCGGTGAACGGCATCTCTTTTTCTGTGAAAAGAGGGGTGCTGTTCGCCTTTTTGGGAGTAAACGGCGCGGGGAAGAGCACCACCATCAACATGATCTGCTCCATTCTCGAAAAGGACGGCGGCAAAATTTATGTGGGCGGGTACGATCTCGACGAAGATCCCTTTGCCGTCAAACGGGAGCTTGGGGTCGTGTTCCAGACGAGCGTCCTCGACAAAGAGCTCACCGTCAGGCAAAATCTCGAAATACGCACCTCTTTTTACTCCCTTTCCAAGGAGGAGGCGGCAAGGAACATCGGGGAAATTTCCAGACTTCTTGAACTCGGCCCGCTTTTCAACCGCCCCGTAAAGCAGCTCTCGGGCGGACAGATGAGGCGGGTGGACATCGCCCGCGCCATGGTGCACCGCCCGCGCCTTCTCATTTTAGACGAGCCGACGACGGGGCTCGACCCCAAAACCCGCCTCTCCGTGTGGTCGCTCATCGACCGTATCCGCTCCGAGACGGGCATGACCGTCTTTCTCACTACCCACTATCTCGAAGAGGCTGAGAAAGCGACGGACGTCGTGATTTTGGAAAAGGGCAGTATCATCGCGCGCGGAACGCCCAACGAACTCAAAAACGCCTATTCCAAAGACAGGCTCGTCTGCTACCGCGAGCGGAGCGGAGAGTTGGAAGAGCTGCTCCGCAGAGACAACGCCGTTTTTTCCTACGACGGAGAGCGGGGGGCTTACAGTATCGTTATCAAGGATACGGCGGCGGCGAAAGATCTTCTCTTCCGCTACGGCGAATATTTTAACGACGTCGAGATCTTAAAGGGAAATATGGACGATGTCTTTCTCAACGTGACGGGAAAGAGCATCGTGCTGGCGGAGGGGGAATGAAAACGCGTTATTTTTCCATCTTTCTCCAACTCACGCGGCGGCATTTGTTGGTGTTTTTCCGCAATAAAATCAGAATGTTTTATACCTTGATGGTGCCCGTGATCATCTTTTTGGTGTATATCTTTTTCTTGCGGAGAATGGAGCTTTCGATGATCGCGACAAATCTTCCCGAAGGGGTGGCGATGAATGCGGAGCTCTCCGCCTATTTGACGACGCTCGTCGATTCGTGGATGCTCGCGGGCATTACCGTACTCTCCGTGATTACCGTCTCTTTGCAGACAAATAATGTCCTCGTAGAGGACAAACAAAACGGCGTCAACCGCGACTTTATCTCCTCGCCCGTTCCGAAAGAACTGCTCGTCGCGAGCTATTTCCTCTTTAATTTTCTCGTGACGTCCGTCATCGGGCTCGTATTTTTGCTCATTTGCGGGACCTATCTTCTCTGCCTCGGCGAGTTTATGCTGACCGCCGCAGACGTCTTTACCGTTCTCGCGGTGTTTTTGTTCGCGACCGTTTCCACCGTGCTCATGACAGTGCTGATCGCCTCCTTCGTCAAAAGGGAGGCGACGATGTCGAGCATTGTGGCGATCTTTTCGACGGCGGTGGGATTTCTGATTGGCGCGTATATGCCCCTCGGCATGATGCCCGATTGGGTGCAGGGAATCTGCGGGTTCATTCCGGGCACTTATGCCTGCTCTCTCATGCGCTACGCCTTTATGAAAACGCCCCTCGCGGGACTGACGGCATATGCGCAGGGATTGAGCCTTCCCGCAGAGACGCTTGAAAGCCTCCTTTCCGAGCTCTCGGGGACGTTCGGCTATGACGTCGGATTTTTCGGCGTGCCCGTGTCTCCGCAGTTTCAGGCGGTCGCGCTCGCGGTGTACACCGTCGTGTTCCTCGCCCTCAATATCGGCGTCGGAAAGAAACTCGCCGAAGTGCTCGGGATCGGCAAGAAGAAAAAGAAGAAGAAATGATCATATAAGAGAAAGGCGCGCCCGCGCGGCAGAACTGCCGCGCGGGCGCGCCTTAATTTTGGGGAATGGATAAAATATTCCTCAAAGAAGAGAATGTATTTTTATAAAAAGAGGAAGGGCAAGTAATAAAATTGGTTGATGGGGAGGTCAGCATAAATAGACTTAAAAAAGTGCCTTGATTAATGTGAAGTTGAGTTTATCATCTACAAGTACAAGACTTTTTTTGCCATCTTTGAAATTGATTTGAAGAGTATGCGCCCCTTTATTTTTTGCGCTTAATCCGGCAAGTAAGCCTGCGGGACCTAAAAAGAACCCGCCTACGAGACCTCTCCCGACAGCGCTTTTCGCGCTTTTACGGTAATTCTCTTCTACAACGGAATAAGATTCCACTGTGTTTTTATCCAGCGGTACAGTTGTAGGGTTTAGAATGGAACCGCCGATAAGTATGGAAACGTTGTTTCCTGCTTTCATCAATTCCTTCCCTTCATAGTCACCCGCAACTACAAGATTTATTTTTGACATGTTGATCTCCTCATCGTTTTTCAAGCATTTTTTCTTTCAATTTTGTATTTTGTACCCAATTCAAGTATCGTTTCTGTTTCCATATCAGTCCTGACTCCCCAGCTTGTTTGGTCATCGAAAAGTGCAAAGTAAATATAAACCTCTGCATAATAAACCTTAGAACTAAAAGAATACTCAATTCTATCGGTAATTCCATTTCCAAAATTTTCGGGAGTTTCAGAAATTTGATTATAGGGTGAAATGTGTCCGCCATAAATCAGCATTTCCCCATAGATATTATACAAAATACAAACTGCCTCATAAGCAATTATCTTCTTCTCTGAAATATTTTGAAAATTTAATTGCATAGCCACAGAATCAGAGGAAAGAGACCAAATGTATGAGTTCTCATTTAAACTTATAGGACATAGTGTGCTAAAATATCGACTGTAATTTTCTTTTTGATTTTCTGTTTCCTCATTTGAATTGAACCATTCATCATCGAATATACCGCAAGCTGAAAGCACCGCGAGGCATACAATATTGACCATGCACCAAAGACAAACTGTAAATTTTTTCATATTTTCCTCCCTATGGGTTAAATATCACCCATATTGTAACTAATGTGCAGTAAAAAGTCAAGCGTTTGGGTGAAGTTTAACCCTTAAAAGTTTTGGAAAAAATAATAAACTCTAAGGTGAAGTTTCACCCTTGGAGTTTACAATGAATATTAGTCAAGCTGTTGCAACGCGGATAAGAGAATTGCTAAAAGAAAAAGACCTGACCCAATATCGATTAGAACAAAATGCGGGGCTCTCACACGATACCGTAAAAAGCATTATGAAAGGAAAAGCAAAGGGCGTAAATTTGAAAACATTGGTGGCGATTTCCGATGGATTCGGGATGACGGTAAGCGAATTCTTAAATTCCGATTTGTTTTTATACGATAATTTGAACATGGATTAAGGAAGTTATTTATATGGAATATGAAATTTCTATTGAAGTTAAAAAAATTTTGTTCGATTTATGGAAACAAAGTTTTTTAGCAAATGACCATTTCGATAACAATTCATATGAAGAGTTCTTATATAGTTGCCATTGGCACCCAGCCATGGGACTACATTTAGATTTTGCTTTAACAAAAGAAATACTTAAAATTAAGAAAAGTGAAAGCGATTTGGATAAGGCAATTCCAAAAGTTGATGAAATAATCTTTCGTTATTATTCTAATGAATTAGTGGAAAAACTCTTAGCGGGATGGTCACGATATATAACTGATTATCGCTATAAAATATTATCTGAATCTATTGATGCATATTTTCGACAGGAATACGCCTTAACATTATGCACGTTTTGTTGTTTATGGTCAAATATAATCAATCTGATTGTGACATCAAATGAAAATAAAATTGAAGATACAAGGAGAAATTATAAAAAGATTTCGGAAGAATCTTCTTGGTATTATAAATTCTTTGATAATCAAATCTATTATGACTGTCGAAACTACAATAGTATAAAAAACGATGTTCCCGGAAGAAATGCATTGGCTCACGGATATTTCAAATCATATCCCTCAAAAAAAGCTGCTTTAAATGCAATTATTTTTACAGATTTCTTGTTTAGACTTTGGGAAAAGCAATAGCTTTTGGGTGTATTTTTAAACTAAAAGGCGCGCCCGCGCGGCAGTTCTGCCGCGCGGGCGCGTCGTTTCTTATCGTTAGCTATTTATTGCAAGATCGCTTTGATCATCTGTGAGACGTAGGAGACGGGCACGAGTTCGAGTTTTTCTTTGAATTTTTCACACGCCTTCATGTTTTTCGCGGGAAGGATCACCCGCTTAAAACCCATTTTCAAGCATTCGTTCACCCGCTTGTCCGCAAAGTTCACGCCCCGTACTTCGCCCGTGAGTCCCACTTCACCGAACACCGCCGTGTCCTTGTCGATGGGGATCATCTTCTCCGCGCTTGCAAGCGCGGCGCATACGCATAGGTCGGCGCTCGGCTCGTTCAGTTTGATCCCGCCCATCGCGTTGAGATAGATATCCTGTCCGCCCAAGGGGAGCCCGCACCGCTTTTCCAGCACCGCAATGAGCACGATGAGACGGTTGAGGTCCACCCCGAGCGACATTCTGCGGGGGAGCCCATAGGCCGTCTTTGCCATGAGGGTCTGGATCTCCACCATCATGCAGCGGTTGCCCGTTTCGCTGGGCGTTACCGCCGCGCCCGCCGCCGTGCCGCGCGCGTCCGAGAGGAAGAGGGAGGAGTAGTCGGTGACGCCGAAAATGCCCTCGCCCGTCATCTCGAATACACCCACCTCCTGCACCGAGCCGAAACGGTTTTTCACCGAGCGCAAAATTTTGAAGTTTTCTGTCCGCTCTCCCTCGAAGTAGAGCACGGCGTCCATGATGTGTTCGAGCACTTTGGGTCCCGCCAGCGTGCCTTCCTTCGTGACGTGTCCGATGAGGAAGAAGGTGATCCCCCGCGATTTTGCGATGCGCATGAGTTTGGAGGCGCACTCCCGCACCTGTCCCACGCTCCCCGCCGAAGAGGAGAGGGTCTCGGTGTACACTGCCTGAATGGAGTCCACCACGACGTATTCGGCGTCATAGAACGCCTCCTCGGCGTTTTCGAGACAGGTCTCGTTCAGAAGGAGCAGGCTGTCCGAATTCAGCCCCAAGCGCTCGCAGCGCAGCTTTACCTGCGAACAGCTCTCCTCGGCGGAGAGGTAGAGCACTTTGTGCTCCTTTGCAAGGTGCGCCGCGACCTGCGTTAAAATGGTGCTTTTGCCCACGCCCGGGTCGCCGCCCACGAGTACGAGGGAGCCGCGCACGATCCCGCCGCCGAGCACTACGTCGAGCTCGGAGATGCCCGAGGAGACGCGCTCGTACTTTTCAAACTTCACCTGTGAGAGGGGGAGGGGTTTTGCGGAGAGGGCGGGCCGATAGCCCGCGCCCGCGCCCGTCCGCTTTGCGGCGGGCGCGGGCGCAACGGCCTCTTCGATCAGCGTGTTGAATTTCCCGCAGTCGGGGCACCGCCCCAGCCACTTTGCACTCGTGTAGCCGCATTCGTTGCAGACAAATTGCGTTTTCGTCATGTGTACTCCTTGATTTTGCGTGATTCTTGCTGCCCCTCGCGCGTCATTCCGCCCCGCCCGCAGTTCTTATTCTCTAAGGGCGGCACGAGGAGCGTTAGCGACGAAGTAGCCGCAAGGGTTATAACGCAGTCCGACATGACCAATCTCCGAGGGAATCTTGCTACGTTCAAGTACGTTTCAAGCAGACCTAAACGCAACAAGATGCCTTCGCGGACTTACTGTTCGGACTTTGTAGGGCAAATGCGGCTCAGCATGACGCTATGCGTTCGTAGGGAGGGTCGCTTGCTTCGCGCTGCGCGTTTTATCCTTGTTTTGTCAAAAGCACCATGGCATAAGCCGTAATGCCGCGCCCCTCGCCGATATAGCCGAGTTTCTCGTTCGTGCCCGCCGCGATCGCCACATTCTCGCAGCCGAGCGCGGCGCGTAAGTTTTCCCGCATTTGCTCGATATAGGGGGAGAGGCGGGGGAGTTCGCATAAGATCGAGATCGACACGTTTTTCACCGCCAATCCCTGTCCGTGTACGAGATCGAGCACCTCGGCGAGCAGTTTCATGCTGCTTATGCCCCTGTATTTTTCGTCGCTGTCGGGGAAATAGTACCCGATGTCTCTGAGGTTTGCCGCAGAGAGCAGGGCGTCCATGAGGGCGTGCACGGGCACGTCGCCGTCGCTGTGCGCTTTCAATGCGCGGTTGGAGGGAATGATCACCCCGCCGAGGGTGATATAGTTGAGATTCAGCCGCGCGATCCCCCGATCGATCTCCTCCTGATGTTCAAACGCATGGGTATCCACGCCGAATCCCACCCGCTCGCAGGGCAGAAAGTCTTCGGCAAAAGTGAGTTTTTTGTTCTCCCTCTCGCCCGCGACAAGGGTGGGAGGGGAGACGTAAGCGGCGTAAATTCCGCTGTCGTCGGTGAACGTTTTGCCGCTCTTTACCGCCTTTTCGTAGGCGGCGAGGAGGGGCTCCCGCGCAAAGCCCTGCGGGGTCTGGATCAGACAGACGCTCTCTCTCGGCGGAAGGGCATAGCCGTCCTCGCCCATGAGGACGACGGTGTCCGTCGCGGCGACCGCCGCCACGCCGCTGCCCGTCTTTTGCGCGCTTTCGAGCACCCGTTTTATAAGCTCGGGCGTAGCATAGGGGCGCGCGGCGTCGTGGACGAGCACAACGTCGCCCTTTGCCTCTTTCAAGGCATTATAGACGCTCTCCGTGCGCGTCTTTCCGCCCGTTACGGTGCGGGCGTTCTCATATTGGGCAAGGAGGGGGGAGACCGCCTTTTCGTCCTCCTTTCGGCAGGCGACGAGAATTTCGTCCGCAAAGGGAGCGAAGGCGGACAGGGAATAACACAGCACGGGCATGCCGTTCAGCTCGTGCAGAACTTTGTTTTCGGGGAGTTTTGCCCGTGTGCCGTTTCCCGCAGCGCAGAGGATAACAGTCGTCATTGCGTTATCACCTCGTAAAGGCTCGCCGCCTCGTCCTTTTTGACCGTCTCTTTGAGGGCGAGGACCTTGAATTTTACGGTGCCCGAGAGATAGTTGAGTTCCACCACATCGCCCACTTTCAGGCGGTAGGATGGCTTTACCACCTTGCCGTTCACCGAAATTTTCCCCGCGTCGGCGGCTTCCTGTGCCACCGTGCGGCGCTTTAAGATCCGCGACACTTTCAGAAATTTGTCAATTCTCATGCTTTTCTCCGATTTCCGACAAAATTTTATAAAAAAAGATGTATTTTTGCGCGCAAAAGGGGTTGACTTCTTTTTGCCGTTGGTTTATAATTACATACTGTATCATTATGCTCGGTCGCTATGCGCTCTT
>CANROE010000013.1 GCA_947632195.1 uncultured Clostridia bacterium | reverse complement strand
GGCCTTCACGGACTCGAACCGCGGACCAATCGGTTATGAGCCGACCGCTCTAACCAACTGAGCTAAAGGCCCGATGTCGCTACCGCATCTGTAATGCTTGATTATCATATTATAATCTGCGGCAAAAGTCAAGTATTTTTTCGTGTATTTTTGCAAATTCCGAAAAACTTTTTTTCGACACGATCTCTCCCCTTTCTCTCTTTTGCCTTTTTTTCGGCGCGCGCATTCCTGCTACAATATGGATACTTCACTTCGGAGGGAGGCTATGAAACTGCAAAGCTGTTCCCGCGGGCAAGATCTTTACATCTATCTCTCGGGAGAACTCGACGAGTGCTCGGTGAAGGAGATGCGCGCCCGCGCCGATCGCCTCATCGACGAACATGCGGGACTGTCCCGCGCCGTGTTCAACTTGGCGGGCGTAAAATTTATGGATTCCACGGGCATCGGCTTTCTCATCGGACGGTATAAAAAACTTCAACGTTACGGCATGACGATGCTCCTCGAAGCCCCCGACCGCAACGCCGACAAAGTGCTCACCGTAAGCGGCGTTTACAGCCTTATCCCCAAAATTTGACTGACTATGAACAAGATGCAACTTAAAATTTTATCCCGCTCCGAAAACGAAAATTTTGCACGCAACACCGTTGCGGCCTTTGCGCTTACCCTCAACCCTACCCTTTCGGAACTTTCGGATGTCAAGACCGCCGTCTCCGAGGCCGTGACCAACTGCATCGTGCACGCCTATCCCGACAAAGAGGGCTGGATCACCCTCGACTGCGAAACGGACGAGACCACCCTACATATCACCGTATCGGACAGCGGCAAGGGGATCGAGGACCTCGAACAGGCGCTCACCCCCTTCTACACTTCTCTGCCCGGTGAGGAGCGCTCGGGAATGGGATTTACCATTATGCAAACTTTCATGACCGCCTTTTCGGTGCGTTCAACGCCGAACAAGGGCACGACGGTGAAAATGAGCAAGACGTTCGGCGCAAAGGCGGACCGTGATGCTCGATGAAAAGGACACTCTCTTCTATCTCCGCCTCGCCAAAGAGGGCGACAACGCCGCAAAGGAAAAGCTACTCTCGGAAAACGTCTCCCTCTTAAAGAGCATTATCAGGCGGTATTTGGGCAAGGGCGTTGAATACGACGATCTGTTCGAACTCGCCTGCATGGGCTTTCTCAAGGCGATCTCGGGCTTTGACGAGCGGTTCGGCGTCCGCTTTTCGACCTATGCCGTCCCGATGATCGCGGGCGAGATCAAACGGTTTTTGCGCGACGACGGAAGTATCAAAGTCTCCCGCGCCATGAAGCGCACCGCACGGGAGATGAACCGCTACATCGAGGAGTACACCTCGAAAAACGGCGAGGCGCCCTCGGTGAAGGAACTTTCCGCCGCATTCTCCCTCGACGAGGGCGAGGTGGTGATGACACTCGGCTCCTCGCGGATGCCCCTCTCCATTTACGAACGCTCCGACTATAAAGACGAAAAGTCGGTCGCCCTTGTGGACAGGCTCCCCGCCAAGGACACGCAGGAGGACATGATCGACAGAATGCTCTTAAAGAACGCGATCGACGGCCTGCCCGAGCGGGAGAAGAAAATCGTCTTTCTGCGCTACTTCCGCGACATGACGCAGAGCGAAGTCGCCCGCGAGATCGGCGTTTCGCAGGTGCAGGTCTCCCGCATCGAGAGCAGGCTCATCGAACAATTCAAAAAGGCTTTGGAAGGATAACGGCGCACTTTTGCGCTGTTTCTTCTTTTATGGATTCTACCTTCTTTTCGAGGGAACTTCCCCCACCCTCTTTTTTGGGAACTTCCCCCACCCCTCCGTCATAAGATGTTACAATGAAAAATTTGACCGTTTTTTATTTTTCGGGCACGGGCAACACCCGCTACATCGCAGAATATCTCGCCGAAAAACTTTCCTGCAAGTATCGGAGCGAACTTTGCGACATCTGCAAGGTGCAAAATGCGGAGGAAAAGATAAAGGCCGCCGATCTTATTCTGCTTGCCTTCCCCATCTACGGCTCCGCGCCGCCCATTCCCATGCGCAATTTCGTGCACAAGTACGGCGGACTCTTTGCGGGCAAACAGTTTCTCATTGCCGAGACGCAGTATTTCTACTCGGGCGACGGCGCGGCCAGCCTCGGGCGCACGGTGAAAAAGTACGGCGGCGACATCATCGGCGCGGAGATGTTCAACATGCCGAACAACCTTGCCGACTGCAAGATGTTCCCCATTAAAAACGGCGAGGAGATCGCCCCCATTCTCGAAAAGGCGAAAATACGCGCCGACAAATTTGCGGCGCAAATTTGTCGGCGCGGAAGAGCGCACAAGCGAGGCTTTTCTCCCCTCTCGCACGGCGTGGGCTACTTTACCCAGCGCAAGTTCTTCCGCAAGGGAGAAAAGGAGAAGCGGCGGGCGCTCAAAGTGGACGAAACGCGTTGCGTTGGGTGCGGGCTGTGCGCCAAGAGTTGCCCCGCCGAAAACCTGCTCCTGCAAAATAAGAAGGCAAAGCCGCTCGGAAAATGCGTCCTCTGCTACCGTTGCGTGAATTTATGCCCGAAAAAGGCGATCACGCTCGTCGGCTCCGCCCCGCCCGAAAAGCAGTACAAAGGTCCCAATATCAAGAATTCCTGATTCCCCCGCTTGCCTTTCCGCGCCTGTCTATGCTATAATTGTTGCAAGAGAACAGCGATGATAAAGGCTGATATGGAGACCACCATGGATTGCATTTTTTGTAAGATCGTAAGCGGTGAAGTGCCGAGCAGAAAAGTCTATGAAACCGCGCACACGCTCGTCTTTATGGACGTTGCGGGGGATGTGGACGGGCATCTGCTCGCCGTGCCGAAAGAGCATTTCAAAAACATTCTCGACTGCGACGAAACCTCCCTCCGCGACCTCATGCTTGCGGTGAAGGAAGTTTCAAATCATCTTGTGGGACACTGCGGGTACGACGGCGTGAACCTTTTGAACGCAAGCGACGAGAGCGCGGGGCAGTCCGTTCCCCACTTCCACATTCACATCATTCCGCGGAAAACGGGCGACGGCATCAACGCGTGGCCGCAATTCGAAGGCGCAAAATTGCCGATCGACGAAGTTTGGAAGAAAATTAAGATGTTTTAACCCTTTACTTGGAGAAGAGCAGTGACCGACCTTCCCTTTTATAAGGGGGCGGGTGGCGTGAAGCGCCAGGTGGGGGTACTTGCTGTCCCTTTTAGGGAAAGTACCCGAGCAACGCGAGGGGGAAAGGGCTCTCGATAGGCGCTCGAAAAACCCCTCAGTCACTTCGTGACAGCTCCCCTACAGGGGCGCCAAGTAGTGTCCCCCTCCCACGGAGGGGGTAGATGTCAATATTACACCATAAAATTTTGGAGAAATTTTATGGTCGCGAACTGCTTGCGCTCAGAAAAATATCCCCCTCCATCTGCTGTTAAATTTGAGCTTTGAGCGCAAAGAATGGCGGGAGCAAAAACTCTCGCCATTCTCGTTTTTTTGATTTTTGAGCAAAGTCAAATATGCACTGCTCTATTCCTTTTCCTCGGGCTCTTGAGTGGGCTCGGAAACGGAGTTAGTATCGTGCGTCTCGCCGCTCTCCTCCGTCTGCGCAGGCTCTTCCTGCGAAGCGATCTGCTCCTCCTCAAGCGTCTGCGTTTCGGGTTCGGGACTGCAGGACGCCGCTTTGCGCTTTTTGAGCAATAAGACGGCGGTGATCCACAGCGCGATCACGGCGACCGTGCAAACGATCGCAATGACGAGCAGGGCGATGAGAACACTTTGCTCTCCCTCGCTCATGAAGAATGCGTCTCCCAATTTCGCTAACATACCCTTATTCCTCCGTTGAGTTTTTACGTTTCTTATAGACGACCACCAAGGCGACCATGCCAAGTACATCCACAAACAGCACTACCACCAAAATGATGATGACGGGGATATACGGCACATAGACGCTTGTGAACACATAAGACGAAAGTCCGTCCGCTTCAAAGACGACATAGTTTCCGTCCCGCGTGAAGGAGATGCCCTCCGATCCCGTTCTCAATTCAAAGTCTCTGTCTCGGAATTCTTCGGGGATGAGGAGCCGCACCGTCACTTTTCCATCAATGGGAGCCTCCACGCCGTCCTTGCACATCTTTACATCGTACTTTTCGGAAACTTTGTCCTTGATCCATATCAGATAACTGCGCTCAACACTCTCCGCCTTTTCGACCACAAGCTCCAAAGTGGGGTCGAAGCCTTTCTCGCTGTCGAGGGCAACTTCCACGCCGCTTCCGTCATCGAGTTCTTTCTGCACGTGCGTTCGCAAGATGGTGAGGGTCGCCGTCATTCTGTCAAATATTACGCCGTCGGGGTCGCTGAAGACCGCGGTCACGGTGTAGATATCAGGGTCGGTCTGCCCGTTCCCCTCGTAGGTCACGGTGACGCCTGTCGGCAGGGTACCCGTTACGGTGATACTGTGCGCATTGCCGTCGTACTTCACGGTCACATCCTCAAAGCGGACGTTGCCCAGATCATGGCTGACAGTCACGATCTTCAACGTTGCGATCATGGAAGGAATGGGATTATAATTTTGCTCGTCGCCCTTGAAGTTTGCCTTCACGGTGTACTCGCCGACCGCCTTCTGCCCGTTGCCCTCGTAGGTCACGGTGACGCCGTTCGGCAACGTTCCCGTAACGGTGATACTGTGCTCCTTCGCGTCGTAGGTCACGGTGACGTCCTCAAACGTCACGCCCGACATGTCGTAATCGGCCTTCGTGATCGTGAACGTGAGGGTGAGCTCCGCATCTTCACTATCCGCCCACTTGTAGTTTGCACTGTCCGTAAGTGTGAGTTCAACATTATAGCTTCCCACGTTCGTTCCGCCATTATTTTCGGTGACAGTGTAAAGCGTAGAAGCCTCAACGTCCGCCGTCTGTCTGGTGCCGCTGTACACCTTACTCGGGATCGTCGGCGCGGTCACTTCCCGCTTTTCCACGGTGTAAGTGCGCGTCGTGGTGCTTTCCTTGAGGGTGTAATTCTTCGATTTCGCATTCAAGCTATCGAGCTCCGCCTTGAAGACATAGTCTCCCGCGTTCTTGAATTCACCCGTAAAAGCGGGAGAAACTTTTAATGTGAACGTGCCGTCCTCGCCGACGCCCTCTGCCGTTGCGGTGGGATCGGTGAAAACAGAACCCGTGTAGGTGTAGCTCTTTTCTTCCCACTCTACCGAGATCTCCTTGGGAACAACGGTGAGTCTTCCCGCAACGTAGGAGAAGTTGTAGTTCTCTGCGGAAAGTCCGCTGGGCATGATCGCGTATTCGCCGACGTCCATAAACGGCTCATATCCGCCGTAAGCGAATGCCAATGTGCCGCGGACGACATCTTCCCACGTCTCGCCGTTTACAAGCCCGCTGCACGTTACGCCGTCATTGGAGGGTCCGTCGCCGTAGGTTACGGTCTTGTCCTTCGCCGTCACGGTGAGGGTCGCCTTTCTGATGATGAATTTGTAGATAAGATCCTCGCTGTCGCCGCCCTCCCACTTGTAGTTGACGGGGTCTTTGAGCGCGATTATCACATCGTGGCCCGCCTCGTTGGCATTCGTCCGATGGGTACCGCTCACCGTATAGAAGTCGGGGTTCTCCTCTACCGTGTAGGTCTGTTCAAAACCCGTATAAGTGAACACCGTGCCGTCCTCTGCAGGTTTTCCGACGGAAGCCTTTTCCACGGTATAGGCGAGTTCCCCGCCCGCCGCATTGATGAACGTCACCTCGTAGTTTGCGTTGCTCCTGTCGTCCGTGACGACCCTGTACGTGCCCGCATTCGTCGCTGCCGAGGGGGTAAATGTGCCATTCGCGCCCTGCAATACGACCGAATATTCAAGTTCGACGTCCTCCTCGCCCGGTGCGTACCAGTTGCCCGCTTTGCCGTTGCGGGTGCGGGCGGTCTCCTCCCACCAAGGGTCGGGCGCTTCGCCGTAGGTGTGCTCCGCAAACGAAAGGGTGATCTTGACCTTTCTCGTGACGACCTCGAAGTGCGGTCTGCCTCTCTCCCAATCAAAGATGATGCGCTCCGGCGCGCCGCCCGCATCGCGGTTGTAAATGATAAAGAGGTAATACGTGCCGAGCGGCAGGTTGGCGACGGTCTTGTCGTTGTTATCTTTGATGCCCTCGTCGTCAACGTAGAAATACTGTCCGTCCTCGGTGTCCTTGCGGAAATAGAAGATGAACTTTTCAAGTTCGCTCTTGAATTCCGCCGTCCTGTCCGCGCCGACGTTATCGGTAATCTTGGCGATCCCGCCCGCAATGCTGCTCTGCAAGGCAGACTGCGTATGGGCGACGTCGCCGTACTCCACGGGCTCCATAAAGCCTTCCCGCGCCTCGTCGGTGAGTCTGATCTTAAGTTGTTCCTGCGCGATATGCACGCTGAAATAGTCGTAATAGGTCTTATAGTTGCCCTTGCCGTCGCTTTCCACGATCTTGAAGTACACGCAATATCCTTTCGCGTCTCTTACGTTTAACCTCTCCTCCGCGGCGGAATATTCCAACCATACCATGCCGGGCTCCAACTTCTCCTGTTTCAGTTTGTCGAGGAGCGCACGGATGGCGGCAGGGTCGTGTCTGTTTTCATCGTGTACGGTGACGATATAATAGATCTTAAGGTCCGCACCCGCCCACGAGGTGTCCTCCCCGACACCGGTGATGGGGAATTTGCCGTCGGTCGGCTCGGGCAGTTTGAGGGGAACGGCTTCCATCTCGATGCGGAAGAAAACGTCGTCCTTCATCTTCGACATTCTGCCCTCTTCCCCGAATTTTTCGACCATCTCCGCCTGTTCGACGGTATAATCGTGCGACTGCACGCCGTCGAATTCGTAGTTCTTGTCGAAATTATTTTGGAACTCCGCCGTAAACGTGTATTTGCCTGCGTTCCGGAAGGTGCCGTCCGCCGTGGCGGGATATTCGGAGATGAAAACGCGCAATTCGATCTCTTTGCCGTCCTCGCCGATGCCGTCAAACGTCGCCGTGGGATATTCGCTTTCGTCGAACATCGAGCCGCGGTAAATAAAGATCTCCGTGCCCCATTTCGCCGTGGCAGCCGCCCGTTCGACGTGAATATCCTTCTTCGCGCCCGTCAGAGTGTAGTTTTCGGCATTTGCGGCCCCGCTCTTGAACTTTGCCGCGAAGAGATAGTCGCCTGCGTTCCGGAACGCGCCCTGCATGGGCGACTCCTTGTCGATTTCCACATCGAGCGTGAATTTGTCGCCGTTCACCCCCGTCGCCGAGGCCTCGGGCATGGCAAGATCTTTCCCTTGGTAGGTATACGACGCTTTTGTCGTCCAGTCGACCGCGATCTCCCGCGGCGTCACGGTGAGTTGGCCGCTCTTGAACGTGATGTCGTAGTTGTGCGAGGTGTATCCTTGGGGCGTAATGGTGTAATGATCGCCCACGCCGCTCTCATACTGCACATAATTGTCGGAGCGGAACGTCAGCGCGTTCTCCAAATTGCCGACGCCCTCGCTGCTTACGAACCCCTCGCACGTCACGCCGTTGTCCGACAACGGATCGCCGTAGGGGATGCTGTGCGCATTCGCCGTGATCGTGAGCCCCTTCTGCGCGATTTCGGCAAATTGCTCGATCGTCTCCTTTGTCAGCGTGAAGTTCTCTGCGCGCGTTCTGTCTCCGGGCCTGAAATCCGCCCTAAAGGTATAGCCGCCCGCGACGATAAACGCATCGTCCTCGCCCCAATCGGGGTGCGCGGTCATAATGACAGACAGGGTGAAGTCCGCGGAATCGGCCTTAAGCCCCGTCGACGCCTTTGCCGTGGGTCTTGTCTGCTCCACACCCGAATATTCATACGTTCCCACCGTCCACGTGACGTCGATCGGTTTCGGCGAGATCTTAAATTCGACGGGGGCGGACGTAAACGCATTATAGTTGTTCTTATCGTCCGCTTCAACATACGCCTTCACATAGTACGTTCCCACGTCCTTTGGCGCAGTATTGCCGAGTTCGTTGCCGTCTTTCGTTCTGGAATAGATGAACGTAACTTCGCCGAACCTCGCCTTTGCGGCGGCTCCGTGCGCCGTGCCGTCGTACTCCCAACCGCTGAGGGTGAGCGCCTCTTCCAAATAATTTTTCGTTGTGGTGATGTGGAATTCCAGCGTCAGATCGTCCGATTTATTGGTGCTCTCCCACATGAAGTTTTCGGAATCGTTGAGTCCGAGCACGACCTCGTAACTTCCGAAGTCTGTGCCGCCCGCGTTCTTCTTGACCTTGAAATCCTTGCCCGCAACGTCAACATCTGCCGTCTGGGGGCCCCCGTTATATTCCTTGGATTGGATGGTCGGCGCTTTGACGGGTTTCTTGGTGATAATAACCGTCACCGTGTCATTCATCAATTTGTAGTTGCCCGCAAGGCCGCCCACGATCGTCGCCCTGAAGATATACGTACCCGCGTTCTTAAACGGGGCTTTCGTCGGCGACGTTTCGTCGATTTCCGCCTGGAAGGTAAGCACGTCGCCCTCAACGCCCGTTGCCGACGCCTTGGGCTGTTTGACGGCCGAGCCGAAAACGCCGCCCTCCGTGTCCGTCCATTCTACGGATATGGTGGCTTTTTCGATGGTGTAAGAATTGCCGCCGTTGTACTTGAACGTCACTGCATAGTTGTTGTTCTGGCATTCCGCCGTGACGGTGTAGGTGTTCGCCGCCGTCTTTTTCTTGGGCACAAACGCGCTCCCGCCCACCGTTTCGCGGAGGAGAAGGGTATGAAGGTCGGTGTCGCTCTCGGCTTCGCCTTTCGCATACCACGTGTCGTCCGGTTTGCTGTCGCGGGTGGGCGTTCCGTACGTCACCCAGCCTGTGGGATCATTGCCGTAGGTGGTATTCGTGAAAGTCACATCGACGGAAATTTTGCGTGCGGTGACCGTGAATTGCGGCCTGTTGTCGCCTGCCCACTTAAAGACAATATACCGCGTATCGCCCTCCGCACGGTAGGAGACAAAGAGATAGTACGTCCCCACGGGCAGATGTTGGACAAAATTGTCCGTATCCTTTTCCGTGCCGCGGTAGACGCCATCCTCAAAGATGGTATAGCGGATCCCCTCATTGATTTTGTCCTTCGTGCGGAGATAGAAGGTGAAGTGTGCAAAGTTGCCCTCAAAATCCTTCGTCCTGTCTACTTCCTTCCCGTTCTCAAGCGACATGACCGACTCGATCGCCGTCTCCAAGCCCTTTTCGAGCGTTGTTTCCGTGAGGACGACGTCGCCGTACTCCAGCGTCTCCGGCAGCAAGCCTTCGCTGTTGTCTTTGAGCGTGATGGTGAGTTCCTCGTGCGCGATGTGCACGCTGAAATAGCCGTAATGGGTCTTGTGGTTGCCGTTGCCGTCCTTTTCCACGATCTTGAAGTACACGCAGTAGCCCATCGGCGCCGTGACGTTCATCTCGGGGTCGTCGGGGTCATACGCCTTCCACGGCTTACCCTCATCGAACAACCCACCTGTTTCCAAGATATCCAAATTCTTCTTGATCTCGGCCTCATCGTGTTTGCCCTCGGGGTGCGTGGTGATGATGTAGAAGATGGTGAGGCTCCCCTCTTCCCATGCTTCATCCTTTCCTTCGACGGGGAAATCCTTCGCCGTCGGTTCTGGCAGGCAAAGCGGAACATTCTCCATCTCCGAATTGTAGACATGGGTATTGTCCTTCGGCATATGGTCCCCAACGCCGAACGTATCCTTCATCTCCGCCTGTCTGATGGTGTAATTCTTCGTCGCGGTCTCAAGAGCGTAGTTTATGGCGGTTGTTTCGTTAAGTTCCGCCTTGAACGCGTACTTGCCCGCATTTTTGAAGGCCTCTTTGCCGTCGTTCGGCGAAACGACAAGTGAAATGATGCCGTCGTTGCCACAGCCCTCAAACTCCGCCGTGGGGTCGGAAAGCGTGCTCCCCGCATAGGTGAAACGCTCATTTTCTTCATCTTCCCACATCACGTCGCTTGCCTTGACGGTGTGCTTCGTGATCTCGGCGTGCTTCTCCAAATCGGCGCCCATCTTCCACACGTAGTTCTTCGTGTCTTTCGTGTCCAAAGAGGCGGTGAAAGTGTAATTGCCCACGTCTTTGAACTTGCTCCCGTCGCCCGCACCCTCATACTTCTGCTCGATTTCGAGCGCAAGCGGGCCGTTTGCGCCTTCCACCGTCGCGGAAGGGTGATGTTCCTTGCCGTCATATTCGTGATCGTCCGCGTCGTTCCACGTGATCGCCGCCTCGATCGTCGCCTTATTGACGGTATACCTGAACGTCTTGCCGCCGCTTGCGTCTGCAAATTCCACATCATAATTCGCATTATTGCACTGCGGGATGACGGTATAGGTGTTCGCGTCCGTCTTGTTCGTCGGCATCTCGCCCGTTTCCTCCAACGTATAGGCAAGTTCGAGAATGGAAATGTCGTCGCTGCTGCCGACATACCAGGTCCCGCCGCCCTTGCGCGATGCAACTGCATTCACCCAGCCTGAGGGGTCCTGTCCGTACGTCCTTTCCTCAAACGTCAGCGTCACCTTGATCTTGCGCGGGGTAACGGTGAAATTCCCCTCCACGCTTTCAAATGTGACGGTGTAATTGGTGATCTCCGTCTGCTCGGCGGTCATTTTGTAATTGCCGACCTCCGTGCCCACATCATAGCCGTCGAAGTCGAACGCGGCCTTCTCCTTCGCCTCATCGAGAACAGACTGCCCGTCCCCGCTCACAAGCCCGCTCACATGGCGCACTGTAACTTCCGGCGTCTCTTCGCCGTATTCGACGGTCGCCGACAGCGTAACGGTGAGCGCCGCCCGATTGACGGTGTACGTTGCAGTGACGGTTCTGACGATTTTGTAGTCATTTGCAAGGTCGCTGCCTTCCTTCCAATCGGCGGAAACGGTGTACACGCCCACCTGCATCCTCGGGTAGTATTCTTGGCCCCTGCTGTCTTCTTTCGTGAAGGTAAACACGAGGTTCTCGAGCAATTTCTCCTCGTCCTCCACATGGCCGAACCAATGTCCCTCGCCGCCGCTACGGGCCGCGCTTACGGTTGCATGGTGCGACGCGTCTCCGTAGGTGTTGGAGTTCCCCGCGTCGAGCGTGAGCTTAATATTCCGCTTCAGCACTTTCACAGCGCCTTCCGCAAAGGTAACCGTGTAGTTTCCGCTTTCCCAAGAGCCGGAATAGGAGACCGTCGCGGGATCGCCGACGTGCATTTCAGTTGTATAGGTGGTGGTGAAGCCCGAACCGCTCCCCCCGATGGCAGCCTTGATGAAATCCAAAATGCGGGCCTCGATCGCTTCTTTGCTGTCCTCGTACATCAGATCATCGGCGTTCACCGAGACGCGCACGCAGTCTTTTGTGAATTCGTCTCCATAGACGACTTCCGCGGAAAGGCTCGCCTTAAGGCTTGCTGGCGTAATGGTGTAAGCGTGCTCACGGCTTTCCTCCGTGATGTTGTAGTTGTCCGCCGCCCCGTCTTTAAGTTCCGCTTGGAAGGTATAACTGTCTGCGTTCTTGAAAGTCTTACCGGCCTTTTCGGTGACAACGATCTTCGTCGTCTTCCCGTCCTCTCCCTGGAAGTTCGCCGAGGGCTCCGGCCACTTTGCCTCGCCGTACGTAACGTTATCTGGCCCATTCCAAGTAATGGTCAAATCCGCCCTGTTGATGATATAGGTCACGGTGCTGCTTGCAAGCGTGTAGTTGTTCGCCAATGAAGTCTCATTGAGCCTAACGGTCACGGTGTATTCGCCGGCGTTGATGGGGTCGGTTTCCTCGCCTTTCTTATAACTTACAGTGTAATCTCTGCCGAGCGTCAGAGTCTCGCCGTTCACGCCCGTAAGCGTTGCCAACTCTTTTGCATTCTGCACTTCGCTGCTGTACGTTACCGCCTCGGGCGTAGTCAAAGTGATCGTCTTTTGGCTTATGGTGGCGGTAAAGATCGCATTGGAGGCAGACACGGTGTAATTTTCCGTGTCGTTTATCGTTATCGTATAGGAGGATTTCGCATCTTTGAAGGTGTTTTTCGTGAGGACCGCCTCGATCGTTTCCGAGCCGTCCAGCGTGAGGGTCGCGGTCACCGTGTGCACTTTGCCGTCGTAAACCGCATTATAATGATCGTCTGCGAGCGCACCCTCCGCGGGTTCGCTTACGGCCCACGTTATCTTCGTAACGTTGCCCTTCTCGACCGTTACCGATACTTTGGCAGTTTGACTGTCTTTGTCAAACGCAAAGTTCTTGTAGTCGTCCTCGGAAAGCTCAACGGTTATGGAATACGTTTTAGCGTCCCTAACTTCCGTTTCGTCTTCAACCGTTATGGTCAAGTCGTCCAAAGTAGGCAAAACAGTGGTGCCCGAAGAATTGGTGACTTTGCTCTTTATGTCCTCCTTTGCCTTTTCAAAGTGGTCTTTGCCGTTATAGCGATAGTTGTTGAGGTTTTTGATGGAAAGTTGCGCCTTGGTGATTTCGCCAACGCCGAGGGTTTGCACGGAAATCGTGTAATTCCCCGCGTCGGTGCCGTCGAGGTTTACGGTAATTTGTACGTTCTTGTTCTTGCCAACGCTGAAATCGGCGCCCGTAAACACTGCGGACTTGGCGGAAATGGTAACATCGTCGTCTTTCACGACCTCCACCAACGCCTCGTCGGGGCAGTTGATTTGCCCGTCCGCGACCGTGCCTTTGCCGTCATACACTTTCTTCACGGTAACGGCTTCGGGATTTAACTTCAGTTCTTTTGCGGTTATGGCTCCCGATACCGTCCATGTAATGGAGCCGTTCTCGTTTACGGTGTACGTGCCTGTGCCGAACACATAGTTGTCGGCGCCTTGCAGCGTTAAAACAATTGTTATGTCTTTCTCGGCGTCAACGTTTTTATCACGATAAACCGCGGTATACGACCCTTTTACGGTTTCGGAATTGACGCCCGTGTCAATGGTGATTGAATTGCCCGCGGTTTCCACTCCCGTCACGGAAGAATTCCCGTCGTATACTTTGCTCGTGGTCAGGCTCACCTTGGACGTATCAAAGACGATTTCCGCCTTGTTGATGATATAGGTCACAGTGCCACTCTTGAGCCGATAGTTATTCGCCAATGAAGTATCATTGAGCGTAACGGTCACGGTGTATGTATCGGCATTTTGGGGCGTTGTGTTTGTCTTAACGTTGCCCACATAACTTACGGTGTAGTCCCTGTTGAGCGTCAAAGTCTCGCCGCTCACGCCTGTAGTAAGTGTTGCCAACTCTTTTGCATGCTGCACCACGCCGCTGTACGTTACCGCCGCGGGCGTCGGCAATTCAATTTCCTTTTGTTCGATCGTTATGGTAACGGAGGCCTCGAACGCGTAGGCAAAGTTCGTGCTATCCGTAAGGCTCACCGAGATCGATACTTTGAGCGAACCGTCGTCATTTTTATATACGCCGTGGTCCTTGCCGCTCGTTGTGATGGTCACTTGGGCGTCTGTTGAGATGTCGGCGGAAGACTTTTGGGTCAAACCCTCCGTGGGAACCGTAATTATCTTGCGGTACACGCTGCCGTTGTAAGATATCGTGTCGCTGTACGTGCCGCCGATCGTAATTTTCGCCTGTTTTATGGTGTATTCTTGCTCTTTGCACGTATCGATGATAGTGTAGTTCTCTTTGGAAGTCCCGCCGAGCACTGCGGTTGCGGTGTACTGCGTGCCCGCATTCGCGTGTTCGCCCTTCACTTCTGCCGAAACATTCAGCGCCTCAGAATTTTTGTCGATTTCGGGAAGCTCATCGGGAAGTTTGGGGGTAGGGGTCTGATCTTCCCCGTTATAAACGAGGCTCTCCACGTTCTCCCATGTAATATGGATCTCCCGCTGCTCGATCTTCGCCGAAAGGTCGGAGCCCTCATAGACGGCCTCATAATTGCCCGCCTTTGCGCCCTCCAAGACGACGGAGTCAATGGTGATGGCCCTATTTTCGCCCGCGTTGAAGTTCTCAAAGTACGCGGTCACCTTTGCGCTTACCACGTCGCCTTCGATCAAGCCCGAATCCGCGTCGAACGTGCCAGTCACGGTGGCGGCATCCGTGCCGTCATACTTCTTTCCAGCCGGCGTAAGCGTCACCTTAAGCTTCGCCGTGTTGATTTTGCCCCCAATTTCGGCGAATGTTCCGAGGCTCACGGTGTAGTTCTCCGACGCCTCGCCCGTGAGGGTGACATCACTCACGGTTATTGTGATATTGTCGCCCACATCGGGCCGCGCATATTTCGCCGCCCAGCTCGCCACTTTCACCGTGGTCGCATCCGGACCCTTGTAGCCCGTAAGCGTAAAATCAATTACGGGGTCGTCAACTTCCCCGTTATAGGTTTTTGGCGCAGCCGTTGCACCCGTCACGGTGAGCGTCGCCTGCTTGACGGTTATCATGAGCGTCCATTCGCTTTCCGTGTAGTTCCCGCTCTTATCCTCCGCCTTGAAGGTATATGTCTTGGCGTCTTTGTATGCACTTTCGCCCGTGAGGGGCAGGGGTGTCGAATAGCCGCCGTCCGCCGTGAGCGTTAAGGTCACGGTGTGCGTTTCGCCGTCGTAGGTGAGGTCGGTTTCTTCGGTTAAAACATTCGCGCCCTCCTTCCACGTTGCGGTGACCGCGATTTTGCTTATGGTATAGGTCACGGAATTATTTACAAGCGTGTAGTTGCCCGCCAAAGCCGTCGAATTGAGCGTAACGGTCACGGTGTATTCGCCTGCGTTGATGGGTTCGGTTTCCGCCCCGCCTTTCTTATAACTTACGGTATAGTCCGTGTCGAGCGTCAACCTCTCGCCGTTCACGCCCGTAAGCGTTGCCAATTCTTTTGCAGTTTGCTTTCCGCCGTTAAACGGCACCGAGGCGGGCGTCTGCAAGGTGATCGGCGCCTTCTTGATCTCGAAATCCAACGTCGCTTGGGCTTCGGGGTGCCCATTCGCCGTCAAAATAGCCTTATAGTAGCCCGCATTCTTGGGTGCGGTTCCGTCCATAGGCGCATAGTTATCAGCACTTTCTTTATTACATTTATAGGAAAGGGTATATTCCCCGTCGAACGGCTCTTTTTTGGTGTCCCCTCCCACCGTGGCGAGATGTTCTTCTCCATTATAGGTCGTTGTAGAGGCTTCCAAAATAATGGCGAATTCCTTGTCGCCGTCCACGTTGGGGTCATGATGGCCGTTGCACGTCGCCGTGAGGGTAGCGCCTTCCGCTGTGTATTCCCACACGTGCCCCGTGGGGGCATACGCGTTTTCGTCGGTCGTCGTCGCCGAAATGTCTTCCACTATCTTGTCATGTTCTTCGTCGAACGTGATCCACGAACCGGGATCCGTCAAATCGGAAACCTGCACCGTGGCGGTATACGCCTGCGTACCGTACTGCGTACAGGTCGCCGCCGTCGCAGCGCCCTTCACGATCCTCTCCCCGGTGAGCGTCGCCGTCGCGGTCCTTTCGCAGTGTTCGCATTGAATATTGTCAAATGTAACACTCGTGAAGTCTGCCGCCCACTCAGGATCACCGTAAGAGCGGAGGCTATGCTTGCCGATGTAGACGATCCATTCACCTATGCCATCGCCAAAATAACAGCACGCGTTTTCGTCAGCACTCGTGAACCACCTGTCCTCGAAGAGGTCCCCCTCAGCATGATACCATTGAAGCACCTTCTGCGGCTCATCGTCGAGGGTCACTGCAATCTCGATTGGAGTGTAAGCTGGCCTCTTGGGCATATCCAGCACTTCGATATACGTGCTACGGGAGAGAATGACTTTCCCTCTAATAGTTCCGCCGCCCCACTGAAAGGAGCCGTTGTTTACGGTGACGTTGTCATAGATCGTGCCGTCCGGCATTTTGAACGTGCCGCCATTTACGATTACTCCGCCTTCAGTGATGCCGCCGTCTTCCATGTTGAACGTGCCTTCATTTACAGTGACGCTGCCCTCAATATCGCCGCCTTTCATGTTAAACGTGCCGCCCGCAACATTGATAGAGCCGTACATGTGGCCGCCGTCATTGGCCCAGCTCTTCCAGGGCTCCAAGGTGAACTCGCCGCCATTAACGAGAATGTCGCCTTTCAGAGTGTTGCTGTTCAAATTGAGTGAAATTTCTTCGCCCGCCTCCACTGTGGCATGATTGCATTCCACATTTTTCGCTATCAACGTCACGGTCGCCCTACGTGCCCTCTGTGCTTCCTCCCACGCGTCCTCGAATGAGCCATACCCCGTGGTCGTGTCGTCGGTCGGGCCGGATTCCGTGTAGTGCCAAGGCGTCACCCACGCCACAGCCTCGTACAAAGTAAATGTCTTCTCGGCAGTCGTTTCGCCGCCGGCAAATTGATAGTTGCTACCCAGCGTAACGGTGAAGAGATAATCGCCCGCTTTTCCGATCTCACCTACCTCATCGCCGTCTTTTGTGACGGTAATCGTATAGTCGAGGTCTTCTTCAAGCGGCGTGCCGTCCTTTGTGACGATGATTTGCTCTCTCAGTTCCGGCAGGAAGTTTCCGCGCAATGTGGTGTAGCGCGGATGGTCATCCCACCACTTCACGGTCACCACCGCCGCTTCAATGGTGAACGATACCGAAGCGACGCCCACAAGGTCATAATTCTTCGCCGCTTTTTCGGTGAGCGCAACGGTCACGGTGTAGTCGCCTGCGTCAATGGGTTCGGCGTCTTCCCCGTCTTTCTGATAGGTTACGGTGTAGTCCTCGATGATTACAAGCCCCGGAGCGCCGTCCACGGTTATTGTGATCTCCGCTTCGTGCTTTTCGCCGTCGTAAGTGGCATCGGGCGGAGTTATAGTCAAATTCGCCTTCGCCTTGCTGATGGTGAACTGCGCATACACAGCCTCGAGGCCGTCATAATTCGTGGTGCCCGTTACGGTCGCCTTCACCCAATAGGTGCCCGCGTCCACGGGCTGCTTGGCAACATACTCCCCCTCTTTTTCGTTCGTCGTGGAATAGGTAAATTCCGCCTGGCCGAACAGCGAATCTGCCGTGGGCTTATGTTCTTTTGTGCCGCCGTCGTATGTCCAATCCGCAAGGGTGACCTCGTGGCCTTCTCCACCCCTCCAGCCATTCGTCGCCTTGCTGATGGTGTAGGTGTGCTCCACGGTCGTCTTATTGCTACCGACAAATTCAAAATTTTTCTGTCCTTCGAGGGTGAGCGCAACGGTCACGGTATACGTCCCCGCGTCCTTGCTCACGCCCGAAGGATAGAGATTTCCGACCCCGTCTTTTTGAATTGTAATGATATAATCGCCGCCGTCGCCTTCCGCGGGCTTCGCCGCCGTGTCGGACACAACCGTCACACCCTTGATCCGCGCCACCCAATCGTTTCCGTCGTAGGTGGTGCTGTCCAATTCGATGAAAGTCACCGTAAGCGTCGCCTTGTCGATGACAAACGCGTTTTCCAAGGTTATGGTGCTCTCTCCCCCGGGAACTGCCGCTACGTCTGCCCACTTGTAGTTATTGGCGTCAGTAAGTTCGAGAACGACGTTATATTCACCGGCGTTTGTGCCCGTGCCGCCGTCAGACAACCGATACAACGCGCCGCTGCCGAGGTCAACCGTCTTCACCGTCCCGTCGTACTTCGCATGTGCAAACGTGGGCGTTTCAACGTTTTTCTTTGCGATGTTGAAGGTCTTTGCGATCTCTCCCGTCAGTTTGTAGTTACCGCTCTTGCCCCCTGCGATGCTCACCGTGACGGTATAGTTTTCGCCCGCCTGCGTGGGCATGCTTGTGCCAGACTTGAACATTCCGTCGTACGAATTCCCGGTGTACGTCAGAACAGCGTTCACCTCATCATGGTTATAAATGACTTCGAGCGTCACGGAATATGCTTTCCCTTCCAATTCGCCGAAAACCAACGCGCCCGGCTCGCTCCATTTGATTACAAGTTCCGCCTGATTTACGGTGAGCGTCCCGGGCCGGAAGTCAAACTTGTAGTTATCGGCATAGAGCGAGCCCCCCTTCGGCGTAATGGTGTAGGCGCCGCTCACGTCGTCGTACAAATTGTAGGAGTATTCAAATTCCGGCTCGCCATGGACAACAGCTTGGGTATCTGGCGTGCAGAACGCCCCAAACGTCACGCCGCTGTTTTCCCACTCTGCCTCCGGTTGACCGTAGGTAATGCTGTGCGCATTCGCCGTCACCGTCAGGCTTGCCTTCTCGATCTGGAATTCCACGCTCACCGACGTTTCGGGGTGATCATTCGCCGTCAAAGTAGCCTTATAGTAGCCCGCATTTTTGGGTGCGTCGCCCATGTCTACATAGTTATCAGCGCTATCCTTATTATATTTATAAGTAATAGAATAGCCGCCGGGGAACGTTTCAATCGTCGCCCCTCCCACCGTGGCGGGCTGTTCTTTGGCGTTATAGACCGCATTCCCGCCGTCTGCGCTCTTGGGAGCGTTCAGGGTGACGGAGTACTTCTTCTCGCAGCCGTCCTTTTCAACATCGTGCGCGTCATTTTTGCACGTCGCCGTGATGGTCGCGCCGTCCGCGCTATATTCCCAATCGTGCCCCTGGGGATCAAGGGTCTCTGTGTTCGGCGAAGTCGACGTGATGGAGCCGCCACTCAGCGTCGCGTAATCGGCAGAGAATTCCTCGAAATCTTTAAGCGTTACCGTGGCCGTATACTTCTGCGAACCCGCCTGCGTACAGGTTGCAGCTACCGTGTCGCCTTTTTCGATCCGAGTTCCGCTGAGCGTTGCAGACGCATTCTCATTGCAGCCCTCATGTTCGCATTTAACATTAAACGTCACGCTCGTGTACCCAACCCACACGGGATCGCCGTTCTTCACAAGGCTGTGCTTGCCGATGTAGGCCGCATTTTCCGCTGCTTTGATATAATAACAAGCCTTGTCGTCCTTGCTCTTGAAGTAGGAGTGTATGGTTGCAGCAGCATCGCCCTCCGTCCAAGCAAGGACCTTTACGCCGTCGTCGGTGATGCTTTCCACCTCGATGGCGATCGGATATGTGGGCTTCGATGCGGGAGACAGCACGTCGATATATGCGCCCGAGCCGAGATGAACGACACCGATGTCGCCGCCGCTCCATTTGAAGTAGCCGTCACCCTCTACTCTTCCATTTATGTACACATCGGGGCTGACCGCCTTGTTGTCCTTAATGGAGCCGCCCGACATGGTGAACTCTCCCTTTTCGGTTACATACACGCCGTTGCCGCTGCCGGACGCAGTGTTGCCCGTGATTGTACCGCTGCTCATGGTGAACACGCCGTCGTTCTCCACATATACGCCTGCACCCTCATCGGCTTTGTTGTTGCCGGAGATCTCGCCGCCCGTCATCTCGAACGTGCCCTTGCCGACTTCCACGCCGCCGCCTGTGCCACCGCCGTCAAAAACAGCCGTCGCGGTGTTATCCTTGATCGTACCGCTGCTCATGGTGAAGGTGCCGCTACCCGCTTTATACACGCCGCCGCCGCGGGTTGCTTCATTGCCCGAGATCTCGCCGCCTTCCATGGTGAAATTGCCGCTACCTGTGATATACACACCGCCGCCACGACCTGCTTCATCATCTTTCGAAGCACTCGTAGCCTTGCAACCCGTAATGAGACCACTCTTCATGGTAAACGTGCCGCTCTCAACTCTTACGCCCGAGCCCGCGGTGTTGGTAATGGTGCCGCCCGACATAGTGAAGGAGCCGCCTTTTACCGTAACGCCGCCCTCCAGCGTGCCCGTGCCTTGCAGGGTGAGAGAACCCGCCGAAACGGTGATGCTGCCCGTCAGCGTTTTGCCGTTCAAATCGAACGTGATGTTGTCGCCCGTTCCTACCGTGAGCGGCTCCATCTTCATCAAAGTAGTCTGCATCAAAGTGACGGTGGCTTCCGATTCCACCGTCGCTGCCGCCCATGCGTCCTCGATGGAGCCATAGCCCGTGACCTCTTCGCCCACAGTCACCCGCGCCACAGCGTCTTCCAAAACAAAATCTTGTGAAACGCTCTCTGCCGTAGAGCCGAAGCGATAATTGTTGGTCTTCAGCGTAATTGTGAAGCGGTATGTCCCCGCGTCTACGATCTCGCTGACCGATTCGCTGCCTTTTGTAACGGTGATCTCATAGTCCCCTGCGTCGAGATCACCACCGCTTTCCTTTGTGACCTTGATTTGCTTTTTGAGTCCCGAAAGAAAATCTTTGCCATTCGTGTAGTAATGCTTTGACGCATCATTCCAATTTGCCCACCAAACAGGCTCCACAGAAACGCTTTGGATCAACAAGGTTGACGTAGTAATCGTCGTTTTATGATCGTCATCCAGGTGGGGTTCTGCAAATTTATAATTCCCCGCATCGTCCCCTATGATCTCAAAGGTAACGGACACTTCGAGGTTTTCGCCGACATTTACTTGATCCGTTGTCGCGCTCTTGGCTTCCACTTTAACTGCCGATTGATCTTCAGCAATAATTCCGCTCGTGTTAAAAATCACTGTCGAGGCGTCGATGTCGGTCGTTCCGTCGTATACTTTTCTCACGGTAATATCACTCACCGTGACCGTCGCCTGCGTGATGGTGAAGGTGCCGATGTTCTGGGACACGGTATAGTTATTCGCCGCGTCGCCTGTAAGCGCAATGAGCACGTTATACGTCCCCACGTCCTTAGGCTTGCCGTCCGTATTCAACTTTCCTGCGTCTTTGACTTCATAAGATAAGGTATAATCTGTCCCGAAAGTTAACGTTTCGCCGTTGACGCCGGTGATGGTGGGCAAATCGGCTGCCTGTCCCCCGCCGTTATATGTTTTGGATTGAGCGAGAGAGGGAACAGACAGGCTCGTGCTCGTGATGGTGTAGTCATGCGTCTCGGGTTCCGTCCAAGCTACATAATTGACTTCATCGGCCAATGTAACGGTAACATGATAAGTCCTCGCGTTCTTGCTTGTGGTGTTGGACACATCCGTGCCATCCTTGGTAATGGTGATCTTATAGTCGCTTGCAGGCACGGGTTTTACGGTTGGCGACTCAACACGGACCGCATCTTTAATTCGCTTTATCCAATCTTCACCGTCGTATTCGGTGCTATCCAACGGGTCGAACGTCACTTTCAGCGTGGCTTGCTTGATGTGATACACCATACTCGGATTCTTAACGTCATAGTTACCGCTCGTGACCCCGCTGACAGTGGCGGTGAAGGTATATTCACCCACATCCATGAATGTCTTACCGGGCTCGATGGCAACCTCAACCGTCAAACTTTCGCTGTTTTGGGTCCTGCCATCGGCGGAGGCAGTGGGGTGCGGGAGAGTTTCTCCCGTGTAGGTGTAGTCATCGCTATCCCAGTTGAGCGTGAGAGAAGCCTGGGTGATGTTTATGGTTGACGAAACCGTCTTTGTGCCGTCAGTGTCGGCATCTTTAATAACATAATTCCCGTGCTCGTCCCCCACGATTTGAAGTTTGATGCCATTTACGTTGTGCGAACCGACGTCTTTTCCGTCACACGTCAATGTCCCGTTTGCGACTTCGACATGAACTGCCGATTGATCCGCTACAATGATCCCATCGGTCTCAACATGAACAAGCTCTTTGGAAACATCGGCTGTTCCGTCGTACTCTTTAGCGTCTATCGTAACGGTCACCGTCACGGGTGCGGGGTCTATGGTGACTTCGTGCGTTTTCGGACCGGTGTCGTCACCTAAACTGTAGTTCGCTTCGTCCGCTACGCTCAATTTCGCGGTGAAGGTATAGGTGCCCGCGTTTTTAAAGTCGCGTTCTTCCTCCGTCCCGTTGTACTTTGTTACCTTAACGTCGAGCGTAAGATCTTTCCCGAAAACGTCCTTGATCGTCGCCTTGGGGAATGTTTGCACGCTGCCGTTGTAAGTTTTATTACCTGTTCCCGTCCACGTTATGGCTACCGAGCCCGAGAGCGTTTTCCGGGTGACTTCAAAATCTTGCTTTGCTTCCGTGTCCGATTTTCTGCCTGTGACAGAGTTATCGAGTTTGAAGTTGGTATTTGTGAGCGTGACCGTAAAGGTATAGGTGCCCACGCTGACGATCTGCGTGGTATTACTTTCGCTGCCCTTGGCCGCAGTGACGGTATAATCTGTGTCTGCCGTCAGTGTTGTTTTCCCGCTCACAGTTGTTGTGGGCGTAACCTTAATTCCTTTCTTTATCGTAGCAAAGAGGTCGTTCGCAAGTGTAAGCGATGTCGTGCCCCAGTCTACTTTGACCGGCGCGGGGGTGATGCTTATTTGCTTTGTGAACGTCGCTGTATGATTGCTTACGACACTGTCTACAACAAATTGATAATTGTTATATTCGTCGTCTCCCACGATCGTGTATACGATTGTCACGTTTTTATTGTCGCCGACATTTGCATCGCCCGATACTGTCGCTTTACACGAAACGGAAACGCCATCCCCGGTGAAGAGCTGGCTCGAAAAATCTATATCGCCCACACACGAGGTAGCGTCCAGCGTTCCGTCATATACTTTATCGGAGGCTTTAACGTCATCGTCGTTGATCATAACCGACGCTTTCTCGATGATATACTCTTGAGTATTTGACGTTATTTGCCCGTCCAGATCCTCAAAGTTCTTAAAGGTGCCGAAGATATAGTTATAGGTACCGTTACTGTTTTCTTCGATTACAACGCTTACGGTATAGGTACCTGTATTTTTGAGTTCGCCATTGGACACGCCGTCCACCGCTACGGTATAGTCCGTGTTTAGTGTAGGGAATTCGTCATCTTCATTTTTTAGCGTAAGTGTAATTCCTTCTGCGATTTCGCTTAATCGGTCACTTCCGTCATAGGTATCGGTATACCAATGATTACCCTCCTCATCCTCATGCAAATAGGGGAAGAATACATTTTCTTTCAGTTCTACGGGTTTGATGGTGTATGTGCGCTCCTCTCCCTCCGCTTCTTCTGCGACCCTATAGCGACTATCCGAAACTTCTGCAGTCACAGTGTAGGTGCCCGCATCCTTAAACTCACTGCTGCTCGCACTCTCCAGCGGCGTAAAAGTTACAGTGGAATCGCTGATTTCTTCGCCCTTCAAATTTTGAACCTTGATGTTTATTTCATCGCTTTGATCGTATCCGTTATAGGTGCCCTCCCATTTGTCGGGCCAAGTCACCTCGGCCTGCGCGGGCATGAAGTCGCCGCCCAGCGAGAAAATCTCCCAAAATTCCTCTACACCTAAGTCGGGATTATTCGCGTAAAGGTACGCTTCGTCCACATACGGCCAAGAGCCGGCGCTTGAATCAACATCAATTTTAATGTTCGGATCAATCACGCCGCATCGGATCATGCATTCAGAATTAGCCGTGCCGTCGGTATTCAACTGGATGCTTTCATTAATTGTAGGATTCCCGCTGATGACGAGCGTACCGTCTTCTACTACTATAGGCACCTCGATCGTGCCGCCGGCGATTTCGAGCGACCCACCATCGACAATAATGGAACAACCAGAATCTGATGTTATTGTGCCTCTCCCTTGGCAATCGGAAATCACCAAGGAGCCCCCGATGTACAAATCCGAAGTTAAGGTGAACGTTTTTCCGTTCAAACAGAATTCTGCGTCACCCGTTATAGAATCATCTTCCGCTGGAGACAGGACCTCAATACCATCATGAAAATTCCCATCTACCTCATCTTGCTTAAAGCAGCATTCTCCACTAAATGAATCCGACGGCATCACGTCTCCGCTGGCATTGAGACCCTCAAGAACATCCCCCCAGCCCACATGATTGTTGTGATCGGCGGCGGTGGGAGCAGTCATCGGCATGCCGTCTACCGTGAAGAAATCCCAATAATCATAACCCGCGTTGTTCGTTGTAAAGCTGTCCTCGTCGATATTAAACCACGGCCTCAGACCGTTGGTGGGCTGAAGATCGATTTTGGTTCCCTCTTTTAATTTTCCGCAGATGATTTTGCTTTCGCCGTCTTTCGAATACTTCAGAGAGACATTCAGCGTGATTTTTTCGCCTTCATAGCTTGGAGTGCGATTGTTGGGGTCGCCTATGGTGAGCACGGCGTCGTCGTACATATCCACCGTCCCCACTTTGGTGCTTTCGTTTACCGTATAGGAAGCGTCTTTGTGGAGCTCTAAGGTGGTTACCGTTCCATTATTTAGGCTGAGCTTGGCTTCTTTTCCAAGCAGCTTCACGGTACCTCCCTTGACGCTTGCTCCTAACGAAAGCGTAGAATTATTCGAAAGAACCTCTACAGTGCCGATATTATTGCTATTGCCTGCCTTTATTGTGACATTTTTCTCCACAGTGACCGTGCTGTCCTTGTCGCTATCCGGCGAAGAGAGTGATTCGAGAGTGATCTCTTTGGCTATGGTGAGATTGGATTTGTTCATATTCACGTTGCTCACTTTGCCATTTGCTAACGTAAACGAAGCTCCATTTCGGAGATCTAAGGTGTCCAGCGTTGCACTATCGCTTAAAGTGAGCTGGGAGCTGGCGCCGATCATCGTCACTTGTTTCACATTGACGCCATTTGCTAATGTGAGTTCAGCGCTTCCCGAGAGCTCTACATTGGTTTGGCTTGAATTTCCCTTTATATTGAGAGTAGAGGTACTGTCGCTTAGTTTCACAGTACTCACATTAACGCCACTTTCTAACGTAAGCTTAGCGCCATTCTGAACCACCACGGTGCCATCTAACTTGCCTGCACCTTGGCAGTCACATATTGTTAAAGAGCCGCCTGCTTCTACGGTAAGAGACCCGGAAAAAGTAAGGGTCTGCCCGTTCAGGCAGAGGATAACTTCTTTTTGTATGGAGCCGCTTGTGACATGAGAAGTTTTGCTGGCCTCAGCGGAAGTCACATAATAAGAACCCAACAATCCAGACAAATCGAAGCGATACTGCACCTTCGAGCCGGTTGTTGTTTCTTGAGTTGAAGTCAGAGACGTCCACCCGCTGTGATTATTATGATCGGCCGATGTCAACGGCACGATGTTATCGGACGCGGAAGGAGGCGTAACTTGGGAAGACGCCGTTGAACCCCCCGTCAATTTTTCGGCGCCAAGAAGCGCGCTCGTGCCGACCCCAACGCCTACCGCAACCGACGCAGCCATCGCAAGCGTAAACAATCCGACGATAAATTTTTTGCCCTTTAACATCTCTTTGGAACCCCCATTTTTTTCGTGCTGTTTTTGAGCATTTTGTCGCGCTTTGTGCGCGCTGTTTTTGCGCTCTTTATGCGCGCGGAAAACCGCCCGCGAACTTTGTTTGAATGCGTGTGAACAATGCTTTGTTCGTTTTATTCACTCCAATGGATAGAATCACACATTCTGTTTTGGGCAATTATAGCACCCCCCCCCCCCCTGTCTGTCAAGTACTTTTTTGAGTTTCATCCAAACCTTAACAAAACCTAACATTTTCATGTTTTTCTGTACAAAATTTTCAACATTTCCGCCCTTTTTTACGGGCATTTTTCAATGGGGCGGGCAAACGAAACCCCCTCCTAAGGAGGGGGCAAGAATAAGGACATGTTTCGACAAGCTCAGGGTGACGTAATTTAGAACGATATTTCTAAAAATGTCATGTCGAGCGAAGTCGAGAAATCTCTACCTTATTTTAATATTGTGAGATTTCTCCACGCGCCGCATAGCGGCTTGGTCGAAATGACAAAAAGAATGGCGGGGCGAAATGACATTATTTAGAACAAAGGACACCACCACCCCCTTAGTCCCCCTCCTGAGGAGGGGGCAAGGGTCAACCCCCACCTGACGCCTGCGGCGCCACCCGCCCCCTTAGAAAGGGGGCAGGTCTTTTTGATGGGTTAGTAGGCGTATTTGTCGGGAAGGACGGTTTCGGAGAGCATTTCGCTGAGAGCGGCGGCTTCGGGGCTGGCCGCAATCGCTTGGTCGAGCGTCGTGCCGTCGGGCCAAGCGCCGTCCCAATCGTTCCTTTGTGCTGCCGCCTTCAACGATTCTCTGAGCGCCTTCTCATGGTCGGGTTCTCTATTCACCAAAGAAAGGTCGCGGTAGGCTTTTTGCATATGCCAAAGAATATGGTCGGTATTCAGAATAGGCGTTCCGTCCGCTTCGATATCGAGATATTCGCAGAGAAGTCGGATATCGCGTTTGGCATACAAGAGTTTCCCCAAGTCGGGACGGGTGACCTCTGCGTTGAATCCGAAAGCGTTAAAGCTACTAACCGTGCATTGCCCACCGTCGACGGTATTGGGCGTGTTAAAGGTGTAGCCTGTTATCAAAGTATTACCAAATCCGGCTGACCCAACTTGGCTTTGATATTTTGTCAAGGTAGCGTCATCATTGAATCGCGGGTCTACATGATCCAAACCGGACAACGGAGTTGCGAAATTCGATTTTCCCGGATCGGTCTTTCTATCGAGATACTGATGCTGGCTTTCATCCCAAATCTTGATGACACCGCCTACACCTCCTACATTTACAGGGGATTCTTTCCATTGCCATACGTTTTCTGAATTTGGTATTGACTCCCCGGCCTTTTGTGTTTTAACGATATTTCCATCTTGACCAACATAAAACCAACCGGCACCTTTCGCACCCCACTTGGACTTTCCTACTTCACTAACAATTTTCGTTTTTCCTTCATCTTGGGAGGTATCAATGATCATCGGGTTCACAAAGAAATTGCTTGCTCCATCCATGTTGCCCTTACTTAGAGAGACGGAGTAACTACTTCCAAACCATTCCATGTACTTATCGATACTTTGTTGATTGAATGCCATGGAGCCGAAAAGAATTTGGAGTACCATGGCATCATTTATCAGATCTCCCGTGGCTAAACCTTTAAGCTCATTGAACGAGTTGTAATTCAACGCATCGAGATAGCCTCTGATATTCAAGGTATGGCCGCCATGATTTTCCAAAATGATGGCTCTCTTTGCGTTGACGATCGTGACATTTTCAAGATAGTCGACACATGCGGGGCTTTCCGCTAACGTCTTATTTCTATCATTCCACAACTCAATGCCCGCCATGGCCGCATTCCGGAACACGGTATTTTTGGCATGGAGACTTCCATCGAACAACTTGCCGTAATTTTGAATTGTGGAGTAGTAGGCGTTGTGAATGCCGAAGTAAACGCCCATACTCGTAGCGATCACTTTATTCGTATCGTTGCGCCCTTTCAAATTCACGTTGTAGATGTTGATGAACTGCGAATGATGCCCCGAATTTTCCGCCACGCCGTTGTTGTTCATGATACTATCGCTATTGATGATCATGGTGTTCAGCGCATTGAGGTTGATTTGATACCCGTTGCCGTAAATGGTATTTTTACATGCATAGGATGTATCATTTGTATTGTTGTTGTTCAAGGCTTTATCCAAAACCAAATCTTTGGCTTTGGCGGCCTTATATAATTCACCGTTCAGTTCATCCTTATTGCAATCGGCATCCGGGTCGGCTCTCGTACCCTTCGCCACTGTGACCGCCGTGTTCTTGCCGCCATACAAATCGTTGTGCAATACGATTTTGTTCTTCGCGTAATATCCCGTTGCATTGAAAACGTTGACAAGGCTTTCATCGGCAAGCACGTTGAAATTAAAGTGGTGTTTTAAGCCGCCGACTGCGGGATCGCCGCCTTCGACACTGAGGAAGGAGAACGCGCCCTCGGAAGGTTCAACCTTTTTACCCTCGACGCTGTATGCGGCTTCGGTAGATTTGTTCCAACTCTCTTCGTCGCCGAAGTTGCCGAAATAGTCGTTTTGGACATCGGTCTCCGAAAGCCCCGTAAAACCGCCGAAGTAGATGCGGGCGTAACCGCTTTCCGATTCGGAGAAGGTATCGACCCAAGTGACGTGGGTAACTCCTGCCGTATACTTGCCGTCGGTACCGACAATGGTTTGCCCTTGCGAATCGCGCAGTTCATAACCGCCGTTGGCCGCGGTGATGGTATAAGTTGCATTGTTATAATACACCGTGTTGCCGACCTGGGTCGTGACGACGTTCGTTTTGCCCGTTTTGCCGTCATGCTTTGTAAGCGTCCAAGAGAGGTCGGAAAGGCTAACGCGCGTTTCTTTATTCACCGTTTTGTACGCCTCAACGGGCATGAGGAAGTAGTCGACGTCTCCATCCGCCTCCTTATAATAACTCTTTTTGGCGAACACGCGCACCTGTTGATAGCCCTTGTACACATCGACGGCGTTTGTGCTGTCAAAGCCCGTGAATTCGAGGAAAGCAAGCTGGATACGGGAGAAGTTGACGGTAATTTGAGGAGCCGCCCCTTCGCCTCCCTTGCCGATTCGGATATCTCGGTTGATATTATCCGTCGAGGGCAAAGTGACAACGATTTGGTGCAAAAGCGCATTGTGTTCGGCTTCCCAACCATTGAGGCCATTGAGGCTAACGGGAAGGAGCGCTGCAAACTGCTCATTGGTGCCGAGGCCGCCGAGATATGTTGCCACTTCGGCGATCGTGACCTGGACCGTCACCACGCTTACGCCCGACGGAAGAACGCATTTTATCGTCTCTTGCGCATCCTTGGCCGATTCTACCATGGCGAGTTTACTCGTATCATTGTTATTGTTGACCGTGAACTCCAACGCGTAATCTTGGAGAGCGGCATGTTTCAGATTGAGGACAAATTCTGCGCCTCCGTCTTTGGAGCGGAAGATGATGCGACCCACATCGCTTGGAATGCCGTCCACCTCGACATCGGTTGTGGTGCTGTCGTTGTTCACATCGTGCCAAGTGTTTTCGTCAAAACTCCACTCCAAATTTTTGTTGGTAATGTCTTGCCCGTCACTGCGACCGAGCGTGACGGAGAAGGTAAGCGAATCGAGCAGGGTTTTGTAAGTTTGCCCACTTTGAAGGACTTCTTCGCCATACTTCACCGTGAGCGTCTGCGCCTTGGCCTCAATCGTTACTTTGAGCGTGTAGGTGATATTTTTGATCGAGAGCTTAAGTTCATGTTCCTCAACGCACTTTGACGCCTTGAGCGCGATCGTTGCGCCGTCGTCCGAAATTGTAACTTGTACATAGCCATGACCTTCGAGCAAAACGAGTTTCTTTGTCAACACAAAATCGGACGGGTCAAAGTTTTTATCCACCGTAAACACGATCTCTTTACCGATGTCGTCGAACAAAAGGCTGTTTTCTTGATTTGCGGCGAGGGTTTTCTCTGTGCCGTCGTTATATTTTACTGTGGGAGCCGTGCTGAGATCGCCTCTTGTTGTTTGTGCCTTGCGGGTGGTTTGACCGAGCAAAACGGTACCGTCATTCGTCTTGCCGTATTGGTGCGCCGCGGTCGCGTACTGCGCGCCAATGGTGAAGGTAAGAGTATCTTGCGTGAAGGTCGCCGTTTGGTTGTCTGTTTCGTGTTTATCTGCGGGCACCGTCACCGTGTCGTTGCCCGTGATCTTGATGACGAGTTGCTTGCCTGCCATGGAGCCATCTTTATCTTCGACCGCAACGGACCAAGGTACGGTCGTAAGGCTCGTGGTGAAGATTTGGTTGAGTCCATATACATTGCCGTTGAATTTGAAGGTGAAATCTTCGGCCTTGACGGGCTTGTCGACATAGACGTTGACGGTGTAAGCCGTTTGGCCGTCTAAGGCGACCTCCACCACCGCAAAACCGCCCTTCTTGGGAACGATGTGATATACGCCGTTGTTTTCTTGGAGGCTGACGATGGATTCGGCGTTGTTCTTTACCTTATAATCTACTGTCTTTCCCGCGGGCGCGGTGAAGTAGAGCACGGCCTCTTGAGGTTTGTTGCCCGTACCCTTGAAGTCGAGCGCGATATATTGTTCGTTTTGCACGCCTTCGCCGAGCGTCACCGCCACGTTCGAACCAACAGGCTCGTAAGTGACCGTGAATTTCTTTTGGAGCGTGACCTCATCCTCCCGCTTGACCTGCAAGACGACCGTAACCGTGCCCGCCTTGGTGAAAGTAAGCGTGCCGTTTGTGCCAAGCGTTGCGATGTTGCCCGTGTTGCCCTCGAGAGAGTAAGAGAGCACGTCGGTGTGCGCCGCGGGAGAAACCGTGACAACGATGTCGGCGTTCCCCTCTCCCAAGGTGATAGAATTGCCGCGCGAGGCGTTGGAGTTGCTTCCGAACACGATCTTGTCGGCTTCAACACCCTTGTATTGGACGGTAATGCTGCTTGCGTTGCGCTCGAGCCGACGGATGACCTCCGCAAGCCCTTCGGCAGGTTTATAGTCCTCGGTGTCGTCGGTGTATTCCACGCCGAAAGTGACGTTGAGATCGGAGAGCGTCTCTGCAAATGCGATCTTGCCCTCGAAAGTTGTTGCGCCCTTTTCGGCAGTTGCGGTCGCCGCGCCGTATTTTACATAGAGCCGCTTGCCCTCCATCGCGCCGTCATCACAATTTAAGGTGACCGTGAAAGGAACTTCGCCGAGCGTGGTGCCAAAAACGGTGTTCGGGGCGGAGGGTTCGTTGTTGAGGGTGATTTCGAAGTCGTCCGTCGTCACCGCACGGTCCACATAGACGTTGATGGTGTAGGTTGCCTCTTCCTCGTCCGAATCTTTTTCGGGTGTGACGTTGACTGTCACCGTCGCAAAACCGCCCTTCTTCGGCACGATCGTCTGCTCGTTGTTGTCCTCAACGAGTTGAAGCACTTCGTCGTCCGAAATATCGTAAGTGACTTTGGTGTTCGCGGGCGCGTTGAATTCGATCTTCGCCTTGTCCGTTAAGCCGTCGCGCAGAAGAAGGACAATGTGGGCGCCGCTGTCCGTGGGAAGTTTGACGACCTTCTCCTCGCTTGTGCGCGGGGTGTAGTGAATGGTGATCTGAGTGGAAAGCGTGGCGGAACCGTCCGAACCTCTCAGTTCGATCTTTACCGTGACGCTGCACGCCTCATTCTTCTTGAAGGTAAGCACGCCACCCGTAAGCGTTGCGTTGCCGTCATCGCCGTCGCCCAGAGAGTAGTGAATGCGCTCGGTGTAAGTTGCGGGCTCGATCTTGACATTCACCCTGCTTGCCGCGGGCTCTGCGTCCGTTGTGAAGGTAAGCGTTTGGCTCGTTGTGTTGAAGGTGCCCGAAGCGGCCGTGCTGACCGTCGTTCCGTTATAGGAAACCACGATGCTGTCCGCGTTGCGCTTGAGGGTGCGTGTGACAAAGGCAAGCCCGCCCGACGCGCCGAGGGAAAGCGCCCTGTCGCTGTATTTTACGCCGAAGGTGACGGTAAGCGAGGAAAGGTTCTTGCCGAACGCGACGCTCCCCGAGAATTGAAGCAACCCATCGTCTTTTGCTACGTCGCTCGTCGTGTCGGAGGAGACATAAAGCAGTTTGCCCTCGAGTTCGCCGTTGGGGCCTTCCGCCTTCACGGTGAAAGGAACCGTTTCAAGCGTGGTGTCAAAGACATTCGTGCAGAGTTTGTCGCCGAATTCCACCGTAAAGCTGTCCGCCGTAACGGGTTTATCGACATAGACTTCGATGGTGTAGACGGTCGTCTCTTCGCCTGCGCGCGCCGCAAAGAACGCAATTCCTGCGGGCGCGGCCGTCTTGGTGACTGTGATCTCCACCGTTGCAAAGCCGCCCTGCTTGGGCACGATGTGCCGGACGCCGTTCTCTTCTTCGAGTTCGATGACTTCGTTTTTGCCTTCGGTCACTTCATAGGTAACGGTCGTTCCCGCGGGTTCGGTGAAGTAGATCACCGCCTCCTCTTTGTGCTTCTCGTCCATCGAGAGGCTGACTTGTTGCTTTTCGGGCTCTTTCCCGGGCTGAGGTTCGGTGATCTCAACTCCCTTTTCGTGTTCTTCCTTGGCAACGGGCGCATATCGCACCGTAATGGTCTTGCTCACCGTTTCGACCTTCTTTTCATCGAGGCAGGCGATCTTCATCGTGACCGTACCCGCCTTCTGGAAGATGATCGTACTGCCGAAGAGCGTTGCGATGTTCTCCGTATCCTCAAGGGTGTACGTCACCGTGTCGGTGTGGTTTGCGGGAGACACTGTGACTGCCGCCGCGGCGTTTTCGGTGCCGAAAGCGAGCGAATTCCCCGAGAGAATGATGGAATTTGCGTCGCCCGTTCCCTTATAGGCGACGGTGACGCTCTGTGCGTGGCGCAGGACGGTAAGGGTGAATGCGTCGACGAGACTGACGAGTTCGTTCGTCGTCGTGTCGTACCCCGTCGCCGTGACGGTTGCCGTAACCGTTTTCACGCCCGCGGGCATTTCGCCGATAAAGCGGAACTCCTCTTTGTCCTTGTCGAATGTCAAAACGCCGTTCGTGCTGTAGGTCACTTCCTTCACTTCCCGATAAGTATCCGCAAGGTTGGCCGCAAAGGGAATGGGAAGCGCTTTGTCCGCGTTTTTGTATTCGTCGTAATCGACGGTGAATTGCTTGGTATCGAAAAGCGGCGCGCGGTAATAGCCGAGGGTGGAGACGTAATCGTTCGAAACCTCCGCGGTCTTTCCGCCGAAATCGGTCGCGGTCGCCGTAATGGTTACCTGCCCCGGTTTTAAGAAGGTGATCTTGCCCGTCTTATCCACTTTGGCGACGGAGGAGTCGCTCGACGTGTAGGCGATGGTCACGTCCGCGTCGGCGGGGTTCTTCGTCACTTCGGGGAACTGCGCCTCGGCAAGCGCGGTAAATACCCGCCTGCGCGTGATCTCGATGCTCTCGATCCTCTTATGGCAGGTGATCTCAACCGAAGCAAAAGCGTCGGGATTGTCGACGGAGGTCGCCGTGACGGTCGCCTTGCCCGCTCCCCTCAGCGTCACCGTTCCGTTCGCGCTGACGTGAAGGATGTCCTCGTTCGAGCTCTTCCACTCGATCGCCTTGTTCTCCGCCTCCTTGGGATAGACGGTGACGGAGAGAGTCTGCGTGCGCTCTTCGAGGCCGCCCTCATAAAGGTCGCTCTTGTATCCCCCGTTCAGCTCAACTCTGTGCACGGAGGTATCGGTCACGAGCACGCGGCGCTTATCCACGGCCGCCTTGTTCTCGACGCTCGTCACCGTGATGTATGTTTCGCCGTAGTACTGCGCGGTCACAACGCCGTTCTCATCGACGGTGGCGATCGATTCGTCCTCCACCGTGTAGACAAGGTCGCGGTTTTCCGCCTCTAAGGGCAGAACGTTGACCTCCAGCAAATTGGTCGGCGGGGCGGATTCGTCGTCCATGACGAGCACAAGCGCGCCGTTTTCGACGAACTCCACCTTTTCCACATAGATATGCGTGATCAAACTCATAATCGCGCCGCTTACGAGCATGATCGCAAGGATCAGAAGCGGCAACAGAATGATGGTTGACGTCATCAGTTTTTTCATAACGCAATTCCCCCTTAAGCCTCGATTTTTTTGTATTTCTTATCTACCGTGAACCAGAACACGATAAAGTTGACGGCCGCATAGACGAGCGCGATCCCGACAGCCGTGAGATATGCGGCAGTTGCGCCCACCGTCTCGATCGACCGCGGGAAGATGATGCAACACGCCCCGACGATCGCGGCAATGACCAAACCGATGAGGAGCATGTAGGTAATGTTGATCTCCTCCGCCTCGCCGTTCGCCTTGGGCTTTAAATTGGGGTTGACGAGGTTGAGGTTGATCCCGTTGAACACGAGCCCCGCGGCGAGGAGAAGTTGGGTGATGATGAGCACCGTCATCTCCACTGCGCCGATGAACTTTAAGGCCGCAAGCACGATCGCGCTAATGATAAGGGCGACCGCGCTCACTCCCACGTTCAAGATCCCCTTGATGAGAAGCTGTTTGCGGTAAGGAACGGGAACGAGTTTGGTGATGTAAAACTTCTTGCCCTCGACGCTCAAAATGGTCGCCGCGAACGAACTGATCATCGCCATAAAGACGGCGATTACCAGCATGGACGCGCCGAAGTTGATCCCCGAGCCGACCTGCGCCTCGCCGACCATCGTCACGAGCCGATTGCAGAAGAATACCATGACGGGCGTGGAGATCGCCACGCCGAGATAGAAATAAGCATACGTCTTTGTGCGGAGGATCTCCCTCAGACTGTAACGGAAGATCGCGCGCGCACTTCCGAAGCTGTCCACTTCGGAGCGCCGCATATAGAAGCCCGACCCCGTTTCGAGCGCCTTCTTGCGGAAACTCGTGCACACCGCGCGCGCCAGCGCAACGCCGCCCGCACCCAAGACTGCGCCCGCGCCCAAGAGCGCGCCGAACCCGATCCAGAACCCATCGAAAAAGACGACGTTCCCGAGATAGTAGGCGGGATTATAGTAGCCGTCGAGCCCCTTGAGCAAATTTTCCCAAATTTCGAGCGTCCCCTCTTCCCAATTCCGATGGATGAAGAACTCCGCCAAATTTTCCAGAATGTAGTAGTAAAGCACGAACGCGCCGACAAGGACAACGACGAACACAATGAGCCGCGCGATCCCGTGACGTTCGAGAAGGGTCGTCACATACACCGTGGGAATGGCGATGAAGATGGACAGCACAAAGGGAACGATCGGCATGAGGAGCACGCCGAGCACGATCCCCAAAAAGTAGACGAACGTAAAGCACTTCATTGCGATCCCGAACACGATCATCACGGGGAAGAGCAGGATCGCCGAATAAATGCTCAGGTCGATGTAATTCAAGACGAGATAGCTCAAAAACAGCTTGAACGGGCTCATCGGGAAGCGCGCCGTGATGAGAAGGTCGGCAGGGCGATAGAGCCGCTTTACCTGCATTCCCGTCGCCGCGATCGTCAGCCCGATCATGATGACCGTAAGATAGAGTTGTGCAAGCTGTTTGGCGGTGGCCCCGATACTCGCCTGTAATACATAGGAGAGCGCCCACACGAGCGCCAGAGCGATGGCGACGGCAAGCAGAGTGGCGACCGCGGTCATGACCGCACTCGCCTTGTTATTGTTTCGGTTGTAGCCCCATCTCAATTTGAGCTGTAAACGGATAAACTCACGCATCTTGTTCGACCTCGTTCAACTCCATATAATATTTGTCGAGATCGAAATCCCTGTCCTCTGTAAGGTCCACGATATTCGCAAGTTGCCCTTCGCGGATAAAGACGACCTTATCGCACGTCTTTCTGACGACCTCGAGATTGTGCGAAGAGAAGAGCACGGAGTGTTCGCCGTCCGCATAGTCGCCGATGAACTTGCACAGAAGCGTCATCGTCTGGTGGTCAAGGCCCACCATGGGCTCATCGAGGATCCAAAGTTTTGGCTGATGCACGAGCGCGCCCAAAATACAGATCTTCTGCCGCATTCCGTGGGAGTAGCCCGCGATCTGCACGTCGAGCGCGTGCGAAAGTTCGAACTTCTTTGCAAGTTCGTCCGTCACGTACTTCTTCTGCTCTTTGGTCGCCCCGTACAGACTGCCGATATAGTTGATATATTCTCTGCCCGTCAGTTTTTCATAGACGGAGTGATCGTCGGGAACGTACCCCACGAGTTTTTTTGCGCTCTCCGACTGCTTTGCAACGTCAAAGCCGCCGACCTTGATCGTCCCCTCTTCGAAGGGAAGCACGCCGATGACGCTCTTGATGATCGTGGACTTGCCTGCGCCGTTGCTTCCCACGAGCCCGACGACCTCTCCCGCGGAGACGGTAAAGCTAAAGTGTTGCACGGCGTAATTTTTGTTGTTGCGGTATTTTTTGGAAAAGTCGGTCACTTCCAGCATATACGCCTTTTTCGCACTGTCTTCGGGAGCCGCCGCAACCGTCTCTTCCTTTTCGTTCTGAGTTTGTTCTTTCATCTCTGCCTCACCTTTCATATTCTCCAATTTTAGATTTCCTCCTCTGTGGTGTTTCTATGGATTTTTTCGAAACCCCAAATTTTGGGGCGCCGCTCCCCGCGGGAGCGGAGACATTTCCACCGTTAAGACTATTTTACTACAAGCACCCCCCCCCTGTCAAGGATTGCATTCAATTTTTTCGCCTCGAACTTCTTTTTTTCACATTTTTTCCAAATTTTTCGTCAAGGTTTTCCACACTTTTTTCGTTTGTCATATTATGGGGTGACAGCAAAAAAATGCGTGCGTGCGGGGCAAGGTCGCCCGCACGCACGCGATAACATCTTTATATTTTCTAAGCAGATTCCGAAGTCGGTTTGCCGTCTGCGGCGAGAGTTTCTTTTAAGAGCCCCTCGCTAAAAAGTCCCTCGTTGTGCTTGAGGTACTCCATCGCCGAGAAAAATTCGTCGCGGCACTTCATGCGGATCTCGACCTCCCCACCCTCGTGAATGAGAATGTCCTCCACGAGCTCGGTCAGCATTTCCCGCGTGAGCGTCTCGGGCGCACGGTATTTGCGGAAGGCGACGACAAACTCGTTCTCCCCCATCGGCTTTTCAAAGTTCTCTCTCTCCTCCTCGAGCCGCGCGATCGCCGTGTCCGCCCGCTCGATCTGCCTCTCGTACCGCTCCTTGAGGGCGAGATACTGCTCCTGCCCGAGCAACCCCTTTTTGAGGTCGGGGTAGAGCTCGACAAGCATATTCTCCGCCTCCTGCCGCTCCCGTTTCTTTGCGGTAATACTCGCCTCTATCCGCCGCGACCCGTCCGTCCCCTTCTTTTGGCCGAGCAGAGAAATGAGCCTGTCGAAGTCCGCCGCAAGGGAGATATATTTATTCAGAAAGACGAGCACCGCCTCCTCGAGCACGTCGGCGCGGATCATGTGCTTCGTGCACCCCGCGTGCATCTTGCGGTAGGTCGCGCAGGCGTAATACTCGTAAGTTTTATAGGGCTGCACCACCTTACGCCGTTGCATCGCTCTACCGCAGTCGGCGCACTTCACAAAGCCCGCGAACACGGAAAGTTTGTGGCTTTTCGGCGAGGTGCGCGTGTCTCGCTTTAAGAGTTCCTGCACGCGTCGGAAGTCCTCAATAGAGACAATGGGCTCGTGCGTGCCCTCCGCAACGATCCAGCCGCTCCGCGCGACCGCCTTCGCCGTGTGGACTTTGTAGCTGATGATCTCGTTCTTCTTCTGCACGAGGTTGCCGATGTACACTTCATTGGTAAGGATGCGCCGCACAGAGGAATCGACCCAAAGCGCCTTTTCGTCCGTCTGCGGGTGGCGGTAATTGAGCCCCTTGCTCCGCTTATATGCTGAGGGGTTGGGCACCCCCCTCCCGTTCAACATGCGGGCAATGCCGAGCATACTGTACCCTTCGAGAAACTTTTCAAAGATGAGGCGCACCGTCTCCGCGGCTTCCTCGTCAACAAGAAGTTTGTGGCGGTCGGCGGGGTCCTTTTGATAGCCGTAAGCTGCAAACGAGCCGATGAACATGCCCTGCTTGCGCCTGACGTCGAGGGAGGAGCGCACCTTCATCGAGATGTCGCGGCAATATTCGTCGTTCATGATATTCTTAAAGGGCACCATGACGGTGTTCATCGAGGAAGGGTTTTCCAAGCTGTCGATGTTGTCGTTCACCGAAATAAAGCGGATGCCGAAGAGCGGAAAGACGATCTCGAGATACTTCCCCGCCTCGACGTAATTTCTGCCGAAACGGGAGAGGTCTTTGACGATGACGCAGTTGACCTTTTTGGCGCGGATGTCCTCGAGCATACGGCGGAAATCGGGGCGGTCGAAATCCGTTCCGCTCCAACCGTCGTCGATGTAGCTGTCATAGGGCAGAATGTCGGGATGCTCGGAGACGAACCGATCTAAAATCGCCCGCTGGGAGGAGACGCTCTCGCTCTCGGGCTTGTCGCCGTCCTCGCGGGACAGACGAATATACAGCCCTGCGGAAAAAGGGCGCGCGGAGCGTCCAGAGGCTGTATCGGAAGTTTGATATTTACTTTTTCTTGCCATTCTTCACTCCTTCCGGAACAAATCACGGCGCTTCAACACAAGCACAGTATAGCAGATTTTTTGACAGATTGCAAGCCCCGCCGTCATCCTTTCCTCATGCAAATTTTTTCCAATTCCGATTCGAGAGAGCCCCCCTCTCTCCCATTGAACACCACGCTGACGCGCGTCTTGCCTACGCGGAAACGGTAGGGATTCCCCACCGCCGCAAGATAGCTTCTCATCCTTGCCGTCACGCTCCCCCTCGTATCGACTGCGATGTCTTTAATATCGACCAACTCCCTCTCTTCCACGCCCTTTGTTTTCCCTTTTGGGCTATTTTTTATACTGCTTTTGAACTCGCGCCTTTTTGATAACCGATAAAAGAATTCCCAAGCGGACAATCTTAAAAGCGAGGCAAACCACTTGCCTCGCTTTTTAAGAATTTTCAATCAATTATGATTCTTCTGTTCCTTTTTGAGTTGCTTTACTTTGAAAAAGGCTCTTGGCGACCTTTTTCAAAAACTTAAATTCGGGTGTACGAAAATAGATCAAAAAGTAGAGCAGATTGGGCAAAACCACGCAAATCGCAAATTTTGCAAGGAACAACGGGATCGATCCCGAAGGCAAAAAATAAGTTGCGTAAAATGTTATCGCACACACGAGCGCAGTCACAGCGGTGTAAACAAGATATCGGAGAAAATACCGCTTTACACTGCATTTGAAGTAATTCTTGTACAGCACGTATGGCTCAATCCAAAGCGGGATGAATACGGTGCTGATGATCGTCGCCAAAATAACCCCTGGAAGCCCGATCCAAAAGACAAATGCAAAGTCAAGCCCTAAATTGACAGCCGCTTCCACCAATGGCTTAAATCTGTCGTTCCAAAACAGCCCCGTGCATTCCTTAAACGCTCCGACGATGCCCTTTGTGTAAGTAAAATAAAAACTCACGCAGATGAGCGCAACGGAGAAGAAATCGAGACAGGACTCCCTTCCGTCCGCAAAGAGCGCGATAAAGTCCTGGAAGCAACAGAACATACCGACAAAGAGAAATCCGACAAACCAAAGAAGCACAAGGGAAAGCGTGTTGAAAATGCGCAAAGAATGTTCTTTGTCAGAGGTAGCAATATAATTTCCGATGCTGCCGCGGAGCGCCGTGCACAACAGCGTCACCACAGACGCAAATGCGGAAGTGACGAGCGTGTAATTGGAATAAAGGCCTAAAATTCTCGTGCTGATAAAGGCGGAAATGATGATGGAATCGGTAGAGAATACGACTGCGCCGCCGATTTTGTGAAAAAAGAGCGCCCGCGTATTCTTTGAGATCTCTTGCCTGTCCTCTTGGGAAAGTTTTTGCGCCTTCCCGCGGATCTGAGGAAACAGCTTAAATGAGATCAAGAAAATCAAAACCGAGTCCAATGTGGTCGATACGACCATCGCGCCCACATAGGCATAGAAATTCTTCCACAGAACGACGATCAGAATTTGCGCTACCGCCAAAATAATTTGGGAAATCAAACTGACCTTGCTTTCGACATCGTTGCGTTGATGGGCGAAGATCAGTGAGCGGCGGTATGCGAAGAAATACCCAATTACGGTCTGTGCAAGAAAGAGGACATAGACGACCGTTAAATTGATATCAAGGTCGGGGACGTCCGTCACCAAATAAGGAAGCGCCGGGATCAGCGCAAGCCCCAACACGGTGATCACCGCGCCGATAATGAGATAAAATTTTTTATAAAGCGCAAGAAGCGATTTGATCTTTTCGGTATCTCCGTCTGCGATCGGCTTGTACATGGAGTAGACGATCGCATTCCCGATCCCGAGTTCCGCCAACGAAAGAATATTCAAAACATTGGTAAAAAGCCCGTTTACGCCGAGGTATTCGATCGCCAAAAAACGGATGAAGAGCGCGCGCACGACAAATTGGAGCAACATTTTCAAAAGAAAAGCGACTGCCCCGAAAAAAGTATTTCGCACTGAATTGCGCACTCTCGACTGTGTGTTTACCATTTTTTAGCTTTTGCCGAATATTTTTTTAGCGATTTGCGCTACGCATAATGTAAAGCGAGATATTTTCAATTCTCTGCAAATTTGTTTCTTGTCTCTGCCGTGCGTAGAGGCGATTTCATAATAATGACAGATCGCCGCAAGTTTTCTCTTCGCTCCCTTCTGCACTCTATGGCAGAGATCATAATAATACAGATAGCCGAGCGGGTTGCGTTTTTTAACTTCCTCGGCGTTCCGCGTGAGACCGTCCTCAAGATATTCGCACACGATCACAGGCTCGTTGAACCAACGGAGCTGATACCCTTCCGCCGCAATCGCATACCAAACAGCACTTTCTGTAATAAACTTTTCTCCTTCGAATGCGGGGAAAGGAAAACGGCGAAGAACATCTGTGTAAAAGACTTCAGCCTTGTCTCCCTCAATGTGAAGTTTTTCTCGTTCAAGAGAAGTTGCATCCGCAAAATCACCCTTGAAAGAGTTCCCAATCGGCGTACCATCCGCGCGTATTCTCAGCCCTGCAACGCCGCCCCATTTTCCCTCTTGCGGGAGCGTTTTCGTCCACTTCAAAACTGTCTCGATCGCGTTGTCGACGAGATGGTCATCGGAGTCAACAATAAGGAAAAGCTCGCCATGGGCAAGTTGAACGCCACGGTTGATCGCCCGATGTTTCCCGCCGTTTTCCTGCCGCACATAGACGATGGAAAAAGCGCTCTCTTCCTTTTGCCATGCTTCAAAGAGCGTGGAGGTATTGTCCGTCGAGCCGTCGTCCACAACGACCCACTCAAACTCCTTCACCGTTTGACGCCTCAAAGAAGTATAGAGCGCAGGTAAAATATAAGCGCGGTTGTAAGCGGGCGTAAAAACAGTGATCATGCTTTCTCCTCAACCGAAAGTGATAAGATCAAGCCATAAACTAACAAAATGGCGATCCAGTTATATTCCGAAAAGAAATAGATGTCAAAATAACTCATGATCGTGACCGTAAGCAAAAAGATCGCGGGAAAACGACGCATCTTGCCGCTTTTTCTGTCCGAATAGGGTTGCGCCGCAAAAAAAGAAAAGGCGATATAAAAGAGAATAAACGCAATGATCCCGAACGTAGCAAGCATCCCCACGGCTTGATTGTGCGCATTCATGATCAATCGGTAATAGCCGGCTTCAAACTGCGCTTCGTTCAAATGGCTTCCGACGCCAAACATAAAGTGCTCCCGAATGGATTCAAACGCAAAGTTCCAGATCGTCTGTCTCCCCGTGAAAATGTCTTTTCCGAAAATGAAAATCTCTCCCTGTCCGACTGCAGGAAACAGAACTTCCGCATAAACCCAAGCAAGTACGATCCCAAAAAGCGAGAACAAAAGCATCACCCAAAATACGGTGCGAGACGAATAACTATTCTTTTTCCATGCACGGCAAATGAGCGAAATCAACACAAAAAGAATTTCTCCAAGGAGCGCTGTACGCGAAATATAAATGAACTGGAGAAAAAAGCAAACCGCCGCGAGTAAGATATTCTTCCAAGAGCGAGCAATGCAGAGTCGCGTAAAACACACGCAAAACAGCAAAGTCAACAAAAATGCACAAGTATTCGGGTTGAATTTTCCTTTTGCCATCTCTAATTCCGCGTCTCCCCGCACTCCGTTTAACAGGATCAGGGCAACGGCAATTACAAAAGCCCAGAAGATCGTTCTTCTTTCTTTTCTACGTAACGGTTCTTTGTATAAAATGAATAGTCCCACAATAATGGAAATTAGCCCAAAAGCCTTTTCAATGCCGGACCTTGTATTCAAAAGCGATAGCGCCAACGCGCACATAACGGCAAACCACATGCCAAGCACGCGGTAAGAGATACGCGTATTCCGCAGAAACAAAAATAAAATTTCAAAGATAAAAATGAAACCAGGGATCAAGGTAAAAATGTATCCGCCGAAAAACGTTCCTTCTGTCTCAAAAAAAACAGGCAAATAAAATTGCAGCAACATGCTTATGATCAAAACAATGGCAAGGCAAAAAGAGCAGGAATGCCCTTCCCGCTTCGTCGCCGATATCGGATAGTTGCCTGCTTTAATCAGTTCCATGCTCTCTTTTTTGCTCCTTGCGTCTGCGGCGGGAAGCCACAAAACGCTCCCATGCTAAAATGGGATGCCGAAAACTATATAAGACTCTTCCCCATTTTTCGCCATGATGTTTTCTGTAAAACAAATATTCTCTCTCTCTCGCATCGATCCAACTTGCGTTGTAATGATGGATCGAACGCGTGTTCGGAGTAGCGGATACTTCTTTCCATTTCACGCCCATCGGCTGAAAATATTCCATGGGATAGACGGTCACATCCCCGACGTGTTGCAGCGTACCATCAAGGCGAAGTCCCCGTTCCGTAAGCAATTTTGTGAAAATCTTCGGGCTCGTAAGGTCGCGCATTTCTTCGGCGGAAAAATGCAGGCTTTCGTACCGTTTGAGAATTTCTTCGTAGAACGCCTCGCGCGGAGTGACGGCATAGAGAATGAGCCCCGGGTTTACGATATCGGGCAGTTCAAACCCCATAAAAGAAGTCCCCGTCAGATCGTCGATGCCCTTTACAAATTCCACGTCGGTATCGACATAGAGCCCGCCTTCATGATAGAGCGCATAAGTACGGACATAATCGGAGACAAACGCCCATTTTTTCGCGGCATACGCCTCCGCAACAAACGGAACGGAGTTCACGTCGAAATTGCTCTCGTCCCAACGCTTGATCTCATAGTCGGGGCAGAACTTTTTCCATGTCTCCATATAACGTTTTGCGCTCTCGGGAAGCGGGTTCCCCCCAAACCAGCAATAGTGCAGAATTTTAACCATTTCACAATAAAGACAATATGCCGCAAAAACGCCAACGAAGCAGCAACAGATAGACGGCATATTTGAATTTTAGTTTTACTTTTATCGATTTGAGATAGGAAATGACTTCCTCATCTTGTGCGATTTTCTTTATTTCGGCCTTTTTTTGTTTTTTGCTCATGCTTTCGCACGAACGTATCTTAAACAAACAATTGCTAAATAGCCATCCGAGAGCACAGATGGAAAAATCCTCTATTTTGTAACAGGAGGTAGCTTGTTTTATATTTTCTACGATCTTTCTCCAATCTTCAAGATATGAACTTTTGTATCTATGCACAATAGAACTGTTTCTTTGCACATAATGATACAATACTTCACTTACATAAACCATTTTATCGCATTGCATCATGATCGGAACGATCAAGGCTGCGTCCTCACCCATAGATACGCCCTTATCCTCGAACGAAAAACTATTCACAAGCATGTCGCGTTTTATTAGTTTATTGCATCGGGAGGCTGAAATATATGTGCCGGGAGTTCCTTTTTTGAGGGACGGAAAAACGGGATAAGGAAACGCCCCGTTTTCCTTTGTAATTACACATGAATCGGGAATGCCGAGATCGACAATGGACAAACGATTTCCTGTCTCATCTACGTAATCATAGTCGCAAATAGCAAGACCTGCACCGCTCTCTGACACAGCATTTGCCATTTTTTCATACATGTTTTTCTCGATATAGTCGTCGCTGTCCACAAACCCGATATATTCGCAGGAAGCGGCGCGCACGCCGACACGAACCGCATTCGATAACCCATGGTTTTCTTGATCGATGATTTTAATGCGGGCATCTTTCTCTGCGTATTTTTTACAAATTTGCAAACTGTTATCGGTACTGCCATCGTTGACCAACAAAATTTCCGCAACGATTTCACCCTGCGCGCATACGCTGTCAAGACATTTCGGCAAAAATATTTCCACATTATAAACGGGAATCACAATGCTTATTTTCATCTTTGCGGTTTTATTCTCCCTTGTAGATGCTATACGTTCGTTTCATTCCTTCCGTCACGGTAAAAATCGGTTGCCAGCCCAGCGATTTTAACTTCGTGCAGTCGAGGACGGCATAATCGGCTTTGGAGGCGCCCTTCACCTCTTGCACATCCATAACTACCTTTCTGCCCGCGAGCGCCGCGATCTCGGCGGCGTAATCCCCGAGCGTTTTCCCCTCGTCGTTCTCGGATATATTATATGCCTCTCCGTCCCTGCCGTCAAGCGAAATTTTAATGAGTCCGCCCACCGCATCCGCAACGTAACAATAGGAGAACCGCTGCCCTCCCGCGCTCTTCAGAATGATGTCCTCGCCCTTTACGGCGCGGTCGAAGAATTGTGCGATTGCCTTACTGTCCTTCTTTTTGTCCGCACCGAAACAGCGTGCAAAGCGTGCGATCACGGCGTCTATGCCGTATTGGGCACGGAACGATTGGCACAGCGATTCGCTCACCCGCTTCCCCTCGTTGTATCCTGCGCGCGCGGAATTGCAATCGATCGCTCCCAAAAAATTTTCGTTCATAGGAGTTCCGCTTCCGTTTCCGTAAATTTCGACGCTCGAAGCAAGAAGAAATCGCTTTGCGCCGCATTTTCTTGCATACTCCAACAAGTTATAACAGCCAAAGACATTTGCGGTGATGGTCTGCACGGGCGTCTCGGCATACTGCGCGGGGTGCGTGTTGGAAGCAAGGTGAATGACATAATCCGCATCGCCTGTAAAACGGATGGGTTCGGTCACATCCTGCTCAATATATTCCACCGTCTCATCGCTTTCCCGTGCGCGGCGCGTCAAGCATATTACTTTGATCTTGTCGCCGTATTTGCTGTTCCTGTAGCGGAAAACCTCCAACAGAAAACTGCCCAAAAAGCCCGTTCCGCCGCTTAAGAGCACGCGCTTCCCCGCAAGGGCTTGCCAGCGATAGGGAGTTTCCGCAACGAGCGAAACATCTTCCCGTTCCAAGGGAGTAAGCGTCATTTGAGGTCTCCTTCCTTTTGGCGAAGCAGATATGCCTTGAAAAGTTCGAAGTCGTCTTTCGTCGTCAATTTGATATTTCTCTCCGAGCCCTGCGCGAAATAGAGTGTCTCTCCGAGGTCCACCATCATGGTGTTTGTATACGAAGAACCCGTAAACCCGACGCCGCGCTCGGACGCCGTGCAATATGCATGGTAGAGCTTGCCGAGCGGATAAGCCTGCGGCGTCATGACCCGCCGCAATGTTTCCCGCGGAACGTAACTTTGCGTACTTTTTTCGTCCTTCAAGACAAAAATTTGCTCGTTATAAGGAAGGGAAGAGACCGCATTCCCATATATTTGATAGGTCTCGATCACATTGTCGATCACCGTCGCATCCACGAGCGGACGGATCCCATCGTGGATGATGATACACGAATCTTCCGTCTCCCTTGCATGGATCGCCTTCACGCCGTTAAAAATGGAATGCTGTCCCGAGGAGCCGCCCGTGACGATCTCCTTCAATTTCGTGATATTATACTGTTTCGCATAGGCGTCAAGCGCACACTGCCAACCGTCGATGCAAACGACATAGATCGCATCTATTTTGGGATGATTTTGGAAGTTTTCCAAGGTGTAAATGATAACGGGCTTTTCGTGTACGCAAAGGAACTGCTTGGGGATATCCTGCCCCATTCTCGTCCCCGAGCCGCCCGCTATGATGAGCGCAATGTTCATTTCTTTTTCCTCCCGTGATATTCCGCGTAAGGAGTATTCAGATCCATGTAGAGATAATCGTGATTGCTCACCCGCTTTTCCTCGGGCGGAAGCTGCATATAATCGCCGTAAATTGCCGTGAGATACTTGTCCGCGTCGCAGGGCCCGTAAACTTGCATGTCCTCAAACGGATAGAGCGTCGGTACCCCCATCCATGCCCTCTCCACGATCTCGCGCTTTCCCCAATTCCCGAGCAGGTTTCCGACATAAACACTTTCATTGTATGGACGGGAAGCGCACATGCGATCGATTTTGGCCGCTCTCTTCTTTTTGTTATAAAAAATGCCCGGGATACAACGGCTCACAAGGATCGCAAGATTTTTATACAGTTTTCTGCCCTTGCGCAATGCACAAACCCTTGTATTGTAAAAATTGATCGCAGTCAGTATCCCTTTGTAATTTTTAAGGCTTTCCTCGTATGTATTCCCAATCCCGTCCAGCGGAAAAATATCGAGAAAGAGCCCGCGTTTGGTGCGCACCCGCGTATGTTCGACGAGCGTAGTTTGCGTATCATACAACTTGCAGAATAGGTAATCAAAATCCTTATTTTCCGAAGGAGATTCCAACACATAACGGCGATCCACGGAAAGCCCCGATGCGCCTTGCTTCAAGCGTTCGTAATCTTCACGGGGCAAGCCTATGTCGATATCGTCGTCCCACGGAATAAAGCCTTTGTGCCGTACGGCGCCGAGCAACGTTCCGCCGAGAACATAATATGTGATTTGGTTTTCAGCGCAAAAGGCATGGAACCATTTCAGCATATCCAATAATTTTTTTTGAACTTCGGTGAGCATATTCCTTAGTCACCCCTTCTTCGTTATTGCTGCTCTGTTTTTTTATCTCGTTTCCTATGCAACAGCTTGAAAAACACAAATTTCCGCAGCCAGCCGGGCATGAGGCAGACGATGAGCTGAATGCGGTTGGTCTTTCTGTATTCCCGCTTGGTGATAAATCCCGTCTCCAAGATCATCTTGCGGGCGTTTTTGTATTTTTTATAATACTTTATTCCCCCGCGGCGGGCGATCATATCGCGGTTGGTGCGCGCATAGACAAGCGTTTTGTCCAAATTCATGCACACGGCGCCGCGGAGAAGCATATCCACCCAGAGCATGTCGTCCTCCATAAGCGGGCAATGCTTATAATTCCCCGCCTCGAGCACCTTGCTCTTTTTGAACATCACCGTCATGTGATTGAACGCACAGCGTAACTTTTGATACTGGGCGATCTCTTCCTGCGTAAGCGGAACGCGCCTCTCCCCTATGATCTCCTGTGGAGTCGTTTCGAATTCCTCGATCTGTCCTCCGCAGAGGTCGAGCGCAGGATTCTTTTCAAACTCCGAAAGTTGAAGTTCAAACCGCTCGGGGACTGCAATATCGTCCGTGTCCATGCGGGCGATGAGTTCATAACTGCATTCGGGCACGCCCGCCGCAAGCGCCAAACCCAACCCGCGGTTTTCGGGAAGCGGCACCTCCTTGATGCAGACGTCCTGCATCTCCTTGTACTTGTCGATGACCGCCTGCAATTCATCGGAAATGGGTCCGTCTTTCACGACGACCCACTCGTCAGCTTGTACTGTTTGACGATGAATGCTTTCAAGCGCCTGATCGAAAAATTCGGGATCTTCTTTGATGTACACCGACATCAAAACACTAAACTTTTCCATTGTCCCTCGGCAATAGTACATAAATTCCTTTTGTTATAGCGATTGAGTTCCTCTCGTTTTTTCACGATTTTGCCTTTGAATGATCTCTTTCATGTGAAATATCCCATTCATCAAATGGATATACTTGTTCCCGTCCAACTTATAAAACATTTTGCGTAAGGGAAACAAGCTCCCAACGATAAATTTGATCTTTGGCGAAAGGATCAAATGCAGTGTACAAAAAGCCTTTCTGAATCCGAAATATTTGATCAGATATTCGGAAAAAGAAGTCTCATGTAAAATATTTCTCTCGCCGTCACAAATATATTTGCCCTGCGCTAAAGCAGGTTCGAGTTTACGCAGAACATAGTATACCAGCGCCGCATTGACTTGGTACTTTTCATATTCGGGATCGGTTTTTTGTACAGGAAACGAAATATAACTCCCCTCGTCTTTTAATATGCAATATCCTGCAAGCGTTCCCGTTTCACGAAAATATGCGCCGTAAACCATGCAATCGTTCCAAGCTTCAATGTCTTTATAAAATTGTTCCTTTTGCAAATTCGGTCTGTATTTTGCAGGGTAAGCTGAAAAGGCGGCAACGGCGACACGAAATATATCTTCGCAAAAGCATTTCGGATCGATCCTCTTTACTTCGAAATTTTTTTCGCCTTGCTTTACCACCCATCTGTGTTTGGCTTTCAATTTTGAGATATCGTAGGGATCGTCCTTTACGACATACCACCAATTCTGCGTTTTGCATTGGTCATAGTCTGTCGTATAGCGAATAAGCACCCCCCCCTCCTACTCGCAAACAATTTTGACGGGTCAAAAGAGGTAAGATCGGGGGTCTCATGCGGTGCACAACGCGGAAGCCAACCGTGGTTGTACAAATTCCATTCATCAAGTCTCATAATATTGCTCCGTTTATGGGACCAACAACTTTTTCGCTTCGTTCTGTTTTATGCGGTATTCTTCTTCCGCAATTTTTCCTTCTTGCAACAGCCAATCGCCCAAGTCGATGTCGCTTGCCGTACCTTCACGGTTGATATCGCTTCGGCTCAATACTTTTCCTATCGTCTTGAAAAAGATCACCGCATCTTTCCCAAAAGTAACTTTGTGCACATACTCAAGGTCATATTCGAGTTTTTGTTCCCATGAAATAGTGTTCCTACCGTTCACTTGCGCAAGCCCCGTAAGCCCTTGCCGAACGTTATGACGGTTTCTTTGCTCTGCTGTCATAAAGACCATATCGCGCACAAGAAGGGGTCGCGGGCCGATGATGGACATCTGTCCTGCGAAGATGTTGAAAAGCTCGGGGAGTTCGTCAAGCGACGTACTGCGTAAGAACTTGCCGTATTTCGTCAGTCTCTTTTCGTCGGGCAAAAGTTCGCCGTTTTCGTCCTTTTCGCAAGTCATCGTGCGGAATTTTACGAGCTTGAAGATCTTTTCCTCGCCATACGTCCCATAGGGAACTCCTTTTTGTTTGCAAACGCGCTTGGAAAGTTTTTTTCTCCTTCCCGGGCGCAGTTGCGTGAAAAAGGGATTTCCCTTCATCTTTATCGCTCCGAGTACGGTCAAGAGCAAGAGAATGGGCGAAAATACGAGGATCGCAAGCCCGCTCAAAAGAACGTCGTAAAACCGCTTGAAAAACTGTCTGTACAGTGCCACAGAAAGCACAAGCCAAACCGCAAGACAGACAAGACAGACGATCAGGATCCCCCACCAAGTTGAAATAAGATCGGCAAAGAATTCTTTCATCAGTCGAAACACGCCCTTACGATTTCTATAACGCGATCCTGCTCTTCGGGCGTCATCTTATTGTCCGAGGGAAGGCATAGCCCGCGCGCAAAGATATCCATTCCCACGTCTGCACCCTCTCCCGCAATATAGGCGTTCGTTCTGCCTCTTCCGTCCCCTTCCCGCGTCACAAACGGGTTCATGCGGAAAATGGGTTGTATGTGCATGGGTTTCCAGATTGGTCTGCCCTCGGCATTGAAGCGCGCAAGCGTCTCCAAAATTTCGGTCGGGCAGGACTTCCCGTGCTCGGGAAGATAGAGCGCCTCGCGCTCCCCCCGTACCTGCCTGCACATGGCGTTTTCGTCGATCAAAAGGCAGGAGAGCCAGAAATTTGGTTCCGAATTCTCCTCATCATAGGGATTCATCGAGACGGGAAACCCCCGAAAGCCCTCTTGATAGCGATGATAAATTGCCTTTTTCTGCGCGATGTGTTCCTCCAGGTGGGGAAGCTGGCCGCGGATGACGCCTGCGATCACATTGCTCATGCGATAATTATAGCCAAGTTCCTCGTGTTGATACCACGGAGCGTTTTCACGGCTTTGCGTGGACCATTTCCGCGCCTTGTTTGCCTCTTCCAAGCAATCGGTCAGAAGCATACCGCCCGCGGAACCGGTGACGATCTTATTGCCGTTGAAGCTGATGATGCCGACATCTCCGAACGTCCCAGTCTGTTTCCCTTTGTAGGTCGCCCCGAAGCTCTCCGCCGCGTCCTCCACGATCACCGCGCCGTGCTTGTCCGCGATCTTGCGGATCTCGTCCATTTTCCCGGGCGTGCCATACAGATTTGCGATGACGATGTGCTTGACCTCGGGATAAAGTTCAAACGCCTTTTCGAGCGCAACGGGGTCCATGTTCCACGTCTCGCGCTCGGTATCGATAAAGACGGGGATCCCCCCCTCATAGACAACGGGATTGAGCGTTGCGGAAAAGGTCATATCCGAGCAAAACACCTTATCTCCCCGCTTGACTCCCGCCAGTTTTACCGCAAGGTGCAGAGAAGCGGTTCCCGTTGCAAGCGCCACGGCATATTTGCAGCCGATTTTTTCGGCGACGAGACGCTCTACTTCGTTGATGTTTTCTCCCACGGTAGACATCCAATTCTTGTGAAAGGCGTCGGACATCCATTGCAATTCTTCTCCGTGCATTGTGGGAGAGGACAGCCATACCTTTTTTTCAAAGGGCTTAAATTGTGCGCTTTTTTCAAACATAGTTCTTCTTCCGAATTATATCCTAACTTCGACATTATACTACACCCAAAAGGGAAAAGCAAGGAATTTACATAAAATTTCCAAACGGCGGGGGATGTTCGTTTGCCCCAAAACCTCTTGTTCGGAACGTTCTTTCGGCGCGAAATTTTCTCTCAATTTTCTAAAAAATTTAATCGGCGGGAAGGACGTAAATGCGCGAAAGATACCGCGCGTAAAAGACGGGAGATAAGAGGCACTCCTCGAAGGGATAGTTCATTTCGGGAACGTCCGAAAATTCGTAAATTTCATAGACCCAAAGCCCTCGCGTTTCGTCGAACGCGACAAGATCGACCGTGCCGCCCTCATAGTCGCGGCGGACATACTCGCGCTCCCCTCTTTTGACCGTCCGCTCCGAAAGAAGGGGCGGCGCGTTCTTCCGCATGGGCGGCATTTTCATATTTGCACCTGCTCTCTTTCCCGCCCCCGCTTTCGGCATCATCTCCTCCTTTGTGCCCGCGGACCAAGCGGTTTTTTGTGTTGAAGCGCCGCGCCGTCCGCATATTTATGGTGCTATTATACCATCTTCGGGGGATTAAGGGGGTGGGCAAAACCTTCTCCCTCCTCAATTCTTTTTTGTATGCGACTTAAAGATGAGCGCCATGATGAAGGAAAAGACGACTGCGGCGGAGACGCCCGCACTTGCCGCAACGAGCGGGCCCGTAAGCGCGGCAAACAGCCCCTTTTCTGCCCCCTTCATCGCACCGTTTGCAAGCAGATAGCCAAAGCCCGAAATGGGCACGGTCGCCCCCGCTCCCGCAAATTCCACGAGGGGTTGATACAACCCGAGCGCCGTCAGTGCGACCCCCGCAAGCATAAAGATGACGAGAATTTTCCCTGCGGTAAGGTCGGTGAAGTTTATGATGAATTGTGCGATCGCACAGATGAGCCCTCCCACCGCAAAGGCCTTTATAAACATCAATAAAATTTGCAAATATTCCACTTTTTCACCTCTCCAAAACGACAGCGTGCGTGATGCAGGGAATGCTCTCCCCCTGTCCCGAGGAGACGGTAGAGAGAAGCGCACCCGTCGCCGCAAACAGAATGCGCTTAAAGCCGCCCGTCATCATTTTTGTGTAAAGATAGGAGTTGAGCACCACGGCCGAGCACCCTGCGCCGCTCCCGCCCTGGAACTCGTCCTCGATAACGTTGTAGATGATTTCGCCGCAATCGACGTGGTTTTTGCCGATGTCGAGCCCCTTTTCCCACGTTAAATCTTTGAGAATACGGCTTCCGAGCGCGCCCAAGTCGCCCGTGACGATGAGGTCATAGTCCTCGGGCTCCTCGCCTGTTTCGCGGAAGTGGGTAAGAATGGTGTCTGCCGCCGCGGGAGCCATTGTCAAGCAAAAGTCACACTATTTTGCTACAAAAATCGCCATTTTTAATAAAATTTCGCTTGTTTTTGCTTCTTCAAGTAAGATTTTTCTTTCTATAAATTGAAAAAATTAGCTTTGTTGACCTGTTTTTTTTGCATTCAAAAAAGTTTGCCGCAGATTTTCAGCACCAATCAGATCTTATGATTCGGTATTAAGAGCCTAAGTCCGCATAAAGTTCCTAACTTGAATATATGCATTTTTATGCTTTTCTAGGCGACATATTCATTACTGGACAATGAGTGTCTTACGCCGTCTTCAAAGTGAAGAAAACGCTTCAATTTCCCCTTAATAACTCTTTATTATT
>CANROE010000012.1 GCA_947632195.1 uncultured Clostridia bacterium | reverse complement strand
AAGACAAAGCGAAATTGCGCGTGGTCGCCCAATGCAGTCATGCGCATCTTGACAAATGAAATTTATACGGGGAAAGTTGTCAACGGGAAAGAGGAGATTTCCGATTTTCTGACGGGGCAACGGAAAAGCAAGGACGTATCGGAATGGCTTATCACCGAGAAGGAGAGCCTGCGAATTGTCGAGCAGGGCGTTTTCGACAAGGCGCAGAAAATCATCCACGCGCGCGGGCAGACGTTCAAACTCGACAAGACTCGGCACAGCAATCAATATTTGTTTTCAACGCTGATCAAGTGTAAGGACTGCGGGTGGTCGTTCCGCCGCATCGAGCGCACCTATAAGAATACATACGTCACATGGGTGTGTTCGGGACGAAACGGCAACGGCGCGGACAGTTGCCCCAATCGCACCGTGATCGACGAAAAGGAACTCATAAAGGTGATCTCCGACTATTTTGCCTACATATTGTCCCATCAGAAAAACGTGATCGACTATGTGACCGCAGAGTTCAAGAAGGTCTATCGGGAGAAGGAGGAGAACGCCGAAAAGGAAAAATCGGTGAGGGCGGAACTTCAAAAGCTCGAGAAGATGCGGGAGAAGTGCATGGACCTCTACACCGACGATCTGATTTCGCGCGAGGAACTCAACGAACGTCTCTTGGGGGCGAAGCAGAGGAAAGAAACCCTCGAAGCCGAACTGAAAATGATAGAGAGCCGTATGACGATGCACGAGCGGTTGGACGGCGTTCTGAAAAAGACATTCCGCTCCATTGCGGACATCGCCGACGTGTCGCAGATGACGAACGCACAACTCAAACGCATCGTGCGGCGTATTGAGGTCGATCATGACGGGAACGTGGACATTTTCCTGCAATTAAATTCCGAACTCGGCTTGGAAAATGCTATTCCGATCGAAAGCGAAGCAGGGGAGGAGACGACCGTTCCCGACTTGGACGACTGCACATAAAGACGTCACGGAGCGGCTGCCGTCCATCGACCCGTCGCTCTTTGAAAAAGTGCAAAAGGTGCTCGATAAAAACCTCAGCGAGCGGCACCTGCGGGGCGGCAATGCCACCAAAAAAATGTACGAGCTGCGCAGAAAAGGGGAACGGACTTCCTCCCGATAAAAATAACTTGTCAATTTCCCGTTTTTGTGTTATAATACAAAAAAACGTACAGCGGCAACACTATGGCAAAATTACTCGGTATCGACGTCGGCTCCACCACCGTAAAAGTCAGCGTGATCGACGAGACGGGAGAAGTGCTCTATTCGTCCTACGAGCGGCACTTTTCCCGTGTAAAAGAATGTGTTTTGGGTGAACTGAAAAAAGTTCGCTCTTTTTCCGCATCTTATAAGGCATGCGTCACGGGCTCTGCGGGGCTGGGGCTTTCCGAACGCAGTAAGCTCGGCTTTGTGCAGGAAGTACAGGCGGCGTTCATCGCCATCCGCAAATATTATCCGGACGCAGATGTCGCGGTGGAACTCGGCGGCGAGGACGCGAAGATCATCTTTTTGACGGGTGGCGCCGAGCAGCGCATGAACGGCAGCTGCGCGGGCGGCACGGGGGCGTTCATCGACCAGATGGCGACCCTTCTCGACCTTTCCGTGGACGAAATGGACGAGCTCTCCTTGCAGGCGGAGCGCGTCTATCCCATCGCCTCCCGCTGCGGCGTATTTGCCAAGTCGGACATCCAGCCTCTTCTCAACCAGGGGGCGAAGAAGAGCGACGTCGCGGCCTCCATCTTTCACGCCGTTGTCGACCAAACGGTCTCGGGGCTTGCGCAGGGACGCAGGATCAAGGGCAAAGTGCTCTTCCTCGGCGGCCCTCTCTACTATCTCAAAGGGCTGAGAAAGGCGTTTTGCGAGACGCTCGGTCTCGACGGCGAGCACGCGATCTTCCCCGAAAACGGGCCCAAATTCATGTCCCTCGGCGCGGCGCTGTATGCCGAAAACATGCAGGAAGAGCCGATCGACGACATGATCTCCCGTTTGGAGAGCGCCAAGGAGGGCGGCGAGATCACCCTCGGCGAGCCGCTTTTTGCCTCACAGCAGGAATACAGCGACTTTATCGCCCGCCACATGCGGAGCGACCTTTCCTTTGAAAACATCTATAAATACGAAGGCGACGCCTATCTCGGGATCGATTCGGGCTCGACGACCACAAAACTTCTTCTCATCACGCCCGACTGCAAAATTTTATATTCGCACTATCAGTCCAACAACGGCCAGCCGCTCGAAATCGTCGTAGGCCGCCTCAGGGAGATCTATTCCCTCATCGGGAACCGCATCAACATTCGCGGCGCCTGCGTCACGGGCTACGGCGAGGACATGCTGCGCGCTGCGCTGAAAATCGACTTCGGCGTCGTGGAGACGATGGCGCACTTCAAAGCGGCGCTCTATTTCAATCCGGACGTCGATTTTATCATCGACATCGGCGGACAGGACATCAAATGTTTCAAAGTAAAGAACCGCGCCATTGATTCGATCATGCTCAACGAGGCGTGTTCTTCGGGCTGCGGCTCCTTTATCCAGACGTTTGCAAAGGCGATGGGAATGGAGATCGAGCCCTTCTCGCGCTTGGGACTGTTTGCAAAGCACCCCGTGGAGCTCGGCTCCCGCTGCACGGTGTTCATGAACAGTTCGGTGAAACAGGCGCAAAAGGAGGGGGCGAGCATTGAGGACATCTCCGCAGGGCTCTCCTCGTCCATCGTCAAGAACGCCATTTATAAGGTGATCCGCGCCCGCACACCCGAGGAGCTCGGCGAGCACATCGTGGTGCAAGGCGGCACCTTTTTGAACGACGCCGTGCTGCGTTCTTTTGAAAAAGAGACGGGGAAAGAGGTCGTCCGTCCCGCGATCGCGGGTCTGATGGGGGCGTTCGGCGCGGCGCTCTACGCGCGCGAAAATACCTCGTCGGGCGTGCTTACCTCGTCGATCCTTACCGAGGCGGAGCTCTCCCGCTTTGCTTATTCCTCCCGTTCCGTCATCTGCAAGGGGTGCACTTCCCACTGCAACGTCAACATTCTCACCTTTGCGGACGGCAGAAAGTTCATCTCGGGCAACAAGTGCGAGAAGGGAGCGGGGCTCAAACCTTCCAGGACGGTATCCGACGTCTATACCTTTAAATACGAAAGTCTCCTGTCCCTTCCCGACGGCGCCGCTGCGGGCACGCGGGGCACGGTGGGGCTGCCGCTGCAACTTGTCATGTACGAACAGCTTCCGCTCTGGGTGGAATTCTTCGAGCAGTGCGGTTTCCGCGTCGTGCTCTCCGAGAAGAGTTCGCGCGCCCTCTATTTCAAGGGACAGCACACCGTGGCAAGCGATACGGCGTGTTATCCCGCCAAGCTCATGCACGGCCACATCGAGAGTTTGCTCGACAAAGGGGTGGATTTTATCTTCTATCCCTGCGAGAGCTATAATTTAGACGAGCACGATTCGGCAAATCACTACAACTGTCCCGTCGTGGCGTACTATCCCGAGCTGTTAAAGGCAAACAACGAGCGGCTGACCCGCGAAAATTTCATCATGCCCTATCTCGACCTCAACAGCGAAAAGGCGACGGTGCACACGCTTACCCGCGCGCTCGGCCGCTATAAGCTGCCCGCGTCGCTTGTGAAGAGGGCGTTCCGCGCGGGCATTTCGCGCATGCAAGAATTCCATGCGCGCATTGTGGAGAAGGGCAGAGAGATCCTTGCCGAGGCGGAGCGGGAGGAAAAACAGGTCATCATTCTTGCGGGCAGGCCCTATCATGCCGACCCCGAGATCAATCACGGGATCAATAAGCTGCTGACTTCGCTCGGGATCGCCGTGCTTTCGGAGGACAGCATTTTTGAACAGGGCAACGACGTGAAGGTGAACGTGCTCAACCAATGGACCTATCACGCCCGTCTGTACCGTGCGGCCGAGTATGCCACGCGGCACAGGAATGTGAATCTCGTGCAGCTCGTCTCCTTCGGCTGCGGGATCGACGCCATCACAACGGACGAAGTGCGCCATATTCTCGAAAGCAAGGGGAAACTTTATACACAGATCAAGATCGACGAGATCACCGGTCTCGGCGTGGTGAAGATCCGTTTGCGTTCGCTGCTCGCGGCGATCGAGGAGAGCGGCAGAGGGGAGGACGACCATGCGTAAACAACCGTTACAAGAGGAGAGACCCGTCCTCGATTTCACCGATGATTATCCCGTGTTCACCCATGCGATGAAGGACACGCACACCATTCTCGTGCCCGACATGCTCCCCTGGCACTTCGACCTTCTCGCCTACATTCTGCGTCTGCACGGCTATCGGGTGGAGGTGCTCCACAACGAGGGGCGGGCGGTCATCGACGAAGGCTTAAAACACGTCCACAACGACGCCTGCTATCCCGCGCTCTGCGTCATCGGGCAGTTTTTGGACGCCTTGAAGAGCGGAAAATACGACCCCGACAAGACGGCGGTGATGATCACGCAGACGGGCGGCGGCTGCCGTGCGAGCAACTATCTGCCGCTCATCCGCAAGGCGCTCAAAGCGGAGTTCCCGCAGGTGCCCGTGCTCTCCTTCAACGTCTCGGGGCTGGAAAAGGACAGCGGGTTTGAAATGTCTCTCGGGCTGATCCTCGAATTTGCCTATGCGGTATTCTACGGGGATCTCATCATGAGCCTCTACAACCAAACCGCGCCCTACGAAAAGAGGGCGGGCGAGGCGGCGCAGGTGCGCCAAAGCTGTCTGGACGCCTTAAAGCCGCAGTTCGCGAAGGGGAGTTACAGAAAATTTGCGAAACACGCGCGGGAGATCATCGCGGCGTTCTCTGCGATCCCCGTCACGGGCGAGAAAAAGATCAAGGTGGGCATTGTGGGGGAGATCTACGTCAAATATTCTCCGCTCGCCAATTCCCATCTCGAAGAGTTTTTGCTGCATGAAAATTGCGAACCCGTTGTGCCTTCGCTCATGGACTTCCTTCTCTACTGTGCGGTAAACCCGCTCAATGACGCGAAGTTCTACGAAAAGAAGAGCCGTTCCACCTTCCTCTTCCGCTTTGTGTACAAGTGGGTGTACGGCAAGCAAAAGAAACTGAATCATCTGCTTGCGAAGAGCAAGTTCGAGCCCATGCACGACTTCGAGCGTCTGCGTGTTTTGGCGGATAAAGTCATCAACCAGGGCGTAAAGATGGGGGAGGGCTGGCTGATCCCCGCCGAAATGTCGGCGCTGTGCGAGACGGGCGTTTCGGACATCATCTGCGTACAGCCGTTCGGATGTCTCCCCAATCACATTGCGGGGAAGGGCGCCTCGCGTGCGGTGAAGGCGCTCTATCCGAAGGCCAACATCGTGCCCGTGGACTACGACCCTTCCGCGACCAAGGTAAACCAGGAGAACCGTATCAAGCTCATGCTGGCCACCGCCAGAGAAAATAGGAAGTAGATTATTCTTGCCCACCCCTCAGAGGGGTGGGTGTTTTGTCGCCACGCGGCAAAACGGAAGGGGTGTCGTCGTCAAACAAAACACCCCCTCAGTCACTCACTACGTTCGTGCCGGCTCCCCCTCAAGGGGCAGCCAAGGTTTCCCAATCTGTCATTTCGACCGCAGTGGAGAAATCTCACCTTATTAAGGGGCGTATCCCCGATACTTTACCTCCACAACAAAACCCCCGCGCAAAGCGCGGGGATCATGATATTTATAAAACTTTTGAAAGAAAACTTTTGAGCCGTTCGTCTTTGGGCGAACCGAAGATCTCCTCGGGCGTCCCGTCTGCGGCGATCTTGCCCTCGTCCATAAAGAGCACCCGCGTGGAGACTTCCCGCGCAAAGCGCATTTCGTGGGTGACGACGATCATCGTCATGCCCTCGTCCGCAAGTTCCTTCATGAGCGAGAGCACCTCGCCCACCATTTCGGGGTCGAGCGCGGAGGTCGGCTCGTCGAAGAGCATTACTTTCGGGTTCATGGCGAGCGCCCTCACAATGGCAATGCGCTGTTTCTGTCCGCCCGAGAGGGTGGAGGGGTACACGTCCGCCTTGTCTTGCAGGCCGATCCGCGCCAGCAGTTTTTTTGCGCGCTCGGTCTCCTCGGCAACGATCTCCTTTTTCGTGATTTTGAGCTTTTGCTTTTTCTTTTCGGCAAGCCGCGCTTCCACGGCGGCGAGGGTAATATTTTTGAGCACGGTGAGGTGGGGAAAGAGGTTAAAGTGCTGGAACACCATTCCCATCTTCTTGCGGTGCTCTTCGAGGTTGGTAGAGTGGGTCAGCTCGTTTCCCTCGAAGTAGATCGCGCCCCCCGTGGGAATTTCGAGCAAATTCAGACAGCGCAAAAAGGTGGATTTCCCGCTCCCCGAAGGCCCGATCACGACCACTTTTTCCCCTTCATAGACGTCCACCGAAATGCCGTCGAGCACTTTGAGTTCGCCGAAGGACTTTTCGAGGTCAACGGTTTTTATGAGCGGTTCTTGCATTTTTTTCTGCCTCCCGTGATGATTTTTCTGCCGCCGTTCCTGTCGCTCTTCGAGAGCTGTTTTTCGATGAATTTCTCAACGAGGGTGAGAAGATACACCACCACAAGATACAAGAGGGAGGCAAAGAGCAGCGGAAAGAGATAGTCGAAGGTGCGCGATTGGATGAGCCCGGGCACTTTTCCGAGGTCGAGGATGCCCACATAGCCCGCAACGGACGTCTCCTTTACGAGGGCGATGAATTCGTTGAAGAGGGCGGGAATGATGTTGCGGAACGCCTGCGGCAGAATGATCTTGAACATCGTCTTGGAATAGGAGAGCCCGAGCGACCGTCCCGCCTCCATCTGTCCCTCGTCCACCGATTCGAGCCCCGCGCGCGCGACTTCGGCAACATAGGCGGCGCTGTTGAGCCCGAAGGTCACCGCACCTACGACGATCCCGTTTTTCACCGAAACGAGCACGATAAAGTACATGATGAACAGTTGCAGCACGACGGGAGTCCCGCGAATGACGGTGATGTAGATGTTGCAGACGGCGGCGGGGATTTTGAGTTTCCCCGTCTTTTTTGTAGTATAGATCACGGCGGCGAGAACGACCCCGAGCGCCACGCCGATGAGCACGGCAAAGAGGGACATGAGCAGGGTATTTCCCAGCCCTTGGAAGTACAGTTGCCACCTGTTATCAACGACAAACGCCGACCGAAGTCGTTCGGCCAGCGTTTTCGCATTGAGAAGATAGATACCCATAGCGTTTTAGATGTTTTTGATGAGGAGTTGTGCGGGGACTTTATCCATAAAGATCACGTCGATCTTGCCCGCTTGGAGCGCCGCAAGCGCCGCCGCGTAAGTCTTATAAGTCACGACGTCCGTCTTGCTTGATGTGAGTTTCACGGTGACGTCCTGGCCGTTCTTGTCTGTATAACTGTAACCCTTCGAGCTCTTGGCGTTGCTGGCGATCTCGTCGCCGCTCGTGCCCTCCTGCACGCCGATTTTGAGCCCGTCGAGGTCGGCAAGTTTTGTGTAATTCTTTTCTTTGTCGCCGACGATGGAAATGATCGACTGAGCATAGGGGACGCTGAAATCCACTTGCGCAAGGCGCTCTTCGGTGATACTGTAACCCGCCGCAGCGATCGCTTTTCCCTCTGTGTTATCGAGGTGGGAAATGATACTGTCAAAGGCAACGTCGTGGATCACGAGTTTGCACTTGAGGTTTTCGGCAACCTGGCAGGCAATGGCAACGTCAACGCCCGCAACGGAGTATGCGCTGTCCTGTGCGCTGCCGTCGGAGACGGAATAGCCGCTCGAATGAATATATTCATAGGGAGCGAAGCCCGACTCGGTGTACATGTCGAGGGTCTCGGTATTCGCGCTCAGATCCCACGAAAGTTTGAGCCCTTGGGGGACTTCGGGGGTGAAACTATCATCGGCGAGCGCCGTATAATAGTCGAAGTATTTGTCGAGCGTGCCGTCTGCTTTCCAGGCGTTGATCACGGCGTCGACGGCGGCTTTCATCTCGGCGTCGTCCTTTTTCACGGCGATCCCGAAATCATCCGGCATAACGTCGGTCGCGTCGTTGGCGACGAATTCGGTCGTGCCGCCGCATGCGGCGCCGAAGGCGAGACAGGCCGCAAGCACGGCTGCGGGAATGAGAAGAGAGAGTTTTTTCATAATATGTACCTTCCTTAAAAAATGATTTATAATATTCATTTGTGCGGTATATTTATGCACCGCTTACAAACGTACATCATGATAGCACAACCCGCCGCGAAATGCAAGCGTTTTACAGTATAAAAATAAATATTTTTTTATAATTTTACAATTTTTTTTGGCTTTTTCCGTATTTATTCATAAATTATTGCATAAAGCCACGAAAAAAGCGCGGCGCCGTGTGACAAACCCTTGGCGCCCCTCATAGGGGAGCTGTTGAGCGCAGCGAGACTAAGGGGTTGGGCGACCTGCCCCTGTTTACAGGGGCGGGTGGCGAGCACAGCGAGACGGGTGGGGGATTCCCCAATCACGTCATTCCGAGCCGTAGCGACCGCGTGGAGAAATCTCTACCATATTATAAAAGCGCGTCATTCCGAGCCGTAAAGGATATAACGAAGTCCGACGCGGAAATTCCCCGAGGAAATCTTGCTACGTCCAGGTACGTTGAAAACCAAGCCGAAACGTACCAATTCGCGCTTTATTTAGAAAAATGTCGAAATACCCTTGACAAAAGCGGCAAAAAATGGTAATATTATTTTGACAATATTCTAAATACGAGAGAAGAACGATGAGAGATGCTTGGAGCGCCTTAACGGACAAGACAAGGCGGGAAATTCTGACACTTTTGAAGAGCCGTCCGCACACAGCGGGGGAGCTTTGCGACCAATTCGATCTGACGGCTGCCACCGTCTCCCATCATTTGTCCGTTTTGCGGGAGGCGAACCTCGTCAAGACCCGCCGCCGCGCGCAGACGGTCATCTATTCCCTCAACGCCGCCGTCTTGCAGGACATGCTCGTCTATCTCATGGGCGTGACGCGCCGATAAAGCGGAGAGGCGGGACATAGGATAAAACGGGATATAAATACGTGCAAAGAGGGGGATCCATACGGAAAACGGGAAAGAGGGTGCAAAAACCCTCTTTTTTCTTGCAAAAAATTCTTTCAAAGCCTTTCTTTTTTCAAAAAAATATGCTATGATTAAAAATGAGGCTCCGAGAACCGCGCGGAGCGGCATTTTTGGGAAATGATGAAACAGCGTGTCAACAATCCGAGGGGAAAGCTCGAACCGCATAAGAAGGCGGATAAGAGCTGGTATCTCTCTCTTCTCGACGGGGAGGGGCAGCAGAAGTATGAGGAAGAACGGCTTTCGGCCGTCCTCGTCATGCTCAAATACTGCTATCTTTCCCGCTACCGCAACCGCATCCGCGAGGCGAAACAGGAGATCGAATCGCTCAAAAGGAATGCGGAATACACCGCAAGCGACTACCGCCGTATCCTCGAACTCAACGCGGAGATCTCGTCGCTCACGGGAAAGCTGAATACCTACAAATGCTACTTCACCGAGACTTACTTTGCGCGGATGGACGTCGTGGACGACAAAGAGGGGTATAACAGCTATTATATCGGCAAGCGTGGGGACGTCAATCTCGAAATCGTGGATTGGCGCGCGCCGCTCGCCGTGCGCTACTATCAGAAGAGCCGCGTCAATTTCCGTATCAACGAATACGAATACCGCACCGTTCTGCGCCGTTCGCTCTCGGTAAAAAACGGAAAAGTGCTCGGTTTTAAAAACGAATATCTCTCCGTGCGGGACGTGCTCACGCCCGAGGAGATCGCGGGCAGGGACGAGGAGATCCTGTTCGATCCCTATCTGCGCAACATCATCCGCGACAGGAAGGACGACGTCCACATCCGCGACATCATCCGCACCATTCAGGAAAAGCAGTTCGACATCATCACCCGTCCCGAGCGGGAGAGCTTTGTATTGCAGGGCTGCGCGGGGAGCGGAAAGACGATGATCCTTCTGCACCGCCTCAGTTATCTGATGTACAACAACGAGGCGCTCAGTCCCAAAGACGTGCTCGTCATCACCCCGTCCGATTCCTTCAACGCCTTCATCGACGAGCTCTCGCAGGTGCTCGAATTGCAGCGGGTGCGCACCGTCACGCTGAAAAATTACTATTTCCGCGCCCTCAAAAACGAGGGGATCGATCTTGTTTCAAAGCTAAGCGGGGAGCGGGAAAATGAGGCGTATCTCAAATACCTCTATTCCTCCTCGTTCACGCAGGAGATCGCGCGGGAGATCGATAAGATGTATTCGGACGTGTACGGTCTGTTTACGGGGCGGGAGTGCCGCGAGGTGGCGGAAAAGGTGCTCGCCGACTGTAAGCGGCGGCAGGCGAAGTACACGGGGATCAAAAACGCCTCCGTGCGGGTGAGAAGAAGCGTCTTGGGCGAACTCAAAGAGCGCAAGGAGGGGGGCTTTTATTTCACCAAACCTCTGCGCGGGCTGATGAGCGAGTTCGTGCAGATCGAGGACTTTTTGGAGTTCGTTTTGCGGGGAGAAAAGCGCTCGGCGGACTATTTCTTCCGCCAGTTTGTGGAGTTCTACCGCTGCGCGAAAAATGTCGCGGCGCACGCGGGGAACGTGTTTGAAAGCGCCCGTGAGGACGTCGCCGCCTTTCTTGCCGCGCTGGACAAGGAGATCGCCGATCTCAGGCGTTACCGCATGCGGGTGGGGGAGAAGGAAATTTTCACCTATGCCGAGCGGATCGAGCGGCGCATGGAGCTCAAAAAAGAGGGGGAAGAGGCCGGGAAAACCATCGAAGAAATGGCGGAAGGGCTCGATCTCTTTTGCGAGTTTTTCCTCATTCTGCGCCTTTCGGAAGTCTGCGCGGACACGGGAAAATGCGAGAACGCCGTAGACGTCGCCCGCTTTTTCTATCGCCGCACGGTAAAACAATACAAGAAAAAATACGGCATGCACGGCGTATTCCCCTCCGACGGTTACGCCCTGTGCGCGCTGCTCACCGCAGCGGGCAGGCAGCTCACCCCGCGCTACGGCCTTGTATTCATCGACGAGGGGCAGGACATCGCGGCAGAGGAATATACGCTTTTGCGGCGCATTCATTCGGACGCTGCGTTCAACGTATTCGGCGATCTCAAACAAAACATCACCCCGTGGCGGGGAATCGGGAGCTGGGAGCAATTTGAAAACGTTTACGAGCTCGACCGCAACTACCGCAACACCAACGAGATCGTGGACTATGTGTCGAAGATCACCGATGTGAAGATGTCTCCCATCGGGCTGACGGGCGAGGAGGTCACGGAGCTCACGCCGCGAAAGCTCAGCGGTTTTTTCCGCAACAAACAGGGCTTGAAAGCGGTCATCGCGCGGGAAGAATATCTTCCGCTCTTTCAAAAGAGGGGATATTCCCTGCTCTCGGCAAGCGAAAAGCTCTCAAAAAGCAAGATCAACGTCATGACGGTCTACGAGAGCAAGGGGCTGGAATTCTCCTGCGTGGCGGTATATGACAAAGACATGACGGAGAATGAAAAATACATTGCCTGCACGCGCGCCCTCAAAGAGCTCGCCATCGTGCGCGGTTGAAGAAAATTTACAAATTTCACTCCTTTTTCATATGAAAAAGAGGGTGCTTTTCGTACGGAAATGTTATAATAGAGAAGAGACCGATGAAAGCGCTTGAATATCGGGACGTCGCCTTTTCCTACGGGGAAGAGAGTGCGTTCCGGATGGAACATTTGAATTTTTCGGTGGAGGAAGGGGAGTTCCTCGCCGTGCTCGGGCACAACGGGAGCGGCAAGAGCACCCTTGCCCGCCTTGCGAACGGGCTCCTCACCCCCGACGGCGGGGAGATCTCCGTGTTCGGCACCCCTCTTACCGAAAAGAATCTCTTTGAGATCAGAAAGCAGGTGGGGGTCGTCTTTCAGAACCCCGACTCTCAGGCGGTCGCGTCCATTGTGGAGGACGACGTCGCATTCGGTGCGGAGAACGTGGGGCTCGCGCGCGAAGAAATCGGCAAGAGAATTGACTTCGCGCTCCGTGCCGTGGGCATGGAGGAGTACCGCACCGCCACCATCTCCCGTCTCTCGGGCGGGCAGAAACAGCGGGTCGCCATCGCGGGCGTGCTCGCTTTGAAACCCAAGCTCATGATCCTCGACGAGTCCACCGCCATGCTCGACCCGCGCGGAAGGCGGGAGATCGTCGAGGTCGTAAAGCGTCTCAACGAGGAGGAGGGGATCACCGTCCTTCTCATTACGCACTTTATGGAAGAGGCGCTCCTCTGTTCCCGCGCGGTGGTGATGAACCGCGGGGAGATCGTCATGCAGGACACTCCCGAGGGCATCTTCAAAAGGGGAGAGGAGCTTATCACTTACAACCTCGCCCTGCCCCGTATCGGGGAAATTTGCAAGAAATTGCGCGCGGGGGGAATGGACGTTCGGGACGCGCTCGACGTGAATACGCTTGCGGAGGAAATTTGCAAATGCGTATCGTAGCCGAGCATCTGAGCTGTATCTATAACGCCAAGTCTCCCTTTGCGGTCAAGGCGCTCGACGACGTTTCCCTCACCGTGGAGGAGGGGGAATTTTTCGGTATCATAGGGCACACGGGGAGCGGAAAGAGCACCTTTGTGCAACATCTCAACGGGCTATTGCGCTTGCCCTCCTCCTTAAAGCGGGGGAAGAAGAAGGACGACACGGTGCTCACGGTGGGGGAATTTGACCTCACGAGCAAAAAGACGGACTTCCGCGCTCTCCGCAAAAGGGTGGGCATGGTGTTCCAATATCCCGAGAACCAGCTGTTCGCGGAGACGGTGTTCGACGACGTTGCATTCGGCTACAAGAATTTCGCCGAGAAAAAGCCCGAACAGGGGGAACTTGAAACGGCCGTAAGGGAGGCGATCGAAGTCGTCGGCCTCGACTACGGCGCGGTAAAGGACGCGTCGCCCTTCGATCTTTCGGGGGGGCAGAAACGGCGGGTCGCCATTGCGGGCGTCATTGTCACCAAGCCCGAAATTCTCGTCCTCGACGAACCGGCGGCGGGGCTCGACCCGCTGGGCAAGCGGGAGGTCATGTCCCTTCTCCACAAATTGCGCGAAAGCTGGTGCAAGACGGTCGTCGTCGTCTCCCACGACATGGACGAGATCGCCGAAAACTGCACCCGTGTCGCCGTTTTTACGGAGGGAAAGGTGAAATACGTCCTTCCGCCCGCCGAACTTTTCAAACGCACCGAGGAGCTCACGGAGCTCGGGCTGGACGTTCCGCTCACCGCAAAACTCGTGCTCGCCCTCAAAAAGAGGGGAGTTACAATCGACTGCGACTATACGCAAGAGGACTTTATCCGGAAAGTGCTCGCGCGGAGGGGGGAGAAATGCTGAAAGACGTCTCCTTCGGGCAATATTATCCCGTCAAGTCCTTCGTCCACAACCTCGACCCCCGTCTCAAAATCCTCTTTCTCATCGGCTACATCGTGGCGATCTTTTTGGCGAAAGAATTTCTGGCGCTCGGGCTCTGCGCGGCGGTGCTGCTCTTTGCCATTCTCTTTGCCCGTATCCCCTTCGGAAAAGTCATGCGCGCCGTGAAAGGAATTTTGTTCCTCGTGCTCTTTACGGCGGTGATCAACGTGTTTTTCCACAGCGGCGACGCAGTATATTGGGATGGCCCCGCCGTCCTTTGGGAGTGGAAAATTTTCCACGTCACGCAGGCGGGTATCGTCTTTTCGGCGTTCCTCATTCTGCGGCTGTTCCTGCTTGTCATCTGCTCGTCGCTGCTCACCTATACCACCACGCCCGTCTCGCTGACGGACGGTATCGAGAGCCTGCTCACCCCCCTCAAATGGATCCGTTTCCCCGTGCATGAGCTTGCGCTCATCATGAGCATTGCCCTTCGGTTTATCCCCATTCTCATGGACGAAACGGACCGTATCATGAACGCGCAGAAGGCGCGGGGCGCGAATCTCGATTCGGGAGGCCCCGCAAAGCGGGTAAAGGCGATCGTCCCCGTGCTCATTCCTCTGCTGCTCTCTGCATTCCGCCGCGCGGACGAGCTCGGCGACGCGATGGACGCCCGCTGTTATTCGGGGGGCAAAAACCGCACCAAGTATAAAAAACTGCGCTTTTCGTGGCGGGACCTTCTCGCGTTTGTGCTGCTTGCGGCGCTCATCGCGGGGGTCGTCGTCATGCGCTTTTACCCCGTATTTCCGCTATGAGATATGTTCTTTTGACAAGTTACGACGGCACCGATTTTTCGGGCTGGCAGACGCAGCCCGGGCGGCGCACGGTGCAGAGCGTCATGGAGGAGGCGGCGGCTCAGCTCTTCGGCGCGCCCACGGCGGTCACGGCGAGCGGCAGAACGGACGCGGGGGTGCACGCCCTCGGCCAGGTCGTCATGCTCGACGGCGAAACCACTGTTCCCGCCGAAAAGCTCTCCGCCTGTTTCAACCGCCTTCTCCCGCCCGATGTGAGGGTGCTCAAAAGCGCAGAGGCTCCTGCGGAGTTCGACGTTACGCGCCATGCAAAACGCAAGACGTATCGCTATTTGGCTTATTTTTCGGAAACGGAACTGCCGCTTTACCGCCGCACGCACGCCCGTCTCTTGTTCCGCCCCGACGTTGAAAAAATGCGGGGAGCGGCGCGCCTTCTTTTGGGTGTGCACGACTTTGCGGCCTTCCGCTCGGCGGGGTTCACTTCCAAGACGAGCGAGCGGGAAATTTACGACCTCACCGTCACGGAGCGGGAAGAGCCCTACGGCGTCTTTTACGCGGTCACGGTGACGGGCAACGGGTTTTTGTACAACATGGTGCGCATTTTAAGCGGCGAACTCTTCGCCGTGGGCGCGGGGAAAGAGGAGGGCGTCACCCGCGCGTTCCGGACGGGGGAAAGGAGCTGTCTTGCCAAGACAATGCCCCCCGAGGGCCTCACCCTCATGAAAGTCGATTACGGCGTGCCGCTCTTCGGCACGGAGGAGTAAACATGGAATTTTTCGATTGGATCAACATCCCGCAGTTCTTTATGGAGTATTTTCTGCGGGCAAATACCGCAGAGGAGTACATCAACATGCAGCGCATGGGGCTCCTCATCAGTATCGCCGTTGCGGGCGGATTGTATCTCATCTGCCTTATCTTCGGCGGGATCGGCCTTTTCACCATCGCCAAGCGGGAGGGGTACAAGCACCCATGGCTGGGCTTTTTGCCCTTTTTGAATACCTGGTACGCGGGCAAGATCGCGGGCGAGGCAAACTTCTTCGGGCAGAAGATGAAACGCGCGGGGCTGTATGCCACGATCGCGGAAGTGCTCTACGTCGCGCTCGAAACCTTCCTCGTCGTCATCTCCTTTTTGCTCGCCCGTCCCGAATTTTACCAGGTGACGGTGGACGGCAATTACGCCACCATCGAGTTCATGCCCTCCCGCCTTCCCAACAGCCTTGCATGGGCGGCGGACGCCTCCCTCTATTGTGAGATCGTCGCCTATCTTCTGTGGTTCGTCGTGCTCGTGTTCTTCTGCGTGATGTACACGGCGTTCTACCGCAAATATTACGCGCGCTCACCCTTCCTCATGGTCTTTTTGAGCGTCATTCTCCCCGCACGCGGCTTTACGATCTTCGCCGTCCGCAACAATCATGCGGTGGATTACAACGAGTATATGCGCAGAAGGATGGAGGAGTATGCGCGTAGAAACAACCCCTACGGGAACGGCCCTTACAACGGGCCGTACAATAACGGTCCCTACAACGGGCCGTATAACAATGGTCCTTATAACAACGGGCCTTACAACAACGGACCCGATCAAGGCGGGAACGGCGGTGCAGGCGGCGAGCCTTTCTCCGACTTCAGCTCCCCCTCGGGCGGCAACAGTGGCAACGGCGGCAACAATAGCGGCAGTAACGCCCCCAACGCCCCCACTCCTCCCGACGACGATCCCTTCTCCGACTTTTGATTCGTTCCAAAAGTGTCATTTCGAGCTTGTCGAGAAATCTCTACCACATTATTATAATGTGGAACCCCTCGGGGCAATCATCGCCCTCCCCCGCAAAAGCGGGGGAGGGGCAGGGGAGGGGGCAACCACTCAAAAAATTCGTTTCCATTTTGGCTTGCTTAATTTTCTCCAATATGCTATAATAGATTCATCGGTACAAGGAGATCAGCATGGGCGACACCATTTCCGCGATCGCAACCGCGCAGGGAAGGGGCGGAGTAGCCGTGATCCGCGTAAGCGGGGAAGGGGCGCTCTCCATCGCCCGCGCGATGTTTTCCCGCAAGGGGGAGTTTGTTCCGAATACGCTCTACGCGGGGGTCATCGACTGCGGCGCGTTCCGTGATTTCGGCATGTGCGTCTATTTCCGCGCTCCCCATTCCTTTACGGGGGAGGACACGGTGGAATTCCACTGTCACGGCGGCACGCAGATCGCGCGCGGGGTGCTTTCCCGCACGCTTGCGCTTGGTGCGCGGCTCGCCTTGGCGGGGGAATTTACAAAGCGCGCCTTTCTGAACGGCAAACTCACTCTGTCCGCCGTTGAGGGGATGGGGGAGATGATCGCGGCGCAATCGGAGGCGCAGGTGCGCGCGGGCTTTCTGCTCTACGGCGAAAAGCTCTCCAAAGAGGCCGCCTCGTTACAGGCCGTTCTCAGGGAGTGCCTTGCGGGCGTGGACGCCGACGTCGACTATCCCGAGGAAGATCTGTCTTTCGATTTGCGCACGCAGGTCATCGAAAAATTGCAATCGGTCATTTCCTCGCTCAATGGGCTCAAAGCGCAGTATCGCTCGGGCAAAAAAATCAAAGAGGGCGTAAACGTGGCGCTCTGCGGTGTGCCGAATGCGGGCAAGAGTTCTCTTTTGAACGCTCTTCTCGGCTACGACCGCGCCATCGTCTCACCCACGGCGGGCACCACGCGGGACATTGTGGACGGCACGCTCGAAATAGAGGGGATTCTCTTCCGCATGACCGATACGGCGGGTCTGCGCGAGAGCGCGGACGAGATCGAGCGCGAGGGCGTCCGCCGCGCGGAGAACGCAATAAAGGGTGCGGACGTCATCGTCTGGCTCCGCACGGACGAAAAAGAAACGCCGCCCGCATTCCCTGCCGTCCCCGTCATCACGGTGGGCGCAAAGTGCGACATAAAAGTTCAAACGGGGTGCGACGTGTGCATTTCCTCCGTCACGGGCGAGGGGATCGCGGCGCTCAAAGCATTGTTGTATGAGCGCGGATTCGGCGGCGACGACGGGGCTTATCTGCTCGAAGAGCGGCACTATGCGGCGGTTTGCGCGGCGCTTGCGGGCGCTCAGACGGCGCTTGCGGGCGCGGAAAACGGCCTGCCCGCAGAGCTGTATGCGGAGGACGTCAAACGCGCATATGTTGCTCTCGGCGAGATCAGCGGCGAAACGGCCTCGGAGAACGTCATCAACGAAATTTTCTCCAAATTCTGCGTGGGAAAATAAGGGAAAAGCAAAACCACAATCGGAAAAACTCCAATCGGAAAAACTCCAATCGGAAAAACCCCAACAGGAGGGAAAAATATGGTCAATCTGGAACTTTACAAGGTGTTTTACACGGTAGCAAAGTGCGGCAGCCTCACGAAGGCGGCGGAGGAGCTGTACATCTCCCAGCCCGCCGTGTCGCAGGCGATCAAGCAGCTCGAACAGCAGCTCGGCGCAACCCTCTTTAACCGTATGCACAAGGGGATGGAGCTCTCCGCGCAGGGGGGCGAACTCGTCTATCCGGACGTTGAGCGCGCGCTCCAACTTCTGAACGGGGTGGAGGAGCGCCTGTCCGAACTCAGGAACCGCGCCACGGGCACGCTGCGCGTGGGCGCTTCGGAGACGATCTTCCAATACTGTCTTGCGGAAAAACTTGTGGAATACCATACCCTCTATCCGCAGGTCAAGCTCGAACTGATCACCGACACGTCGCCCAAGACGATCGAACATCTCAAAAGCGACCGTTGCGACATCGGCTTTTTGAATTTGCCCATCGACGAGGACGACGGCGTCAATCTCACGGACACCGTGATGATGCTCACGGACATCTTTATCGCAGGCGAGGCGTTCTCCGACCTCAGGGGCAGAAAACTTGAAATGCGGGAATTGCAGCAATATCCGCTGCTTTTGATGGAGCCGCACATGGTCTCCCGCGAGTCGTTCGACCGTTTCTGCCGCCAGCTCGGGATAAAACTTCTGCCCACCATCGAGGTGGACAGCTGGGGCTTTATGAAACGCCTCGTGGCGGACGGAATGGGAATCGGCTGCATTCCGCGCGAGTATGCCATGAACAAACTGCGCGAAGGCGTGTTCTTCGAGCTCGACGTAGAGCCTGCGCTCCCCCTCCGTTCGGTCGGCATGGCGCTGCCCAAAAACTCCAACCCGTCCTTTGCGCTCAAATCGTTCATCGAAATTTTGCGCGGCGATTCAAACAAAAAAGCATAAAAGTGCGAAAAAGGAGCCTGTTGCCTTGCAGCGGGCTCCTTTTGTCTTATCAAGTTGTGCAAGGACCGGACGCCGTCAGTTTGAGAGGGTGTAGCGTCCGCTGATGTAATCGATGAGTTCTTCCTTGTCGGTGGCCGTTGCGGATAGGGTAACAACGTCGGCAAACAGCTTTTTGTCCTCGTTATGATACCACAAAAAGACAACGCAGGACTGCTGTTCGGGGCCGCACCCCCAATACACATTTTGTAAACTTACGGTGCCCTCGTAATAGAGTTTGCCTGTCGTTTCGAGCATGGCGGAGAGGTCCGATTTTACAACGATGTATTCGTTTTGCTTGATTTTCCGCATGATCACGAAACGCTCATAGCCCGCAAGCCGCACGAGCAGATATTTTCGGTCCGGAGAGACGGAGATGATCTTCCCAAGCGGGCGCGTGCTGCGGACGGAATCGTGGTAGAGGACAGAATCTCCGTTCGAGATGGCGTCCTCCCAAACGGAAAGTTCGTTCAAAATATCGTGCGCATTGAACGTTACGCTGTTGCCGTATTCAAAAAAAGTGATCGTCATGCTTGCCCCCCCTTCGGAAAAAGTATACGCCGACCCGAGCAGATTGTCAAGATACCTTTGAAAAATATTTATAAATTTTTGATAAATTTGATTTCGCCGTATGCGCGGCAGAGGGCTCTCAGACCGTTCGATTCTCCGTGTTCGGGATAAATTCGATGCGTTGGTTCAAACTTTGCTCGTTGTTGTGATTTTCTCTGCGCAGGTGGGGGCGTTCGAGCAGAAAGGCGTCCACCGCTTCCCACAGAGAGAAGGAGCCGATCACCGAGAGGATCTCCGTCGTCAGGGCATTTTCGGAGGTGAACGCGAGGTAGAGGTACAGCGCAAGCACGGCCGCGCCGAAGAGGGCCAGAAGCAGCATTTTTCTGAAATTTGCGATGAGGTCCCAAGAGATGTCGAAGGATCTCATCACATAGTGGCGGTGCATCATCTGTTTGATCTCCTCCTGTTCTTCTGCGGAGAAATCTCCGTGGAAACGGATGCGGAGGGGTACGGTCGCGGGGATGACGTTTGTCTGCGCCTCGATGTAGTCGTAGATCTCGCTGTTTAAATCGCGTTGGCCTTTGAGGCTGAGCGGATCGTAGAGGGCCACCTCTTCGCCGAGGGAGACGTCCACCACGGCGTAGCCTTCGTCGTCGCGGATATGCTCGATGTATTTGAGCAGCTCTTCTTTTCGTTGTTTTCTGTTCATGAAAATTCCTCCCGCGCGCTTATTATAGCATGGAGGGGAGAAAAAAGCAAGACGGAGAGAAAATTTTCTTCCCGTCTTGCTTTTCTTTCACGATCGTGCTATAATCAAAGTGAGAAACAGGAAGTTATTGTCAGAACAAAGGAGGAGAATAAATGAAAAAATTACTTTATCTGATGGGTAGTATCGAAACAATCATCGGAATTTTGCTCATCTGCGTCGTTGTATTCATTTATGATTTGGGGAAGTATTACTCAATATCTCTTCCGCTTGTATCTGTTCTTGCAGTTGTTCTGATCGTTACAGGGATCGTGCAGATTATGATCGCATTGATAAAGAACCCGAAAGAATAAATTTCGGTTCGCCGCACGGACGGCGGGCAAACCATGAGTATCGCGCATTGCGCCACGGAAAAGCGCCCCCAAGGGGCGCTTTTCCGTGGCGCAGCCTTTTTTTCGCTTACAATCATGAACGCCCGAGGGCATTTTGCCCTCGGGCGTTCATGGTGCAGAGAAGAGGATTCGCCGCTTGTGCGCGGCGCACGGTTGAAAATTATCAATTTTCAAGTCGGCGGTAGAACCCGCCGACCTGCGCTGCACCCCGCGCGTGGGGAGGGCACGGGGTGCGGCTTGCCTCCCCTCGAATCCTCTTTTTCGCTTACAATCATGAACGCCCGAGGGCATTTGCCCTCGGGCGTTCATGGCGCAGAGAAGAGGATTCGCCGCTTGTGCGCGGCGCACGGTTGAAAATTATCAATTTTCAAGTCGGCGGTAGAACCCGCCGACCTGCGCCGCACCCCGCGCGTGGGAGGGCACGGGGTGCGGCTTGCCTCCCCTCGAATCCTCTTTTCCGCTTACAATCATGAACGCCCGAGGGCATTTTACCCTCGGGCGTTCATGGCGCAGAGAAGAGGATTCGAACCTCCGGTAAGTTTTTGACCTACACACGATTTCCAATCGTGCTCCTTAAGCCTCTCGGACATCTCTGCAAAGACAATCGTTATTTTACACGAAATGCGGAAAAATTGCAACTGTTTTCCATGAAATTTTCGGATATTTTTTCTCCGATCGCAGCTTTTCTCTTTTCTCTTGCGCAGTGTGCGGAAAACAAATTTCCGAAAAACTCTTTACAGCGTGACTTTTTTGGTATATAATATATCGTAGAATATTATGTACAGGGAAGTCCTCAATCCCAAAGCGAGGCGTATCATGCGGGTCGTATTCGATCATTGGAAATATATTTTTAAAAATCTCTGGTTCGTCGTGCCGTTTGCGGTCATGCCGGCGGTCTTTCTCGCGCTCTCCGTGGATTTTTCCGGGATCCGCTATCTTGCCCGCAGCTTTTTTACCGCCGAGCTCGAACTCGAATACACCGACATTTTCCGCGCATGGAGCTTTTTCCGTTTCGATTCCGTCCTCGGCGTCGTGTACAGCGTCCTGGCGCTCGTGTGCATCGTCATCTTTACCTCCCTTCTCCTTGCCTTTGTGGAAAAGCACATGCGGATCGGCAAACGCACGCTCAGCGGCGTATTTTCCCAGTTCGGCACCCATATCTGGTCGTTTATCGGGATCACGCTCCTCTTTACCGTCGTCTACGAACTTTGGGCGGCGGTGCTCTCGGCGGTGCTCTTTGCGGTGTCGGCAATCAATGCCAAGACGTTTGCGGCCGTTCTCTTTGCATTTTTCGCGCTGGTATTCATGTTCGCGCTGCTCTTCCTCATCTCCATGTTCTATTTGTGGTTGCCCTGCATGCAGATCACGGGTTTCCGCGCATACAGCGCCCTGCTTTATTCCTACCGTCTTGCGGTGGAGGTGCGCTGGAAATTGATCCTGTCGCTGCTCATCACCTATGCGCCCTGCCTTATTTTGATTATCGGGCTCTCGTTTGCGCCGACGTGGCTGGCGGGGATCCTCGCATTCATCCTGTTTGTATTTGCTTATTTGAGTTTTTGCGTGCGGATGGTGTCTCTCTATTTTGAAACGGACAAGTTGGACAGAGAGGACCTTCTCCGCAGCTATCGGGAGCTTTGATATGAGATTTCGTAACGCGTTTCGGATGGTCATGAACAACTTCGGCAACGTCTATAAGTTGCTGCTCTTCCGCCTCGTCACCAACGTGATCTTTTTGAGCCTGTCCTACGTCGTCATTACGCTGGGATTGCATGTCATTTTGACAAGCGAACAGGCAAAGACCGTGTTGCAACTTTTGGGCGAGTTTTTTAAGGCGCTCACGGGGGGCGACACCGCCTTTTTGGCGGGGTTCAGCGAGGAATTCACGCAGGCGATCGCCGATTTCCTCGTTCTGCTCGGCGAGGAGATCGGCTCCATCGTCGGCTCCGTAGTGGGGGTGGCGGCGCTCTATCTCGTCTCCCGCTTTATCGGCGGCACATCCATGCTCGCGATGGGCACCATTCTCAACGACAAGATGGAGTCGTACGGCAACACCCGCTTTGCGTCGGCGTATTTCAAAAACCTGACGCGGGCGACCCTGTATCATCTCGTCTATGTGCCTGTTACCTTCCTCTATGACCTCGCCTCGCTCGTCGGCTGTTGGTTCTTCTTTTTCTACGCTCCCTCCTTCTTGCCCTCGTGGGGCGTGTTCAGCGTCCTTTTGGGACTTGCGCTCACCATGACGGTATTCATCTGCCTGCAAGCGATCAAAATGACCTTCGTCTCGGCATGGATCCCGGGGATCATCACGGCGGACAAGGGGGTTTTCACGGCTTGCCGCGACAGTTTCCGCATGCGGAAGGGCTTTGCGGGCAGATTCTCCAACTATCTCATCGCCATCTATTTCATCTTTATCGTAAATCTCCTCTGCGGCATATGCACGATCGGGACCTCTCTCCTCATCACCATCCCCGCAAGCTATCTCTTTATTCTGAGTTTGCAGTTCGTCAACTATTACGAGGACACGGGGAAGAAGTACTTCCTGTCCTACCGCACCATTTCTGGCGCGGACGGCAAGCCGGAGGGCATGGGGGACTGAGCCCCGCCGCTAAGAAAAGTTAAAAAAATATCAGAGAAATCGAAAACACCCGAGAAAAAACCGAAAAATATATATCCTCTCATAAGGGGGGAAGGAGAAAATATGACATATCAGGAAAATTACGAAAAATGGCTGAACGATCCTCGCTTGCCCGAGGAATGCAGAAAAAATCTCGCCGCGCTCTCCGCCGACGAGAAAGAGAAGGAGTACCGTTTCGGCGGGGAGCTTGAATTCGGTACGGCGGGCATGCGGGGTATCATCGGCTGCGGCATGAACATGATGAACGTCTTTACCGTCATGCGCGCGACGCAGGGGCTCTCCGAGTACATCAAGACGCTTGGAGAGGAGGCGATGGCGCGGGGCGTTGTCATCTCCTACGACACGCGGAGAAACAGCCGCCTGTTTGCGGAAAAATCTGCGGCGGTGCTTGCGAAGAACGGGATCAAAGCCTACCTCTTCGACGACGTGCACCCCGTTCCCATGCTCTCCTATGCGGTGCGCTATCTCCACACCGTGGCGGGGATCATGATCACCGCCTCCCACAATCCCAAGGAATACAACGGCTATAAAGTGTACGGCGAGGACGGCGCGCAGATGTCTCCCGAGGCGACCGCCATCGTGGTGGACTTCATCCAAAAGATCGACGACTATCTCTCCGTTTCGGGGGAAGAGGGGAGCCCGCTCATCGTAAAGGTGCCCGAAGAAGTGGATAAAACGTACATCGAGGCGCTCTCCAAGCTCACCCTTTCGGAGGAGGCCGTCAAAAAGTGCGGCAAGGACTTGAAACTCGTCTATACGCCCGTGCACGGCTCGGGCTATGTCCCCGTCACTACCATTTTGAAAAAGCTCGGGATCAACGTCACGGTCGTCGAGGAACAGACGACGAAGGACACCGAGTTCTCCACCGTCAAAGTGCCCAACCCCGAGTTCAAAGAGACCCTTTCGATGGGCATTGCGCTTGCGAACAAAATCCACGCGGACGTCGTGTTCGGCACCGACCCCGATTCCGACCGTTTGGGGGTCGCCGTCAAGAACGAGAAGGGGGAATTTTTGGCGCTCTCGGGCAACCAGGTGGGCATTTTGCTCCTCGACTACATTCTCACGCGGCTCAAAGAGGAGAACGCGCTGCCCGAAAATGCGGCCGTCGTCAAGTCGTTCGTCTCCACGGGCATGGCAAAGGCCATCTGCGAGGAATTCGGCGTGGCGCTCTTTGAAACTCCTGTCGGGTTCAAGTTCATCGGCGAGAAGATCAAGCAATGGGAGCAGGACGGCTCGCACACCTATGTGTTCGGGTTCGAGGAATCGTGCGGATATTTGCGCGGCACTCACGCGCGGGACAAGGACGCGGTCGTCGCAAGTATGCTCTGCGCCGAAATGGTGTGCTACTACACCTACATCGGCAAGACGGTCTATCAAAGATTGCAGGAAATTTATGCAAAGTACGGCTTTGTGCTCGACTGCAACATATCGATTCAATATTCGGGTCTGAATGCGATGAAGGAGATGAACGCCGTGGTGGACGCGCTCAAAACGGTGAGCGTGGAAAAATTCGGCTCCTTCGGCGTGGAGGCGGTGCGCGACTATTCCAAGGACGTGCGCAGAGAAAAAGACGGCACGGTGACGGCGCTCAATATCCCCAAGTGCAACTGCGTCTATTACGAGCTCGAAGGCGGCAGCTTTGTCTGCGTGCGGCCGAGCGGCACCGAGCCCAAGCTGAAAATTTACTTCTCCATCCGCGCAAAGGACGAAAATGCGGCCGGCGATGAGCTCGCCCTCGTCAAGGCGGACGTCGAGAAATTGCTCGCCTCCGTCAAATAAATCATGGGGGTGTCAAGGGAAATACCTTGACAGAGAACATAGGATTTGAAGGGAAAAACATAGGGTGTCAAGGTAAATACCTTGACAGGGTAAGGTCATGGATATCGGAGAATTATCGCAAAAATTCGGCGTGAATGCGGAAGTGGGGGAAGGAGGAAACTTTCCCCGCTTTTTGCAGTCCGCCGCAGGCAAAAAGGTGCTCGTCGTCACCGACGAAAACACCCTGCCCATTTCTCAAAAGATTGTATCTTCTTTGGAGGGGAGCGGCGCGCACGTTCTGCCTCTCTCCTTTGCCGAGCGGGAGCCCGTCGCGGACGAAAAGACGGTGGAGACCGCAAGGAAGGCGGGAGAGAAAGCCGACTATCTTCTCGCCGTCGGCGCGGGGACGCTCAACGACGTCTGCAAACGGGCGGGCTTTTTGCTCGGAAAACCGAGCGGCGTCTTTGCGACCGCTCCGTCGATGGACGGCTTTACTTCGGGCGTCACGCCGCTCATCGAAAAGGGGTTCAAGATCACGAGGAATGCGCAGGTCGCAAAGGACATTTTGATCGACTATTCCGTTCTGAAAGCCGCGCCCCGCATGATGATCGGCGCGGGGGTGGGGGACATTCTCGCGAAGTATTGCTGCCTCACCGATTGGCGTATCTCCCACGTCCTGACGGGCGAGGAGTACAACACGGAGGCGGCAAACCTCATGTACGAGGCGGTAAAGGCGTGCGATGAGAGCGTGCCCGCCCTCATCAAGGGGGAAGAGAAGGGGGTGGAAATGCTCATGAACGCCCTCCTCATCTCGGGGTACGCCATGGTGATTTCGGGCAATTCCCGCCCCGCCTCGGGCGCGGAGCACCACATGAGCCACTTCCTCGAAATGGACTTTCTGCGGCGCGGGGAGCGCATTCCCCTCCACGGCGTCAAAGTGGGCTTGGGCACCGCCGTGTCGCTGTGGCTGTATCATCATCTGAAAGAATTTCCCGCCTTCGAGGGCTGCGAAGAGGTGTACGAAGAGGCGGAAAAACTGCCCGAATCGCAATACGTCTTGCAAATTTTGGGGAGCCTCGGCTGTCCCGTGCGCTTTTCCGAGCTCGGCGTCTCCCGCGAGACGGTCAAAAAAATGCTCTTCGAGGCGTACAAGATCCGCGACCGCTTTACCGTGCTCACCCTCTATTGCACGAGGGGATTCATGGAGCGGGCGGCGGAGCCCATTCTCGACGAATTTTATTAAAATTGTGTGAAATCTCTTTGCGCGCCCCTGCCGAACGTTGACAAAATTTTCCGCAGGGGGTATTATTTCATAAAGCGAACGACACTCAGGCAGGAGGGGGAGTATGTTACAGGTCAAAAACTTAGTCAAGCGATATACGACGAAGGGGGAGACGGTCACCGCACTCGACCACATCTCGGTGGACTTTCCCGAAAAGGGCATGGTGTTTTTGCTCGGGAAGTCGGGCAGCGGGAAATCGACCCTCCTCAATGTCTCGGGCGGGCTCGACAGCCCCGACGAAGGGGAAGTCATCGTCAAAGGCAAGTCCTCCAAAGATTTTACGCCGAGCGATTTCGACAGCTACCGCAATACCTACCTCGGGTTCATCTTTCAGGAGTACAATATTCTGAATGAGCTCACCGTGGCGGAGAATCTGGCGCTCGCCGTCGAACTGCAAGGCAAGCCGCGCGAGAAGGAGGTCGTGGATTCGATCCTCGAAAAGGTCGACCTAAAGGGGTACGGCGACCGCCGTCCCAACACCCTCTCGGGCGGGCAAAAACAGCGCGTTGCCATCGCCCGCGCCCTCATCAAAAACCCCGAGATCATCATGGCGGACGAGCCCACCGGCGCGCTCGATTCTTCGACGGGCATGCAAGTGTTCGATACTTTGAAAAAGCTCTCCGAGGAAAAGCTCGTCGTCGTGGTCTCCCACGACAGGGAATTTGCCGAGCGGTACGCCGACCGTATCATCGAGCTCAAAGACGGCAAGATCGTCTCGGACATGAGCCGCAGCGGCGAGGAAACCTTCGTGAGCAATCTCATCGAGGGAGAGAAGTCTCTGACGGTCGCCTGCGGCGCGGCGCTCAGCGAGGAGGAGACGCAGAAGGTCGTTTCCTTCTTGAAACGGCACAAGGGGAGCGTCGTCATTTCGGCGCAGGAGCAGGCGGCACAGGCGGAGCGCAAGGCGGTTTTCTCCGAGACGAAGGCGGAAGAAAAGCCGCGCGAAGAGGATACGAGCAACTTCCTCCGCTCCAAATTCCCCATGCGCTATGCGGTGAAGATGGGAATCTCCGGGCTCAAATTCAAGCCCGTCCGCCTCGTCTTTACCACCCTCCTTGCGACGATCGCCTTCATCGTGTTCGGCATCTTTTCCACGCTCATCACCTACAACGAGCAGGAAGTATGCGCCACGACGCTGTACAGTTCGGACTTTGTGGCCGCAGTCTTGCAGAAAAAAGGGTATAGATACTCAAAATCGACCAATGCAGACGCGATCCCGTATTTCCCCGTCAACCGCGGGCAAAGGCTGCATTTCGACGAACACGACATCGCCATCATCGAGGCGGAACACCCCGAAATGGAATTTGTGCCCATGTTCGATTTCGACCTCGGAACCTTTGAGCTCAAATCTTCCATGATGGGAGTGGGCGACGCGAGCTACGGGTCAACGGCATATTACAGCAACACGCGCATTCTGAATGGGTTTGCGCGGGCGTCCGATATTCAAAGCAAGACGTCCTTTGTATTGAAAGAGGGCAGATGGCCGCAGCCCGCCACGTCGGGGAGGAGCGAAGTCGTCATCTCCACGGCGCTCTTTGAGGCCTTCTGCTGTTACGGCTATTGCGCGGCGGACGAAATTCCCTTGCCGGTCAAGAGCTTTTCCGATCTCGAAGGGAAACTCATCGCGGCAGTGTCGGGACCTACGAGGATCTATCTCACAGTGGTGGGACTGCTGGACACGGGCGAAGACTTCTCCGCATACGACGGCCTGAAAGACGGATCTGGGGATTTCGGTCAAGAAGAGATAGAATTGTTCGGCAAAATTTTCCGCTATTCCTTCTCCTCGCTCGGCATTGTTGCGGATAGTTTCTATGAAGAGAACAAGGACGTCGACGTCGCTCCGCTGAACTATGACGGCGCTATGCGCGAGGCCCGCCGCATGGGATGGCAAACTTCTTACCAAGAGGACGTGGAAAACAGCTTGCTCTATGCGGGGCTGTACTCCACTTTGAACGTGGACCGCAAGAGCCGCTGTAACACCCTCATGAGCTATCAGAGAGAGGTCGACGAGACGCGTGACGTGTACTACTTTACCCCCTATGAGTTTACCTGGGACATCGCTGCGGGCGAGATGACGCTCAACACGCTGTTTTCGCTCGTGGGACCTGCCGCAGCGATCCTCGCCGTCTTTGCGGCGCTCCTCCTGTTCAACTTCATCTCGGCGAGTATCAATGCGAAAAAGAAGGACATCGGCGTCCTGCGTGCGGTGGGGGCGAGAGGGATCGACGTGTTCAAGATATTCATGGTGGAAGGGCTCGCCATCACCCTGCTGAGTTTCGTGCTCGGGTGCCTCGGCAGCCTCGCCGCCTGCGCCATCGCAAACAGCGTCATGATCGATTTGAAAGTTTTGACCTATCCCTTCTTCCTGTTCGGTTGGGCGAATATGCTCATCGTGCTCGCCGTTGCCCTCGTGACGGCGGCGATCTCCACAACGGTGCCCGTCTTTCTCACCGTACGCAAAAAGCCCGTGGAGGCGATCAGGTCGATTTAAGGGTCCCGCAATTTTTTCCGCCCGAAAAATTTTAGAAATTCCGCAAAATTGCAGACGAAAAAAATTGACAAGAGCGGAAGGGTTTGCTATAATATTCGCAAATAAGTGCTTCGGCGAAGGAGGGTTGAGAAAAGGATGTCCACGATCAGAGTCGGTGAAAACGAAAACTTGGAGAGCGCACTGCGCCGTTTCAAGAGAAAGTGCTCCCGCGACGGCATCATCGGCGATCTCCGTAAGAAAGAGTTCTACGAGAAACCTTCCGTCAAAAAGAGAAAGAAGTCCGAAGCTGCAAGAAAGAGAAGCAGAAACTGAGAAAGATCCGTAACGGTTCCGTTACGGATTTTTTTTGCAAATATTGTCGAAAAAGGGAAAGCCTCATCAAAGGAGCCGCTATGGAACGTACATGGAAAACGCTTGCCAAAGAAGCGAAAGCGCGTATGAAGAAGGGATTTTGGCAGGAATTCGGGGAAAAACTCGACAGCGAGCGTTCCCATGCCAAGCAGCAGGGTATCAATGAGGGGAAGATGGAGCGCTACTACCGCGAAAAGGTGGAGACGCAGATCAGAGGGGAGACAAAGGACGAATTTTATCTCAAAGTCCGAGACCTTCTCCTCAGCGAGGGGGAAGTCTCCGACGCCATCGGGAGGCTGACCGACAAGGAGTACTACGCCACCCTCTCCTATGCCGAAAAACAGCGCTATACCCTCGAACTTTCCGAAAAATATCTGCGCGCGCTCGAAAGGTTCAAACGGGAGTATGAGTTTGAACTCAAAGGCCGCACCTGAGCGCCGTTTTTCCCGCGCGGATACTTGCCTTTTTTGCGGGAAAGTGCTATAATAAAAGGGTATGAAACTTTTGGAAGAACTCAACGAAGAACAGAGGCTGCCCGTCGCGGATACCGAGGGCGCCGTGCTCGTTCTCGCGGGTGCGGGCAGCGGAAAGACCCGCGTGCTCACCGCCCGCATTGCACATCTCGTGGGCGACCTCGGAGTGCCGCCCTCGAACATCCTTGCCATTACCTTTACCAACAAAGCCGCCGACGAAATGAAAGAGCGGCTTTTTGCAATGACCGAGATCGGCGGCATGTGGGTGTGCACCATCCACTCCATGTGCGTGAAGATCCTCCGCATGTACGCCGAACGGCGCGGCCTCAACGAAAATTTCTCCATCTATTCCGAAGTGGAGCGCACCGCCGTCATCAAACAGGCGTTCAAAGAGTGCGGGTTCGAGGAAGAGGGAATGCTCAAAAACGCAAAATACCACATCTCCAACGCCAAGATGTTAGGGCTCTCCCCCGAACATTACGCCGCGCGGTGCGGGCGCGAACGCGGCATGGACGCCATCATCAAAATTTACACCAAATACAATGCCCACTTGAAGAGCAACAACGCGCTCGACTTCGACGATCTGCTCACCGAGGCGCGCGATCTCCTTTCGGAGGACGCCGAGGCGCGGGAATACCTCGCGGGCAAGTTCCGCTATATCCACGTCGATGAATTCCAGGACACCAACGCCGTGCAGTTCGACATCATCAAGATGCTCGCAAGCGTGCACGGGAATCTCTTCGTCGTGGGGGACGACGACCAGTCCATTTACGGCTGGCGGGGAGCGGAGATCGCAAACATTCTGCATTTCGAGCGCTCCTTCCCGTCGGCAAAGACCTATAAACTGCAACAGAATTATCGCTCGACGGGCGCCATTCTCGCCCTTGCGAACGCCTCCATCTCCCGCAACGCGATGAGGAAGGGCAAAAAGCTCTGGACGGACAAGGGCGAAGGCGAGAAACCCGTCTATTTCGAGGCGGACGAGGAGGCGGGAGAAGCCCTCTACTGCGCCCGTATCATCTCCGAATATGTGCGGCAGGGATACCGCCTCTCCGACTTTGCCGTGCTCATGCGCATCAACGCGCTCACCCGCTCCTTCGAGCAGGAATTCACCAAATACAATCTCGCCTACAAAGTGTTCGGCGGCTTTAAGTTCTTCGAGCGCAAGGAGATCAAAGACGTGCTCGCATATCTGCGTATCGTCTCCAACCCCTTCGACAGCGAGGCGGTGCAGCGGGTCATCAATGTGCCGAGAAGGGGGATCGGCGACAAGACCATCCAAACCTTGCAAAGCTATGCGGACAGCGAGGGACTTTCCCTCTACGACGCCGTGCTCGACTGCGAAACGCTCCCTCTTCCCGCAGGTACCAAGAGCAAACTGAAAAGTTTTCGCGATTTTATCAAAGATCTGATCCTTCGCGCCGAAGAGCTCCCCCTCGATAAACTCGTCTCCTACCTTATCAAGACGTCGGGCATTTACGACATGTACTTCGACGGCACCGACGAGGGCGCAGCCAAGCGCGCCAACCTCGACGAATTTCAGAATTCGGTGGAGGAATTCGTGCGCATGAACGAGGACGGCGGCCTCTCCGATTACTTGCAGCAAATTACCCTCTACTCCGACACCGACGAGATGGACGACGGCGACTATATCACTCTCGCCACCATCCATTCGGTGAAGGGGCTCGAATTCCGCTGCGTGTTCCTCTGCGGGCTGGAAGAAAACATCATGCCCACCCCGCGCGCCCTCGACGATCCCAAGGACCTCGAAGAGGAACGGCGGCTCATGTACGTCGCCATCACCCGCGCCAAACAAAAATTGTGGCTCACGCGCAGCCGCAGCCGCTATCTCTACGGAAGAAGAGAGCCCACCATGCGCTCCCGCTTTGTGGAAGAACTCAAAGGCGAACTCGACCTGCGCGATACGGGCGCAAGGGGATATGAGCGCAGGGGAGGCTACAACAGCAGCTATAACAGTGGCTACAATAACTATAACGGAGGATATAACGGCTATAACGGCGGTTCGGGAGGGCGCTCCTTCGGACAGGGGGACAGCCGTTCCGGCCGCGAAGAGGAGGGATTTTCCTTCGGTTCGGCAAAGAGACCTCCCGCCTTCGAGCCGCAGCGGCCGCAGCCGCAGACAAAAAAGCCCATGGCGACAAAGTCCGCCTCGGGGGTGGAACTCTCCCGCCTTACCGTGGGGACAAAGGTGAGCCACCCGCGCTTCGGGAAAGGGGTGATCACCGCCAGAAAGAACGAAACGACCAACCTCATTGTCACCGTGCGTTTTGAGATCGCGGGGAACAAGGACTTAGCTGCGACGCTTGCGCCGCTGACTGTTTTGGAGTAAGACGATGGACAGAATGCAGGAACTTTGCGAAATTCTCAACCGCTGGGCGTATGAATATTATGTCCTCGATGACCCGAGCGTGCCCGACCGCGAGTACGACCGCCTCTACGACGAACTGCGCGAATTGGAGCGCGAGACGGGCACCGTTCTGCCCCAATCGCCCACCCGCCGCGTGGGAGGGGAACCCGTGAAGGGGTTCGAGCGGCACACCCACATCTCCCGCCTCTATTCCCTCGACAAGGCGGTGACGGAGGACGAGCTCTCCGCCTTTTTTACCCGCGTGGAAAAGCACGGCTCGCCCACCTATACCGTGGAATACAAGTTCGACGGGCTCACCGTCTGCCTCACCTACGAGAAGGGGAACTTTGTGCGCGCCACCACGCGCGGCAACGGCGTGGAGGGGGAGGACGTCACCGCGCAGGCGCTCACGGTCAAGAGCTTTCCGCTGAAAATTTCCTATCAAGGGACCCTCGAAGTGCGGGGGGAGGCGGTCATCCGTCTCTCCGCGCTCGAAAAATACAACGCGGCGCACCCCGAGGAACAGCTCAAAAATGCGCGCAACGCGGCGGCGGGCGCCATCCGCAACCTCGACCCCAAAGTCACGGCGACACGGAACCCCGAAATTTTATTCTATGACGTCAACTACATGAGCGAAAACCCCGTCTCCTCGCAGGAGGAGGGAATGGAATTTTTGCGCCGCGAAGGGTTCAAGACCTATCCCTATTTCAAAATCTGCAAGACGTTTGACGAAGTGACGGAGGCGATCGACGAGATTGAGATCGAGCGCAAGAAAATCGACGTGCTCACCGACGGCGCGGTCGTCAAGGTCAACGAGGAAAAGGTGCGCGCCGAAATGGGGTACACCGATAAATTCCCGCGCTGGGCGATCGCCTTCAAGTTCGAGGCGGAAGAGGCGGAGACCACCGTGCACAAGGTACTCTGGCAGGTGGGCAGAACGGGAAAACTCACCCCCTTGGCCGAAGTTTCGCCCGTCGAACTTGCGGGAGCGACCGTGCGGCGCGCCACTTTGAACAACTTCGGCGACCTCACCAAAAAGCGGGTGAAAGTGGGCTCCAAAGTGCTCATCCGCCGCTCCAACGAGGTCATTCCCGAAATTTTGGGAGCCGTGTCCGAGGAGGAGGGGGGCGTGCCCGTTGAAAAGCCGCTCGTCTGCCCCGCCTGCCACAGCCCCGTCGCGGAAGTGGGCGCGAATCTCTTCTGCACCAACGAGGAGTGTCCGCCCCGCGTCGTGCAAAAACTCACCCACTACTGCTCCAAAAATGCGATGGACGTGGAGGGAATGTCCGAACAGACCCTCGCTCTCCTGTATGACCGCCTCGGCGTGCGGCGGTTCTCCGATCTCTACCGCCTCACGGAGGAGAGTTTTGCGGGCTTGGAGGGGTTTAAGGAGAAGAAGATCGCAAACCTGCTCGGCGCGATCGAAAAGAGCAAGCACGTTCCCCTCGACCGCTTTTTGTACGCCATCGGTATCGGCGGGATCGGGCGGGTCGCCGCGCGCGACCTTGCCGCGTTCGGCAGCGTGGACGCGATCGCAGCGCTCACCTTCGAGGAGCTCGTCGCTCTCGAAAACATCGGTGACATTACGGCGAACGCCATTCTGAATTACTTTGCAAACGGGGAGAACCGCGCCGAACTTGCACGGCTCAAAGAGGCGGGAGTCGAACCCTTTGTCAAGGAGCGGAAGATGGGGGGCGCGTTCTCGGGCGAGACGGTCGTGCTCACGGGGACCCTCTCCTCGATGTCCCGCCCTGAGGCGCAGAAACTCATCGAAGAAGCGGGCGGCGTGTGCGCGAGCTCCGTCTCTTCCAAAGTGACCCTCGTCATCGCGGGGGAGAAGGCGGGCAGCAAGCTCGATAAAGCGCGCAAATTGGGGATCCCCGTCGCGGGAGAAGAAGAACTTTTGACGCGGCTGGGCAGAAAATAATGGTAAAAAACTTGCACAATCCAGACGGATATGATATAATGGCTCTATCGGAAAGCCCGATGGGTCTTTCCGCATAGACAAAAGCAGGAAAATGATCGTATGTACAGCATGACAGGGTTCGGCAAAGGGGAGTTCCGCGAGGGCGGATTGGAGATCGGCGTGGAATTGAAGTCGGTCAACAACCGCTTTTTGGACGTCTCCGTCAAGTGCCCGCACATTCTCAACCCCTATGAGGAGACGATCCGCACCCTCATCCGCGAAAAGCTCTCACGCGGGCATGTCGACGTGTTTGTGAGCGTGCTCGACAAGCGGGAAAAGGAGCGCAAACTCTATGTCGACCTTGCGGCGGCACGCGCCTATGCGGAGGCGGCAAAGAGCCTCAAAGAGGCCTTCCCCGAAATCACCGACGACACCACCGTCACCTTCCTTCTGAAATCTCCCGACGTGGTGCGCACGGAGGAGGCTGCGGAGGCGGACGAAGCGCTCGAAGAAGGGCTGAAAAGCGCCCTGGTCTCCGCGCTCGAAGCGCTGAAAGAGATGCGCTTTAAGGAGGGAGAGCGGCTCAAACGCGACCTGCTGTCCCGCATGGAGACGATCGCCTCTCTCCGCGAAAAGATCGCGGAGCGCGCCCCGCTCGTTGCGGAGGAGTACCGCAAAAAGCTCACCGAGCGCGTTACCGAGTTCTTGGGCGGCAAGGTGGACGAGAGCCGTATTTTGACGGAGGCCGCCGTCTTTGCCGATAAGTGCAACATCGACGAGGAGCTCACCCGCCTCTCTTCCCACATTGCGGAATTCGGCAAGATCTGCAAAGAGCCCGTCGTCGGCAGAAAACTCGACTTTTTGGTACAGGAATTCAACCGCGAATGCAACACGATTTGCAGTAAGAGCAATGACGGCATCGTGACTGCGTGCGCGCTCGATATGAAAAACGAAATCGAAAAAGTGAGGGAGCAGATCCAGAATCTCGAATGAAAAATATCTTGTTTGTAATATCCGGTCCGTCCGGAGTGGGAAAGGGCACTATGGTAGCGCGGCTTGCAAGCAAAGGGGAGCTCATCTTCTCCGTTTCCTGCACCACGCGCGCGCCCCGCGAAGGGGAAGTAGACGGCGTGCATTACTTTTTCCTGAGCGAAGAGGAATTTTTAAGGCGCGCGGAAAACCGGGAATTTTTGGAGTATGACAACCACTTCGGGAATTACTACGGCACCCTCCGCTCCTTTATCGAAGAGAAACTCAAAGAGGGGTCGGTCATTCTCGACCTCGACGTGGTGGGAGCGCTCAACCTCAAAAAAGAGTACCCCGAGGCGGTGCTCGTCATGTTGCTCCCTCCCGATAAAGAGGCCCTGAAACAGCGGCTCATCCACAGACATTCCGAGACGCCCCACCAGATCGAGGACCGTCTCTCCCGCGTGGATTACGAGCTCTCCCTGCAAGATAAGTTCGACTATACCGTCCTCAACGACGAAGTGGAAAAGGCGGAAGAAAAGCTCCGCGAAATATATCAAAAAGAAAAAAACAGAGCATAAAAAGGAGATAGATCATGGTAAACGAACCCTCGGTAGACGCGCTCGTCAGAAAATTGGGCACGGAAGAAGAACCCATTTCCCGCTACGAGCTCTGCGTGGTGGCGTCCAAGCGCACCCGCCAGATCATTGAGCAAATGCAGTCCACAGGCACCTTGGAGCTGCCCGGGAAACAGAAGGAAATCGTGCTTGCCTGCAAAGAGATCATGAGCGGCAAGGTCAAGTGCGCAAGAGACTGAAAGATACGCCCCGCTTTCACGGGGTGTGTTTTTTAAGAGGAAAAAGATGGTCGCCGAAGTCATCGTGGACATCGCCCACAGCGATGTAGACAAGATTTTCGACTACGCCTGCGATGATACGGTCGAGGCGGGTATGCGCGTCGTTGTGCCCTTCGGAAAGAGCGCGGCGACGGGTTTTGTCATACGCGTCAAAGAAAAAAGCGACTTCCCGCCCGAAAAACTCAAAAAGATCTATCGGGCGGAGGAGGACTACCCCGCCCTCAACCGAGAGTGCCTCGCCCTCTCGGAAAAACTGAAAAACCGCTACCGTTGCCCGATGGCGCTCATTTTGCGCCTCTTTCTGCCCGCCGAAATGCGCACGGGCAGGGTCGGGGAGAAGAGCCGCAGTTTTGCGCGGCTCACCCAAGAGCCCTTTGAAATTTCTCCCCGCGCAAAGCAGCAGCTTGCGCTCGTGGAATTTTTGCGCGACAACAGGGAGGCGGATACCGCCTTTTTGCGCGCCCGTTTCGGCGCCGCGCTCAAAGCGCTCGAAGAGAAGAAGATCGTGCTCATCGAGCGGCGGCGGGTGTTCCGCGATCCCTATCGCGGCGTAGCGGGGGAAAGCACGGAGCGCATGCTCACGCCCGCGCAGGAGAATGCCCTCCGAAAAATCAACGAAACGCAAAAGACGGTCACCCTTCTCCACGGCGTGACGGGGAGCGGCAAGACGGAAGTCTATCTCCGCCTCATCGCCCGCCAGCTCGAACTCGGCAGAACGGCGATCTTCCTCGTGCCCGAGATCTCTCTCACCCCGCAGATGCTCTCTCAGCTCCGCGCCCGTTTCGGTTCGGAGGCGGCCATTTTGCACAGCGGGCTCTCCGCAGGGGAGCGGTTCGACGAGTGGCGACGGCTCAGAGAGGGGAGCGCCCGTATTGCGATCGGCGCACGGTCGGCGATCTTCGCGCCCGTCGAAAATATCGGGATCATCGTCGTCGACGAGGAGCACGACGGCAGCTATTCCTCCGAGAACGCGCCGCGCTACAATACCTTCGATATTGCCTATCTCCGCGCGAATTACAACAAATGCAAACTTGTGCTCGGCAGCGCCACCCCCTCCGTGGAGACCTATAAGCGCGCAAAGGACGGGGAATTCGAGCTCGTCCGCCTGCCCGAGCGCATCAACAAGCGCCCCCTTCCCGAGGTGCAGCTCGTGGATATGCGGAGAGAGGTGCGGCGGGGAAATCCTTCGCCCTTCTCCCTTGCCCTGCGCGAAAAGCTCCGAAATTGCCTCGACGGGGGGAACCAGGCCATTCTCTTCCTCAACCGAAGGGGATATTCGCAGACCGTTCTGTGCCGCGACTGCGGCTATGTTGCAAAGTGCGAACACTGCGACGTGGCGCTCACCTATCACAGCGAGGAGAACTGCCTCAAATGCCACTACTGCGGCGCGCGCTATCATATGCTGTCGGGCTGTCCCGCCTGCGGCAGCGTGCACATCGGCTATGTGGGCACGGGCACCCAGCGGGTGGTGGGGGAGCTCAAAAAACTCTATCCCGCCGCGCGCATTCTGCGCATGGACAACGACACCACGGGCGGGAAAGAGGGGCACTATAAAATTCTGAAACAATTTGCGGACAGGCAGGCGGACATCCTCGTCGGCACGCAGATGGTGGCAAAGGGGCACGACTTTCCCTCCGTCACCCTGGTGGGCATTCTCGACGCGGACATGAGCCTGCATTTTCCCGACTACCGCAGCGGGGAGCGCACCTTCCAGCTCGTGACGCAGGTCGCGGGCAGGAGCGGCAGGGCGGAGGAGCGCGGCGAGGTCGTCTTGCAGACCTATGAGCCCGAGAACTTCATTCTGCGCTTTGCGGCAAAATACGACTACGAGGGCTTTTACGAGCACGAGATCGCCATGCGCGCGGGCATGTTCCCGCCCTTTGCAAAGATCGTGCGGGTGATGGTCGTCGGCGAGGACGAAAAAGAGGCGCTCAGCGCCCTGAAAGAGGTGTTCGGGAAACTCGAAGGCGTGTACGCGAAACAGCCCGAGAAATTTTTGTTCTTCAACAAGATGCACTCTCCCATTAAGCGGATCAAGGAAAAATTCCGCTATCAGGTGCTCATGCGCATCACGGACGGCGGGCCGCTCAGAGAGATCTATGAGATCTGCGCCTCCGCCGCCTATAAAAAGACAGTCGTCTATGTGGAAGAAAATCCGAGCAATTTGAGCTGACCCGCTTTTGAAAGCGGGCGCGAGGTAAAATATGATACTTGATATCGTACAGGTCGGCGACCCTGTTTTAAGACAGAAATGCAAACCCGTCACACGGTTCGACGGGGAACTTTGTAAGCTCCTCGACGACATGAAAGAGACCCTGAAAAAAGCGGAGGGCGCGGGACTTGCCGCCCCGCAGGTGGGCGTGCCCGTGCGCGTTGTCGCCGTGGACGTCGAAGAGGGGTATTTTGAATTCGTCAACCCCATTTTCGTCTGGCAGAAGGGCGAACAGTGCGGCCCCGAAGGCTGCCTCTCCGTGCGCGGCAAAGTGGGGGACGTCACCCGTCCCTCCAAGGTAAAGATCGTTTTTCAAGATCGGAAAGGGGACAAATATTCCCTCGTCGCGCGGGACTTTTTCGCCCGCGCCGTCTGCCATGAGCTCGACCATCTCGACGGCGTGCTCTATACCGACAAGGCAAGCCATGTGCGCGATTCGGAGGACTGAAATGAAGATCGTATTTGTGGGAACGCCCGACTTTGCGGTGGAACCGCTTTTAAAATTACACGAGGCGTTTCCCGTTTCCGCTGTCATCACCCAGCCCGACAGGCCGCAGGGAAGAAAGGGCGTTTTGACCCCCTCGCCCGTGAAAGAGACGGCAGAGAGGCTTGGTATTCCCGTCTTGCAGCCCGAAAAGATCAAAAATGAGACGGAACTGCTCAAAAGTTTGCATGCGGACATTATGGTGACCTGCGCCTACGGGCAGATCCTGACGCAGGAAGTGCTCGACGCCTTCCCCCTCGGGGTGTGGAATATCCACGCCTCCCTTCTCCCCGCATATCGGGGAGCGGCGCCCATTGCCCGCGCCCTCATCGACGGGCTCCGCGAGACGGGGATCACCATTATGAAAACGGAGCTCGGACTGGACACGGGGGATATTCTGCTCTCGGAGAAATGTCCGATCTACGACAGCGACACCCTCGGTACCCTCGAAGATCGGCTCTCCCGCTTGGCGGCAGAGCTCATCGTTACGGCGGCGGAAAAGATCGAACGGGGGGAGCTCTCCCTCAAAAAGCAGGGGGAGGGGTTTACCTGCAAAAAGGTGTGCCGTACCGAGGTCGATTTTTCCCGCACGGCACGCGAGGTAAGCTGCCTCATCCGAGGACTTTCGCCTGCGCCCTTCGCCTTTGCAACGATCGGGGGCATTCCTTTGAACTTTTGGTTCGCGGAGGAAGTTCCCTGCGAGATAGACGCGCCCTTCGGCACGGTGCTCTCCGTTTCCCCCAAGGAGGGGCTGATCGTCAAATGCGGCGAGGGAGCCGTGAACATCCTCGAATTGCAACCTGCGGGCGGGCGGAGAATGTCTGCGCGCGACTTTCTCAATGGAAGAAAAATACAGGCAGGACAGCGCTTTGACAAACCCGTTTTATGACCCGTACCGCGTTTTAACCAAAATTTACGCCGAGGGAGCGCACCTTAAAATCGCGCTCGCGGAGACCGATCTCGAAGAGCTCCACCGCGCCCGCACCGTGAAAACGGTGTACGGCGTGCTCGAAAACGACGGCTATCTCTCCCTCTGTATCAAAACCTTTGCCCCCAAGAGCCCCAAACAGCCGGTGCGCATTCTTCTCAAAATTGCGCTCTACTTTCTTGTTTTTCTCAAAAAACCCCGCTACATGGTGACGGATACCGCCGTCGATCTCTTGAAGAAGATGGGCAAAGGGGGAATGGCGGGCTTTGTCAACGCCTTTTTGCGCAACTTCGACGAGACGAAAGTGTTGCTTCCCACAGGGGACGAAGGACTCTCCGTCAAATACAATTTTCCGCTGTTCGCGGTGCAAAAACTCAAAGAGCAGTACGGGGAACGAGCCGAAAAGATCATGGCGGCAAGAAGCCACGGTGTAAGCGTTCGCTTTGTGCGCGGCGAGGAAAACTATCTCGGCCGCCCGCATGAGACGACGCCCTTTGAACATCTCTTTCTCTTTCCGAATTTCATCCGCGACGACGGATTTTTTGCGGGAGACTATACCTTCCAATCGGTGGGGAGTGTGGCGATCTGCTCGGTCGTCGAACCCTGCGAAAGACTCCTCGACGCCTGCGCAGCACCCGGGGGAAAGAGCGTTTTGCTCGCCGAAAAGTGCGCCCGGGTGACGGCCTCCGAACTGCACCCGCACCGCGTCTCCCTCATCGAGAGCTACGTTTCGCGCATGGGAGTGGAGAACGTGACGGCGGTCGAGGGCGATTCCACCCTCTTTCGCCCCGAATGGGAAGAGAAGTTCGACGGCGTGCTGTGCGATGTGCCCTGCTCGGGGCTCGGGACAGTCGCCGAAAACCCCGATCTCCCGCTGAGAAAGACGGAAAAAGACTTTGAATCGCTGCAAAAGACCCAGCTTGCCATCGTGCGGAACTGCTCCCGCTATGTGAAAAAGGGGGGCGCGCTGTACTATTCGACCTGCTCCGTGCTGGAAGAGGAGAACGACGGCGTTGTGGGCGCTTTTTTGCGCGGACATACGGAGTTTATCGCAGAAGAGGCAGATTGCCCGCTTGCGCACGAAAAGACGGCATACGGACTGCAATTTCTGCCCGATACCGCCTTCGGCGCGGGGTTTTACGTCGCAAAACTGAGGAGAGTATGAAGGAAATTTTACAGGACCTTTCCCGCGAAGAACTCACGGAGCTTGTAAATAGCTTGGGCGAGAAGAAATTCCGCGCCTCGCAAATTTATCTCGGGCTCATGCAGGGGAAGAAAATTTCCGAACTGAATATTTCGCCCGCCCTCCGCGCCGCTCTTTTGGAACGGTTCGAGGACGAGCCCGTGCGCATTTCGGAGACGTTCGTCTCGCAAGAGGACGGCACGAAAAAGTATCTGTTCGCCCTCGCGGACGGCAACCTCATCGAGGGCGTGCTCATGAAGTATAAATACGGCAATACGCAGTGCGTCTCCACCCAAGTCGGCTGCCGCATGGGGTGCAAATTCTGCGCCTCGACGCTCGGCGGGCGGGTGCGCGACCTCACGGCGGGGGAGATCTTATGCCAAATTCTGGCAGTCAACCGCAGCGAGGGGGGAACGCTCAAAGACCGCGCCGTCACAAATGTCGTACTCATGGGCAGCGGCGAACCCTTCGATAATTACGAAAACGTCGTGCGGTTTTTGCGCAACGTCACCGCAGAGGGGGGGATTGGGATCAGCGCGCGGAACATCAGCCTGTCCACCTGCGGGCTCGTCCCCGAGATGAGACGGTTTGCGACAGAGGGCATTTCGCTCAATCTCACCGTCTCCCTGCACGCCACCACAGACGAAGAGCGCGCCCGCACCATGCCCATCGCCAACAAATATAAAATTTCCGAAATTTTGGAGGCGTGCACGAACTATTTTCAAAAGACGGGGCGGCGATACATCTTTGAATATACCCTCATCGCGGGAGAGAATGCGGACGAAAAGCACGCCCTTGCGCTTGCGAAACTGTTGAAAGGCAGACCCTGCCATGTCAATCTGATCAGATTGAACGCGGTAAAAGAGCGGTCGCTCCATGCCGCCGAGGAGCGCGTTGCACACAGGTTTTTGGAAATTTTGGAGCAGCAGGGCATTTCGGCGACCTTGCGCCGCAGTATGGGCTCCGACATCGGAGGGGCATGCGGACAGCTGAGATATTCACGAATTTTTCCTGACGGAAAAATTCCGTGAGGAAATGTTCTTTTACAGTTTAACTTAGTCACGCTCGCGGTCGCGTTGTCGGACAAGAAGTTGCAAGAGTGCAACAAATGTTGTCGCGCAGCGCAAAAACGTGGTTTTGCTCGCGCAGGGAATTTGTATATTCACGAATTTTTCCCGATGGAAAAATTCCGTGAGGAGAACGATTAGCGCTCTTGCTGTCCCTGAAAGGGAAAGTGGCATGAGCGTAGCGAATGACGAAAGGGTTTTATGAGAACCCCTCAGTCTCGCTCTGCTCGACAGCTCCCCTGCAAGGGGCGCCAAGCGGTGACCCGTTGCGGCGTTCGCTACGCTAGAAATGACAAGAAAGGTGAGAAATGAGCAGAGACGACAGGACAAATATGGAAAAGAAACATAGATCGGTTTGGATCGGCGTGGGAGTAGGGTTGGGGATCGGTCTGCTCCTTATCGCCGCATGGATCGGTTTTCTCGCTCTCTTCGTTGCGCGCTCCTATGAGTTCGTCACCTCGGAGGACGGCAGAATGTCGTATGGCGTATGCGATTTCCGTAAGGACGCGTTCTGTATCGGTCCCGAATGGGACGGCGGCGATCTGTCCTTCGAGATCCCCGATGAGTTTATGGGACTTCCCGTCACCAAGCTCGGCGGCTACACGGGGCGGGGGTATCCTTGCCCGTTCGCGGCGCGCGTGAATACGCAAGAGGCCGATTTTGTCTGCGACGATGAGTTCTTTGACTTTCATCACAGTGAGGACGATGATTACGAAACGCTCGTCTTTTCCTTGCATATGGGGAAGAACGTCCGCTCGTTCGACGGCGTGGACGGGAAAATGTACGGCGGAAAGGACCTCGAAAACGGCGAATGCGACTTCCTCTATAAGGTCGTCTATTCCTTTACGGTGGACGAAGAGAACGAAACCTTTTACGCCGAGAACGGGAGATTATACTATAAAGCGAACGGGGAACTCATAGAGGAGTTCTTTTACGAATAAGGAGAAGGGTATGAAGATCAAAATTGCGCCGAGTATTCTGGCAAGCGATTTTTCAAAAGTCGGGGAGGAGGTCGCGCGGCTCGAAAAATGCGGCGCGGACTACGTTCACTGCGATGTGATGGACGGGAATTTCGTGCCGCCCATCACCTTCGGCGCGCAGATGGTCAAGGCCATCCGCCCGCACACGAAACTCCCGCTCGACTGCCACCTCATGGTGCTCCACCCCGAGACACTCCTCAAAGATTTCGCCGAGGCGGGCGCGGACATCATCACCGTGCACGCCGAGGCGGGCGATCTTTCCAAACTTTTTCAAACGATCGAGGGCTGCGGCGTCAAAAAGAGCGCCGTCGTCAACCCCGAGACGGACGTCGAAAAGCTCTTTCCTGCCGCAGAGACCGCCGATATGCTCCTTCTCATGAGCGTACACCCCGGCTGGGGCGGGCAGAAATTCATTCCCGAGACGCTCCGCAAAATCGAAAAACTCCGCAACTACTGCGTGAAGATCGGGCGTCCCGAACTCGACATCGAGGTGGACGGCGGGATCACCGAGGCGAACGTAGGTGACGTGCTCAAAGCGGGGGCGAACGTCATCGTGGCGGGGAGCACCGTGTTCAGATCGCCCGACATGGCGGCGACGATCAAGAGGTTGCGCGGATGAGCGAGGAGAGAGAAAGGGTCGTCATTTTGTTGAACGGCGAGCCCTATCGCGGCAAAATTCATGCCGAAAACGCCTATGTCATCTGCTGCGACGGGGCGTACTCCTGGGCAAAGGGGAGGGTGAAAATCGACGAAAATTTGGGGGACTTTGATTCCCTCGAAGAGACGCCCGTTCCCGCGCCGCTCCGAAAATTCCCCTCCGAGAAGGACGAGACGGACGGCGAGCTCGCCGTGGACCGCGCGCTCGAACTCGGCGCGGCCGAGCTCCTCTTTTACGGTGGCGGAGGGGGACGGGAAGATCACTTTCTCGGCAATTTACATCTCCTCTATAAGGCAAAAGAGGGGGGAGCCCGTGCCGTGCTCATGACAAACGGCGCACAAATCACCCTCTGCGGCGAGGGCGAGCGGGAATTTGCGTGCGGGAAGGGGAAAACGATCTCCCTGTTACCTTTCGGCGGCGACGCGCATATCATGGATATGCGGGGGCTCAAATATTCGTCCGCCGATCTGCGGCTCTGCTACGGCTCTACCCGAGGCGTCTCCAACGTCGCCTGCGACGGGACCTTTTCCTTTCGGGTGACCGCAGGCTGCGTGCTCGTCATCATCAACGAGGAGGAAGTATGATCATCTGCTTCAAGCTCCCGAGGGCGCTCGGGTGCATCGTGCGGCTGTTCTACAAGGGATGAACTATATCGATCTGCATTGCGACGCCCTCACCGGCGGGGGCGTTTTGCAAGTCACAAAGGAGAATTTGCGGCGGGGCGGCTGTATGTTGCAGTGCTTCGCCGCTTTTGTAGATGTGAGAAAATATCCCCGCTCTCGGTTCACGCGGGCGGTTTCCCTCTGCGAAAAATTCGGCGAGATGTGCAAACGGGAGGGCTATCATGCCGTGCGGAAGTCCTCGGAGATCGAAGAGGGAACGATCAATGCCATGCTCACGGTGGAAGAGGGGGGAGCGATCGAGGGGAGCATCGAAAAGTTGGAAATGCTCTACCGCTGCGGCGTGCGCATGATGACGCTTACATGGAATTTCGAGAATGAGATAGGCGCGCCGAACGCGGAAGCGTTCGGCGCGCCGCAAAATGAGGCGGGCTTGACGGCCTTCGGAAAGAGCGCGGTAGAGCGCATGAAGGAGCTCGGCATGATCGCGGACGTCTCGCACGGGAGCGACCGCCTCGTGAAAGACGTTGCAAAGGTCATGAAAGGCCCCTTTGTCGCGAGCCATTCCAACGCGCGCGCGGTATTTCCGCACCCGCGCAACCTCGGGGACGGGGAAATACGGCTCATTGCGGACAGCGGCGGCGTCATCGGGCTCAACTTCTTTGCCGACTTTCTTTCAACGGACAAGAGCGCGGAAGGGCAGAAAACGGCGCTCCTTGCCCATGCGGAGCATATCATAAGGGTTGGCGGGGAGGACGCCTTGGCGATCGGGAGCGATTTCGACGGCATTCCCGAAAATCCCTATCTCAAAGACCCGCGTTTCATGCCCGAATTTCTCGGCGAACTGCAAAAAAAATTCGGCGGGGACGTCGCCGAAAAAATTTGCCGCAAAAACGCCTTGCGCGTGCTGCGGGAGGTGCTGCGGTGAGCGGCGTTGATCTTTTTCTTTTTCGTATCCACTTTTTTCAAGCGGCGGAACGCTTGCATTTTTTCATGTGATTTGATATAATGAGGGTATTCCAATACACAAAGGACGGACTATGGAAAAGTTCCGAGGAAAAAGAAGGACGCTGAGGTGCGCCGCGCTGCTCTTTGTGGCGCTCTCTTTGGCCATGCTCGCCGCATGCGGCGGGAAAACGGAGACGCGGACAGTCGTCTCCGACGGGGACGCGCCCGCCACGGTCACCGTATTTGCAAGCAGCGGCGACGGCGAGCGGGTATTCGGGCTGTTCAACTTCGGGCATGCCTTTTTGCTGCTCACCAACAATAGCGGGGAAACGCTCGATCTGTGCGGCTTTTCTTTGGCGCAGGGCGAGAGCGCGACGATCAGTACCTGGTCGCTCACCGAACGGTTCGGCGTGTGGTTCAATATCGAGAGCGCCTTTGTCAAACAGCGCGTGAAGTACACCGACAGGCTCTCCGTCACATGTCCCGTCACCGCAGAAGGGCTTGCCGAGATAAACGGCTATCTGCGGGAGAAAAATCGCTGGTCGGTGACGACGAACTGCACGGCGTTCACCCTCGGACTCTATAACCTGCTCGTCGCGGAGGAGAACAAGATCGAGATCGAAGGGCTCCTCACCCCCAAGAAACTCAAAAACGAGATCGCACGTTTTAAGGAGCACCGCTCCGTGGAGGAGATCGTAACGGAGGGCGAGCTCGGGTACCTCGACAAAGAGGGAAACTTTGTCGGCGGATTTGTGATGGAGTAAAGGTATGAAACGCAAACTGATGATCGTATTTACCGTGATTTTCGCACTCATCGCCGTGTACGCGCTTTACAGCCTCATCGGCTATACGGTGATCGAGCTGCAATATCCCGTGCTGCACGCGGGGGAGACGAGCGCCTATTTCGGGGGCAACCTCATCATGCTCGGCGTGGCGGGCGGCGTGTTCCTGCTCGCCGTTTCGGCATGCTCCGTGCTTTTGTACTTCCTGCTGAAAGGACGCAGGAAGGCCGAGGCCGCAACCGAAGAGGAAGAGGAGAAAAAAGCAGCGTAGCCGCCAGAAAAGAGAAAAGACATCAAAGCATAAGAAAAAGACTGCCGAAAGGGCAGTCTTTTTACTTCTGTGATTTTATACGCGCTCTACTTTATCGCTTTTGAGGCAACGCGTGCAGATATAGCCGGTCTCCACCTTGCCGTCTGCCTTGTAGGTCACCTTTTGTACGTTTGCGTTGAACGCGCGTCTCGTCTTGCGGTTGGAGTGGCTCACATTGTTGCCGCTCGTGCGACCCTTCCCGCAGATGCTGCATACTCTCGACATATCTTCACCTCCGAATCGGTTATTTCCTGTTTTTTTCCGCAAGGAAAGACCCAATACGGAAATCTTTAATATCATACCATTTCTTTTCGGAAAAAGCAATTAAAAAGGAGGCCGATTTTGAAAAAATTCGGATTTTTCGGGAAAAAATTTATAATAATGCTTGCAAAAAACGGAATAATAGGATAGAATAGGTAATAGCGGGTAGCTCGAAAGTCGCTTTTTTTGGGTTACCCCGAGGAGAACTTATGTCGGTCAGCACAAGCAATGCTTACGGAAAAATTTCGATCTCCGAACTCGCTATCGCCAAGGTAGCGTCACAAGCCGCGATGGAAAGCTATGGCATCGTGGATACCGTTGCGCGCCGCTTTACCGATACCCTCGCCGAGCTCCTCAAAAGAGACGCGGGCGGAAAGGGCGTCAAAGTCACCACGCAGGGTAACCGTATTTTTATCGACGTGTATGTTCTCATCAAATACGGCGTGTCGATAGAGGCCGTCGCAGAATCGTTGAAAGAAGCAATCAAATATAAAGTTGAAAAGTTTACGGGAATGATCGTGGATACCGTGAACGTCAACGTCATGGGTTTAAGACTGTAACGCACTTCGCGCTTTCAATGTCTTAGCCCTTTTTCATGACAAGCAGGCTGAGAAGTATAAGGAGTATCTCATGCAGAAAACAATCAACTGCGCGACCTTCCGCAAAATGGTGCTGGTCGGCGCAAAAATGCTTGATAATAACCGCGCAAAAGTGGACGCGCTCAACGTGTTCCCCGTGCCGGACGGCGACACGGGAACCAATATGTCCCTCACAATGCAATCGGCCGTGAAGGAGCTCACGGGCACCACTTCCAACAACTTTATGGAAGTTTGCGATTGCGTCTCCAAAGGCGCTCTCAAAGGAGCGCGCGGAAATTCGGGCGTCATCCTCTCCCAGATTTTCAGAGGGATCTGCTCCGTGCTCCGCGTGGGAAAACCCGAAGTGGATACCCGCGCGTTCGCAAAAGCCCTCGAAGCGGGCACAAAAGTTGCCTATAACGCCGTCGCCATTCCCAAGGAAGGGACTATTCTCACGGTCATGCGCCTCATGAGCGAGTTCGCCGTGAAGAACGCGGGCAAGTACCGCGAATACGAAAATTTCATTCCCGCCATCATCGAGGAAGGGGACAGAGCGCTCGCCAAGACGCCCGAACTTCTGCCTGTTTTGAAGAAAGCGGGGGTCGTCGACTCGGGCGGCGTGGGGCTCATGACTATCATGCGCGGGTTCCAGGCGGCGATCATGGGGGACGAGATCGTCTCCGAAGTGCAGACCGAGGCCGCCAACGCGGCGCAGAGCCTCGACGCGGACTTCGGCGACAACTCCGACATCATCAACATGGACCTCGGCGAGATCCAATTCGCCTACTGCACCGAGTTTTTCGTCATCAACCTGAAAAAGAGCACCACCCTTGCCGACATCGACAAGCTGAGAGAAAATCTCATGAACATCGGCGATTCGGTCATCTGTATCGGCGACCTCGAAATGGTGAAAGTGCATGTGCATACCAACTGCCCGGGCGTGGCGCTCACCTATGCGCTCGAACTCGGCGAGCTCGACCGTCCCAAGATCGAGAACATGCTCGAACAGAACCGCGCCCTCAAAGCCAAGATCGCCGCAGAGAAAAAAGAGCAGGGCATGCTCGCCATCTGCACGGGGGACGGCATTTCGGACATCTTCAAAGACCTGTTCGTCGACCGCGTGATCGAGGGCGGACAGACGATGAATCCCTCCGCTTCCGACATCGCAACCGCGGTGCAGAAGATCAACGCGGACAACGTGTTCGTGTTTCCCAATAACAAGAACATCATTTTGGCGGCGGAACAGGCGAAAGCGCTTGTGGATAACCGCACCATTCACGTCATTCCCACCCGCAACGTGCCGCAGGGCTTTGCGGCGGCGCTCTCCTTCTCGCCCGACGCGAGCGTGGAGGAGAACAAGACGAACATGATCCACGCGCTCGACAATGTGAAGGCGGGCAGCGTCACCCACGCCGTGCGCACCACGAGCGTGAACGGGTTCAACATCAAGGAAGGGGACATCATCGGGCTCGACGACAAAAAGATCCTCGCAAAGAGCGACAACATCGACGACACCGTGCTCAAACTCCTCGACCGTCTCAAAGAGGACCAGCACGAGGTCATCACCCTCTACTATGGGGAGGAAGTCACCGAAGAGGACGCGATCGCGCTCACCGCAAAGGTCGCGGAGGCCTTCCCCGACTGCGACGTGGACTACCACAGCGGCGGGCAGCCCGTCTACTACTATCTGGTATCGTTGGAGTGAAAAATAAGCGGGTGAAAGCCCGCTTATCGTTTACGCGGGAGAGAGCGGCTTTATGGAACTCACTTCGATTCGCGGGATCTCGGACAAGCGCGCCAAAGATCTCGCAAAACTGGGCATTACCGACACGGCGGAGCTCGTCCGCTACTTTCCGCGCGCCTATCTCGACATGACAAACCGCGTCTCCGTGCGCGAAGTCTTTCATAACGACATGGCGCTCATCGCCTGCACCCTCGTCTCGGTGGAACCCGTCCGCTACACGGGCAGAACAAAACTCGTGCGCGCCCTCCTAGAACAGGGACGGGATAACTTCACCGCCGTGTGGTTCAATATGCCCTACATCGCCCAGAGGCTCAAACCGGGCGAATATCTCTTCTACGGGCGGGTGCAGAATTATTACGACCGTATCTCCCTCGTCAATCCCTCCTTCGAGCCTCTCGAAAAGAACAGCCGCCTCAAAGGGCTCGTGCCCGTCTATCCCCTCAAAGGAGCGCTCACCCAGCGCCTTTTGCGGGACAGCATTGCCACGGCCCTTCGCACCGAGCCCATCAACACCATCATTCCCGAAGAGCTCATCCGCAAATACAAACTCCCGCCGCTGAGACAGGCTTATTTCGACGTGCATATGCCTCAGTCGCAGACGCGGCTTTTAAACGCCTCCGAACGGATCGCGCTCGAAGAATATTTCACCCTCATTTCGGCTTTCAAACTCATCAAAGGGGACAAAAACGAGGCGCGGCTCAACCGCTACACCGTCACCGAACGGGAGGTCGCCGACTTTGAAAAACGATTTCCGTTTTCGTTTACGGCGGGACAGCAGGGCGCCGTGCGGGCGATCTACGATAACCTTACTTCGCCCGTGCGCATGAACCGCCTCCTTCAAGGGGACGTCGGAAGCGGCAAGACCGCCGTCGCGCTCACGGGGATCTTTATGGCGGTAAAGAGCGGTTTTCAGGCCGTCTATCTCTCCCCGACCGAAGTACTCGCGGCGCAGAATTATCAGGTGCTGTGCAAAATTTTCCCCGATTACCGCGTCGCCTATCTTGCGGGCGGCTCCACCGCCAAGGAAAAGCGGGAGATCAAAACAGCGCTCGCGATGGGGGAGATCGACATCCTCTGCGGCACGCACGCCGTTTTGCAGGGGGACGTCCTCTTCAAAAATCTCGCCTTCTGCGTGTGCGACGAACAGCACCGTTTCGGCGTTTCCCAGCGCAATACGCTCAGCGAAAAGGGGAACGGCGCAGACGTGCTCGTCATGTCTGCGACCCCCATTCCGAGAACGCTCTCGCTCATCTTCTACGGCGACCTCGACATCACGACCATTCCCGATAAACCCAAGGAGCGGCAGGAGATCGCGACCTCGGTCATTCCCGCCTATAAGTACAACGATATGCTCGCCTACATCCGCCGCGAGACGAAGGCGGGCAAGCAGGTCTATTTCGTCTGCGCGAAGATCGACGATGACGAGGGGGAGGTGACTTCCGTCACAGAACTCTATGAGGAGCTCAAAGGAAAGCTCTTCGATGTGCGCTTTGCCCTCCTCCATGGCAGAATGAAGGACAGGGAAAAGGCGGAGATCATGACGGCGTTCAAGAACAAGGAATACGATTGCCTCGTCTCGACGACCGTCATCGAGGTGGGCGTGGACGTGCCCAACGCGACCATCATGGTGGTGTATAATGCCGAACGGTTCGGACTTTCGCAGTTGCATCAGCTTCGCGGCAGAGTGGGGCGGGGGAGCGATAAAAGCTATTGCTTTTTGCTCGTCGGCAGCGAGAGCGAGACCGCAATGGAACGGCTGAATATTTTGAAAACGACGACGGACGGGTTTCAGCTCGCGGAAAAGGACCTCGAACTTCGGGGCAGCGGGGACTTTTTCGGCACCCGCCAAAGCGGAAAATTTTTAAACGATATCAAAAACTTACGCTACTCCACCGATGTCATTTTTGCGGCAAAGAAACTCTCCGACGAGGCGTTTGAAAAGCGGCTCAACTTTGAGGAGATCAAAGAGGCCGCCTTGAAAAAGTACGACAGCTTGAAAGACGTGGTTTTAAATTAAATGAACTGAATGGAATGAAATGAATGCCGCGCGGCGCTTGATTTTCAAGCGCCGCGCGTTTTGTGTGAAATTGGATGATTGTCAGAACCGATTCATGAGAGCTCGAAGAATAGCGGTTCCCCCAAAGTAAAGTAATACTATCGCCATCGAGATCGCACTTATAATGATTCCGGCAAGCGCAAGGTATTTTCCTTTTCCGCCGAATTCGGTTGCGCGCTTGTAGCCGATGATTGAGCAGACTAAACCCGCGATCGAGATAAAGAAAGAGAGGATGAACCCGACGATCGCCAAAACATTTGTGTTTTTTTTTCGTTGTGAGATGTCTGTTCCGGATGTCGAAACACCGCAGTAAATGCAAATTGCCGCTTTGTCGTCGATTTCTTTTCCACAATTTTTACAAAACATAACATATTCTCCTTTGTTTTTCCAAAATTTTACAACTTTTCTTGTTTGCAATGTGATGTAACAAGTAAAATTGTATAATTGCACTACATATTTTATCCTATCCCGAAACCAAGATGATTTCCATAGGGACAGAGGCAGAACGAATTTTGCAGGAAAAGGCAGAGGCAATATCGCGAACGTCGTCAAATGGTAACGTGGAGTAAATTACGCCAGCCGAGGGAATTCCCTCGGCTGGACACGTTTATATTTTATCATTCCCGAGATACAAAATAAATCCGAACCAATCGCGGGTTACGATCACCTTTGTTGAGTTCGGATTATTTTGATTTGGTGGAGATAGCGTGAGTCGAACACGTGACCTCTTGAATGCCATTCAAGCGCTCTACCAACTGAGCTATACCCCCAAATGGTTTTTGTTACTCAGTCCTGCCGCAGAGATGCAAGCAAGACAAGGAAAACGAGCATTGCCGAAGGGGAGTTTACTTGGCGTAAATGACCCAAGGCAAGCGGAGTTTGACACCGTATTGCGCCGCATATGTGCGGCAGAACGTTTGGTGGACCTGCGCAGAGTTGAACTGCGGTCTTACAAGGTTCCTCCGCGAACACTACACGTTTAGTCTGTGGTCAACTCTCGCCCGCCGTCGGTCCACAGACAAGCGTCCGACAGGCATACCTCCGAAATTCATCGTCCTTTGGGGGAAGTCAGCCAAAAAACAACGTTCCCTACTTAATTGACGCCCTGTTCCCGACCGTAGGTTTCGGGACAGAACGGAGCGCAAAATTTACGCCGCAAGTGCCAAACGGGAAGCAGGTGCTCTCCGAGTGGCGATTTCGCTATTATCAGCAATTAAAATTTTTCCGTTTTTACGGAGCCGAGCCTCCGACGTGCGTCCGACGAAATCCGCTTGCAATCGAATCCGAAACAGGCCCAAGCAATTCGCCACTGCTCTTATAATACCTTATTTTCAATCGCTTGTCAAGCCATTTGCAGAGGAAATTCACCTTTCTTCGTTTTCAACTTTCTGTTTCTCCCTTCGTCTCCCGAGGGTGGAGAGGGGATCAAAATTCCACATTTCGGAAAAAATTCATACATTATAGTGGAGGGCCTTGCGAGAAGAGGGATCCCCTTATACTATGATCAACACAAAAGACGGGCATATTCGTTCCCGAAACATCATCAAACGTATCCTGATCTCCGTTCTGCTCTCCATAACAGCAGGCGGCGCCATCATATTATTTTGTCTCACGGGCAAAAGCGGGCTGTTCGGCTATCAGGCGCGGATCGTCATGTCCTCGTCCATGGAGAAAAACCCGCAGACAGACGTCGAAAATTACGCCATTCGGGACATCCCCGCAGGAAGTCTTATCCTCGTAAGGTATCGGTGGGGACACTTTTGGCAGACGGTTTTACGCCGTCTGCCGTGTCCTTTTGTTTAATT
>CANROE010000011.1 GCA_947632195.1 uncultured Clostridia bacterium | reverse complement strand
ATGGCGGGCCGCCACGGCAACAAGGGCGTCATTTCCCGCGTGCTGCCGCAGAGCGACATGCCCTTCCTGCCCGACGGTACCCCCCTTCAAATTTTGCTCAACCCCTTGGGCGTGCCTTCCCGTATGAACATCGGGCAGGTGCTCGAAGTGCACCTCGGCTATGTGTGCCGCCTGCTCGATTGGAAGATCGCGACCCCCGTCTTTGACGGCGCGACCGAGAAAGACATCGAAAAACTCTTCGAGGAGAACAACCTCTTCAATCCCGACGGCAAGGTGGACGGCAAGTTCCAGGTGTTCGACGGCAGAACGGGCGAACCGTTTGAAAACCGCGTCACCATCGGCGTCATGTATATGATCAAGCTCATCCACCTCGTGGACGACAAGATCCACGCCCGCTCCATCGGACCTTACTCCCTCGTCACCCAGCAGCCGCTCGGCGGCAAGGCGCAGTTCGGCGGCCAGCGTTTCGGCGAAATGGAAGTGTGGGCGCTCGAAGCATACGGCGCCGCGCACATCTTGCAGGAGATCCTCACCGTCAAGTCGGACGACATTGTGGGCAGAGTCAAGACGTATGAGAGTATCGTGAAGGGGAACAACATCTCCGAGCCCGGTATTCCCGAGGCGTTCAAAGTGCTCCTCAAAGAATTGCAGTCGCTGGCGCTCGACGTGAAGGTGCTCACCGAGAACAACGAGGAGCTCATCATCCGCGAGTTCGAGGACGAGGACGAGCAGCCCCGCGAAGACAGAACCATTCCCGAAACAGAAGAGCCCGACTTCGACTTCGGCCTCGAAGACGAGGACGAGGATGAGGACGCCGACATCGGCGCGTTGTTCGACGAATCGGACGACGAGGACGAGGACTTCGTCTCGGACGAGCTGTTTAAAGATCAGGATCTCGACGAGGACGACCTGTCCGACGTCAGCGAGGACTTCTCCTTCGGCGATCTCTTCGACGAAGAGGAGGACGGCAGCGGGGAAGAGGACGACGGCAAAGGCAACAGCGACCTCTTCGACGACGAGGACTAATTGGGAGGTAAGATATGTACGAATTAAACGATTTTAACAGTATTCAGATCAGCGTAGCGTCTCCCGAAAAAATCAGGGAATGGTCTTACGGCGAAGTCACAAAGCCCGAAACCATCAACTATCGTACCCAAAAACCCGAACGGGACGGTCTTTTCTGCGAAAAGATCTTCGGCCCGACAAAGGACTGGGAATGCCACTGCGGCAAATATAAACGCATTCGCTATAAGGGCCTCATCTGCGAAAAGTGCGGCGTGGAAGTCACCCGCGCCAAGGTGAGAAGAGAGCGCATGGGGCACATCGAGCTCGCGGCGCCCGTGTCCCACATCTGGTATTTCCGCGGCGTGCCCTCGAAGATCGGGCTTCTGCTCGACATGAGCCCCAAAGCGCTCGAACATGTCATCTACTTTGCGGCGTATGTCGTGCTCGACGCAGGATTTTTGAACAAGGTAGACGCCTTAAAACATGACGGCGCGTTCAACATCCTCAACGACGAAGAAGTCTTTATCGACGGTGTTGCGGCGCAGGTCGCGGCGATCGGCTATACCGAACCCAAGGCGCTGAAAACGTTCTCCAAGAAAGAGGAGGCGAAAGCCGCTCTGCAAAGCGCGTTGGAGGGCGAACTCGGCGAAGAGGACGGGTTCTTCGACGAAGGACGCATTCTGAACGGAAACGTCACCCGCGTGCAGAGTGTTCTCTCCCGCATGAACGGGGGCGCGGTCGTCGATCTCTATTCCGTGAAAGAGAGCTCGGCAGGCGAGGAGAAGGTCTATTCTCTCATTCGCCGCCGCGCCAAGATGCTTACGAACCGTACCGAGTTCGCAAGTGCGGATGAACTCAAAAAATATACCGAAAGCGCGGAGGCCGTGAGCTTTTCCTATAAGCAGGTCATCAACGACAAGCAGCTCCGCGAGACGGAGGATATGCTCGGTGAAAACAGCGGCCTCAAAGTCGGCATGGGCGCAGAGTCCATCCGCGAACTTCTGATGGCGGTCGATCTCGACGCGGAGAGCGCCGAGGCGAAGAAGATCATCGAGAGCAACGCCTCCGGTCCCAAGCGTGTGAAGGCGATCAAGCGTATCGAGATCATCGAGGCCTTCCGCAAGAGCGGCAACCGTCCCGAGTGGATGGTGCTCACCGTCCTTCCCGTCATTCCGCCCGATCTGCGTCCCATGGTCCAGCTCGACGGCGGCAGATTCGCCTCGTCCGACCTCAACGATCTGTATCGGCGGGTCATCAACCGCAACAACCGCTTAAAGCGTATGATCGAGCTCGGCGCGCCCGAGATGATCGTCAAAAACGAAAAGCGCATGCTGCAAGAGGCCGTGGACGCCCTCATCGACAACGGCAGACGCGGAAAACCCATCAACGGTCCCTCCAACCGCGAACTCAAATCGCTCTCGGGACTTCTGCGCGGCAAGCAGGGGCGGTTCCGCCAGAACTTGCTCGGCAAGCGCGTGGACTACTCCGGCCGTTCGGTCATCGTCGTCGGTCCCGACCTCAAAATCTACCAATGCGGCCTTCCCAAGGAGATGGCGATCGAGCTCTTCAAACCCTTCGTCATGAAACGGCTCGTGGAGACGGGCAAATGCCACAACATCAAGAGCGCAAAGCGCACCGTGGAAAAGGGCAAAGACTTTGTTTGGGACGTGCTCGAAGAGGTCATCAAGGATCATCCCGTGCTCCTGAACCGTGCGCCCACCCTGCACCGCCTCTCCATCCAGGCGTTCGAGCCCATCCTGATCGAGGGCAGAGCCATCAAAATTTCTCCCCTCGTCTGCGGACCATTCAACGCCGACTTCGACGGCGACCAGATGGCCGTGCACCTTCCTCTGTCCATTGAGGCGCAGGCGGAAGCGCGGTTTTTGATGCTCTCCGCAAACAATATTCTGAAACTTGCGGACGGCAAATCGGTCATGAGCCCCACGCAGGATATGATCATCGGCGCGTACTACCTCACCATTCTCAGAAGAGAGGAGGGGCAAAAGTACGACGAGCAGGGCAGGCCCGACGAGAACGGCGAGATCTATGTGCCGCCCGTATATGCCTCCTTCGACGAAGCGCTCATGAGCTACCAGCTCAAAGATATTCACTGCCAGGACGAGATCTACGTCCGCCGTACCGTCAAGCTGCCCGAGGGCAAGTTCGACGCCCTTCTTCCCTACGAAAAGACCTTTACGCGGGATGAGATCGTTCCCAACAACGGTCTGCGCGGCCATGTCGCCGCATGGCGGGACGAAAAGACGGGCGAAATGTTCGTGACGGGCGTCCTCAAAACCACCGTCGGCAGGATCATCTATAACGACAATATGCCGCAGGATCTGGGTTTCGTCAAGCGCGAGAACCCCGAGGACTACCTCAAACTCGAACTCTCCACCGAATTCATCGGCGGTGCGCGCGCCATCGGCAAAAAACACCTCTCCAAGATCGTCGAGGCGTGTTTCAAGACGGGCTACGCGCCCAAGGCGTCCGCCGTGCTCGACGCCATCAAGGAACGCGGCTATAAGTATTCCACCATCGCGGCGCTCACTACCTCCGTCTTTGACATGAAGATCCCCGAAGAAAAAGCGGAGATCGTGGCAAAAGCCGAGGACGACGTTGCGAAGATCTCCAAAAAATACGCGCGCGGCCTCTTGAAAGAGGACGAACGCTACCATGCCGTCATCGACGTCTGGGACGACGCGACAGACAAAGTCGCGGGACTTCTCAAAGATCAGGGCGCGCACGACAAGTTCAACCCCATCTGGATGATGGCGGACTCGGGCGCGCGCGGTTCCATCGACCAGATCAAGCAGCTCTCCGGCATGCGCGGCCTCATGGTCAACCCGCAGGGCCGCAAGATCGAGGTCCCCGTCAAGTCCTGTTTCCGCAACGGACTTTCGGTGCTCGAATACTTCATCTCCTCCCACGGCGGCAGAAAGGGCCTTGCCGATACCGCCCTCAAAACGGCGGACTCGGGCTACCTTACCCGCCGTCTCGTGGACGTTTCGCAGGACGTCATCGTGCGCGAAGAGGACTGCTGCGCGGGCAAGAAACCTCGCGGCACCGTCATCCGCGCGATCGTAGGGCCCAACGGCGAGATGATCGAGAGCCTCGAAGATCGGCTCACGGGCAGATTCGCCGCCGAGGATATTACTGACGCAGAGGGCAACTTGCTCGTACCTTGCAATAAGATGATCAGCGAGGATATGGCGAAGAAGATCGCCGCCATTCCCGCGTATGCCGAAAACGGCGTGAGCATCCGCTCCATCTTCACCTGCAACACCCGTTTCGGCGTGTGCGCAAAGTGCTACGGCAAGAACATGGCTACGACCCTTCCCATCAAGGTGGGCGAGGCGGTCGGCGTCATCGCGGCGCAGTCCATCGGCGAGCCCGGTACCCAGCTTACGATGAGAACCTTCCACACGGGCGGCATTGCCGCGACGGGGGACATTACACAAGGTCTGCCCCGCGTCGAGGAGCTCTTCGAGGCGAGAAAACCCAAGGGCGTTGCCACCATCTGCGAAGTCGCAGGTATCGTCACCGTCGATAACAGCGAAAATCTCAACCGTATCATCATCTCCGAAGAGGGGACGAACATCAAACTCAAAGAATATCCCCTGCCCTTCAATGCCGAGCTGCGGGTCTCTACGGGCGATAAGGTGGAGCCGGGCGCTATGCTCAACGCAGGTTCCGTCAACCCGCAGGACATCATCCGCGTCAAGGGCGTCAAGGGCGTGCAGGACTATATTCTCGAACAGGTGCAGTCGGTGTACCGCTCCCAGGGCGTGGACATCAACGACAAGCACGTCGAGATCATCGTCCGCCAGATGCTGAGGAAGGTCCGTATCGAGAACGCGGGCACCACCGATATGCTGCCCGGTCAGCTTGTGGATATGTTCACCTTCGACGAGCAGAACGAAAAGACGATCATGGCGGGCGGCGTGCCCGCAACCGCAAAACGGGTGCTGCTCGGCATCACCAAGGCGGCGCTGGCAACCGACAGTTTCCTCTCCGCCGCGTCCTTCCAGGAGACGAGCCGCGTCCTCACCGAGGCCGCTATCTGCACCAAGCGCGATCCGCTCATCGGCCTCAAAGAGAACGTCATCATCGGCAAGCTCATTCCCGCAGGTACGGGCATGAAGGAGTACAAGAACGTCTCCGTGCAGACCCTCGGCAGATACAGCGATATTATGGCGGAAGAGACCGCCGTCGCAAGCGACGAGAATTAAAATAAGTAGTATTTTTGAAATTTGCCCCCCGTGATTTCGGCGGGGCAAATTTTTTCGCAAAAAATGTTGAAATTTCCTGCGGCATATGATATAATGAAAGAGTAAGGATTTAGAATTTCAGCAAGGAGGAAACGTGTATGAAGAAAAAAATTTTGCTTGTAGGCGTGCTTGCGCTCTCGCTGGCATTCGGCGGCGCACTCGCGGGCTGCGATGATGACGACGACAGGGAACTTCATAATCAGGGCTCGCAGAGCGGCACGACTCAACAGGGTAGTGGGACCCAACAAGGCAGCGGCTCCCAACAGGGTAGCGGCACCCAACAAGGCGGCTCTCAACAGGGTGGCACCCAACAGGGCGGAACACAGCAAGGCGAAGAGGTGCCCTCGGGCGAAGTTGTGGGGACCTATTCGGGCCTTACGGACGCCGAGGCGGTGTATGCGGTCGGTGCGGTGACCACGGCAAAGCTGCTCTCCTTCTCCCTTGCGGGCGGGAACGCTCCGCTCGCGGATACGGCCGCAGCAGGGGACAACAGCGGGTTCGACCTTCCCGGTATGGTGCAAAACCTCACCTCCGTGCAGGCGAGCGCGGAGGACTTCAATAAGTACTTCAACATGCTCGACAGCTTTCTCAACAAGCAGGCGCTCACCACCGTCGTCACCCAAAACACCGCAGAGGGCGAGCTTGCGCAGTACGATTTCAAGGCCGTTATCACGGGCAAAAACGCCGCAAATGAGGACGTAAAACACACCCTCTATTATAACGAGACGCTCATTCGGAAGGTAGACGATAACAACCGCGGCGAGAGCCTCACCGTAGAGAGCTATTACCTCGATGGCGCGGTGGAATTGGAGGCGGGAACCTTCTACTACATGTCGGGCACCCACATCCTGCGCTCGGAGACGGAGGACGGCGAAACGGAGAAGAGCGAAACGCTTGATATCCGCGCTTCGGCTGCCCCGGACGATACCCAAAACTATGTTCTGCTTCACCACGAGAATGAGTCCGAAGAGGAATGGGGGGAGGTCGAAGAAGAGTCCGAATATATCTACACCACCTATTCGGGCGGTCGCCGCGTGGAACAGACAGCGGTCGAATTCGAGACGGGCACCGAACACGGGCAGACGGAGACGGAGTACGAGATCGTGCTCCAAAGTGGCACGTCTCGCAGCACCTATGAGGTGGAACGGGTGAACATCAACGGGCGGACGTACATCGAGGTGGAGTACAACATCGACGGCACGCGCGGGAAATTCGTCATTTTAAAGAACGCGGACGGTACCTACCAATATAAGTTCACGCAGAACGCCGCAAACGACAAATTCTTCCGCGACTTCGACGACTAAATTTGAAAAAACGCTTGACAGCGCACAAAAAGCATGATAAAATAACAATCGTTATATAACGGTTGTTATTTTTTGCTGTAAAGATAGGCGCCCGCCCGCGCACAGCGCGGGGGCGGGCGGGAAGGGGAGAAGGAATGCCGAGGACAAGCAAACTGACAAGGGAAGAGGCGCTCCGTGCGGCGGCGGAGATCGTGCGCACGGAAGGGGAGGGGGCGCTCAACGCCCGTTCGCTTGCAAAAGCGCTCGGCTGTTCCACCCAGCCCGTGTATTCTCTCTTCCGCAATATGGAGAAGCTGAAAAACGCTCTTTTCGTGGAGGCGAAAAACGCCTACCGCCGCTTTATCGACGGGTATCTTGCGCGCGGCGGCAGGAGCCGATACGAATCGTTCGGTATGGGCTATGTCAAGTTTGCGCAGGAGGAGCGGGGGCTGTTCCGCTTTCTCTTTCTGCGCGACTGCGAAACGCCGCAGGTGCTGACAGACCCCTTTTTGGATGACATTTTATCGGAGATGATGTCGCTCTACCGCATGACGGAGGAAGAGGCGCGCGCCTTTCACGGCGACATGACCATCTATTCTTACGGCTTGGCGGCGCTCGTCACGACGGGCAATTACGCCCCCACCGACGAGGAGATCTCGGAGTGTTTCAAGCGGGAATTTTATGCACTGTATGCCTACTATTTCCCCAAACGTCCGAAGTTTTGGGAGTAGGTCCGTTGCTGTCCCCCGCGAAGCGGGATGGAGCATTGCGATATGAGTGCCCCGCTTTACTACTGTCTGATTTCTTAGGCGGCACGAGCCATAGGCGAAGTAATGCGGGGCTCTACCTGCATGAGACAATGGCATGAGCGGAGCGAATGCCGAAAGGAGGGGCGGTTTAACGAACAAAAAATAAGGCGCCCCTTCCCTACCCTCCCCCCAACAAGTTGGGGGGAGGCAAAGGAAAAGGCTTGCGTCATTTCGCCCCGCGCGCAGTTTCTTATATGTCATTTCGACCGTAGCGAGCAACGCGAGCGAAGTGGAGAAATCTCACATTATAAAAACTAAGGTAGAGATGTCTCGACTACGCTCGACATGACATTTGAAAACGATGACGCACGGGAGGGGCGGGGCGGTATGACGCGGGGGAGGAATGACGCAGATGAGAACAGTGGACGGAAAGAGGAAACAATAAGGAGAAAATATGCAAAATTTCGGAATGAGTATGTTGTGGTTTTGGGTGTGCTATGTTTCCGTAACTTGCGTGGGGGTTGCGCATTGCGTGTTCAACATCAAGGTGTTACATATGAAGCCGATGGACGGCCATTCGATGGGCGAGGGCTATGAAGCGACCAAGCCGTGGCATCCCCTCTATAACATCGTGCTGTTTCCGCTCTTCGGTTGGCTCTACATGCGAGGGCTCGCCGCACCGACTGCGGTCGAGGCACTGATCACGGGCGCCGTTTGGGCGGGCATCTGCATTGTGTTCGACCTTGTCGGTTGGGTCTTGATCCCGCACCCGTGGCGGCTCACGTTTCGGCAGTTTTACATAGAATATCAGCCCCATATCACGCTGATTTATCTCATTATTTTTCTCTCACCCCTTGTGGGCTATGGGTTTACGATGCTATGAGGAGTGCAAGTCGTAGGCGGAGTGGAGAAATCTTGACATTATTTTAACACTAAGGTAGAGATGTCTCGATTACGCTCGACATGACATTAAAGCCTATTGTCATTTCGACCAAGCCGCGATAGCGGCGCGTGGAGAAATCTCAACATTATGAAAACACAAAAAAAATCATGAACATCATTGAAATTCAAAACTTAAAAAAGGATTACGGCAGCGTAAAGGCGGTGGACGGCATCTCCTTTACCGTGGAGAAAGGGGAGTTTTTCGCCTTTCTCGGCGTGAACGGCGCGGGCAAGAGCACCACGATCTCCATTCTCTGCGGGCAGCAGAAACGCACAAGCGGCTTGGTGAAAGTCGGCGGCAAGGACGTGGACGAGGCTCCCGCAGAACTGCGCAAAAAACTCGGGGTCGTCTTTCAAAACAGCGCGCTCGACAAGTCGCTCTCGGTGCGCGACAATTTAAAATACCGCGCCGCGCTCTATGGCATTACGGGCAGAGAATTTGAACGCAAACTCGAAGAGCTCACCGCCTTGTTCGACCTGAAAGAACTGTTAAAACGTCCCGTCGGCAAACTCTCCGGCGGGCAAAGGCGGAGAGCAGACATCGCCCGTGCGCTCGTGCACAACCCCGAAATTCTCATCTTAGACGAGCCGACGACGGGGCTCGATCCGCAGACCCGCAAAAACGTTTGGGAGACCGTGAACGCCATCCGCAAGGTGCGGGGGATCACTGTCTTTCTCACCACCCACTACATGGAGGAGGCGGCGGACGCGGACAGGGTCGTCATTTTGGACGGCGGAAAAATTTTAGCGAACGCCACGCCGCTTGAACTCAAAAACCGTTACACGGGGGACTTTATCACCCTCTACAACACGCAGGAAGAGCAGGTTCGCACCCTCGGACTGCCCTATGAAAGAGCGGGGGAGGGGTTTCGCGTCGCGGTAAAGAATACGGCGGCGGCGACCGAACTCATTCTCAAACACCCGCAGCTTTTTACCGACTACGAGATCGAAAAGGGCAAAATGGACGACGTATTCCTCGCCGTGACGGGGAAGCGGGGAACGGAGTAGGATGAAACCCTTTCGGCACTGCGTGCCACTTTCCCTAAAAAGGGACAACAAGGGGGGAAGTAAAACGCCGTTCTCAAATGTCATGTCGACCGAAGTGGAGACATCTCTACCGCATTATAATAATGTGAGATTTCTCGACTCCACTGCGTTTCGCTCGAAATGACATAATTTGGGACAGCAAAAAACCGCTAATCTACAAACATCTATGAAAACATTAGCTTATCTCATTGCAAGAAACTGTAAAGTATATTTCCGCGACAAGGGGGTGTTTTTTGTCTCCCTCATGGCGCCGCTCATCCTTCTCTTCCTCTTCGTCGCGTTTCTGGGGAATGTCTACCGCGACTCCATCCGTTCGGTGGCGGAGGGGTTCGCACTCTCGGACGCCCTCGTCGAGAGTGTCGCGGCGGGTTGGCTCATCTCATCTCTTCTCGCCGTCTGCGCCGTGACCATCGCCTTTACCGCCAATACCATCATGGTGCAGGACCGCGTGACGGGGCAGGCGGACGACATCCTCGTCTCGCCCGTGCCGCGCTCCCTCGTTGCGCTCGGCTACTTTGTCTCCACCTTTCTGGTGACGGCGGCCATCTGCCTTGCCGCGCTCGGGGCGGGATTTATCTACATCGGCGTTGCGGGCTGGCACCTCTCTGCCGCTGACGTCTTTCTGACGATCGCCGACGCCCTTCTCCTGACCCTGTTCGGCACGGCGCTCTCCTCCGTCGTGTGCCATTTTCTCCGCTCGCAGGGGGCGGTGACGGGGGTGCAAGCCACTGTTTCTGCGGCGTATGGTTTCCTTTGCGGGGCATACATGCCCATCGGGAATCTCGCAATGGGGCTCAAAAACGCCATCATGTTTTTGCCGGGGACTTACGGCACGGGGCTGCTGCATTCCCATCTCATGGGGAGCGCCATAGGGGAAGCGGGCGCGGGACTGCCTTTGGACGCCGCCGCGCAGATCGTAAAAGGGCTGCGGGACGGTTTCGACTGCAATCTGTATTTCTTTGGGAATGCCGTGCCCGAATGGACATGCTATCTCGTGCTCGCTGCGGCGACTGTCCTCCTCGTGGGGGTGTACGTCCTTCTGTGTGCGCGGAAAGGGAAATAGAAAACTTCATGGAAACGCCGCCCCGCGCAAGCATTGCGCGGGGCGGCATAATTTTTTCCGAAATTTTATTTTGTCAGCCGTTCGATCGCTCTTTCATAGATGTCGAGCAGCAGTTTTACCCGTTCTAAGGTGATGTGTTCGTCCGCCATGTGGATGACGGGAGGGTCGCCCGGCATTTCGGGACCGAACCCAACGCCGTTTTTGAGTGCGCGCGCATACGTCCCTCCGCCGATCGCAATCGGCTCCGCTCTTTTTCCCGTGCACTCTTCGTAGACCTGCAAAAGGGACTGCACGAGTTCGCTGTTCCTGTCGTGATAGAGCGGCTTTTGGAAATGGACCGTTTCGTACTTCACGCCGAATTTCGCGACTCTGTCCAGCACCTCCTCTACGGGAACGGTGGCGGGGTAACGGATGTCCACCAGCACCAACATCTGCTTTTTGCGATACTTGATGACGTTGGGGGACATCGTGAGCGAGCCCGTCTCGTCGGAAAGTTTCTTTAAACCGTAAATATCGTTGAATACGCAGTCGATGATACGCGCGATGACTTCGCTCTTGCTTTCAAAGAATTTGAGGATGGGCAGAATGGCATTTTCGCCGAGTTCGGGCGTGGAGCCGTGCGCGCTCTTGCCGAAGGCGAAGATCTTCTTATTCTGCACGGTGAGCCCGAGCTCCCGCGCCTTGGAAACGGTGAGAGAACGGGGCGTCGCTTCGCAGCGGTCGCAGACCATATTGCCCTGCTTGCCGCCTTCGAGATGAAGGAAGGGCGCATTGGGCAGCGGGAAATGCAGCCGCAGGTGTAAAATGCCCTTTTCCGCATAGATGACGGGGAAATCGGCGTCGGGGGAGAATCCCGTCTCGGGCATGTGGGCGACTTCGTTGTAGTGTTCGATGCAGCCCCAGCCGCTCTCCTCGTTGCAGCCGACGATGAGCTTGATTTTCTTGGAAGGGGTGAACCCCTTGTCTTTTAAAGCCTTCAATGCGTACAGACAACAGATGGCAGGACCCTTATCGTCCATAGCGCCCCGCCCCCAAATGCTCCCGTTTTCCACAACGCCGCCGAACGGATCTTTTGTCCAGCCGTCGCCTGCGGGGACAACGTCGAGATGACACAGGATGGCAAATTCTTCCGGCCCGTCGCCGAAAATGACTTCGCCGATGTAATTGTCATAATTGAAAACGTTGAAACCGAGCGTCTGTGCCAAAGTGAGGAAGTGTTCCAAACAGTCTGCCGCGCCCTTTCCGAAGGGAAACTTGGAAGAATAAGTCGCGAGAGAAGAGTCGAAGCGGATACTCTCGCAAATGCTCTTAACCGCCTCGTCGAAATAATTTGTCATAGGTTTGCTCTCTCCTTGTGGGTCCCCTTATTATAACATACGGCATGGACATTGTCAAGACTTACCCAAACGGGAAAACGAAAAAAGGTGATAAAACGGAAAAAAAAACGAATCATTTGAACAAAAGTACTCATTAAAATGTGTGTATCAAATCTATCGCATTTTTGCGCCCGTTGACAGAAAAAGCCCCGCCTTATGGCGGGGCGTTGCGGGAAATCGCAAACGGTTTCAGCTGCCGAGGAGCGTTTTCATTTTTTCGACCGCTTCGTTGCGGTTGTCGCTCTTCGTCTTTTCGTAGATCGCGGAGATGTAGTTCCGCGACGTGCCGTCCGTGAGTTTGAGCGCAGAGGCGATCTGCTTATTGGTGAATCCTTCGCAGAGCATGAGCGCGATCTCCACCTCGCGGTCGGAGAACCCGTAGGCGCGTTTGAGCTTGATCTCGCGGTCGCTCGAAATGAGCTTAGCGGCGTCCGCGATCCGCCGTGCGATCTTGGCGGGCAGGATAGTGTCCCCCGCGTATGCGTTTTTGATGGCGTCGATGAGGGCGGTGGAGCTGGTATCCTTCAAAAGATAGCCGCTCGCGCCGTTGTTGATGGCGCTCAGAATGTAGTCGCTGTCGTCGAAAGTGGTGAGCACCAGCACTTTGACCGAGGGATGGTTGCGCTTGATCTCGCGGGTCGCGATCACGCCGTTCATGTTGGGCATGCGGATGTCCATGAGCACGACGTCGGGCAAGAGCTCTCCGGATAGCGTTACCGCCTCGAAACCGTCTTTGGCAACGCCGACAACGGTGAGATCGGGGCAGCTTTCCAGCACGCTTTTCAGCCCGTCCGCAAGAATGGCCTGATCGTCGGCAAGCAGCACTTTTATCATAATTTTCCTCCCATATCCTTAGTTTCGCCGTCCGTCGGCAAGGTAATGTGAATTTCAAACCCTTCGCCCGTTTCTGCCTCGAACCACACCGTGCCGCCGAGGCTCTCTGCGCGGCGGTGCATTCCCGAGAGGCCGAACCCCTCTTTGAGCGCGGAGAGGTCGGCTCCCTTGCCGTTATCGGAGAGCAAAAAGTTGACCATGTCCCCGTTCCGCTTGAATTCAAACCAGAAGGCGGTCGCGCCGCCGTGCCTCAGGCCGTTGGAAATGCCTTCTTTTAGGCTGTTGCATAGAAACCGCGTCTTGGCGTCGCAGAGGAGCACTTCGTCAATGTCGCTGCGGATGGTGATGTTGGTGCCGTCCGAAGATTCCTGTATGATGCGTTCAAGCGATTCCCGAAGAGTGGGCTTTGCTGTCGTTCCCGAGAGGAGGTGTACGCTCTCGCGCAGTTCCTCCAAAGCATGCTTTGCCTGCAAGTTTGCCGCAAACAGTTTGCGTTTGGCGTCCTCTGGGTCGGAGTCGATGACGAGTTTCGCCGCTTCCGTCTGCATGATGACGGTGGTGATGGAATGCCCCGCCGTATCGTGAATGTCCTTTGCGATGCGTTGGCGTTCTTCGAGCACAGCGACCGTTCTCAGCTCCGCATTTGCCGCCAAAAGCCGCTCGTTCGTCTCGTTGAGTTCGTCTACGGTGCGGGCGATCTCAATGTTCTTGCGGTAAATTTGGAGGGTAAAATTGATGATGAGAAAGTGCAGAACGAGAATGATGAGGTCGTTGAATGCGCCCGCTACGAGAGCGCCAACGTCTACGTCCTGTCCTTTGAGGGCGTTGGAGACGGCGAACACTACGAGAAAGAGCACTACGCTGCATACGCCCATCGCAATGCTGCCCGAAAGTTTTTCCTGGCTCACATAAAATTCGGTGAGAATGACGACGTAGAGGGTGGAAATGAGTGTGCCCGTCGTAAAATAGGTGAGGACGAGCAGAAGGAGCACATCGAGCACATAGCAGGCGATCTTGTATTTGAACTTTTTCAGTCCCCACATTTTGACGGCATTTTCCGCCGCAAGCAAGACTTCTGCGGGAATGATCACCCATAGCGCCCTGATCCCCGCCGAGGTGATGGAACGGTTGCTCACCGCAACGGCGATCTCCACCACGATCAGCACGCAGAAGATGAGAATTTTGCCGATACGGATAAACTCGGCGAGATTATATTTTCCCTGAAAGACAGATTTCATGGTTTTGCTCAAAGCTCGGGGTCGAGGGGAAGGGTCGCGATATAGTCCAGCCGCGCGCAGGCATGATAGCTGAACATGTCGGTGGGGGAGACGATGATATGGTCATAGAGCGGGATCCCGTGAAAGGCGCATACCGCCAGCATGCGGCGGGTAAACAAGTCGTCGCTGTGGGAGGGCGACGCGCCGCCGCTGAGATGGTTGTGGGCAATGACGAGCGCCTTGGGCTCGTTGTCCGCGAAAAACTTGGTAATGACGCGGGGTTCCAGCCGCACATGCTCCCGTTCGCGCGAGGTATAGGATTCCACCCCGAGAATGTTGCCGTCTTTATCGGTGGCGAAGAGTTCCAAACACTCCTCTTCCCTGTTGCGCAGCCGCTCGGCGAGGAGCTTGGAAAATTCCGCATAGTTCCGCGCCGAGGGAAACGTTTTGGGCTTTTCCTCTCTTATGCGTGAATTGATCAGAAAAATACACCTAAGGTATGCCGCCGTACTTTCACCGACCCCCTTTACCGTGGCGATCGACTTGGTCTCTGCGGTGGCAATCGCGGAAAGGGAGCCGAATTTTTCGAGAAGGGCATGGGCGATCTCGTTGGTGTTTTTGCGCGGGATCGCGTTGAAGAGCAGAATTTCCAGCAGCTCATGGTCCAAAAGACTCTCTTCGTGATCCTCTAACCGTGCGATCATCCGCTGCCTGTGCCCCTCGTGCATTCTCTCTTCTCTCCCGTGGAATTGTAAAAATTATATCATATGTCTGCGCTTTTGGCAAGTCGGGGCGAAGAATTTCATAAAACTTTTTACAACTTTGCAGATCGCAAAGCCCGCCCCGTGAAAAATAATACAAACAAAAGAAGGTTCAATCTTCCAACCCGAGCAGGTAATCGGCCGAAATGTCGAGAAATTTACAGATGAGGAAGAGCGTGTCCAGGCTCGGGACGCTCTTTCCCGCCTTATAATCCGAAATACATTGCTTGGAGACGTTCGCCGCCTTTGCCAGCGACGTCTGGCGGATCCCCGAATAACGCAATACTTCATTGAACCGCTCGGTGAATTTCGTTGTACTGTCCATAAAAAAATTATAGACAAAAAAATACGTTATTACTTGACAAGTAAGTTAAAGACGTACTATAATCAAGGAAAAGGGAGACAGGGCAGGGGGATCATGGAGAGCGAAGAAGAAAAGCGCGGACTTTCTCCCGCGATGCGGAAGTTGGAGGAATATCTCAAACGGGCGGACGAAAAAAGACTTGTCCGCTTTTCGGTGACCGAACTTTCGGCGGCGGCGGGGGTCTCGGATGCCACCGTGCTGCGGCTTTGCCGCCGTCTCGGCTATCGGGGATATTCCGATTTTCGCGTCGCTTTTGCGCGGGGAGGGAAGGGGTGTCTGGAAGAGGCGCCGAAAGATTTTTCCTATGAAATACAGGCGGAGTATCTCGCGGTGTTCGAGCGGTGCCGCGAAGAGCTCGACGCTGCGGCGCTGAAAGAGGCGATGGGGCTCATTCTCGGGGCGCAAAAGATTTCCTGCATTGCCGCCGAGCGGGCGGAACTTGCGGCGCTCGAACTCAAAAGCAGACTGCTTGAAATGGGGATCTTTGTCGCAAAGGAAGAGGACGCGCTCCTGCGCTACACGGTCATTCCCGCTTGCGGAGAGGGGGACCTGCTAATCGTTTTGGGCGCGGACGGAGGGACGGAACGGGCGGCGCAGCTTGCGCGGGCGCACGGGGTAAAGATCTTGTCCATCGGAAGAAGAGACCCGTTTGCGGACTGTTCTCTTTCGGCGGAATGCGAGGGGCGAGGGGAACGGCTTGCGCCTCTCTTTTTAGTGGACATTCTTTGCGCTGGGCTGTATCGGGCACATCCCGAGCGGTTTGAAGTCGCGCTTGCGCGCAGCGCCTGCTCGATCGCGGGAAACAAATTGTGATATTGCAATGCGGTTGGGCAGAAGAGGCGAGCGGGGGCAACCCTTGGCGCCCCTTGTAGGGGAGCTGTCGCGTTTGCGCGACTGAGGGGATGGAACCCTTTCCCCCGCTATGCGGGTACTTTCCCTTTCAGGGACAGCAAGGGGAATGCGGAACACTTTCCCCTATTAAATTTGTAATCATGATGTGCTGTTAATTATCCTTAAAAGTAAAATAATATGCTAACCCAAAATATGGCGCCAATATAAGAGGGAATGCAATTCCACTTGCTCCAAATGCAAAACCCATTTTAAACCACTCCTCGTAAGACTTCCCGCGATTCAGATTATACGAATTGCGCAATGCCGGTATAATGAAAAATAACCATACATTCACAATTACACAAGAAATAATTTTTTCAGTGGTCCACGACAACGACTGATCAATAAAAAATAACAATACACTTATTCCAATCAAGATTGCTGACAGTAACAAAACAATCAATTTTATTCTTACAGTATCATGCATAGTTGAACACCGTATAATCATTTATACTGAGACCCGATCGGTTCGATCGGGTCTCGGAATTGCCGTTTTGCATTACACCGTTTCGAGATTGATGAGAGAGGAGTTGCCGCTCTTGCCGTTGGGCGTGCCGCCCGTGATGACGATGACGTCTCCATGCTTTACAAGTCCGCTCTCCACCGCCGCGCGCTTTGCAAAGTGGAACAACACGTCCACCGAGAAGTATTCCTCGGAGAGGACGGGCAATACCCCCCACGAAAGGGCGAGTTTCCGGTAGCTCTTCTCGTCCGTCGTCATGCCGATAATGTCGATGTTGGGACGGAAACGGGAGACCATCTTCGCCGTGCCGCCCGTTCTCGTGCAGACGACGATCGCCTTTGCGTGCACGTCGTGGGCGAGCAGGCACGCCGAATGGGACAGCGCGTCCGACAGCCCGCGGATGAGATAATCTTTGTCTTCAACGTATTGAATGTACTCCGTCTTGTTTTCAGCCTGTTCTGCAATGCGCGCCATCGCGGCGACCGCCTGCACGGGATATTCGCCCGCCGCCGTCTCGCCCGAGAGCATTATGGCGGAGGAGCCGTCGTACACGGCGTTTGCAACGTCGGAAATCTCGGCACGGGTGGGGCGGGGTTGGTGGATCATGCTTTCGAGCATTTCCGTTGCCGTAATGCACCGTTTGCCCGCTTTACGGCAGGCGGTGATGATCGTCTTTTGAATGTCGGGGAGTTCCTCATAGGGGATCTCCACGCCCATATCGCCGCGTCCGATCATGATCCCGTCCGAAACCTTCAAAATTTCGTCGAGGTTGTTCACGCCCGCGCGGTTCTCGATCTTTGCTATGAGGTCGATGTTGGTACTGCCGTGCTCCTTCAAAAAGTTTCTAACGTCGAGGATGTCCTGCGCCTTGGAGACAAAGGAACATGCCACGAAATCGACTTCATGCTCGATGCCGAAGAGAAGATCGGCCTTGTCCTGTTCGGAGAGATAGATGAGGTCGAGCTGCTTTTCGGGGAAAAACATGCTCTTGCGGTTGGAAAGCTCGCCGCCGATGACCACTTTGCATATAACGTCGGGCTTTTTCACTTCGGTGACTTCAAACACCATGAGCCCGTTGTTGAGCAGAATTTTATCCCCCGGTTTCATGTCGGAGCAGATGTTTTTATAGGAGACGGATACGCGGGTCTCGTCGCCCTCGATCTCGTCGGAGGTGAAGGTGAAGGTATCTCCCTCTTTGAGGAAAATTTTGCCGTCCTTAAAGGTTTTGATTCGGAATTCGGGGCCCTTGGTATCAAGCAGAATGGGCAGCGGGATATGCTTTTTTTCACGCACTTTTTTGATGATCGCGATCTTTTTGGCGTGATCTTCATGGGTGCCGTGCGAGAAGTTGATTCGCGCCACGTTCATGCCCGCGTCCGCCATGGCGGAGATGATCTCCTCCGTTTCGGAAGAAGGCCCGAGCGTGCAGACGATTTTTGTTTTCTTCATAAAATTTCCCCCTCGAAATGACTTCGCAAATATTTTATCATAATCGGGACAAAAATCAAGGGGTTTTCGGAAATTTTTTAAACAAATTGTTTCGCGCATGTGCGGGACGAAACCCCCTCCACGGGAGGGGGATTTAAAGGGGTGAGCAAAGTTCCAAAATGTCATGTCGAGCGTAGTCGAGACATCTCTACCTTAGTTTTCATAATGTGAGATTTCTCCACGCGCCGCCAAGGCGGCTTGGTCGAAATGACATAAGCCTTCTTGCCCACCCCTTGAGGGGTGGGTGCCGACGAAGGAGGCGGAAGGGGTGTCGTTGGTCATTACACCCCCTCAGTCATTCGCAGGCTCATGACAGCTTCCCCTCAAGGGGGAGCCAAGAAATAACTAAAAATGCAATGATGCGCCCCGCGCAGATTTTTTTTCGCAAACCGGCAATAAAAAAGAGTAGCTTTTCCGAAAAAATGTGCTATAATGTACACGATACGAGCGGACTACGCGGTCGCGGCGCAAGAAATTGCGGTGAGGAAAGTCCGGGCATCGCAGGGCAGGACGCCTGATAACGTCAGGTGAAGGCGACTTCAAGGAAAGTGCAACAGAAATAGACCGCCCGCCGAGTCCCTCTTTATAGAGGGCGCCCACGGGAAACACCCGCGGCGGCGAGCAAGGATGGAAAGGCGAGGTAAGAGCTCACCGACGGGACGGTAACGCCCCGTGCCATGTAAACCCCGTCCGATGCAAGTTTGGGCCTCTCTCACATGGGTTGCCCGCCCGAGGGAGTGCCGTGAATAACGCTGGAGCCTATCGGTGACGGTAGGTGTAGATAAATGACCGCGCTCGACAGAACCCGGCTTACAGGTCCGCTCGTATTACAAGGCGCGCCCGCATTTGCTGGCGCGCCTTGTAACGTAAAAAAAGGAAGACGGGTTCTGTCGAGAGGGGGCCCCGAAAAAAGACGAAGTATTTTTGCGGGGAGAGGAGGAGCCGCCGAAAGAGGAGCTTTCCGAGAGGAAAGCGAGAGGGGGGCGGCGAGCTCCGACGTTGGTACGTTTTGGTTTGGTTTTGATCGTACTTGGACGTAGCAAGATTCCCTCGGGGAATTGCCATGTCGGACTTTGTAATAACCCTTACGGCTCGGAATGACGCTATTATATACACTTGCCCGCCCTCGCGTCAGCGGGGGAAGGGGCACCATTCCAAAATGTCATGTCGAGCCGCCGAGGGACGAGGCGTGTCGAGACATCTCTACCGCATTATAAATAAGGCGAGATTTCTCGACTTCGCTCGAAATGACATATTTTAAGAATCCCGTTACCCTGAGCTTGTCGAAGGGTGTTCGCAATATCATAATGTGAGATTTCTCGACTTCGCTCGAAATGACATTATTTGGACAGCGGAGCGAAATGGCAAATTGGGCACAGCGCAGGGAACAACGCTCAAAGCCGCCCGCAGCGCAAGTTTTGCGCTGCGGGCGGCTTTGTGCTTTTGATATTGTTTACTTCTCAATCAGGCTCTTTCCTGTCATTTCGGGAGGAATGGGGAGCCCCATCATTTCGAGCAGCGTGGGCGCAAGATCGGCCAAAATGCCGCCCGTTCTCAGTTTTACGTTCTTCAATTTCTCGGAAATGAGCACGACGGGTACGGGGTTGGTGGTATGCGCCGTGAAGGGGGAGCCGTCCGCGTCGAGCATTCTGTCCGCATTGCCGTGGTCGGCGGTGAGCAGCGCCGAGCCGCCCATCGAAAGAATTTTATCCACCACCTTCTGCACGCAGCCGTCCACCGTGTGCACCGCCTTCACTGCGGCTGGAATGACGCCCGTATGACCCACCATGTCGCAGTTGGCAAAGTTCAGGATCATGACGTCGTACTCGCCCGTGTCAAGCTCTTTGAGCACCCGCTCCGTAACTTCGGGCGCGGACATCTCGGGTTGCAGGTCATAGGTTGCCACCTTGGGCGAATTGATGAGCACCCGCACTTCGTTTTCGTTGGGCTTTTCCACGCCGCCGTTGAAGAAGAAGGTGACGTGCGCGTATTTTTCAGTTTCGGCGATGCGAAGCTGTTTCTTGCCCATCTTTGCAAGATATTCGCCGAGCGTGTTGTCGAGGCTCTGTTTGGGGAAGGCGACCTCCACTCCCTCGAACGCTGCGTCATACACCGTAAAGCAGACGTAAACGGGGTGCAAAAAGCCCGTCTTTCTCTCAAACGCCGTGCCCTTGGGAACGACGAAGGGGTCCTGCGTGAATGCGCGGGTGATCTGCCTTGCACGGTCGGGACGGAAGTTGAAGAAGATGATGCTGTCGCCCTCTTGTACGAGAGCAACGGGCTTGCCGTTCTCGCAGATGTTGGTGGGGAGCACAAATTCGTCGGTCACGCCGCCCGCATAGGAATCGTCGAGCGCCTTCACGGGGTCGTCCGCATGGATCCCTGTGCCGAGGGTGAGCATATCGTAGCTCTTTTCCTCGCGGTCCCAGTTGTTGTCACGATCCATCGAATAGTATCTGCCCGAGAGGGAGGCGAGCTTTCCGTAGCCGAGTTCCTTCATATAGGCGAGGAGCTCTTTCACATATTCCACGCCTGAGGTGGGGGAGACATCTCTGCCGTCCATAAAGCCGTGGACGAAAGTTTGGGGCACGCCGCGCTCCTTTGCCATCTTCAACAGGGCGAAGAGGTGGGTGATGTGGGAGTGCACGCCGCCGTCCGATAAAAGCCCCCAAAGGTGGAGCTGTTTGCCGCTGTTTTTCGCGCTGTCCATCGCTTTGATGAGCGCAGGGTTCCCGAAAAAGTCGCCGTCCTCGATGGCCTTTGTGATCTTGGTGAGGTCCTGATAGACGATACGTCCCGCACCGATGTTGAGGTGACCCACCTCGGAGTTACCCATCTGTCCGTCGGGGAGGCCGACGGAGAGGCCGCTCGCTCCCAAGGTGGAGGAGGGGTATTCTTTGCGGAGGCGGTTCACGTTTTTGCTGCCGTCCATATAGATGGCGTTGCCTTCGTGCTCGGGGTTGAGCCCGTAGCCGTCCATGATGATGAGTGCATAAGGAATTTTCTTCATAATACGGTTTTCTCCTTTTCTTTCCATGCTATTATACACCAATCGAATTGTTTTATCAAGCGCTTGGGAGAAAATTATAATTTGCGGAAAAGAATTTTATGGAGCAGCGATGGGGGAGGCGAAGCTGCCCCCTTTGAAGGGGGCGGCTCCCGCGAAGCGGGTGGTGGGGGTTGATGTCCCCCCAAACACTGCGCGGAGCAGTGTCTCCCTGCGGTAGCGCCCCCAATTTGCCGCATTCTTACGGCTTGTTGTTGGACAACGCGACTGCGAGAGTAACTAAGTTAAGGCATCAATGCCAATTTCCTCACGGCGTTTATTTTCGGACGACACCCCTTCCGTCACGCTTTGCGTGACACCCACCCCTCAAGGGGTGGGCAAGGGGGGAGGGGGAAAAGAAACGCGTGAACTACATTTCTCCCCCGAATCAACCGCAACGGGTCCGCAGGCATAGCCTGCGGACCCGTTGCGGTTGATTGACGTCCTTTAATAATTCGTTTTGTTTTTCAGATTTTTATACACGTTGAAAAGTTTGAGGCATTCCCCGCGCTCGGTTTCCGACAGAAAATCTCCCAGCTTGTCTCTTCCGCCGAAGATCTTGTCCATCATGTTGTCCCGAAAGCCGATATCCTCATTGTCCGCGACCGTGCAGCCGTAGTACACCTTGTCGAGATTTGCCCACATGCACGCGGTAAGACACATATGGCAGGGCTCGCCCGTGGTGTAAAGTTCGCACCCCGTAAGGTCGAACGTCCCTAAATTTTTACATGCGTCGCGGATCGCCTGCATTTCGCCGTGGCAGGTGGGATCGTTGAGCTTGACAACTTGGTTGTGCCCCCGCCCGACGATCTTGCCGTCCTTTACGACTACACTGCCGAAAGGGCCGCCTTCTCCTGCGAGAATGCCCGTCTTGGCCTCCTCGATCGCCTCGTTCATATATTTGTTCATGATTTTCCCTCTTATCCGCTCCCAAAAGCAAGCCGTCACTAAAATAAGGTAGAGATTTCTACTTCGTCGCAGGCTCCTCGTGCCGCTCTTAGACAACATAGAGCGTGCGGGCGGGGCGACAAGCTCGAAATGACATTTTGGGGACAAGGTAGAGATTTCTCGACTACGCTCGAAATGACATTTTTTGGGAACAATGCGCGCTTTGCCTTCGGCGTGATTACTTGTCGAAATTGACGATCGCCGCAAAATCTGCGGGCTTTAAGCTCGCGCCGCCGATGAGACCGCCGTCGATCTCGGGCTGCGCCATGAGCCCCTTGCAGTTCTTCGCGTTCATCGAACCGCCGTATTGGATGCGCATTTTGCCCACGTTCTTGCCCGCATACACCTTTTTCATGCGCTTGCGGATGTAACCGATCGTCTCATTTGCCTGCTCGTCCGTCGCCGTCCTGCCCGTGCCGATCGCCCAGATGGGCTCGTACGCGATGACGATCTTGGAGAAGTCCTCGATCCCTTGGAAGTCGAGGGCGATCTGGTTGTCGAGCACCTTTTCGGTGAGCCCGCCTTCGCGCTCTTCGAGGCTCTCGCCGATGCACACGATGGGGGTGAGCCCTGCGGCAAGGGCGGCAAGGGTGCGCTTGTTCACCGTCTCATCCGTCTCGCCGAAGTAGGCGCGGCGCTCGCTGTGCCCGATGATGACGTATTGTACGCCGTACTCTTTGAGCATGTTTGCGGAGATTTCGCCCGTGTAGGCGCCCTTTTCCGCGAAATGGACGTTCTGCGCGCCGAGCCTGATTTTGGAGCCGTGGATCGCCTTTTTGACGGCGGGAATGTCGATGGCGGGGACGCACACCACAACCTCGCACTTTGCCTCTTTTACGAGCGGTTTGAGGGCTTTTACAAGCTCTGCGCCCTCGCTCGCCGTGTTGTTCATTTTCCAGTTTCCTGCAATAATGGGTTTTCTCATTTTTGTTTCCTTATTGATGATTTTTTAGATGTGGTGGGGGGGGAGTGCACCTTTGCTGTCCCTCGCGTAGCGGGGGAAAGTGGCGAACGCAGTGAGCCGAAAGGGGGGCGGTGTATCTAAGGAAGATTAAATAAGGTGCCCCCTCTCCCTACCCTCCCCCCGCTGTGCGGGGGGGGGAGGCAAGAAAATAGGTTCCCAAATCACTGCGCGAGCAAAACCACGCTTTTGCGCTGCGCGACAACATTTGTTGCACACTTGCAACTTCTTGTCCGATGAAACGAACGAGAGGACAACTAAGTTAAGGCATACATACTAATTTCTTCACGGCGTTTATTTTCGGACAGCACCCCTTCCGTCTCCTTCGGAGACACCCACCCCTTAAGGGGTGGGCAAGAGGGGCGAAGAAAAGAAACGCGTGAACTCACGCCTTCTCGTTCAAGCAAGCGATGCCGGGAAGGACCTTGCCCTCGAACAATTCGAGAGACGCGCCGCCGCCCGTCGAAATATGGGTGATCTTGTCCGCAAACCCGAGCTGCGTACAAGCCGCCGCAGAGTCGCCGCCGCCGACGATCGTCGTTGCACCCTCCGCATCCGCTAAGGCCTGCGCCACCGCAATGGTGCCCGCCGCAAGCGTGGGATTTTCAAACACGCCCATGGGGCCGTTCCAGATGACCGTCTTTGCCGTCTTTACCTTATTTGCATACAGCTTTCTCGTCTCTTCGCCGATGTCAAGCCCCATCATGTCGGCGGGGATCGCCGTGGAGGGGACAGTCTTGATCTCGATGGGTGCGTCGATGGGATCGGGGAAACTCTTCGTGATCACGGTGTCGACGGGAAGAAGAAGTTCCTTGCCCGACGCCTTCGCCTTTGCGAGCATTTCGCGGCAGTAGTCGAGTTTTTCGTCGTCCACAAGGGAGGTGCCCACTTCATAGCCCTGCGCTTTGAGGAAGGTGTATGCCATGCCGCCGCCGATGATGAGCGTGTCGCACTTTTCAAGCAGGTTGGAGATGACCCCGAGCTTGTCGGCGACCTTGGCGCCGCCGAGGATCGCCACGAAGGGACGGACGGGGTGTTCGAGGGAGTCCGCCATCACGGTGAGCTCTTTTTCGATGAGGAAACCGCAGACCGCAGTCTTGACGAGGCCGTATTCCACGATCGCCGCCGTGGAGGCGTGCGAGCGGTGCGCCGTACCGAAGGCGTCGTTCACATAGATGTCGCAGAAGGCGGCAAGTTTCTTGCAGAATTCGAGATCCTTTTTCTCCTCCTCCCAATGGAAACGGAGATTTTCAAGCAGGACGCATTCGCCCTCTTTGCAGGCGGCGACTTTTGCCTGTGCGTCGGGACCGACGACGTCGGAGGCGAAGGTCACCTTGCCGCCGAGGAGCTCGTTGAGGCGCTTTGCAACGGGAGCCAAAGTGAGCTTTTTGGGCTCGTCCTTTTTCGCCTTTTCGATGATCGCCTCTGCGGTGGTCTCACCCTTTTCCACCTTTGCCTTGTCCTTCTTGTTGAGCTTGACTTCGTCCGAGAAAATGGAGTGAGGTTTGCCCATGTGGGAGCAAAGGATGACTTTCGCGCCGTGTTCCATCAGATATTGGATGGTAGGAAGGGCGCCCATAATGCGGTTTTCATCGGTGATCACGCCGTCTTTCATGGGAACGTTGAAGTCGCAGCGCACGAGAACGCGCTTTCCCGCCCAATCTTTGACGTCTTTCACGGTCATTTTGTTCATACGAAAATTTCTCCTTCAATATAATTTTTTCCGCCAATAACTATATAACTTTTCGGAAAATTTGTCAATACTTTCCACAAAGAAAATAATCGGGATTTTTTTGCGCAAATATACGAAAACCGCAGAAAAATTGCCGTGAAACGTTTGACAAAGGCCGTTTTCTCTGCTAAAATACATGAGTACGCCGCAGGAGAGGCGCGTTTTTTTGCACGCATTCCGTTTGCGGCGGAAACGAAAAGCTGTTCTTTGAAATCGTTCCGGCGGTTTGAAGATATTCCGAAAAATAAGAAAAAAGGAGGAAACTGCCAAGATGCCTACCATCAATCAGCTCATCAAGAAGGGCAGAGAGAGAGAAGCATTCAAGTCCAAATGTCCCATTCTGGACCAGTGCCCGCAAAAGCGCGGCGTATGCTTGCAGGTGACCACCACCTCTCCCAAGAAGCCCAACTCTGCGTTGAGAAAGATCGCAAGGGTGCGCCTTACGAACAAGCAGGAAGGTACCGTGTACATTCCCGGCGAAGGCCACAACTTGCAGGAGCACAGCTCGGTGCTCATCCGCGGCGGAAGAGTCAAGGACCTTCCCGGCGTGCGGTATCACATCATTCGCGGCGCATTGGATACTGCGGGCGTTGCAAAACGCAAGCAGAGCCGCAGCAAGTACGGCGCAAAACGTCCTAAGTAAAATATTCACAAAATTTGTCTTGCAGACAAATTTTCGTGGTGGCTGAGCGCAGGTGTGCGCAAATGGAGTGCGCGGGCACAGGGAAACCCTGCTTGCGCCGTGACTTGAATTCCTACATTCGCCGAGCGGCGTAGGCGGAATTCACTTCTGCCGTAAAGCGCCGCACGACCGCAGCAATCACGACATTTATTTTTGCTACGACCGCCGCTTCACGTTTGGCGCGTAGCCCGTGGAGCGCCCAAACGCATTCGAGACCGAGCGTGGCGAGGGCGAGACAAGCGGCGAGAAAAAGAAATGTGTGAACAACCTCCTGCTATTTTTCGGAATACTTCAAAAGGGTGCCCGAAAAGTAGGCAGTATTCCCTGTCGAAGGGGAGAAGAGTTGCTACCCGCTTAGCGGGCAAGCACAAGCAGACTTTTAAGGGCAAACGCCCTGCGGGAAACCGCAAAAAATCATTTCAAGGAGATATTATCATGCCCAGAAGAGGGAAAGTTCCCAAGAGAGAAGTCCTTCCCGATCCCGTGTACGGCTCCACCGTCGTCGCAAAGCTTATCAACCAGATCATGCTTGACGGCGAAAAGAGCGTTGCACAGCGGATCGTCTACGAGGCCTTCACCCAGATGGGAGAAAAATTGAACCAGGATCCCATGGAGATCTTCAAACAGGCGCTTGCGAACATCACGCCCGTTGTGGAAGTCAAGGCACGCCGTGTGGGCGGCGCCAACTACCAGGTCCCCATCGAGATCAGACCCGAACGCCGCCAGACCCTCGCCATCCGCTGGCTTGTGGCTGCGACGAGAAAGCGCAGCGAGCGCGAAATGAGCAAGAAACTCGCCGCCGAACTCATGGACGCCTACAACAACACCGGTGCGTCCGTGAAGAAGAAAGAAGATACGCATAGAATGGCAGAGGCCAACAAGGCATTTGCGCATTTCAGATTCTGAGAGGAGAACAAGTAACTTATGCCAAGAGAATACGATTTAGCACATACCAGAAATTTCGGGATCATGGCGCACATCGACGCCGGCAAGACGACGACCACCGAACGCATTTTGTTCTACACGGGCAAGACGCACAAGCTGGGCGAAGTACACGAAGGCGCGGCCACCATGGACTGGATGGTGCAGGAGCAGGAACGCGGGATCACCATTACTTCCGCCGCTACGACCTGTATCTGGAAAGGGCATCGTTTCAACATCATCGATACGCCGGGGCACGTTGACTTCACCGTGGAAGTGGAGCGCTCGCTGCGCGTTCTCGACGGCGCCGTCGCCACCTTCTGCGCGAAGGGCGGCGTGGAGCCCCAATCCGAGACCGTTTGGCGGCAGGCGGACAAGTATAAAGTCCCCCGTATCGCTTATGTCAACAAGATGGACATCAACGGCGCGGACTTCTTCCATGTGGAGAGCATGATCCGCGAACGGCTCGGCGCGAATCCCGTTCCGATCGAGCTTCCCATCGGTAAGGAAGCCTCTTTTCGCGGCATCATCGACCTCATCAAGATGGAGGCGGAGGTCTACTACGACGACCTCGGCAAGGATTTCCGCAAAGAGCCCATTCCCGCAGATCTTGTACCGCTTGCAAACGAATACCGCGCAAAACTCGCGGAGGAAGCGGCGCTCGCGGACGACGAGCTCATGGAAAAATTCCTCGATGAGGGAGATCTGAGCGAAGAGGACATCATCAAAGGAATGCGTATCCGCTGCTTGAAATCGGACGCCATTCCCATGCTCTGCGGCTCTTCTTACCGCAACAAGGGCGTGCAGTTCCTGCTTGACGCCGTCATCAACTTCCTTCCGAGCCCTCTCGACGTCGACCATGTAAAGGGCGTCAACCCCGACACGGAGGAGGAAGAGGAACGCAAAACTTCGGACGAAGAACCCTTCTCCGGGCTCGCGTTCAAGATCGCGACCGACCCTTACGTCGGTTCGCTTGCATACTTCCGTTGCTACTCGGGCGTGCTCGAAGCGGGCTCCTATGTGTACAACTCCACAAAGGGCAAGAAGGAGCGCGTCGGGCGTCTCGTGCAGATGCACGCGAACGAGCGGCGGGACATTGACAAGATCTATTCGGGCGATATCTGCGCGATCGTCGGTCTCAAAAACACCACGACGGGCGATACGCTCTGCGACGAGAAGAATCCCATCGTGCTTGAAAAGATGGAATTCCCCGATCCCGTCATTCAGCTCTCTTTGGAGCCCAAGACGAAAGCCGGTCAAGAAAAGATGACGATGGCGCTCGTCAAGCTCGCAGAGGAGGATCCCACGTTCCGCACCTATACCGATCAGGAGACGGGACAGACCATCATCGCCGGCATGGGCGAGCTGCACCTCGACATTATCGTGGACAGGCTTCTCCGTGAGTTCCATGTGGAAGCGAACGTCGGCGCACCCCAGGTCGCCTACCGCGAGACCTTCAAAAAGGCGGTCGAAGCGGAGGGCATGTACAAGCGGCAGTCGGGCGGCAAGGGCCAGTACGGCCACTGCAAGATCCGGCTCATTCCGCAGGAGCGCGGCGCAGGCTATGCCTTCGAGGATCAGACGGTGGGCGGTTCCATTCCCAAGGAATATATCCCCGCCATCGACAAGGGCATCCAGGAGGCCGCCAAGAACGGCTACCTCGCGGGCTACGAGATCATGGACTTCAAAGTAGAAGTCTACGACGGGAGCTATCACGAAGTCGACTCTTCGGAAATGGCATTCAAGATCGCGGGCAGCATGGCGCTCAAAAACGGCCTTGAAAAGGCGCAGCCCGTCCTTCTCGAACCCATCATGAAGGTGGAGATCGTCACCCCCGAAGATTACTTCGGCGACCTCATGGGCAACATCTCTGGACGTCGCGGAAATATCCTCGGTACGGACGATCGGGGCGGCGCGAAAGTCATCGACGCGGAAGTGCCGCTCTCCGAAATGTTCGGCTATGCGACCGATCTTCGTTCGCGCACGCAGGGCAGAGGACAGTTCACCATGCAGTTCGATCACTACGCGGAGGTTCCCAAGAGCCTCTCCGAGAAAATTATCTCGGGCAGAGCGAAGAGAGATTGAGCAGTTTTCTCAAAATCGGAAAAATTTGCATAAAAACATTTGCAAATTTTCAAAGATTGGGGTATAATAGCCTCGATAAGCAAAAATCAGCTTTTTATCGCATGATAGATAGCTGCGCTTCCTTCGGGAAGTAGTTATCAAAAATTATAAAAAATAATCGGAGGATCACTCAAAATGGCAAAGGCAAAATTCGACAGAAGCAAGCCGCATGTTAACATTGGTACCATTGGCCACGTTGACCACGGCAAGACCACTTTGACCGCAGCTATCACCATGGTTATGGCGTGCAAAGGTCAGGCGCAGAAGATGCGTTACGACGAGATCGACAAGGCTCCCGAGGAGAAGGCTCGTGGTATCACGATCAACACTGCGCATGTGGAATATCAGACAGATTCCCGTCACTATGCACACGTTGACTGCCCCGGGCATGCTGACTACGTCAAGAACATGATCACGGGTGCAGCGCAGATGGACGGCGCGATCCTTGTTGTCGCGGCGACCGACGGTCCCATGCCCCAGACCCGTGAGCACATCCTGCTCGCCCGTCAGGTAGGCGTGCCCTATATCATCGTTTTCCTGAACAAGATCGACCAGATGGACGATCCCGAACTCTTGGATCTCGTCGAGATGGAGATCCGCGAGCTCCTTTCTTCCTACGACTTCCCCGGCGACGACATCCCGATCATCAAGGGTTCCGCTTTGAAGGCACTTGAAAAAGCGACCAGCGGCTGCTCCGACGCCGAGATCTTGGCGGCTCCCGAATGCCAGTGCATTCTCGAACTCATGGACGCTGTTGACAGCTATATCCCCACGCCCGCACGCGACGACCAGAAGCCTTTCCTTCTTCCCGTCGAGGACGTGTTCACCATCTCCGGACGCGGTACCGTTGCTACGGGCCGTGTTGAGAGAGGTGTTGCGCATGTCGGCGATCCCGCAGAGATCGTGGGCCTCATTGAGAAACCCCGCACCACCGTTATCACCGGGCTTGAAATGTTCCACAAACAGCTCGACGAAGCGATGGCAGGCGATAACGTTGGCGCTCTTCTTCGCGGTATCAACCGTACCGATATCGAAAAGGGACAGGTTATCGCAAAACCCGGTACTGTTCCCACCGCTATGAAGTTTGAGGCGCAGGTGTACGTCCTTACCAAAGAAGAGGGCGGCCGCCACACTCCTTTCTTCAACCACTACCGTCCTCAGTTCTTCATCAGAACGACCGACGTTACGGGTGCGATCGAGCTCCCCGCAGGCGTCGAGATGGTCGTGCCCGGTGACCACGTCACCTTGACCGTCGAGCTTATCAAGCCCGTCGCGATCGAGGAAGGACTCCGTTTCGCTATCCGTGAGGGCGGCAGAACGGTCGGCTCCGGCGCAGTTTCCAAGATCCTGAAATAAGGAACTTTCCGACAACGAACAAAGAGCACGGCTCGTCCGTGCTTTTTGGCGTATTGTAAAGACCGTCAAGTGACGCAAAGAAAAGAGAAAGCAGGGGGTTTCCTCTGCTTTCTTTTGCGCATACTGTATGTATGAGTTGGCTGAAAAAGGTATGGCGGTGGGGGAGAAGGGCGTTTGCCGCTCTCTCGGCGGGAAAATATACGACGGTGGCGGGAACGCTCACCTTTTTTCTCATCATGTCGCTTGTGCCGCTGACCTTTTGGCTCGTGCTCCTTTTCGGCAACTCCGCCTTCGACGTGGAGCAAATTCTGCACCTCGAACTTTTCGGCTGGGCACGGGAACTCCTCGTCTACTTAAAAGCCAACGCGGTGGGCGCGACGGCGGGGGTGAGCGTCCTCTTCCTCGCCACGACCCTCTGGTCAAGTACGAGCTTTTTCTACCATCTCCGCCGCAGCGGGGAAATTTTATACGACTACCGCCGCAAAAAACACGGCTGGAAGGTGCGTCTGTCCGCCGTTTTACTCACTTTCGGCGTGCTCGCCTTTTTTGCAGCCGCCGGCTCGGTTCTTCTCGGCGCAAACTACTTCGCGCGCTTTCTTCCCGCCTGGGTCTACTATCCGATCGTCTATTCCCTCGTCCTGCTCCTCGGCTTTTTTGCCGCATGGATGCTCAACGCCTATATCTGTCCCTATCGCTGTAAACCATACGAAATTCTCCTCGGCAGCCTCTACACCGCAATTGCCTGGCTGGTCGCGTCCGGCGCATTCACCGTCTATCTCAACTTTACCAATCAGGAGCGGCTATACGGCGCGCTCTCCCTCGTCATCATCTTCTTTTTATGGCTCTATTGGATGATGATCTGTTTTACGGCGGGCGTCGTATTCAACCGCCACCGCATGAATTTGCGCAATCCCGAGCACAAAACGCTTTAATTAGATATTCGTCTAAATAAAAAATATAATAATTCGATATTTATCTAAATAAAAATCGCAAAAAAATCCGTACGGCTTTCGGAAAAGCGGGAAAAAGATATTGCCTTTTGTGCGATTTTGTTGTAAAATAGAATGGAAATGAATGGAAAAACAGAACTTCTTCGGAAAAGAGAGCGCGCTGCTCTCGTTTTTGCGTAAGTTCCGGAGAGAAGGAGATATTTTTTGGACAAGAAAGGTAAGAACAGGCAGGAGGGAAAGAGTGCGATCGAGCTGGCGATCCTGAACGGGCTCGAAGCGTATAACCGCGAACAGGCAAAAAAGAGCCCTCCTGCGACCGCGCCCGCGCATACGGGCGAAACGCGCACAAAGGAGGCGATGGAAGAGGCGGGGCTCAAAAACCGCCGCAGATCCCGCGCGAAGGGCAAGGGGACGCCCGTGCAGCTCCCCGAGAACGTACAAAAGCCCGCCGATCCGCCCGCGCCCGCGCAACCGAAACAACAGGGGAAACGGGGAACCCGCGCTGCGGCCCGCCCCGCACCCGCCGCTGCGGCGCAAAAGCAGCCCGCAAAGGAACGTACCCCCAAAAAACGCAAAAAGCAGCCCGTCAAGGTGCTCTTTTTCGGCGGCGTGGGGGAGATCGGCAAAAATATGACGGCGATCGAGTTCGGGAGCGACATCATCGTCATCGATGCAGGCATCATCTTCCCGACGGAAGAAATGCCGGGCATTGACCTTGTATTTCCCGACATCACCTATCTCGTGCAGAACAAGCACAAGATCCGCGCCGTCTTTCTGACGCACGGACATGAGGACCACATCGGCGGCGTGCCCTATCTCATGAAGGAGATCTCGGCGCCCGTCTACGGCACCAAGCTGACCCTTGCGCTGGTGGACGGCAAGCTCCGCGAACACCGCTTGAACAACGTGAAGATGTTCACCGTCTCCCCGGGCGAAAAGGTGAAGGCGGGCGTCTTTACGGTGAATTTCGTCAATGTCAACCACTCCATCGCGGGCGCGCTCGCCCTGGCGGTGGAAACGCCCTACGGGATCATTTTCCACAGCGGGGATTTCAAGATCGACTTGACGCCCGTTGCGGGAAAACCCATCGACCTTGCCGAGATCGCGGAATACGGCAAGAAGGGAGTGTTGCTCTATCTCGGCGAATCGACCAACATCGAGCGCCCCGGCTACACCATGAGCGAGACGGTCGTCGGAACGACCCTCGAACATCTCTTTTCGGAGAACGCGGACAGGCGGCTCATCATTGCGACGTTTGCCTCCAATGTGCACCGTCTCCAACAGATCATCGACATCGCCGTGAAATTCCGCCGCAAAGTCGCCCTTTCGGGGCGGAGCATGTTCAACGTGGTGGACGCGGCGGTCAAGATTGGGGAGCTCACCATTCCCGAAGGGGTGCTCGTGGACGTGGAGAAGGCGAAGAACTTCTACGACCGTGAGATCGTCATCGTCTCCACGGGCTCGCAGGGAGAGCCGATGAGTGCGCTCACCCGTATGGCGTCGGGAGAATTCAACAAGATCACGATCGGGAAAAACGACACCATCATCATCTCGGCGAGCCCGATCCCCGGCAACGAACGCATGATCTACCGCGTCATCAACAACCTGTTCAAGCTGGGCGCGAATGTCGTTTACGAGAGCCTCGAAAAAATCCATGTCTCGGGGCATGCCTGCCAGGAAGAGCACAAGATCATGCACTCCCTGCTGCGCCCGAAGTTCTTCATCCCCGTGCATGGGGAATACCGCCATTTAAAGCGGCATGCGCTGCTTGCCGAGGAGACGGGAATGCGCCCCGAGTGTATCTTTATCCCTGACATCGGCGTTTGCGCGGAGGTGACGGACGAGAGCATAACGCAGGGGGAGAGTTTTCCCGCAGGGTCCCGCCTCATCGACGGGGAGGGGTACGAAGATTCCAAGGGTGAAGTCCTCAAAGACCGTATCCGCATGTCGAGCGAGGGCGTCTTTATCGTGACGCTCGCCCTTTCGCACGGCACGGTGCTTTCCGACGTCAACATCGAGAGCCGCGGATTTGTCTTTTCGGACGAACAGGAATATCTGCGCGATCTCAAAGACGTCGTGGAAAAGGCAATCGAAAGTGTGGGGGCGAGGAACCGCGAGGAACTTTGCGCCGCCATCAAGCGCGCCATGAAAAATTATCTCTTCAAAAAGACAAAGCAATCTCCCATGATCATTCCCATCATTTTGGACGTATGACCGTGCGGGAAATTTCGGAATAACAACGCCAAAGGAGAAAAAATATGAAACGCAATTTATTTGTCTATATCGGCTTGCCGATCCTTGCGGCGGTCTTCCTCGCGTTCGGGATCGTCGTCCTCGTCTTGGACAGCGAGCCCGGCGAAATCGTCGGCGGAGCCGTTCTTCTCGCCGCCGCCGTGTTTGCGTTGCTCCTCTTAGTCAAAGCCGTCATGCAGGACAATCTCAATATTAAGTGCGGCAAACTGTGCGCCGAAAAGAGGTACGACGAAGAGCGCGCCCTCATCGAAAAAAAGATGAAGAGCCCCTTTTTCTTCCTCGTGCGCATCGTGGCGATCGTGCGGTACATCCGCGCAAGCATGGCGCTCGACGATCTGCCCGCCGCAAAGCGGTATATCGATTTGCTCCGCCACAACGGCGGCAAGGGCTGGAAGTACATGACGGCGTACTTTTACATCCTCATCAAGCTCGACGAGGGGGATATTGCCACCGCCCGCACCGAATATGAGGAATTCCGTACCCAATGCGCCCACGCCGAACTCTACAAGGGGCAGATTGAAGTGCTGACGGCGATCTTTCACCGCGTTTTCGGCACGAACAACAACGAACCGCTCCCGCAGGAGGCGGTGGATTCGCCCTTCCCCGTCATCGGGCGGATCCTCGGAAAAGTGTATGAAGAGCGGGCCGCAGCGGGCGGCATTGAATGGAACTGACCCTCGATCCCGCCCTGCTCTCCCTCCGCGAAGAGGCGAAAAGGGGGCGCGATCCCACCTGCGCCGACGGAACGCTGGATTATCTCTTGCGGCTCTGCAACGAGCTTTCCCCCGCGCGTATCTTGGAGATCGGCGCGGCAGAGGGGCTGACGGCTTGCGCCATGCTCTCCGTCTGCGGCGCGCGCTACACGGGGATCGAACTCGATCCCGTCCGCGCCGGAAAAGCCCGCGAAAATCTCGCGCGGTTCGGGTTTTCGGAGCGTGCGATTCTCCATGAGGGGGACGCGGGCGAAATTTTGCCCCTGCTCGGCGGGGAATACGACCTCATCTTTTCGGACGGTCCCAAGGTGCAGTACTTGCGCTATTTGCCCGACTGTAAGCGGCTGTTGAAGGCCGGCGGGGTGCTCCTGTCGGACGACGTGCTCCTCTTCGGCTGGGTGCGCGGCGAGCCGCCCAAAAAGAGGAGAATGCTCGTGGAACATATCCGCGAATATCTCGCCGCGTTGCAGTCCGACCCCGAACTCAGAACGGAGATACTCGAACTCGGCGAGGGGTTGGCGGTGAGCAGAAAAGTAAGCAAAAAAACGACGGAGTAAAAAATATATTTCCGCCCCCGCCCGCTTTTTGCAGGCGGGGGCGGAACAAAGCGGGAAGATATGTGCGAATTATTGGCCCCTGCGGGGAACATGCAAAAACTCAAAATCGCTTTTTACTACGGCGCCGACGCCGTCTACCTCGGCGGCAAGGCCTTTTCCCTGCGCTCCTTTTCGGATAATTTTACCGATAAAGAGCTGGAAGAGGGGATCTCCTACGCCCGCAATCTGGGCAAAAAGGTGTACGTCTGCGCCAATATTTTTGCAAAAAACGACGATTTTTCGGCACTCGAACGGCACTTTCGCCTTCTTTCCGAGCTGAAAGCGGACGGCGTTCTCATCTCCGATTTAGGCGCGTTGCGTCTCTGCAAGCGGGTCGCCCCCGATCTTCCCGTCCATATTTCCACGCAGGCGAATACCCTCAACCGTGAGACTGCCGCCATGTACCGCGACCTCGGCGCCGTCCGCGTCGTGCTTGCCCGCGAGCTCTCCCTCAAAGAGATCGCCCAAATCCATGCCTTTGTCCCCGAACTCGAACTCGAAGCGTTCGTCCATGGCGCAATGTGCATCTCTTACAGCGGCAGATGTCTCCTCTCCGATTATCTCGACGGGCGGCAGAGCAATCGCGGCGAGTGCGTGCAGGCCTGCCGTTGGCGGTACCGCATCCAAAGCGCGGAGAGCGGGAAAAAGGAATGGTACGACATCGAAGAGGACGGGCGGGGGACCTATCTCCTCAACAGCCGCGATCTCAACATGAGCCGTTATCTTACCGAACTCAAAGAGGCGGGGGTGTGCTCCTTCAAGATTGAGGGCAGGATGAAGAGCGAATACTATCTCGCCACCGTCGTGAACGCCTATCGCCGCATTTTGGACGGCGGATACTCCGAGGCGCTGGGCGAGGAGCTCAACTGCTGCGCCCGCCGCCCCTATACGACCGCTTACATGCTGGGCGAAAACCGTAGGACGGAGGACTATTCCAACGCCCCCGCAGAGGGGAAATGCGTCTATATCGCCAATGTTTTGGGATCGGAGGCGGGTCGGGTGCTCGTCGAAATGCGCAACCGTTTCCGTGAAGGGGACAGGTTGGAGATCCTCTCCCCTCACGCGGACTTTGGAAAAGAGATCGCCGTGGAAGAGCTGTGGGACGGGAACGGCGTGCCGTGTACGGACGCGAAACTCGTACAGGGGAACTATTCTTTCGCCTGTCCCTATCCGTTGCAGGCGGGAGACATGCTACGGCGGAGAGATTGAACAGGAACTTGAACAGGATACGTTTGGAGCCGCGCGGCGTGATAAACGCCGCGCGGCTCTGCATAAAATAGAATATGGCAACCTATCGGAAAAACCAATTTCGCGGGAGCATGGCGACCTTTTTTGCCGCTCTTGCGGTATTTTTATTGACGGTCGGACTGTTTGTCGGGGTATTCTGCTGGTACGGAAGGGACTACGAACGCGTTTCTTTCGATCGGGAATACTATTTTCTCGTGCGGGACTGCGAGGATGCGACGGCAGCGGCGGTCGCTGGACAGGTATATTTCGCGGGCGGCGCGGGATTCCGCTTGGAGACGGCGGGAAAGAACTGCGTCGTGCTCGCCTGCTATTTTCGGCAGACCGACGCGGAGCGCGTAAAAAACGCCATGGAAGAGAAGGACATCGCGGCGCACATTCTTACGCTGTCCCCGTCCGGTTTTGCGTTGGAGGGCAAAAATGCGGCGCTGAAAGGGCGGGTAGAGGGCAACCTCGAAACGGCGGAGACCTGCGCGCGCATTCTCTATGATACGGCAAACGGTCTGGAACGCGCTGAGCTGTCGCAAGAGGAGGCGCGCATGGCTGTGCGGGGCGCGGCAAAAGCGCTCAAAGGGCTGCGCGCGGGAAATGCCGAGAGCCTCTTCACGGCATGGAACGCAGAGCTTGTCTCCGCAGAGCGGCGGGGCGCGGAGATCGCGGACGGCATTCTCTACGCCAAAGATCTCCGCTATCTCCAAGCGGAGCTGTGTTTTGCCATTGTCAACGCGGATACATATTTTGCTTGACGGCGCGAAATATTTTTAGTATAATGGCGTCGTACCATAAGGAGAAACGCCATGAATTACAGAGAGGAATCTCTCAAAAAACATGCAGAGTGGCGGGGAAAGATCGAGATCGTCCCCCGCGTGGAAGTGGACAGCCGCGAAAAGCTCTCCCTCGCCTATACCCCGGGTGTGGCGGAGCCCTGCCTCGCCATCCAAAAAGACCCCGAGAAGAGCTTTGAACTCACCCGCCGCTGGAACACCGTACCCGTCATTACGGACGGCACCGCCGTTTTGGGGCTGGGGGACATCGGACCCGAGGCGGGAATGCCCGTCATGGAGGGGAAATGCGCGCTCTTTAAGGCGTTCGGCGATGTAGACGCCTTTCCGCTGTGTATCCGTTCCAAAGACCCCGAAGAGATCATCCGCACCGTGGAACTTCTCGCGGGCTCGTTCGGCGGCGTCAACCTCGAAGACATCGCCGCCCCCCGCTGTTTCGAGATCGAGCGGCGGCTCATAGAGGACCTTGACATTCCCGTCTTTCACGATGACCAGCACGGGACGGCTGTCGTCATGGCTGCGGCCCTTCTCAACGCGGCAAAACTCGTCGGGAAACCCCTCGGCGGGCTCCGCCTTGTCATCAACGGCGCGGGCGCGGCGGGCATTGCCATCGCAAAATATCTCCTCCGGATGGGGGTAAAAGACATCGTGATGTGCGACAGAAAGGGCATTTTGTGCGAGGGGGACGAGATGAACGGCGCACAGCGGGAGATCGCGTCTGTCACAAACCGCAGCCATCTGCGCGGAACGCTTGAAACGGCCATGGCGGGTGCGGACGTGTTCATCGGCGTCTCGGGGCCCAACTGCGTCACCAAGGAGATGGTGCGCTCCATGAAGGAGGGCGCGATCGTGTTTGCCTGCGCCAATCCCGTGCCCGAGATCTCCCGCGAGGACGCTTTGGAGGCGGGCGCGGCGGTCGTGGGGACAGGCTCCTCCGAAAAGCCCAACCAGATCAACAACGTGCTCGTATTTCCCGGGCTCTTTCGCGGCGCACTCGACGTGCGGGCAAGAAAGATCAACTTCGAGATGATGGAGGCCGCCTCACGGGCGATCGCCTCCTGCGTCGGGGACGCGCTTTGCGGTGACCGCATTCTGCCGTACGCCTATGAAAAATGTGCGCATGAAGCGGTGGCAAAGGCGGTTTCCGAGGCAGCAAGAAGGACGGGGGTCGCACGGAAATGAAAAAAATGCGGCGGAAATAACGCCGCAAGAAGGAGAACATATATGAATTTTTGGGAAGAACTGCTTAGCGAAGTGGGAAACGGAAACACAATGCTGGGGCTTGCCATCCTCGCGGTCGGGGCGTTGATCGTTTTGATTGCGCTGTTTTCGGGGATCGTGAGCATCGTGCTCGGCGTGAAGTATTTTAAGTTCAACCGCCGCCAAAACAGCGCCGGGCTCACGGGCGTGGAGGCCGCAAGAAAAGTGCTGGACGCCAACGGGCTCGAACATATCAAGGTCAAGACGGTGGGCTCCATGCTGTTCGGCAACAGTTACAGCCACTATTTCAAAAAAGTGCGCTTGCGGAGACTGACGCGGAACAAAAAAAGCATTACCGCACTTGCGATGGGGACTCAGAAAGCGGCGCTCGCCATTCTCGACAAAGAGGGGGATCCCGACATGAAGAGACGGATCCGGCTCGTACCGCTCATCAATTTCGGCCCGCTCGCCTTTATCCCTCTTGTGCTCATCGGCGCGCTGCTCGATTTCTTCGTGCTGCACACCAACGGTTGGGTGACGATCGCGCTCTCTGCAGTAGGGCTGCTGTTCTACCTGCTCACGTTTGTGCTTTCGCTCATGACGCTGAAAACGGAAAAAAAGGCGCAGGAAAGGGCATATCAACTCCTCCGCGAAAACGAAATGGCGACCGAAGAGGAGATCGAGGACATTAAAAAGATCTTCCACCTGTACAACATACAGTATGTGAACGATATGGTGCTGTCGGCGCTCGAACTGCTCTACTATGTGTTGCAGTTTGCCGCAGCCGTCTCCGACGGAAACAACTCCAACAAGTAAAAAACATTTTATGAAAGGGGCGTGAGCCCCTTTTTTTTGCAAAAAATTTTTGTGGGACCGTTTAGAACCCGAAAAATGCGGTATAAATAAAATGAAAGGAATATCCCGCAAGGGAAAAGGAGAAAAAATGATGAAAAATTATTTACAGACAAGACCCCAGACAGACATATTCGACGCATTCGAGGACCTGTTCCGCCCCATGTTTTACGATGAAAAACTTGACAGCATGCGCACGGACATCCGCGAAACGGAGCAAAGCTACGAGCTCGATATCGAGCTCCCCGGCTTTGAAAAGAGCGAGATCAAAGTCTCTCTCGACAACGGGTATCTTACCGTCGGAGCCGAGAAAGAAGAAAAAGAAGAGCACAAGAACGCAAGGTATCTGCGCAAGGAATGCCGCGTCTCCTGCCGCCGCAGCTACTATGTGGGGGAGGACGTAGAGCAGGAAAACGTGAAAGCAAAGTACGAAAACGGCGTGCTCTCCCTCACCGTTCCCAAAGTGCAGCCCAAAAAGGTGGAGGCAAAGACCATCGCCATCGACTAAACAATATATAGAATACTATGCGTGACATAGTACAATATATAGTAGTATGTCAGACATATTTCATATAGTATGTCAGACATATTTCATATAGTATGTTTGACATAGTATCATCGATTATGTCAGGCATAGTATTAAAAAATGCGAAAAACCGAGGTTTGGCCTCGGTTTTTTCTTTGCCGTATGTAAGAGAATGTGTTATAATTGAGGTATGAAACTTACCGATTTACATACGCACTCCACCTTTTCGGCCGATGGCAAGTCCCCGCTTGCCGACATGGTGAGCACGGCGAAAGACATGGGGCTTTCTTTCTATGGCGTCTCCGAGCACTTCGATACCGATTCGGTCTCGATGAAAATTTTCACGATGACGGATATTTCCGCCTATTTTTCCGCCGCGCGGGCGTTGCAGGCGGAGGTTTGCAGCCAAACCTTTCGCTTTCTTGTGGGAGGGGAATTCGGGTTCAGCCGTGAGCGCGCCGCGCAAGAGAGCCTTCTGTCCGTCTGCGAGCGGTTCTCTCCCGACTTCGTCGTCAACAGCGTGCACATCGTGGACGGCCACGACTGTTACTTTCCCGACTATTTCGCGGGCAAAACAAAAGAGGCGGCGTATGGCGCCTACCTCGAAATGGTGCGCGACAGTCTCGACGCGCCCTATCCCTACGATATTGTGGGGCATATCGGCTATGTTTCCCGCAACGCGCCCTATCCCGTCCGCAAGATCCGCTACGAAGATTTTCCCGATCTGTACGACGATATTCTCAAAACGATTGTGCAAAAGGGGAAGATCTTGGAGGTGAACAGTTCGGCGCGGGGCGCAGAGAGCGAATTTTTGCCCGATACCGACGTGCTCTCCCGCTATTTTGCGTTGGGCGGGCGGCTCGTCTCCTTCGGATCGGACGCCCATGCGGTCACCCGCATCTGCGAAAAGCGCGAGTTGATTCTCTCGGAGCTCAAAAAAATCGGGTTTACGGCGATCGCCGTACCCGTGTGCGGGGAAACCGTGCTCTGCGAATTTGATTAGATGAGCGTTTCGTATTCCGCGTAGAGCGCGTCCGATTCGGCGTGCAATGCGTCGAGCTTTTCGGTGATCTCGCGCACCTTCTTGTAGTCGGCGGCGTTCTCGGCGAGCGCCGCGTTGAGGGTCGATTCCTCCGTTTCAAGCGTTTCGAGGCGCGTCTCGATCTCCTTCACGCGCAACTTTGTTCTTGTCTCTTTGGCGCGCTCCTCGCGGCTGCGGTAGGAGCCGCTTTTTTCTTCTTTTTTCGCGGCGGGAACGGCTCTTTCGGCGTCCGCCTTTTTCCGCTGTTCGAGGAAGGCGGCATAGTTTCCCGCGAACGTGTGGAGTGCGCCGTTTTCGATGAGCACGATTTTGTCGGCGATCGCCTCGATAAACCGTCTGTCATGCGAGACGAAGAGAAGAGTGCCGTCGAAGGCTTTCAGCGCGTCTTCCAGCGATTCGCGCGCGGGCAGGTCGAGGTGGTTCGTGGGCTCGTCCAAAAAGAGGGTATTGCCCCGCCGTCCTTCGAGCACCGCAAGCGAAAGCTTTGCCCTGAGACCGCCCGAGAGCTCTTTCACCTTTTTTTCCATGTCCTCGGCAAACAGGCCCGCCTGTGCCAAAATGCCGCGCGCCTCCGTCTGCGAAAGGTGGGAATACTTTCCCCAAAAGGCGTCGAGCACCCGTTCTTCGGGGTCGAGATCGGCGTTCTCCTGGTCGTAGTAGCCGATCTTCACGAACTTCGCATGCTGCACGAAAGAGCTCTCTTTCTTCAAAAATTTGAGCAATGTGGATTTCCCCGTGCCATTGTCTCCCACGAGCGCGCATTTTTCGCCCCGCATGAGGGTGAACGATGCGTCCTTCAAGAGCAATTTGTCCTCGGCGTAGAGGTCGAAACGGGGGGCAAACACCACCGTTTCATACGGTTTTTCGTCGTAAATAAAGCGGAAACGGGGAGGAGCGGGGGGAGGGGTCGGCTTTTCGAGGGTCTCCATGCGTTCCAGTTTGTTGACGCGGGAAAGAGCGCTCTTTGCCGTCGTGGCGCGGACGAGATTTCTGTCCACATACCCTTGGAGCTTTGCGATCTCCTCCTGCTGTTTTTCGTAGGCGCGCAGTTCCTCCTTGTACCGTTCTTCTTTGAGGACTTTGTACTTGGAATAGTTGCCCTTGTAGGAAGTCACCCGCTTGCTTTCGAGTTCGAGGGTGCGCGAGGTGAGGCGGTCGAGGAAGTAGCGGTCGTGCGAGACGACGAGAAGAGCGCCTTTCAAGGTGAGCAGATAGTCTTCGAGCCAGAACAGCGTCTTTACGTCGAGGTGGTTTGTCGGCTCGTCGAGAATGAGGAGTTCGGGATCTTCCAAAAGGAGACGGCAGAGCTGCAACCGCGTCTTTTCGCCGCCCGACATTGTGGAAACGACTTGGTTTTGCATGCCCTCGAACCCCATACCGCCGAGCACGGTACGGATGCGCACGTCCACATGATAGCTATCCCGTGCGGCAATGCGCTTTGTGAGGCTTTCGAGCTGCGCGGAGAGGGCGGGACGCTCGCTTTCGGAAGCGACCGAAAAGGTCTGCTGCACCTCTTCGAGACGGGAGATGAGGCGGTCGTCCTCGGCAAAGACTTCTTTCATCGCGCCGTAAACAGTGGAGTCCGATTCAAATCCGCCGCTCTGGGCGAGATAGCCGATCCGCAGCCCGTTTTTTACCGAAATTTTTCCGCTGTCCGGGGTGAGTTCGCCCAAAATAAGTTTTAAAAGGGTGGTTTTTCCCTCGCCGTTTCCGCCCAAAAGGCCGACCCGTTCGTTCTCGTGCAGCGCAAAAGAGACGTTTTCAACCGTGGGAACGCCGAGATAGCCGAAAGTTACGTTTTCGAGGGAGAACAGCATAGTTTTTATCGCCTTTTCAAAACTAAGAGTATGAAGAAGAAATGTCAGCAGCTCGTTGCCGTGCGCGCCCTCGAAGAGCGGCTCAAAGGCGCCTCGCCCGATGAATGCGGAAAACTCACAAAAGAGCTCGTGAAACTCAAAGACGATTGGCTCAACGGCTGACCGCTCTCTATTTTAGCCCATGCGCGGGGAAAAGTCAACCGAAAAAGGAGCGGAGAGCGGGTGCGCCGCCGCGCAACATTTTGCGCGGACGGCGCGGCGGCAGGGGAATTTTTTTCAGACGCCGCGTTTGGGTTGCGGTTTTCTTTTCTTTCTGTTATAATAGAGAAAAGGAGCGAGCTATGAACATTTTGGTTACGGGCGGCGCGGGATATATCGGCTCCCACACCGTAGTGGAACTTTTGGAAAGAGGATACGGCGTTGTCGTCATCGATAATCTCTCCAATGCAAGCAGAGAGGCACTCGCCCGCGTGGAAAAGATCACGGGCAAGCAGGTCATCTTTTATGAGAACGACGTGCGCGACCGCGCCGCGTTGGAACTTATTTTTACGGCGCACGACATTGATTGGGTCATTCACTTTGCTGGGCTCAAAGCGGTGGGGGAGAGCGTGAAAAAGCCCATCGAGTATTACGACAACAACCTCCTCTCCACGCTGACCCTCGTCGAGACGATGCAAAAATTCGGCGTGAAAAAGTTGGTGTTCTCCTCTTCGGCGACGGTGTACGGCGACCCTGCCGAGCTGCCGTTGAAGGAGACGACCCCACTTCATCCCACCACCAACCCTTACGGCGCGACAAAGGTGATGCAGGAGAACATTCTGCGCGATCTTTTCGTGGCGGACAGCAGTTGGACTGTTGTTCTTCTCCGCTATTTCAACCCCGTGGGCGCGCATAAAAGCGGGCTCATCGGCGAGGACCCCAAGGGGATCCCCAACAATCTTATGCCCTATGTGGCGCAGGTGGCGAGCGGAAAACTCGCCGAGATCGGGGTATTCGGGAACGACTATCCCACCCCCGACGGCACAGGCGTGAGGGACTATATCCACGTCGTCGATCTCGCGCGCGGGCACGTTGCCGCCATTGAAAAATTGCAGACGGCGGGCGTTTACACCTACAATCTCGGCACGGGCGTGGGGTATAGCGTGCTCGACATGATCAAGGCGTTCTCGGCGGCGTGCGGAAAGGATCTGCCCTACAAGATCAAGCCGAGAAGAGCGGGCGACATTGCGGCATGCTACGCCTCGGCGGAAAGGGCGGAAAAGGAGCTCGGCTGGCGGGCGGAGTATGACCTCGAAACGATGTGCCGCGACCAGTGGAATTGGCAGAAAAACAATCCCAACGGCTATGAAAAGTAACGGATAAAATATCTTAAAAAGGCGCGGCGGCGGGCAAGAATTGCCCGCCGCCGCGCCGTATATTAAATTATTCAAAAGTCCCACTTGGGGATAAATTTCTCCTCCGCGCTTTCCTTTTCCTGCGCGAAAAGGGGAGAGAACCCGAGCGCGAGGGCATGATCGACCACGCGGCGGTATTCGCGGGAAGTGATCTTGCGGTTGAGTTCGGGAAAGCCTTCGATGTCGCCCATCGGCGTATATTGCCGCATGAGAGAGAGGGGCGCAGACGGCGGCAGAATTTCCTTCAAGGTGTCGAGCACGCGCAGAGAATCGGACGTGCACATGGGCAAAACGAGGTGCCGCGCCAAGATCCCCGAGAGCAGTTTGCCGTCCCCGCTCCAAACGATCGGCTTTTTCGCCATAAAGGAGAGGGTGGCGCGGGCGACCTCGGGGTAGTCCCTTCTTCCCGTGTACCGCTCCGCAAGTTCGGGCGAGAAAAATTTGAAGTCGGGCAGATACACGTCGATGTAGGGATCGACTTCTTCGAGTGCAGAGGGGAGGCAATACCCGCTCGAATTGTACACGACGGGGATATGCGGCTTGTAGAGGGAGAGCGCCTCGGCAATGAGCGGGGAGACGTGATCGGGCGTGACGAGGTCGAGATTTTCCGCGCCCATCTCCTCCAATTCTTGAAAAATTTCGGCGAGCTCTTTGGTGGAAACGTTTGTGCCGCGCGCCGCCCTGCTCACCTCATAATTTTGGCAAAACACGCACCGTAGATTGCACCCGCCGAAAAACACCGTGCCGCTCTTTCCGTTTGGCGAGAGGCAGGGCTCCTCAAAGGGGTGCAGATAGTATTTGGCGACAGTGAGCCCCAAAACGCCGCACCGTCCCGCGCGCAAATTTCTGTCTGCCCCGCAGCTTATGGGGCAAAGATGACATTCCATAGGCAAAGTGTAACAGATTTTCAAGGAAAAGTCAATATAAAGGCGTAGGATATAAAGCGGCATAAAATAAAGGCGAGGTATAAAATTAAGGCGCGGCGGCGGGCAATTTTGCCCGCCGCCGCGCCGATTTCAGTTCCTCAAATCGGGAACGGCGTTTATAATATTTGAAACAGATTCTTTGAGTTGCGGAGGAAGTTTGCGATAATTTTTTATGAGGGTACGTTCGCTTGGGGAGAGGGACATCGGAGCCTCGTCGTCGGCAAAAAATTGCGAAAGGCTAACCCCCAGCGTGTTGCATAAAAGTTCGAGATTTTTTACGGAGGGCACTGTCCCTCGGGAGAAAGTGTTTGCAAGTGTAGATTGGTTGATACCCGAAAGCTCGGCGAGACGGTACACGCTCATGTTCCTTTCCAACCGCAATTCGTTCAACTTTTTTATAATATCCATACTGCTATCATTCCTCCTTTTAAAATATTTTACTACAATTTTTAACTACAAATTTCTAAATTTGAGTTGACATTATAGTTTAATCAAACTATAATATAAAGCGTAAAATTATAGCAAACGGAGGAAAACAAATGAAACGCAAATTTTTGGTAGTTCTCTTGGCGGTTTTGGCAACGTTTTGCATGGCATTCGGCTTTGCCGCGTGCGGCGAAAAGAGCGACGAAACGGGCAACAACCCGTCCATCACCGACCCGAGCGGCACCCAAGGCAATCAAGGCTCCCAAGGCGGTACACAAAAGCCCGACGATAGCGAACAGGGCGGTGAGCAAAAACCCGACGACAGCGAGCAGGGGGACACGCCCGCTCCGCATGTCCACTCTTTCGGCGAATGGAAAGTGGAGACCCCCGCAACACATCTAAAAGAAGGGGTAGAGCGGCAATACTGCGAATGCGGGGAGTATCAAGAACAGTCTATCCCCAAACTCACAGAGCACACCTACGGAGATTGGCAAGAAGTGGAATCCGCTACCCATTTGACGGAAGGAGTTGAGCGGCAATATTGCGAATGCGGAGAGTATCAAGAACAGTCTATCCCCAAACTCACAGAGCACACCTACGGAGATTGGCAAGAGGTGGAACCCGCTACTCATTTGACGGAAGGAGTTGAGCGGCAGTATTGTGAATGCGGAGAGTACAACGAAAAGAGCATTCCAAAAGTTGAAGGACATTCCTTCGGTGAATGGAAAGTGACAAAGGAATCGACTTGCAAAGAGGCGGGTACCAAAGAGCGCTCCTGCGCCTGCGGCGAAAAGGAGACGGAGGCTCTTCCGCTTATGGGGCATGACTTTGAAGATATGATTTGCAAAGGCTGCGGAATACAGGCAAGCCTCGGGCTTGAATATACTCTCATCAACGGAGATAAAGAATATAAAATTTCGGGCATCGGTAACTGCACAGATACCGATCTCATCATCACAAACAACTATCAAGGCAAGCCAGTGACTGGGATCGGAAGTAGTGCGTTCTATGGGTGTAATGGGTTGACTTCGGTCACCATTCCCGACAGCGTGACTTCGATTGGAGAGAGTGCGTTTGTTTAACCTCGTTAGAACACCTTTGAAGCAATAGTACCACGGTTTTTCTCCTTAAATTTCGATATAGACAAGCATATTTCGGGTGTCCTTGAGTTTCGGCTCAAGTCCTTTTTTTTGTATTCCCTTATACCAATACTCGTCGATCCATATTGTGATGAGTTAACCTCGGTCACGATTGGCAATGGTGTGACATCTATCGGGAGTGATGCATTCGCGTATTGCAGCAGGTTGACTTCGGTTACGATTGGTAGCGGCGTGATCTCGATTGAATATGGTGCGTTCGTGGGGTGCGACGGGTTGAAAGAAGTGTATTTTGAAAACCCGAACGGGTGGAAAGTATCGCGGAATGAAGATATGTCGGGGGCAGAAACCGTTTCAGGGCTGGGTGACCCCGCAACAGCCGCAGAATATTTGACAAGCGGTAATTATTATTGGAAACGAGAGGGGTGAGCCTGCGCCTTTTTGCCTCCCCCCGCGTTGCGGAAAGGAGAGGGAAGGGGTTTTTAACTAGCCCGCCCCCGCGCGGAACGCGCGGGGGCGGGCTAGTAATAATTGCATTCCAAATGTCATGTCGACCGTAGTGGAGACATCTCTACCGATTATTATATGTTGTGGAAATTCGCTTTCTCATGGGTTCTCCTTGTTGTGAGAAAGACTTTAATAGGTCAAGCCGTTCAGCCAAGTTTGGACGGCACTCTGCGCGGCATTGCTTGAAAACCGTTCGCCCGCAAGCCAAGTTGCGCCGCTCACGAGAGTGTGCAGATTATTTGCGCTACTGCCGATTGAGCTGCTTGCCGAAGTGCAAAACGGGATAATGGTCTTTCCCGAAAAACTGTAACTTTCGAGGAAAGTATAGATAATTTTAGGCGCCGCGCCATGCCAGATGGGGTAGCCGAGAAAAATGACGTCGTAACTTGCCATGTTCTCAACGCTTCCGTTGATCGCAGGGCGAGCGTTGGGATCGTGCTGTTCTACCGTCGCGCGGGTGGTGCTGTCGTTGTAATTGAGGTCCTCTTGGGTATAGGGAACTTGCGGCACGATCTCATAAAGCGTTCCGCTCGTCGCTTCCGCAATATACCCCGCCACTTTTTCGGTGTTGCCCGTTGCCGAGAAGTAGGCGATAAGGATATTGCTCGTTTGTGTATCCGCGCAATGCACGGTAATATCTTGCCTGCTCGATTTCCACATCCGCTCCTTCCCGTTTTCGTCGCGGACGGCGTTGTTCCATGCAGCTTCCGTGCCTTTATAGTTGATCGTAACGATCGAACTGTCCGAAAAGGCGTATTTTTCGATGACGGTGACGGAAGCGGGAACGGTGAGGGCGGTGAGCGTCGCCCTGCGGAACGCCGCCACGCCGATCTTTGTAACCGTTTCGGGAATGTCGCTGTTGTTGCTCCCGCGAATGAGCGTCCCTGTCGCAAGTTCAATGAGGCAATTTCCCGCACCCGAATAGCGGGGATTTCCCGCCGCGACGGTGATTGTATTGAGGGCGCCGCAGTTGTTGAAAACGTCGTCGCCAAGCTCCGAAAGCCCTGCGGGGAGATAGATGGATTCGAGCGAACTGTTGCCCGAAAAGGCGTTGTTGCCGATTTTTTGAAGCCCACTGTCCGTGCCGATATTTACCGACACGAGCGCATCTTGATTGTGGAAGGCGTTCTTGCCGATCTCCGTCACGCCGTCGGGAATGGTCACGGAAACAATATCCGATTTATGCTTTGAGTAGGCAAACGCGCTCTCCCCGATGCCGACGACGGGTTCGCCGTCGTGTTCGGCGGGAATGACGATATTTGCCGCCTGCCCGCTATCTCCCGTGACGATATAGCCATCTCCCGCCGTGCTTTTTTCAAACGTGAGCGTATCCGAAGGCGCTGGCGTTTGTTCCTTTGCCGTCCAATGCGCGTAGAGCGTGAGATTGCCGTTTACACGGTCGGTCGAAAAATTCCAACTTTCCGCGTTTTCGTCTGCCGACTTGTACCAACCGCCGAAGTCAAAATCATCTCTCGTGGGAGAAGTGGGCGCGGCGACGGGATTGCCTGCGAGAACACGCTTGCTTTCCACGTTGCTTCCGCCCTGCGAGTCGAAGGTGACAGTGTAATATGTACCGTCGTCGTGATTTGTGTTGCCGCCGCCCGTTTCCCCGCAAGCGGAGAGAGCAAAGGCAAGGCACAGCATAATTGCCGTTAAAATAAATACAAACTTTTTCTTCATGGTCTGCTCCTTATTCTCCAAGACAATTTTTTTCGTTTTCTCCGTAAATTTTGAGGAGAAGGTTTTTGTATTTTGGATTTTCGTCCAAATGCTTTTTCTTTGCGAGAACCACTTTCGCGGGAGAGTGCGGGAAGTCGCTCCCGTACACGATCTTATCTTCGCCCGCCACCATTAAGAGCATATCGAGCGCGACGGGTTCGGGGTCTCCCGCGATGTCGAAATACAGGTTTTGAAACTCTTTTTGCAGGTCCACTTGCTCCATCATGCCCATAGAGGCAAGAATGCCCGAAACGCCCGTAAACCGTTGCAACATATAAGGCAGGAAGGACCCCGTATGCGGAACGACGAAGCGGATAGAAGGAAAGCGCGTCATCACTTTGTGCGCCATCATGTTAAGGACTGCCCGCGTCGTGTCGGTCGGGTACTCGAAGATCGCGGCGACCGTTCCCGTAATGGGCGCTTTGGGATATTCTGCGGCACGTTGCGGATGAATGATGACGAGCGCATGGTCCTTGTTCAGTTCCGCCATAAAATCATCAAGCGCGGGATCGCCCAAATAGACGCCGTCCGCGTGCGTCGTAAGTTTTACGCCGACCGCTCCGAGGGCTTTGGCAAAGCGGTATTCCTGGATTGCCGCGTCCGTGAAAGGCAGAGGGACGGAAGCGACAAAAGAAAACTTATCGGGGTGCTTTTTGCAAACCTTCGCCATAGAAACATTGACTTCCCTGTGGATCTTTGCCGTGAGCCTTCCGTCGTCCCCCAACAAATGCGGCGTGGGCGAGGAAAGAATGCTTTGCTCGATTCCCGCTTCCCGCATAAATTCGAGGTGGGTTTCCACGCTCCAATCGGGAAGCGCAAACCCGTCTACTGCAAGAGGGTCGATATTCAAGGATTTTAAGCCCCATCTGTATTCGGGAGTTATGATATGTGCATGAAAATCTATCGCCATATTCTGCCTCGTCAGCCATTCAAGCCGTTTACCCATTCTTCCACTTCGCTCTTTGAGGGCGAGGAAGAAAACCGTCTGCCCGCAAGCCAAGTTGCGCCGTCCGTTAAACTGTGCATGTTCTTTGCGCTGTTGCCTATCCCGCTTGAACCCGACGTGCAGAACGGAACAATGGTCTTGCCCGAAAGGTCGTAACTTTCGAGGAAGGTATAGATGATCTTCGGCGCTTCGCCCCACCAAATGGGATAGCCGAGATAGATGACATCATATTCAGCCATATTCTCAACGCTACCTTGGATCGCAGGGCGGGCGGAATCGTCGTTTTGTTCTCTCGTCGAACGGCTGCTCGAATCGTTGTAATTCAGATCGGCACTTGTATAGGGCTCGGCGGGCGTGATCTCATAGAGCGTTCCGCCCGTAGCGCCCGCAATATATCCCGCCGCTTTTTCGGTGTTGCCCGTTGCCGAGAAGTAGGCGACGAGGACTTTCGACGAATCGGTTGTATCGAGCTTCCCTTTGTCGTCGTTTTCTCCGCCGCAAGCCGAAAGAGTAAACGCCAAGCAGCTTACGATGATGAGTAGAAGCGACATCCATTTTATCTTTTTCATTTTTTTACTCCTTTGTCATTTCTTGATATTTTTGCACCCGCATTTTGAGGTGATACTTCTCGCGGAGGGCGGCGATCTCGGACATCTCTGGACTTTTATGGTGGAAGTCGAGGGCTTCTTCATTTTCCCAAGCGTCGATTAGAAGCACAGTTTCGGGGTCGTCTATCGGCAGAAAATATTCATACCGAAGATTGCCTTGTTCGGCGCGGATACGTTCCACAAGCCCGTTTGCTTTCATTTCTTCCGCAAATTTCCTTGCGTTGCCACCCATTCCCGTATAGTAGATATTGACTGTAAACGCCATGTTTCACCCCCGAAGGCTCTTGCCAAGTTCATAAGCCTCTGCCATATAGCGGGAGCGAACCGTCATGTCGGGCGTTCCGCACCCCTTGCCGAGGATCATTCCCGCGTCCTTGAAATTCAAGTACCGCACGAGCGTTTGATAGTGCGCCGTGAGCGCCTCAAACGTCCAACTGTCTGCGTTCCACGCGACGGCGATGAGCGCCGATCTCATGTGCTTCCTTTGAATGTCCCCATTGAACGCGCAGAAGCGGTCGATGACCGTCTTTAACTGCGCGGACATTCCATAGTAGTAGAGCGGCGTCACGAACACGATCATATCCGCGTTCAAAATTTCCGCCTTGATCCCGCGCATCGCGCCGTTCTCCGAACCCATATCGTCCTTCTGCGCACAGGGACCGCCGTATCCGCAACGAACACAACCCGTACAGGGCTTGACATTACAATGCGCCGCGTCGATAACCGAGACGCTGTTGCCCGCTTCCTTTGCGCCCTTGATAAATTGCTCGGCAAGGAGAAAAGACGAGCCGTGCTTTTGCGGGCTACCCGTTAAAACGACGATCTTCATAACACACTCTCCACCCAAGATTTGAGCGCGCCTTCGCTTGCGCCGTTCAAAAGTTTTCCGCCCTTCCAGACGGCGTTCGGCGCGCAAGGTTTCAAGGCGCTCTCCATCTTTCCGAGTCCGCTCCCGCCGCTCGTCGCAAAGAGGACGATCTCTTTTCCAGAAAAGTCGTGCGCTTCGAGGAAGGTCTTGATGATGGTCGGCGCGGTGTACCACCAAACGGGGAAGCCGAGGAAAACGGCGTCGTAGTCCGAAAGATTTTCGACGTGACTTGCGATTTCGGGACGGGAAGCGGGGTCGTTCATCTCCAAAGACGAACGGCTCTTTTTGTTCGTCCAATCGAGGTCGGCACTCGTGTAGGGCGTTTTGGGTTGAATTTCAAAGAGGTCGGCATCCGCCGCTTTTGCAAGGACGCTTGCCGCCTTCTTCGTTGTTCCGCTTGCCGAAAAATACGCTACCAAAATTTTCTTGCTCATCATTTTATTCTCCTTTTGCGGCGATCCTCTGCATTTGTGTCGCCAAATTTTGCAAAGTATCAAGAAGGGCTTCGGGGGATTTTATCTCCGAATAAATTTCCCGTTCCCGTCTGTAAAGATCGGACAAAATTCCGTCGGCATACTTCTTGCCGCTTTCGGTCAAAGATACGAGCAGTTCCCGCCGCTCTCCTTTGATTTGAGAGAGCGCGATATAGTTTTTGCTCTCCAAATCTTTGATAATGGTGTTCGCGGTGCTGCGCGGAATGTCCCAATCGTCGCAGATCTGTTTTTGACTGTGCCGCTCCCCGTCGTTCAAGGCGTACAATATCCAAAGAAGATTGGGGGAGCCGAGATTGCAGTTCTTTCCATACGCTTCATACACGCCGTCAATTTGATAGACCAGCCTTCCGAGTCTGTAAAAAAAGATGCGTTCGTCCATAAAGTTCACCTCTGAAATTCTATTTCGTATTTTAATTATAATTCGACTTCGTATTTCTGTCAAGCGTTTGATCGCATTTTTCTTTGTGAAATTTTACGGAAATTTTTCGGGAAGAGGAAACTTTTGGTCTTGTTACTTGGCTACCAAGCGAGGGGGTATCAAGAAAGGTTGGTTTGGTTTTTTCGTGCAGAAAAAAAGATGTGCGAAAAATGTTTCTTTTTATCATTTTATAAAAATTTATAAAATTTTTTTCGGAAAACCGTTGACAAAACCAAACATCGGTACTATAATGTAATTGCTTAACAGGTTAAGCATAAATCTCAGGAGGTTGGAAATGAAAAAAACTTTGATTGCGATTTTGGCAACTTGCACCGCACTCGCGTCTGTTGCCGCGCTTGCCGCATGCAAGGACGATCCCGAAAAGGAGAACGAGAGGGAAGAGGGGACCTATTACACAGTCACCTATATGGACGGCACGGCTGTATTAAAGACGGAGCGGGTGAAACAGGGAGAAAAACCCGCCGTCTACATTCCCGAAAAGGAGGGTGGATATGAGTTCGTGGATTGGTTTGCGACCCCGAGCAAGAACCACCGCTACGACCTGTCCGCCGCCGTCACGCAGGATGTCACCGTGTATGCGGGTTTCACGCTCTATAAAGAAGATACCCGTACTTTCTATATCCTCGGCTCGGGAACGAGCGAGCTTTTGTTTTCTTCCAACTGGGGGAAGGTGATCACCGACGATCACAAGCTCACAAAGGCGGCGGGAAAGAATGAATACACCATCACCTGCGACCTCAAAAAGGGGGACCAGTTCCAATTCGCGCTCGACTCCGACTGGTCGAACAAGCGCGGTTTCGGCTATCTCGCCGCTCTTCAAGACCCTTCTGGAAAGACGGCGTTCAGCGGGCAGGGGAGCGTTTACGACGATTCTTCCAAGGGGAGCAACATCGTGTGCGAATATGCGGGGAACTACACCTTCACGCTCAAAACCTATCCCAACGAAGACTACTACAACACTGCGGGAGAGGGGTACACCGAGGAGCGGAAGGAGATCTATAACCTCGGCACATACGACTCCATCGAGTGGGTGCGCAACGGCGATGTTGTGAACAACGCCGTCACCGTAACCGACTTCTACATCAAGGGAGCGACCATCACGGGCTGGAAGGATATGTTCAACGGCGCGACGAAGATGGTCGGCAGCGGTGGTGTGTACACCCTTTCCGTCTATCTCAAAGAGGGCGAGGAGTTCATGTTTACCTCGCAGGTCACCAAGATCGAGGACGGCGAGACTTCCGTTTCTGTGGGTTCCGAATACATCAAGTCCAACAACCTCACCGAGGCGAGCCGCGCACTGGTTGACGGCTACACCGAAGCGGGCGCCAATATGAAGGCAAAGAAGAGCGGAACGTATACCTTTGTTTACGACAGCACCGCCAAGACGCTCACCGTTACCTGCGACGAAACTGCAAAGCCCGCCGCATGCGACTACTATCTCGACGGCAATTTCAACGGCGGAAATTACGGTGATTTCATCCAGACTCCCGACAAATTCAAGCTCACGGAGACGGCGAGCGGCTCGGGCGTCTACAAGATCGAGAACGTCAAACTCACTGCGGGGAGCGAACTTCTTCTCCGCGCCTATGCAGAGGGGGAGACGGCGGACTGGAACCATACCCATACCGATTATCAATACGCCTATCTTGCGGCGAATGAGGCGTTCGAGGCGGCAAGCGCCACCAACAACAACATCAAGGTAAAGACGGAGGGCAATTACGACATTTCGTTCGACAGCTACTCCAAGATCATCACCATCTCGACGCACACCGACTCCGCCGACAAATTCGACCTGTGGATCAAGGGTGACTCGATCAACGGCTGGGACGCGAAATTCGATCCGCAGTACCGCATGACCCTCTCTGCGGACGGAAAGAGCTATGAATACACCGTTACCGTTGAAAATTCCCTCGAATTCGGCATCGCAAAGTACGACAAGGGTTCGCAGGAGGGCTACGGCGATTATATCGGGCTCTCCGCGCTCGGAACGGCAGGGGACGCCAACGACGAATTCAACCCGGGGAGCGGCAGCAACTTTAAGTGTACGACGGCGGGAACGTATAAGATCGTGTACAACATCGAGAGCGGAAAAGTAGACTTTTACGCAGTAAACGAATGATCAAAAAAATCCCCGCCGCGAACGCGGCGGGGACCCTTTCTGGGTTTGTCAGAGTTTGATGAAGTGTCCTTCATCCAAAATATTCAACCGGTCGAGCGCCTTCACAATGCTGTCCATCACGGCCTTAGCGCGCTTTTCCGCGTAATCTTCGTAGCGGAAAACGTTCCTTTCGAGCGCGAAATAGGGGAAGAGCGAGGGCTGGGAGAGCACGATGTTTTCCTCTTCGATTGCCGCGATTTCGGCGACGGAGGAGAGAAAGCGGACGCGCTTGAAGATACCGAGGATCTTTTTTTCCGCCTCTTCGTCGCACGGTTTTATGCATACATAGGTGAAATCCGCACCGAAAAAGTCTTGCGAATACGCCACAAGCTTTTCATAATCGGGGGTGATCTGATAAAAGATCGGGTCGTCTATGAGGCTCTCCACGGCGACGACGGGGATAAAGTTCTCTCCCGCAAGGGCGTAAAAGTCCTCCTTGGGCATATCAAAGCAGACGCACGCGCTTGCAGCGACCTTCATCGCCCGCTTGTCCATCGAATAGGTGAGGGTGTATCCCCGCTCTTCGCACAGCAGGTTGAGCTGGCGCATAAAGCAGAGGATCTCCGCCTCCATCAGAGGGGAGACGCATTTTGAAGAGCGCACGACGACGGTGTGTAATTGATCGGTATTCAACCCCACCGCATACGGATTCGGTGTATAATTGAGGAAGTTGATCGCCTGCAAGACCTTCTTTTTGGTCGCTTCGGAGATGCGCTGGTCCTCCCTTCCGTTGATAATGTAGGAGACGGTCGCAACGGAGACGCCCGCGAGATTCGCAACATCCCGTATGGTCGCTTTTTTCTCGGTTCCGTCTGCAACATTTGCTTTTTTCATACCGCTAAGTCTAACAGACTTTTGCGGTTTTGTCAATCTGAAATGAGGATAAAATGAACAAACAGGCTATTTTACACATACAGGACAGCCAATATGCCTACGCTTTGGACGCGCACACCATACAGGTGACGCTCAGGACCGCAGCGGGGGATTCCTTCGAGCGGGTCGGCATTATTTACGGCAACAAGTACGACTATTACATAAAACAGAAGAGAGCCCCCCTTGAAAAGCGCTTTTCGGACGGCACGTTCGATTATTACACTGCGGCGGTCAGGGTGCGGGACGTGCGGTTCGTCTACATCTTCGAGCTTATGGATGAGGGGAAAGTCTATTACTTTTCGGAGGACGGCGTGACGGAGACTTACGACTACCGCCTTGCCTATTACAACTGCTTTCAGTTTCCCTTCATCAACAGCGCGGACGTCATGGACGTCGTCGGGTGGATGAAACGCGCCTCCTTCTATGAAATTTTCATCGACCGCTTTTACCGCGCAAACAAAGAGAAGGAGGACGGGTACATCAACCTTGCATGGGGGGAGCTGCCCGGTCCCAAGAGCTTTGCGGGGGGCGACCTCGACGGCATCGCCGCAAAGCTCGGGTATCTGAAAAGCCTCGGGATCAACGCGCTCTATTTGACCCCCGTGTTTTCCTCCGTTTCCAACCATAAATATGACGTGGGCGACTACTTTCGCGTAGACGAGATGTTCGGCGGGGAGCGCGCCCTCAAAAACCTCATCGACAAAGCGCACGCGCGCGGCATGAAAGTGGTGCTCGACGCGGTGTTCAACCATTGCAGCGAAACTACCCGCGAATTTCAGGACGTCCTCAAACGGGGAAAGGAGTCGCCCTATTTTCATTGGTTCATCATTCACGGCGACGAAATCGACCCCAAACGGGCAAACTACGAGTATTTCAGTCTCTGCAAATATATGCCGAAGTGGAACACGTCCAACCCCGAAGTACAGGCCTACCTCAACAGCATCGCCGCATATTGGATCGAAAAGTACGACATCGACGGCTGGCGGCTCGACGTTTCGGACGAGGTCTCCCACGACTATTGGCGTTCCTTCCGCAAGACGGTGAAAGCGTTGAAACCGAGCTGCGTCATTCTTGGCGAGAATTGGCACGACTCCTATCCCTACCTTCGCGGCGACCAGTTCGACGGGATCATGAATTATGCGCTCACCAAAGCCTGTCTCGACTTTTTCGCCCGCCGTACGATCGGGGCGGAGGAGTTCGCGAACCGTTTGGGCGGGCTGTATGTAAGGAACACAAAACAGGTCAACGCCATGATGCTCAACCTTTTGGACAGCCACGACACGCACAGGTTTTACAGTGAAGTGGGGGGGAACGCCGATCTTCTTTTATGTGCGCTCGCCGTCGTCTATCTGCACACGGGGGCGCCCTGCGTCTACTACGGAACGGAAATTCCGATGGAGGGCGGCTACGACCCCGACTGCCGGCGGACGATGGTCTGGAAGGGGAAAGCAGAGCTCAAAGAGACGATTTCAAAACTCGGAAAGATCAGAAAGCGCAAAGAGATCGCGGAGGGCGAGATCGCCTTCAAAGCGTGCGGCGGGCTCTTTCTGCTCGAAAGGACGTTGAAAGATACCGTCCGCCTCACGGTGAATGGCAGCGGAGAACAAAAACCGTTCGCGCCCGAAGGGGAAATTCTTCTTTCCCATCGCTTGGAAGGCGGGACCCTTTCGCACGGCGGGTTTGTGATACAGTTTATCAAGAGAAAAGGAGGGGAGCATGAGTAGAAATCTGTCTGCGATCGTCGCGCACGTTGCGCTGATCCTCGTCGTCGTCATCGTGATCGGCATTCTCGGGAGCGTCGCGTCGGGAACGAGCGCGGGCGCGGAAAAATTCACGGGGCAGCTCGAAGAGAACGTCACGCTCCGTGTGCTCGAAAACGACACCGCCATCAAGCAGGGGTATCTTGCCGAGCTCATCGAGGCGTTCAACGAGGAGTACAAGGACCAAAACATCACCGTGCAGGACGCCAATATGGACCAATACATCGACCTCGAAAACGACGGCCCCTACGGATACGGTCCCGACATCCTCTACCAGGCGAACGACAGGATCATGCGCTATC
>CANROE010000010.1 GCA_947632195.1 uncultured Clostridia bacterium | reverse complement strand
AGGTGAGATTTCTCCACTTCGGTCGAAATGACAGTTGGATCATAAGGTGAGATTTCTCCACTTCGGTCGAAATGACAGTTGGATCATAAGGTGAGATTTCTCCACTTCGGTCGAAATGACAATTGGATCATAAGGTGAGATTTCTCCACTTCGGTCGAAATGACAGATTGGAACAGTCCGCCCCCATGAATAGGGGCAGGTACCCCCTCCCCTACCCCTCCCCCGCTTTGCGAGGGAGGGCGAGTGGGAGGAAATAACGTTACAAATGTGATCCACCGCCGCTCCGCGCCCGATGAAGAAGAAACAAGCGGGAGCGGTCAGTGGAATTTAGGGGGGCTGTGTTATGCGGTAGGAAGAGTCATCTCTGCCGTTACGCCATAACCGGTATCGGTCGCCGTTGCGCCATTCGCAACAAGGAACTTAATGACGGATTCCAACAAATCTTTGAATGTGTGACTTGCTTCAAGTCCGTAATACACCTTGTAATCGGAACCACGATAGAAGAGGTCATGTTTGGGGTCATTGGTGTAGTTCCAATTCAAGCCATTTTCGGTGAATCTCGTCTTACCGACCATGGTATCATTGACCATATCGATGATGTCCTGCGTGATCTCCAAATCGGGATCATCGATGAGCATCTTCGCAATTTTGAGAACGGTACGGAGATACTTCACGTCCGTTTTGAGGTCTGCACTGTTCAGACCCGCGTCGAGCCCGGCGTTCTCCTTGGCGGCAATCGCTTTGGTAAGATATTCGGGAAGTTCAATCCCCGCTTCCTCGAATTCGATTACGAAGAAGTAAATGCGGAGGGACGGGAACCAAGTGTTATCGGAATCGATCTTAGCGCTTCCGACCTCGCCAAGGGCGGTAAGGATTTCGCCGAGCGCTTCGCCCGCAGTAAATTCCTGCGTGATAGAACGATCTCTCTTCGCACCGGTCACCTTAAAGGCGGTGAATTTTTCATCAGTCGCAAGTTCAAGAATCTGAGGAGCCAACTCTGCCCAAGCTTCCATATTGGCTGAGCCGAAAATGGACGCGATCTTCTCCTCATCATCCTCTTCGAGGCCTTCAAGCAATGCAGAGAACCCCGTATAGTAGCGTGCTTCGGAAAGAAGATACCCCTTAGGCCCTTCGGCGGTTTCAGGAGCTTCCCAACCCAATGCTTTGTACGCTGTGAGATCGCCGATCATGTCAAAGGCTTTCGCAACGGTGAGCCCGGTTTCGGAAAGGGACACGCCGTAAATCTTTGCATCTTCTACGCCCCAATTATGGGTTTCAGCATTCAGTGTATAATAGTTGGCGGTAAGCAAAGTATTGAGAACCTGCGCATAATCTCCGGGATTGTATTTATCGGCAATGGTACCGCCAAGGATTTGGGTGAACTGCGCCTCCATCTTCCAAGCGATCCAACCGAAATAGCCCCGGTTTTCATTTGTCACATACCAATGGGTTGCAAGGTTACCTTTCATCTCATAGGTCGGTACCCAATATTTGTTGAGGAAAGCAAGCTCATCTTCCGTAAGATCTTCAAGTTTCGTCACGGATTCGTTACTGATACGAGAAGCAAGGCGAATCATTTTAGACAGCGGATAGAAGAATTCTTCGTAGAATGTAGGCATGCCAACATCGGTAAGAAGTCCCTGAGCATAAGTAGGAAGAGTTACGCCGGCTCTTACAAAGAAGTCGTAGAATGCGCACAGACGACCGGTAGAATTGAAGTTGTGGTCAAGGTCGAGCGTATGCGTCGTTTCATCGTCTGCATAGTTGGCGGGGTCAGAATTTTCGGTCTTGCCCACTGTCTTGATCATGTATGCGACATGGATCAATTCGGCGAGCGATTCTTCTGCCGTATATTCTTTCTTGTCCGAACCCTTCGCCATAGCAAAGGTGTTGAACTTGGTTTCCCAAACCGCATTTTCTTCAAGCGCGGTCATCTCAGCGGAAAGTTTTTCCCACTCGCTATACTTCGCTTTCAAAACCGAATTGCCTTCAATTTGCGCACTGACATACGCTCCGTCGGTTGCTTCGAGAGCCTCTCTTTCGGCAACAAGGGCGCGGAATGCGGTGAGTTCGGAATAAAGATAACCGGTCTTGGTCTCCTCTTCCGTCGTCCACCCCTTGTACTCATAACCTTCGAGTGCGGTGAAAGCGGTGATCTTGGAAACAAATGCCTTTGCCGTCTCAGAGCCATTCTGAGAAGGATCCTCGTCGAGAGGGGTTACATCTGCCACAAAACCGAGGCCTGTTTCATTCTTTTCCGCTGCGGGATCGCATGCAGCAACGACATCAAAGATGTATTTAAGGTTGCCCGCAAGATAGCCGATCGTATTACCGTTTGAATGCTTGGTGGTAGCATCGGGCAGACCGAAGTACTGTTCGTAGAACGTATTGCCGTCACGGAAGTCTTGCGTGTTGGTTACATTCCAGTTAAAGCCAGCTTCGGAGAACTTTTCAAACCCGACCATGTGGTCGTTGATGACCTTCGCCATTGCCGCATCAAGCCATACAAACTCGCCCCTCTGCTGTCTTTGATAAATCTGACCCGCAAGAGTGAGAACGGGATAGATGTAATCGTTGAAGTCGTCTGCGAACGCCGTTGCGCGGTCGGTAGAGGTCAGCTGCTCATAAATGTTGTTCAGGAACCCGTCGGGAATGGTGACATTTTCCTCTCTCATCTTCTGCATGAGGAACAAAATATGGAACGCACGTTGGTAGTTGCCCGTATTATCGGAGTTGAACGTGCCTTTCTTTGCCGTGTCGGACGGGTCGAACTCACCCGAATTGATCTCATAAGCAATTTTGAACAAGGCTTGAAGAGCCTGCGTACCATCGTAAGTGACAGTCTTTGCAGGGGTAGGCATATCGAACTGCGCAATGGTGTAGCTCTTGCCCGTCGCCGTCGTATCAGTGAGGTATGTGTTGACGGAAGTGTAGAATTCATCCCATGCGTCATAGCCGCTCTCACCGAATGCGATGAGGGAAATGACTTTGCCCTGCTCGTCTTCGCTGAGTTTCTTGAACTCGACGTTGATTTCGTTGAACTTCTGCGCCTCGCTCCAAATGTAGCCCGCAACGTCCGTTTCCTCGGTCGTCCAGCCCTTGTAAGTGTAATTTGCAAGATTGCCGAGCGCGTCGAATCCTTCACGCACTGCCTTTGCCTCGTCGGAAAGTTTCATCGCCGCCTCGTAGACTTTCTGCGCTTCGACATAGGGCGCGAAGTCGAGGAGAAGGAGATATTGCTGGGTGAGCGTGGAACCCGTGTGCGCCGCGTCGGTTCCGTACATCTTGCCGACCACCGTGTAAGCGCCCTCTTCACCCGTGTACTGCGCAACGTTATCCACCGTCATGTTTTTGAGGGAGTCGATCGTATCCTGATAGGTTTTCAGCTTGCCGCCGAGCTCGGACTCCGCAACGGGACTTGCGTCGAACTTGAAGTCGTAATAGTCGGCACCGTTCTTCGCCGTGTAGCTGCTGCAAGCATAGTTGTTGAGAATGGTGTAGTCGTATGCGCCGTCGCTCGATACACTGTTTGCAAGGAGCGCATCGTTCCACTTGCCGCGAAGTTCGGGCTTAATGGTGCCGATGGAATATTCCACGTCCGTCATCTCTTCTTCGGTCGGGAAGTAGATGGCAGCCTCGGTCACACAGAGATTTTCAAACTTGGCGCCGTTGAAGAAGTCAACGTTCTTGACGTCTGCGCCGTTCGCGATCTCATTCTTAACGTCGAGACCGGCGATGAATACAAAGCCGTTGTCCGCCGCAAGCGAGTTGCCCGGGAAATACTGGTTGACAATTTCATCGTCGAACTGGTGGTTCAACGTCTTGCCGTCTTTGGCGGCGATCGTCATGTCGTCTACCCAATAGGTCTCACCGTCGGTGTCGTCGATCATGCGCTTGGTCTGGATCTGCATTTCGAGCTCGCTCGAATTGGGCGTGAAATATCCGCCTTCGTTCCAGGTGCTCTCCATAAAGCATTCGCCCATCTTATACTCGACATCCGAGAAAGAGTTGTCGCGCGAGGTGCCGCGGAATTCATACCACTGACCTGTGGAGGTGTCGCACGCGATACCCGTTGCAATGACATAATAGTCCTGCCACAGATAGAAACCGATAAACGCGTAAACGGGGTCTTTCACTCCGTCGTATGTGGGCGTGATCTTTACCTCGGAGAGGTCGATCTTATATTTCAAGCCCGCCGCGCCGACTTTCCGCTTGGGGAACATCATCACGCCCGCGTCCATCGTGGAGGAAAGCTCCCACGACTGCGCAAGTGTGCCGTTGTTGATCTCCTGCCCGTTCTCGTCCAACAGGCCGTAGCCGTTCCAGGACTGACGGGAGGTATTCCCCGAATTGACTTTGTGCGTGATCACTTTGGTGTTATGAAGGGTGGTGATACCGGTCGTGTTGTCCCAGCAGTTGTAGCCTTCGAGCATCGTGCCGTTCTCATAATACCAGAATTGGTCGGCGTTGCCGTCCGCAAAGCCCTTCTTGTTCTGGAAGAGACGACGCGTGCCGCCCTTCTTGGTGACGTAGCCGCCGTCCGCAGCGGCAGGAGTTGCATCGTCTTCCATGAAGTCGAGGTCGGCCTCCACCACCGCATTGATCGCATCGGCAATCGTCTTGTAATCGCCTACTTTTGTGCCCGCATTATCATAGGCAGCATAGGCGTCCGCAGCACGCGTGTCCGCACGGCGCGTGATTTCGGGAACCTTGATATTCGGTTCTTCCTCATCCGGTTTGCACGCCGCTAATCCGGCAAATGCCGCCGCGAACATCGCGCTGCCGAGCAAGATAGCTAACAGCTTTTTCATAATTTCCTCCTGTTTTCCCCTGGTTTTCTCCCGAGGATATGATTTGTATTTTCATTTTACTCCCCTTTGCCAACTTTGTCAATAGATTTTGAAAAAAATTTTTATTTTTTTCTTTCTTTTTGTTCGTTTTTGTCCCAAACTCAACATATTTATGAAAAACTTGCTCTTTTGAAAAAAATTTTTTGTTTTCGCCAAAAAAACAATTTTTGGAAGAAATGTAACTTTTTTTCATTTTTCGCCGCCCGCGCGACGGGCCGTAAACCCGAAAAAGACATGAAAAAAGCCCCGCCGCAAGACGGGGCATACAAAAACCCCGCCGAAAAGGCGGGGCCGTGATTTTGAATGATTCGCCGGTCAAATGAGTTTGCTGACCGTGGCGCGGCTGCTGCGCGCGACAAACCCGTCGAACCGAGACTTGTCCGAAAGATGGATGCCCGTGCAGAGCACGTCTACCATGAAGAGCTGCATGATCTTGCCCGTCATGGCGCCCGGCTGGTTGGGCGCCTCCATCGGCGCCGCCGCAAGCACAAGATCGGCATAGCGGGTGAGCGGGGATTTTTCGTAGCTCGTAATGACGAGCACCTTCATGCCGCACGCACGCGCAAGTTCGGCGGCCTCCACCGTGTCCTTGGAGCTGCCGGAGACACTGAAAATGATCATGAGGTCCTTGGGACCGCGCGAGGAGATCAGCACGTTTTGAAGGTGGGTATCCCGCTCGCAGTGGGTGAGGATCCCCATCATCATGAGCCTGTTGTGCAGTTCGAGCGCCGCAAGATAGGAATGCCCCACGCCGAAACAGCACACCGTCTCCGCCTCGAAGATCATGTCGTAAGCGGTTTGCAGACGGTCGCCTTTGAGCACTTTGCGGCAGTTTTCCATCGCCTGTTCATACGCCTCGGCGATGTCCTCCACATAGTCGATCCCCTCCTGGTCCTTGCGGCCCATGTCGATTACACCCTGCGCAAGGTTGAGACGGAATTCCTGGTAGCCGTTGAACCCGAGCGAACGGCAGAAACGCAGCACCGTTGCCTCCGCAACGCCCGTAGCCGCCGCAAGGTCGGTGATGGACATGTAGATGACGCGTTTGTGGTCGACCGTTTCAAAATAGTCGAGCAACTTTTTCTGGCTCTTGGTAAGTTTCCCTTCGCGCATCTGCGCGATCTTGTTGTTGATGCTGTTCGGCATATCAAACCTCCATATGCTTTTGCATGTATCCGTCCGGCAAGCGCCGTAAAACGTTTCCCTGTATAAACCTATTTATATATGATAAAATCTGTTGCTATTGTAAAGCGTTTACCACCTTTTGTCAAGCGTTCTCGATTTATTGCATAAGTTTACAAAATTTTGCAAAAAAACTTCAAAATTTGCGCAAAAAACCGTGAGATGCTCCCACTTTTCCGCCATGAAGTACAAATTTTTTCATATTCCGCTGCAAAGTGGTGTCTTCGGGGAAATCTTTCGGCGCAAGATCGGGGTTGCGGAATACCCAAAGACGGTAACCCGTATCGTCGGGATAGTACTCGAAACCGTGAAACAGTTCGCGGAAACGGCGCACGTTGGACGTCTCGGGCAGAAGTTTTTTGAGCTTGGGCGAGAGCATCCACGAACGGCAGAAGTATGTTCCCTCCCCGAGCAGTTCTTTTGCGGCGCGGATGGACCGTCGCACCGCCTCCGGCGAGAGATCGGCGTCCGAGGGAATGTGAATGGAAAACCCCTCGTCCGTTCTCTCGTATTCGAGCGAGCCGACGCGCACAATCAGCCCCGAAGTCTGCCGCCATGTCCAGAACCAGCGGTCGAAACCGTACCGGCCGTAACTGAGGAAATTCTCCTCCACGAACCGCCCGAATACCCGCATGGTGGCAAGATAACATTCCTGCGGAAAGGACGCGGGAAAGGGCGCGGTGACCGCAGCACGCAACATCGCGGACAGAATGCGGAACCCGTCCTCGTCGGGCACGAGCTTTTCGCGCAGCTCCTCTGCGGCCTCTTCGGCGCGGAGAGGATCGTTGAGAAGGAGAACGAGCTCTTCGATCCCCTCCTCGTAAACAAGATTTTCCGCCGCCGCCTCCGGAACGGAAACGGAACGGGCAAACAAGATCAGTTCCTCTTTTGTCGCGATATTTCGTACAGCTTTCATATTACGGCCCCAGACGAATGATTTCAAAATTCTCCTTTTTGATCGGTGTTACCCCGTCGTCGCGCAAGAGGGCGAATTCGGCGGGCTTTTCGAGGAATTTCAGCCAGGTCAGGTCTTTTTCGTCGAGCGAGGCGGTGTTCTGCGCGGGCTTTGCAAGGGGCAGCACCCGATTGAACCGCAGAAAGAACACGATCTCTTCGACGGGGACGGAGATGTAATATTCCCCCTTCTCGTACACCTCCTCGGTGTATTTATCCCCCGCCCGCATGCGGATGAGTTTCATCCGCTCGGGAAGATAGACGTACCTCCCCTTGGCGTTCTGCGTATAGACGGGGGCAATCATGAGACTGCCGCCAACGAGAAGCTGGTCTTCCACCGTCTTTGCCCTCTCGTCCGAGGGATAGGCAAAGGAGAGCGGCTTGAACAGCATGTCGTTTTCAAAGGCGCAGCGCACATATTCGCTGTAAAGATAGGGCAGAAGAGAATAGCGGACGCCGAGCAAATTACGGAACGCCTCTTTCTTTTCAAAGCGGTAACACTCCTGCGGACGGGAACCGAGGTTGGAATGGTTGCGCATGAGCGGGACAAAGACGCCGAGCGCCAGCCAGCGGAGCAAGAGCTCCTCGGTGGTGTTGCCGCCGAATCCGCCGAGATCTGCGCCCGTGTATAAAAATCCGCACATGTTGAGCCCCGGCAGCTGCTGCAAATTGAGCAGCAAGTGGGACCACCACGAGCAGTTGTCCCCCGTCCAGATACCGCCGTAGCGGTGCATGCCGACGCAGGAGGAACGGGAGAAGAGCAAAAACCGCTTTTCGGGCGCGTACTCCCGAAAATACTCCGCCGCCGCCCGCGTCATGTTGTAGCCGTAGAGGTTGTGCACCGCCTCGTGGACGATCCGCCCGTTTTCCGTTTCATGATAGAAAGCGCGGTAGTCCTCTGGGTTGTTTTGCAGCCCGAAGAAGGTATGGGAGACCCGCTCGAAATCTTCGAGACAGCCGATCTCCTTCGTTTCCGAGGCGATCTTCAACGCCTTTTTGAGCTGCTTTTCCCCATAGAACAGGGCGGGCTCGTTCATGTCGTTCCAAAACCCTTCGATCCCCATGTCGAGCAAAACTTTATACTGCGCCCCGAACCACTTGCGCGCCTCGGGGTTGAGGACATCGGGCAAGACGCTGTTCCCCGGCCATACGCCCACGATATAGGGCTCGCCGCGATCGTCCTTGCAGAAATACCCCTTTTCGACCCCCTCCTCATAGACGGGATACCCCGCCTCGACCTTGACCGCCGCGTCGATGATGGGCACGAGATGGATGTGCTTTTCCTTCATCTCCTCCGCAAACGCTTTGAGATCGGGGAAACGAGTCGGGTCGACGGTGAAATCCTTGTACCGCTCCATGTAGTCGATGTCGAGGAAGAGCATATCGAGGGGAAGTCCCTCGCGCATGTAATTTTCATACACCGTGCGGATGTCGTCCTCGCACTTGTATCCCCAGCGAGACTGCGCATAGCCGAACGCCCACTTGGGCGGGATATAGCTCCTGCCGATGAGCGCGCGGAACTCCTTTACGATCTCCGTGGGGCTTTCGCCCTCGAAGAGATACAGATCGAAATCCTGCGCCTCGACCGTGAGAAGAGAGGGGGAAGTGTAGCCGACGTCGTATTCCACCCTGCCCGCGCAGTCGAGAAAGACGCCGAAACACTCCCTTCCGCAGACGAGGAAAAAGTTGTGCGCGCCATAGAGGGAGGTCCGCCCCTCGTGATGGATGGGATCGTCGAGATTCCAGCCCTCGTAGCGCCAGCCGCGCTTGTTGATGCCGCGCACCTGCTCGCCGAGACCGTAAATTGCGTCCCCCTCCTCCATGCGGTAGACAAGGACAATCTTATCCCCTTTCCGCTCCAAACTGAAATGTGCGGGCGCGCCCTCCGAGAGGGGCAGGTCCTTCACGGTCGATTGCGTGGGAAAGGGTTCTCCGAAACGGTACTTCATTTTTTTCTCCTTTATTCGTTGACATTGACGGAAGTCATGCGCCGCCACCGCCATTCGCACTGGTCGGGATCGATCTCGAATGCGTCGCCGTGCCCCATGTGATCGAGCAGCTTTTCCCCGAGCTCGGGAATGGGCGCGCCCGTTTCGAGATAGGCGCCGACCTTGCGGATCGCGCTCTGCAACCGCTGTTTGAGGGCGCCGATGCGCAGATCCTGCACGTCGAATCCGTTTGCGCGGTTCTCCCGCTCCCATTGCGCCGAAAATGCCTCGTAGAATACGTCGACCCGTCTACATAGCTCCTTCAAATCGCCGTAACAACGGGCGAGCCGTTCGCCGTCCCCCGCCGCGTACGCCGCGCGCAGACGGATGCCCATGGCCCCTTTGAGCGCAAGCACGCGGGCGAGACGGTACTGCGTGCGGAACAGATATTCCCACCTGCCCGCCCGCTTCATGGCAAGACGCAGCCGCTGCGCATGGGAGGCATACAGCTCCCCTACCTCTCCGGAGACCGTCGTATCGAGGGTGCCGAGCAGGACGTCGTTGAAAAGAAGATATTTGTTCGCGCTGTTCTTCTCCTCCACGTCGTCATTTTGCGTAACGCGGTTGCAGAGGTCGAGCGTCATAAAGTCGTCGTACTTCACGCCCGTGAGGCTGAAAAAGCTGCGTTTGAAGGCCGCGTTTACCTTGTATTTGCCATAGTTCACGCGCGAACAGTACAAGAGCGCGGGAAGCGTTGCGAACACGGAACACTCCGCGCCGTTGTCCCCCCAACCCGTGACGATAAACCGTCGGATGTTGTTCCGGACGCACGCCCGCGCCGCCTCCCCGCAGGAGACGATGGAATAGCGGTTGTCGGGCGTAAAGCCCAGCCACTTCCACGCGCCGCCCGCAAACCCGATCTTGTTTTTGAAAACGCGGTGCTTTTTCATCATCTCCGCGTAGTGCTTGCGGTCCGTGGAACAGTAGTCCCAATAGATGAGCTCGACGTTTCGGGGAAGATTCTCCGCGACATGTGCGGGGAGATCGTCGCCGTACTGCGCGCTCATCGCCTGCGAAAAGAACATGTCCGACCACATCATGGGCGCATGAAACCCGTACATTTCGCAGATCTCCACCACCTTTTTCAGGTGCTCCGCCATGATATCGAAACGGGAGCGGTAGCCGTTCAGGTCGAGATAGCGCCCCCTGCCGAGCATGTACGCCTCGTCCATGCCGATGTTGATATTGCGGGAGCTGAAATACTTTGCACAGGTCGCGATGAGCGCCTCGATAAAGCGGTAGACCTCCCCGTCGCCGACGAGCAAAATGTCTCCCGTATCGAATAAACGGTCCATCGCATAGTGACGGGTGAGGGTGCCGAAGTGGGCGAGCGTCTGGATATAGGGGACGAGCTCGATCCCGAAACGTTTGCAATATTCGTCCGCCTCGCGGATCTCTTCCCCCGTAAACGGCGTGCGCAGATACCCGAAATAGGGGTATTCCGCCACCGAAAAAGTGTCCTCCATGTACAGCCCGAGACTGTTGTATCCGAGCACCGCGAGATGGCGGATCAGCTCTTTGAGCGTCTCTGCTTTCGGGACGGCGTTGCGGGAACAGTCGAGCATATAGGTGAGATCGTCGAAACTGCTCCTCGGCGAAAGCGTCGTTCCCGCCTCGGGGAGACCCTCGTCGGCGAGCAATTTGAGCGCATAGAAAAACTGCACCTTCCTCTCTGCGGAAATGACGACCCGTTCGCCGTCGTATGCGATCTGAAAGGCGCCCTCCCGATATTCGACGGGCAATTCTTCGCCGAGTTCGACGCCGCAGGGCGCAAGTTCGACCGCAGCCCGTCTCAGTTCTTCTGACAAAATACGGAATTTCATAATATCTCCTTACAGACAGGCCCCGACGATGCCCGCACGGTTCTTCAAACGGGCAAAGGCGACGTCCTGTTTTTCTTCGATGAGGGACAAGATGATCTCCTCCGACTGCGCCATACCGCCGCCGAGAAGAATGTGTTCGGGACGCATTTCGGCGCGGATGAGTTCGAGGAGCCTGTTGAGATAGCCGCCGAATTCGTGCAGAACGGCCTGCGCCGCTCCGTTCCCCGCCGCATAGAGTTCAAAGAGCTGCTTTGCGCTTGAAAGCGAGGGAATCTCTTCTCTGCCCCGCGCGACGAGCGCCGTCGCCGACAGATAGCTCTCCGCACAGCCGCACTTCCCGCAAGAGCAGCGCCTGCCGCCCTCGACAAGAGTGACATGTCCCCAGCGCGCGCCGTCGAACTTCTCGCCGCGCACGATCTCGCCGCCGCGAAGGCTCGCGCCTCCCACCCCCGTGCCGAACGTGAGCATGGTGACGTCCTTTGCGTGCGGATAGAAGAGAAGTTCCCCTTTGAGCGCGCAGATCGCGTCGTTATCCACCCGCACGGGCAGACGATAGCGCGCTTCGAGCACGCCTTTGACGTCTGCGCCCGTCCAGCCCATCAGGTTTTCGGTCGCATACACGCAGACGCCGCGATAGGGATCGATGTTCCCCGCGCAGGAGACGCCGAGAAATTCCGCGTCCGCCCCTTTGACCAGCTCGTCCGCGACCGAAAAGATCGCGGAAAAAATCGCCTCCCGCCCCTCTTTGCCGCAGGTGGGAGCCTCATATTCGCGAATGAAGTTGAGCCCGTCGAACAGCGCGCCCTTTACCGTCGTGCCGCCGACGTCGATCCCGAGTTTCATTTGAGTTCGAGTTTTACCTCCGTTTCAAACATCCGCCGCCACGGCATGCGGATGTGCACCTCCTTGACACGTTCCGCTAGCGAGGGGAATTTTTCTCGCATGTAGCGCACGATCCCCTCTTTGACGGCCTTTGAGACTTTGCCCTCTTCGCCGTCCGCGCGGAAATAGTCCAGCCCCCATGCCGGCAGCAGACGCTCGGTGACGTCCTGCCGCACATAGCCCATGTATGCCATATCTTCGTAATAGCGGTGCAAAAGGAAGGAAATTCGACCCGCGTCGTCCTTCCCCAAAAGGTATAAAACGCCCGCGCATACCGCCGTGCCCAGCGTGTTGCTCGAAGTGTTCCAGCCCGCGTAGGCGTGCAGTTTTAAGAGCAGCCCTTCGCGGTCCAAGAGCCGCAAAAGCTCGCCGTCGCTCCCGTTGCAGGCGGCGACGTCTCCCACCGCGACCGTCTTGCCGCTGTCGAGCGCGTACCCGATAAAATTGACGAACTCGCCCAGATTGCGGTCGACGTCGTATGCCTGCACATAGCCCGGGTCGGTCGCATGATACATGCCCGAGCCCATGTTTACGCACAGCACGAGATCGGCCTCGGGCAGGGAATATACCTGCACCCCGCCGACTGCCAGAATGTGATATTTGACCGTCTCGCCGAGAGCCCTGTCCTCAAACCACGGAATGACGCCTTCCGCCTTGGTGCTCGCATAGTGCACGAAAATTTTGGGGAAGACCCCCGAGAGCGACGCGACCGCCCGCCCGAGCAGGATGAGCCCCGTGTCGTCCGCCGATGGATACATCGCCGTTTTGAGGTGCAGGGAATTCTCTTTCAAGAAGGTGCGGATACGGATCTGATCCATCGAGGTAAATCCGTACACCGCCGCGTCGTCCTGCGGAACGATGAAATAGTCCGCCGTGCCGTCCTTTATGTACTGCAAATCGTGTTCGAGCACGGCGAGATTTTTTTCGCGGCGGGCAAGGTAATCTCCGATATAGGGAGCCACCTTCTCCTTGACCCGTGCGAAGTCCTCCGCCTCCTCTTCCCCGAGCTTGCCCAGCTTTTCGAGATGGGTGTATCTGCCGTAGAGGTGGATCTCCCTGCCGCAAATGTCGTAATAGTCGGGCTCTTCGTCCGAAAGAGAATAGTCGGGACAGCGCATGATGAGCTGAAAGAGATAGAGTTTCATGCGGGGGTTCTTTTCCCGCAACGTTTTTACAAGATCGGCGCGGCGGAAGAGCTCTTCCCGCGAAAGTTCGTGTAGGCGCGAGGGTACGATGCCGCCGTAGATGAGCGTGTCAAGCGAGAGAATGCAGGCGTCCGCGCCGCCGACGTTTTCAAGCAGCCATTCCGCGATCCTGTTGGCGTCGCCCGCACGCTTTTTGTCCCCCATGATCTCCTTGGGGGGGAGCAGAAGCTCGTAGCCCGCCTTGGGCATGAGCTGCGGATAGAGATAGTTGCAGGGTCTCTCGTCGAGAGGGAGCATTAAAATTTTCATTTCAGATCTCCGAATTTGCGGATCTCCCGCTCATAGGAACGGGCGATCAGGAGCATGCCCGTGTCGTTTGGATGAATGCCGTCGGTGGAATATTCGCAGAAGTTTCCTTTGAAGAGCTTGAAACCGTCCGCAAAATGCACGGCGTAGCCCTCCTTGCGGTATTTCGCGGCGAGCCGCCGCAAAAAGCTGCGATAATAGTCCGCCATGCGGGCGCGGTAGCCGTCGAAAAAGTCGAGCGCGAAGGGCACGCGGGAATAGAGCACGACCTTTGCCTTGGGGTTGTATTGGAAAAAGGTATCGAGGAAGGGTGCGGCATTGTCGCGCAGGCGCTCGTCCACGCCCGCGTTTGGCTCGGTATCCACGATGAGATAGTCGAGCTTGCGCCTTCCCAAGATCTCCCCCATCTCCTTTTCCATGAAGGCAACGCCCGAAAAGCCGAAATTGAGCACCTCCGCTTTGAGCGCGCGGGAGAGAACGGCCGCAGGCGCGAGCCCGGGACGGGAGGCGGCGCAGCCGTGAACGATACTCGTGCCGTAGATCCCCACCCGCGCCGCGTTTTCGTAGCCGAACGGGCGCACGGAGGCGTCTGCGTCCAGCCCGATTTCAAGCGATTCCACCGCCATATAGAGGGGAAGATGCAAGATGTATCTGCGCGGCTTTTTGGGCGCATGCAGAAAGTGGCTGAGGGGAACTTCGTACTCCGTTGCGTCGAACTCGTAGCGGGCGACTTCGTGCAAAACAAATTCCCTTGCGCGTTCGTCATAGACATAGAGGTCCATGCCGCACTGCCCGATTTGGGTCATGTTCGTCATGTTGAACTTGTCGCGGAGCTTGACGCGCACGTTGAGGGCGGCGCTGTCCGTTTCAAACCGCACCGATATGCCCGAGGAGTGCTCGCCGAACCATGCCTCCCCGTCGTTTAGGGGACGGATGAGATCGCGCTCCGAAGAGGTGAGACGGTAATAGCCCACCTCCGCCTTGGCGTCCGTGCCGAAAAGCCCGAAACAGGGCTCCTTCGCGCTCCGCCATTCAAGCCCCGCCGGGAAGGGCAGATCGCCCGTCATGTTCGGATCGAATGTGAATACGTTCATCCCTCTTTCCTCGAAGTGACCAGAATGCTGTTCATGACGACGCGGGTGTTCATAAGCTCCGTACTGCCCGTATCGGAAGAGCGGACGACCACTCTGCCCGTCTCTTCTTTTTCACCGCGCACGACGAGCTGTGTGGAGCCGCCGCCGTCGAAGTTGGCCGCCTGCGTGCAGCCGTAGTAGTAAGCAAATTCCGCAAGTTCGGGAAGGTTCATGCCGTGGGTATCTGTCTCTACGCGCACTGCATCCGTCTTGCTGCCGCCGTACCAGAGAGATTCGACCGCGAAAATGACGACATTCCCGTTGGGCTTGACGCCGACCGCCGAGCGAGGAACTTCGGGGCTCTGCGCACCGTTGGAGTACTCCTTTTTCACGGTATCGGCAATCTTGTCGCCTACGACGAGCGCATGACGGCAGCCGAGGATGGTCTCGTAGCCGTCCCATGTGCCGTCGGGAGAGGTGACGGAGATGTTGACCTTATCCCCCGCTTTGAGGGAAGAGAGATATTTTTTGATCCCGCTGCCGACGGTCGAGGTGCTCTGCAACCAGCCGTAGCCCTCTCCCGCCTCATATTCGGTCGACGCCTTTACTTCCTGCGCATCTTCGAGCACGGTGAGACCGCTCATCCCCTTTGACGTGTCGATTTTGACGGCATATCCCTTTTTCTGCGCCGCGCTCTTTCCGGCCGTTCGGAAAGTGATGTATCCCGAGTCGGGAGCGGCGTTTACTTTGACGTCGAGGACGTCGCTGCCGCTCTTTACGGTATAGCTGAGTTTGGCTTTGATGAGCGGCTCTTTGACCGCAGCCGTGGTCGGATCGCCCGTGTATTGTTGGATGGGAGCGATCTGCGCCGTCGTCCCCTTTACGCCGAAGAGCATGGGCGCGGAGGCGGGCACGTCGGCGGCGCCGTTTTCGCCCGTGGGATTCCCGTTCTCGTCGCGCAGGGCATAATCGTAATCTCCCTTATCCTGATGGCCGTCCTTGATGATCACGCCGTCCTTCACGAAGGCGTTCACGCATTGAGCACCGAAGAAGTCGGCATTGAGAGACATATAGACGTGGCCGCCCGTCTCCTTCTCCCATGCCTGCGCCATGGCATAGGGCGCCGCCTTTGCATAGGAAAAGTCCGCAGCAGCATTGTCCTTGGTGCCCGCGACGATGTTCGCCTCTTTGAGGTCGACCTCGATCGCATACACGACGACGTCCTGCCCGTTCGTCTTTTTCAGCTTGTTCGTAACAAGGTGCACGCCCGCGCCGAGTTCGGTGATCTCGTTCGTCACCCCGCTGAATTTCTCGGGCGTGTATCCCGAACGGTACACGACCGTAAATGCCTCGGGCTTTTGCTCCTCGGGTTTCTGCTCCTCGGGTTTTTGCTGCTCGGGTTTTTGCTGCTCGGGTTTTTGCTGCTCCGGCTTTTGCTGCTCGGGTTGCTGAACGGTGTCGCCGCCCTCGGGAGGCGTCTCACTTTCGCCGCACCCCGCAAGGGCGCAAGTGAAAATCATCACCGCAGAGATGATCAGACAAAAAAGTATTTTCAGACGCTTTTGCAAATTTTTCATACCTTTTTCCTCTCTTTCGGAAAGTATTCTTGTGCTTAAATTCTAATACAGAAAAGCGGGTTTGTCAACGGTTTTGAAAAAAATTTTCTTTATTATTTGTGCATATGTGGATATATTATTTTGAAATATTCAAAAGTTTCGTATTTTTGCAACTTTTTTTCTTTTTTGCCGAGCGTATGACATGAAAAAAGGCTTCCCCGAAGGAAAGCCGCTTTCCGTAGCGCTTGCATGAAATTGCCGAAATACAAAAGCCTTCCGAAGGCGCAGCGCACGGAGCCCGCCCGCCGTCGCAGCGAGGCGTTACAGTTCGGCGATGAGTTCGATCTCCGCGAGGACCCCTTTCGGCAGCGCCTTTACCGCCACGCAGGAGCGCGCGGGCTTTTCGGTAAAGTATTTCGCATAGACCCCGTTAAACGCCGCAAAATCTGCCATGTCCGCCAAAAAACAGGTGGTTTTGACGACCTTTTCAAACCCCGTCCCCGCCGCCGCGAGAACTGCCGCAAGGTTGTTGCAGATCTGCTCCGTCTGCTCCGCGATCCCGCCTGCGACGACTTCGCCGCTCTCGGGAGCGATGGGGATCTGTCCCGATGTGTAGAGCAAGCCGCCCGCGATCTTTGCCTGCGCGTACGGGCCAATCGCCGCAGGCGCGTTTTTTGTGAAAACCGTTTGCATATGTGTCTCCTTTATGAGGTTTTTTTCTTTTTCGACCAAAGAACGAGGGCAAAAGAGAGCGCAAAGCCGACGAGGAGCATCAAGGCGGCGGCGACCCAATACCACGGGTTCGAGAATAAAATGCTGCCCGTTTCACGGTAAACGGAGGCGTAGACGGCGGGAATGCTCCCGATGATAAATCCGAGGATCGCAAAATAGGTACCGCGCGGGAACTTTTTCAGGAGATATTTCATGAGAACGGAGATCCCGAAAAAGCCGATGACGAGCCCCACCGCAAGACAGAACAGCACGAGAATGCAAATTCCGACCTGCTGACCGTGCAGCAAATTCTCGGTGATGAGCCGTACCACGGGGTTATAATAGCCGAAGATGAGAAGGAGCATGGAGCCCGAAATGCCCGGTACGACGAGCGCCGCCGAGCCGACGATCCCGATGAGCACGAGCAGAAGATAGCCGCCGAAATTCAGGTGGAAGAGATCGACTTCCTGCCCGAGCGGAAGAAAACAGAGCGAGCCCGCCGCCAACAGCGGAAGAGCGCAGGCAAAAAGGTGTTTCCACGTCGGCTTTGCGGGGGGCTCCCCTTTGAGTTTTGGGGTGATGGAGGGAAGGCCGCCCAAAGCAAGGCCGACGAACAAAGTCACGGTGGGCATGGGGTAGTTCCTCAGCCCCCATTGGATGGGCAGAATGAGCGCCGCCACGCCGAGGAGCATTCCCAAAACAATGGGAAGAAGAGTGAGAAAACTCGATTTGAAGTGCTTGAAAAAGTCGGCGATCGCCCCGACGAGCCGTTCATAGACGCCGAGGATCGCCGCCACCGACCCGCCCGAAAACCCGGGAATGATGAACGCGATACCGATCGCCACCCCGCGCAGAATGTCGAGGAGAAAGCAGATGAGTTTGTTCTGTTGTTTTTGCGTTTCTTCCATATTCTTATGATTATTGCAAACGGTTGCGAAAAATGACTTTGGGGGAGAATGACACCCCCACCTGACGCCTTCGGCGCCACCCGCCCCCGTAAACAGGGGCAGGTCTCGAATGCAGAAAGGGTTTCTGAAAACTCCTCAGTCTCGCTCTGCTCGACAGCTCCCCTATAAGGGGCGCAGAGTAGTACCCCCACCTGACGTCTGCGGCGCCACCCGCCCCCGTAAACAGGGGCAGGTCTTAGCCCACCTCCCTTAGTCCCCCTCCATTGGAGGGGTTAAAATAAGGTGCCCCGTTGCGGTAGCATATAAACAAGGCGAGATTTCTCGACTCCACTTCGTTCCGCTCGAAATGACATTTGAGAATATGTGCCTTAGGCGGAATTCACTTCCGCCGCCCCGCGCGAAGTCCTGATTCTCTAAGCGCGGCACGAGCCGTAGGCGAAGTAGGGCGACCACATTTGTTGCACACTTACAACTTCTTGTCTGATGAAACGTATGAGAGGACAAGCAAGTTAAGGCATAAACGCCCGTTTCTTCACGAAAATTTTCCTGTCGGAAAATTTTCGTGAACAAATTTACATATTCTTCATTCCCCGCTTCCCGTGGGAGAGCTTGCGCACCGAGGTGCGGTGCTCCTCGCCCGCAAAAAGACGTACAAGATTCTTCCGATGGGCAAACCACGTCAATACATTCAGCGCAAACAGCATCATAAAGCACGCAATGACCCAACCGTTTGCGATCTCCGCCTCGTAGCGGAAGAAAAACATCAGCCCCTGCCACAGGGAAAATCCCGTGACACCGAGAAGAGAGCCCATGCTCCCCCACTCGGTGTAGGCGATGTAGCCCACGACCCCGAACAACAGCAGCGCAAGCATGATAAAGAAATACCACCACTCTTCGCAGGAGATACAAAACCAGAACAGCCCCAGCGTGGAGGCGATCCCCTTGCCGCCCTTGAACTTCATGGTGACAGGCCAGATGTGCCCGATGATGACGCATACGCCGCAAAAATAGCGCGTGAAGTCGGAGATGATCACGTTCGTGCCCGCAAATACATAGTTGCGGAACACAAAATAACTGATGATCGCGGGAACGCCCCCCTTGCAGGCGTCAAGCAGGAAATTGAGCAGCCCCACCTTTAAGCCGAATTCACGGGAGATGTTCATCGTGCCCGGGTTGCCGCTGCCGATCTTGTGCACGTCCTTATGCTTGAACTTGGCGATGAGCACCGCAAAGTTGAAACAGCCGATAAAATAGCACACGACCGCCATTAAAAGGAACCAATACCAGAGCTGGGAAAAGGAGAGAGATTTCTCGACTACGGCTGCGCCTGCGCTCGAAATGACGGAAGGGAGGGCTGCGCCTGCGCTCGAAATGACGGAAGGGAGGGCTGCGCCTGCGCTCGAAATGACAGAAGGGAGAGCTGCGCCTGCGCTCGAAATGACAGAAGGGAGAGCTGCGCCTGCGCTCGAAATGACGGAAGGGAGGGCTGCGCCTGCGCTCGAAATGACGGATGGAGCTGCGGAAACGGCAGCGGAGAGGAGCGATAACATTATGCGTCCTCCTTTTTGTTGCGCACCTGTATGCGGATGGGCGTGCCCGAAAAATCGTACGCCTCGCGAATGACGTTTTCAAGATAGCGCGCATAGGAAAAGTGCAGCAACTTTTCGTCGTTGACCATGAGCACAAAGAGCGGAGGTTTCACCGAGACCTGCGAGGCATAATAGAGTTTCATTCTTTTGCCCAAGTAGCTCGGCGGCTCGGAAATGCGCATGGCGTCCATCAAAAGATCGTTGAGCGCGCCCGTCGGAATGCGGAAATTGGCATGTTCGTAGACTTCTTCTGCCAAATCAAGCAACTTTTCCACCCGCTGTCCCGTCTTTGCCGAAATGTACACGGACTTATAATAGTCCATGAATTTGAGGTCCTCTTTGAGCTTTTCCTCGAATTTTTCGATGGTGTGGGTGTCCTTTTCCACCGTGTCCCACTTGTTCATGACGATGACGGAGGGCTTGCCCTCTTCGTGCACCTGCCCGATGATACGCACATCCTGCTCGGTGAGCCCGACGGCGCAGTCCACTACGAGAAGGACGACGTCGGCTCTTCTGATCGCGTCGAAGGCGCGGAGCACCGAATAATACTCCACGTCGTCCTCGATCGACCGCTTGCGGCGGATTCCCGCCGTGTCGATGATGGTGTATTTCTTTTCCCCGCGCGTAAAGGGAGTGTCGATCGCGTCCCGCGTGGTGCCCGCGATGTCGGTGACGATGGTGCGCTCCTGCCCCAAAATTTTATTGACAAGGGAGCTCTTGCCCGCGTTCGGCTTGCCGACAACGGCGATCTTCAAGGAATCGTCCTCGGCGTTTTCCCCTTTTTCAAACCATTCCACCGCCTTGTCGAGCACGTCGCCGATACCTTGGGAGTGCTCCGAGGACACGGCAAAGGGCTCCCCGAGGCCGAGAGAGTAGAACTCGAACACTTTGTCGGGGGAGTAGTCGTCCACCTTGTTGACAACGAGAATGACAGGTTTTTTGGAGCGGCGGAGATAGTCCGCAACGTCGTAATCGGAGCTCGTGAGTCCCTCTCTGCCATCCGTAAAGAAGAGAATGACGTCGGCGGTCTCGACGGCGAGCTGCGCCTGCAAGGCGATCTGTTTCCACATGACGTCCTCACTTTTGAGCTCGATGCCGCCCGTATCGACGAGCATGAAAGGCTTTCCCCGCCATTCGGAGGAGACATAGACGCGGTCCCGCGTGACGCCGGGACGGTCTTCCGTGATGGAAATCTTTCGCCCCGCAACCTTGTTGAAAAAGGTGCTCTTGCCGACATTGGGCCTGCCGACGATCGCAATTAACGGTATCATAACGCCTTTATTATAAAAAAATTTCCGCCCTTTGTAAAGAAAAAATGCACAGAAAATAAAAAACAGCAGGAACACACCCTGCTGTTTTCCCTTAGTCCGCCTTCTTGATTTCTTTGAGTGACAATCCGAACGTTTGCCCATTCCCGAATTTTAAAAGAAGAGTGTGGTTTTCAGCAACGATCTCTGTGTCAAAGATTGCGTCCGAAAGCAACAGAAAATCAAATAGCACCTCGTTCTTGTCCACTTCGTACTTCTTCTGTTCCATGTGATCCATTTTCTCCTTGCTTGAATTTTACTGTCCTGTATTGACCAGTACAAGACTATTCTACACAAAACAGGACATGATTGCAATGGGAGACAATGTTGATATGACAGAACTTTGCGCGAATTTTGTCGAAAACCTAAAAGAATTGCTGTTTGAACAAGGGCTATCCGTAAAGGAATTCTCCGAAAAAATAGGGATCTATGAGAGCACGGTCTATAATTACATGCGGGGGAGCCGCCAACCAAACTTGAAACTGCTGATAAAAATCGCCGATTATTTTTCCTGCTCGGCGGACTATTTGCTCGGCAGGGTGTCGGAATACGGGGAAGTGGCCTACCGCGCGTGCCCTCCGTTTCCGCAACAACTGGCTTTTTTGATAAAGTATTTCGGCATCAACAAATATAGGCTGTGCAAGGAAGTCCCCATCACCCATTCGGTGATCTATGCATGGCAAAACGGACAGTCTGTTCCGACACTCGACTATGCCGTAAAACTTGCCGATTATTTCCATTGCTCGGTAGATTTCATTGTGGGCAGAGAAATTTAATTTGTTATAAGAAATTGCACGCGGGGGAGAAATGACAGTATACTGTTATTTCTCCCCCGCGTTTTTGATTTGTCATTTCGCCCCGCTGTTCTCAATTTGTCATTTCGACCAAGCTGCTTTGCGGTGCGTGGAGAAATCTCTCCTTATTATAATACGGTAGAGATGTTAACTTCGCCTGCGGCTTGTGCCGCGCTTAGAGAAACAGAACTTCGCGCGGGGCGGAATGACGTGATTTGGGAATGGCAACCCCCACCTGACGCCTGCGGCGCCACCCGCCCCCTTCAACGGGGGCAGGTCTTTCCTTGCTGTCCCTTTTAGGGAAAGTGGCGAACGCAGTGAGCCGAAATGGTTTCACCCCCTCAGTCGCGCAAGCGCGCCAGCTCCCCTACAGGGGCGCCAAGAAAATACGGTGTTCCCCTCCCCCCCCAACAAGTTGGGGGGAGGGGAGAATAGCGCGGGCTTACCCCTCCCGCTTCCAATAATTCCAGCAGTAAGTATCCGTCAAATATTTTACGGCTGTTGCAGGGTCATCAAGCCCCGAAACAGCTTTTGCGTCCGACATATCTTCATTCCGCGACACTTTCCACCCGTTCGGGTTTTCAAAATGCACTTCTTTGAGATTACTGCAAAAAGCAAACGTCCCCCATTCGATCCAAGCCACGCTATTCGGAATGGTAATCGAAATTAACCCGCTGGAACTGAATGCGTTATTTCCAATTGAAGTCACGCTGCTTGGGATGTCAATCGAAGTCAATCCCTTGCAATCCTGAAACGCTCCATATCCGATTGAGGTCACATTGTTCGAAATGGTAATCGAAGTTAAACCGAAACAATCTAAGAACGCATCCCCTCCAATCGAAGTGACGCTGTCGGGAATTGTAATCGAAGTCAATCCGCTGCAACCATCGAAGGCACCATCTCCGATTTTGGTCACGCTCCCGTCGTCGGGAATTTTGCTCGTTTTGCAACCTAAAATCAAAGTTTGGCTATGTGTTTCAATTAAACAATTATCCTTTGCGTGATAGGTTTGATTTTTCGTGTCTACTTTAATTTCCATTAGCCCACTACAACCTGTAAACGCACTCCTGCCAATCAAGGTTACGCTACTTGGAATGTCGATTGAAGTCAACCCCCAACAACCAAGGAACGCGCTAATTCCAATTGAGGTCACGCTGCTTGGGATGTCGATTGAAGTCATCTCCCCGCAACGCGAGAATGAATATGCTTTAATTTCGGTCACATTGTCGGGAATATCAATTGAATTCACCCCTTCGCATCCATAGAACGCACCCTCTCCGAGCGAAGTCACACTATCGGGAATGGTGATTGAAATCAAACTGGTACAACCATAGAACGTCATTTCGCCGATTGTGATTACGCTGTCGGGAATAGTGATTGAAGTCAACTTGCTACAAAGCTCGAATGCATGATCACCGATCGAAGTCACGGGTGCGCCTTCATAATTATTTGTGATAATGAGGTCGGTATCTTTGCAATCGCCGAGGCCCGAAATTTCATATTCTTTGTCCTCGTTGATGAGGGTATATTCGAGCCCGAGGCTTGCCTGTATTCCACAGACCTTGCAGATCATATTCTCAAAATCATGCCCCGCAAGCGGAAGAGTTTGCGTCTCCTTTTCCCCGCAGGCGCAGGAACGCTTCTTTGTGCCCGCTTCTTTGCAAGTCGATTCCTTTGTGACTTTCCATTCTCCGAAAGAGTGGACGTGCGGCGCGGGCGTCTCGCCTTGTTCGCCGTCGTCGGGTTTCTGCGTGCCACCCTCGCCTTGGTTGCCCTGCTCGCCGCCGCTTGGATCAACAACGGGCGGGTTGTTGCCCGTTTCGTTGCCCTTTTCGCCGCATGCCGTAACGCTAAACGCCATGCAGAGAGCCGTTGCGATCGCCATAATGACGGCCAAAAATTTGTGTTTCATTTGCTTTCTCCTTTGCTTTTTCAGTTTCAAACTGAATTTTTCTCCATTATACAGTTTCAAACTGCATAATGCCAAGTGTTCGAGGAGAAAAAATGCAAGAACTTTATCAGTTGTCGGTCAATCTCAAACAATTAAGGGAACAATATCACTTAACGCTGAAAGAAGTGGCGGAAAAGCTCGGCATCACCTATCAATCTTACCACGCCTACGAAAAGGGACTGACCGTTCCCACCTTACAAAACTTTATCAAACTTGCGCACCTATATGAAGTGTCGCTCGATGAACTTGTAAAATAGATGAAAAAGAACTCCTGCACGGAGTTCTGTTTTTTTAGTGGCGAAATAAACCACAAACAAATTATCAAAGCGAGGAATGAGGTGGAGATTTCTGCTTCGTCGCTGACGCTCCTCGTGCCGCCCCTCGACAAAATAGAACGTGCGGGCGGGGCGGGGTGACGTGATTTTATAATGCGGTAGAGATTTCTCGACAAGCTCGAAATGACAATTTGGGACATTGGGTCGGTTTGCCTTGACGTAACAAGATTCCCTCGGGGAGTTGCCATGCCGGACTTCGTAATTTCCTTTACGGCTCGGAATGACGCGAGGGCGGGCGGGTCGACTGCGCTCGAAAGGAAAAGCAAATGGAAGGTACCCCCTTTCGGCACTATGTGCCACTTTCCCCCGCGCGAAACGCGCGAGGGACAGCTTTTTCCCCTGCAAAGTGAGGTTTTTTCTTGCGCCCACGCCCGTTTCAATCGTTTTTGACAATTTCCAGAATGCGGGTGAAATAATCGGGAAGAGGGGCCGTGAAGGTCATGCGCTCGCCGCTCGACGGATGGGTCAGTTCGAGACGGTAGGCGTGCAGGAGCTGTCCCTCCACGGCAAACCGTTGGTTTTTATAGCCATACAGCTTGTCCCCCACCACCGGGTGCCCCATGTACTTTGCATGCACTCTGATTTGATGAGTGCGACCCGTTTTTAAGGCAAAACGCGCGAGAGTGTTTTTTGCAAACCGCTCCTCGACAAAATACTCCGTTTCGGCGTATCTCCCCTGCCCTGCGGGCAAAACCGCCATTTTCAGCCGATCCTTCGGGTCTCGCCCGATCTGCGTAACAATGCGCCCCGTCTGCTCCTTTACCACCCCTTCAAGCAGGGCGAGATACTCCCTCCTGCACGTTTTGTTTTGAATTTGCGCCGAGAGGGAGAGGTGCGCGCGGTCGTTTTTGGCGACGACGAGAAGCCCGGACGTATCCTTGTCGATCCTGTGGACGATGCCCGGGCGGAGCCCTCCGTTGATCCCGCTCAGATTGTCTAAACGGTACAAGAGCGCGTTGACGAGGGTCCCCTCGAAGTTGCCCGCGCCCGCGTGCACCGTCATGCCCTGCGCCTTGTTGACGACGGCAAGATCGGCGTCCTCATAAATGATCTCGATGGGAATATCCTCGGGCTTTGCCGCGATGGGCGTGGGGTCGGGGATCTCCACGGAGACCGTTTGCCCCGCCCTGACCGTATCCCCCGCCTTGGCGGGTCTGCCGTCGGCAAAGACTTTGCCACCGTCCGCAAGTTTTTTGACGGCGGAACGGGTGAGCCCCGATTTTTCGCTCAAAAAAACATCGACGCGGAAGGTGTCTTCCGCGACGAACTGTTTAATCTCCATGCGGCTCCTCCGCCTGTTTTTCCGCTTCCGCCTGCTTTTCCGCCTCCGCCTTTGCCTCTTCTTCCTTCGCCTGTTTGCGGTATTTGCCGAGCGGAATGACCGCGTCTTTGCCCACAAACAGAATGACGATGAGCAGAGCGATCGCACCGAAGGTGATGTAAAAGTCGGCGAAATTGCAGATATTGAATCCGATGGGCGAGACATCCACAAAGTCGCGCACATAGCCGAGACACAGCCTGTCGACGAGGTTCCCGATGGCGCCCGCCTCGATGACGGCAAGGCAGACCCGCGCGGGCGTGTTCTTTTTGAATACGGTGAAAAAGAGGGCGGCGATCGCACCGATCATGACGACGGTGAGAATGGTGATGACCACCATGGCGGCGGGCGTATTGCCGAACATCCCCCATGCGATACCCGTGTTGCCGCCCGGCAGGTAGTTGATGCGGATAAACCCGAGAAAATAGCTCTTCTGGCTCACCTGATAGGCATACGCCCATGCTTTGAGAATGAGATCGAGCGCGAGCAGAACGAGCATGACAAGTCCGCAGATGATGGAAACGATCATGAATCCTCCTCCATGAGCCCGAGTTCTTTACACAAATTGCCGAGATCAAGGGGCTCTTTGGGGTTGAGGACGTCGTCCAAATTAAAGCCCGTGTCCTCCTCTTCCTCGTCCGTCTCTTCGCCGAGATGAGCGCGGAGGGCGTCCGTAAACGTTTTGAAGGCGGCGCAGTCCTCTTCGTCGGGATATTTTTGAAGGAGACGCTCCGAAAGAAGTCTGCACTTTTCGGCGAGGAGCAGCAGCTCTTTGCGCTCTCCCTCCGCCTCTTCGGCGCTCTCCTCCTTGATGCGCTCCCCCTCTTTGACGGCGCGCATGAGGGCGACGGAGACCTCGCTCCGCTGCGATTCGAGCACGGACAGCCGCGCGCGCAGCAGCCTGTTCTCCTCTTTGAGCTCTTCCTGCGATTCGCGCAGGCCGCGTACGACCCCCTCGTATTCCTCTTTGAGGCGGGAAACGAGCGCCTGAACTTCCTTCTCTTTATACCGTTTCAACATCTTCCTCTCCTTTATATCCGCGCACGAGCTCTGTTTTTAAAGCGTGTAATTGATGGGAAAGATCCACTTTATAGATATGCGGTACGTCGAGACGGGTATACTCCTCCCAGAACCGCCCGTATTCTTCTTCAAAATAGGCGTTGATCTCTTTGAGCGTTCTCTGCTTTTGTACCCGCTTGCCGCCCTTGATGAGGGGCTCGCGCAAGTTCCGCACGCGGAAATTTGAGAGCGTCATGCGTTTCCACGTCTCCACGGGATGGAAAATTTCAAGTGGCACTCGCTCGTCGATCGTCTCCCCCTGCCTTGTGATAAGGTCGGCGACCGCCTTGTCCGTCGCTCTGTCGTAGAGGCGGTAGACCTCCTTCATGCCGGGGTTGGTGATCTTCTCCGTCGTGTCCGAAAGTTTGATCTTGGGGATCTCCTTCCCCCCTTCAAACACGGCGCAAAGCTTGTAGACGCCGCCGAGGGCGGGCATATCCGCGCTCGTGATAAGCTTGGTGCCGATCCCCCAGCTGTCGATCTTCGCCCCCTGCTGTTTGAGCGAAGTGACGGAATATTCGTCGAGATCGCCCGAGGCGCAGATGATGGCCTGCGGGAATCCCGCCTCGTCGAGCATTTTCCGCGCCTCCTTGGAAAGATAGGCAAGATCGCCGGAGTCCAGACGGATCCCCTTGGGCTCGTGCCCCGCAGCGCGTAGCTCCTTGAATACTTCGATCGCATGCGGCACGCCGCTGTGCAGAGTGTCGTAGGTGTCCACAAGCAGGAGACAGCCGTCGGGAAAGCTCCTCGCATAGGCGCGGAAGGCCTCTATCTCGCTCGGGAAGTTCATCACCCAGCTGTGCGCCATGGTGCCCGAGACAGGGACATCGAAGAGTTTCCCCGCGTAGACGTTGGAAGTCCCTACGCAGCCGCCGATCATCGCCGCCCGCGCGCCGTAAATGCCCGCGTCCGCGCCCTGCGCCCGCCTGAGGCCGAATTCCATTACGCCGCCGCCCGCCGCCTTGCAGATCTTGGCCGCCTTGCTTGCGATGAGCGTTTGATGATTGACAAAGGTCAAGAGCGCCGTTTCGACGAGCTGCGCCTCGATCATGGGCGCTTTCACCGTCAAAATGGGTTCGTAGGGAAAGACGAGCTCTCCCTCGCGTACCGCCGTCACATCCCCCGTGAAATGCAAGTCTTTGAGGTAGGAGAGAAAGTCCTCCTTGAAGATACCGAGAGAGCGGAGATAGGCGATATCCTCCGCCGAAAAGTGCAGATCTTCAAGATATTCCGCCGCCTGCTCCATGCCTGCGGCGACCGAATAAGTGATGAGCTTATTGGGACGGAAAAAGATGTCGAACGCGGCGAGCTGTTCGTGCTTGCCCTCGGCAAAATACCCCTGCCCCATCGTGAGTTGGTATAGATCGGTCAAAAGCGTGAGATTTCTCATTTTTTCTCCTCGTTCTCCTTGTCCGTCCCCTCTTGCGCGGACGCGTTCTGTCCGGACGGCTGCTTAGAAGGCTGCTCGGACGACGGCTCGGACGACGGCTCGGACGGCCGTTCTGCGGGATCGGGCTCTTCGGGTGCCTCTTCCTTAGTGAACCACCCCTTTACCTTGGTGCGGAACTTGTTCCATTTATAGCGGAACGTCTGCTCCTCGGGCTTTGGCGGATAGTTCGCGCCGAGCATGTTGATCTTGCTGTAATAAGGGGTATCGTCTTTATATGCGGGGATAAACGCGGTAATGCCGCAGGGATCGCCGTTTTTACTGCCGATGGGCGTCCCCTCCTTGCGGTAGTTGAAGTAGAGCAGCAGCCCCGCGCCGATGAGTCCGCCCACGATCATGAGAATGGAAAAGACGAGCGACCACGGCACACCGCCGCCGCTCAGGATATAGCGGGGGTCGCGCAGGGGCTCCATGATCGAGCGCACCGTGCCGTACCACACAAAATAAGAACAGACAAACAGACCGTTGGGCTTTTTCGCCCACTTCCACGCAAGAGTGTAGAGAATGGCAAAGCCGCAGGCGTTGATGACGCTCTCATAGAAGAAGAAGGCATAGTGCCATTCGCTGCCGATCTGCACCGCGAAGGGAAACCACTGCTGGGAGGGGTTTGTCACGAGACCGCCGTACACCTCTTGGTTGAAGTAATTCCCCCATCTGCCGATCGCCTGCGCCGCCAAAATGGTAATGACGACGCAGTCCGCCGCCCGCAGGAAACTGATCTTCTTTACTTTGCACACGACAAAGCCCGTGCCGACGCCGCCGAGCGCCCCGCCCACGATGGAGAGCCCGCCCTCGCGGATACTCTGCCACGAGAACCACTGCGAGATGGGCATGCCGTCCGTAATGCAATAGAAGAGCCGCGTGCAGAGGAGCGCGACGGGAATACAGAACACAAACAGCGTAAAAATGAAGTCGGGCGACATGTTGCGCCGTTTCATCAGGATCGCAGAAAGGGTCGTGGCGACGATGATCCCCGTCACGATACAGATCGCGTAGTAGTAAATTTCAAAGCCGAATACAATGATCCCCCTCTCGTTGGCGCCGAAGAGCGGGCCGTCGGCAAGCAAAAGCGATGACATAGATCTCCTTAAAACAAGAATTGATTCATTATAGCACGAGATAAAAAGAAAAGTCAACCGCAAAGGAATTGACTTTGAAAATTTTCACCCGATTTTAAGTTTTAACGGTTTGATCGCCCCGAGAACGGGCACGGCGACAAAGAGAAGGACGTAATTTACGGCGCTGTTTATGAGCTGCCCCATAAAGACGAGACGGACGAACGCATATGTCCAATACATGTTCACGCCGCCGAAATAGTCGCTGAGGTATCCGAGCGCCTTCGGGGAAAACCCGACGCGCGTATAGTAGAAGTAGAATCCCGTCGTGTTGATCCCCACCGAACAGACGAGCAGCGACAAGACGCAGATGATCGCAAGTTTTACAAAGCAGCTCCCCTTAAAATGAAACGGGAGTTTCATGACGAGACCCGCAATGAGCGCCATTGCCGCCACCGAGAGCCCCACCCACGGCATGTACATAAATCCGCCCGAATTTGCCAAAAATCCGATGGCGTCTCCCAAAAAGACCGCGACGGGCCCGAATACGGGGCCCAAAAGCATGCCCGCGAGAATGCTCGCGAATACGGTAAAGGAGAACTGCGTGTCGGCGAGTTTGAACTCGAAAAAGTTCACCGCGATACAGAGCGCCGTTATTACCCCGATATAGGCGATCTGACGCGCGTCGGACAGCCCGAGCATGAGGTCGGAATAGAAAAACCGTTTCCACTTTCCCGCATGTTTTGCCGAAACTTCCTGCATAAAAAATAACCTCCCTTTTTGAGGAGGTCCGTCGTCGGCACAGCGCCAAATAAACTCGCAAAAAAGATTTCAAAGAAAGCTTTTTTGCGAAGAGAAGGCGCAACGGAGCGCACTTGCCCTTTGCGCCATAGCGCGAAGGGCTCAAAGCGGAGTTTGCGCCGACGAGAGCGGACGCGCCGCAGCACCGCAGGACTCGGAGAGGAAATTTCTTTGCCCTTTCGTTTGCGAACAACGTCCCGTTTCGCAACACTTAACGCGCTTTGGCTACTCTTCGGGAGTATCATAGCACATTCCCCCGAAAAACGCAAATGTTTTACATAGATTTCCCCGATCGAGAAAAACTATCGATATGGTACTCGTTGTCATCCGCACGGCGATCATCTTTGCAGTACTGCTCGTCATCATGCGGCTCATGGGAAAGCGGCAGATCGGCGAAATGCAGCCCTTTGAGCTCGTCATTACCCTGCTCATCGCAGAGCTCGCCTGCATCCCCATGGCGGACGCCTCCATTCCCCTTCTCTACGGCATCGTGTCCGTCGTCACGATCTACGTTCTGCACGAGATCATGACCCTCCTCGACCTCAAAGTGAAACCGTGGAAGAGCTTTATCAGCGGCAAGCCCTCCGTCGTCGTCAACAAGAACGGGATCGACGACTACCAGCTGAAACGCAACAATTTGGACGTTTCCGACCTCATCGAAAGTCTGCGCTCGGCGGGATATTTCTCCCTCGACTGCGTGGATTATGCCCTCTACGAGGCGAACGGGACCTTTTCCGCCCTCCCCAAACAGGACTATGAAGAGATGCAGAATTCCCTTCCCCTCGTCATCATCGACAACGGCAAGTACGACGAAAAAAATTTGGAGCTGACAGGGCTTCCGCAAGCGTTTTTCGACGGCATTTTGAAAGAGCAAAAGGTGCAAAACGTGAAACGGGTGCTCGTTTTGACCGCCGACGGCAACGGAAAACTCTATTTGCAGGTGAAGGGGAAAAAATTTGAAACGTTGCAGGTGGAGTACCCCGCACATAAGGTGTGGTGAGGAATTGAGGGGTGCTTTGAGGGGTCGAGAAGTTTCTAATTATATGTCGCGCTAATCTAATCTGTCATTTCGACCAAGGGAGCGGAGGGACCGCGTGGAGAAATCTCACATTATAAAAACTAAGGACGAGATGTCTCGACACACCTCGTTCCTCGGTGGCTCGACATGACATTTTAGAATGGGTTTCATTTTCCCCTTGCTGCCCCCAACTTGTTTGGGGGGAAGTACCCGAGTGAAACGAGGGGGAAAGGGGGCCCCTTGCTGTCCCGATTTTGTCATTTCGCCCCGCGCGCTGTTCCTAATATGTCATTTCGACCGAAGCGAGCAATGCGAGCAAAGTGGAGAAATCTCGCCCTGTTGTAATGCGGTAGAGATTTCTCGATTCCGCTTTGCTCCACTCGAAATGACATTTGAGAATATGTGCCTTAGGCGAATTCACTTCCGTCGTGGGCGACTACATTTGTTGCATACTTGCAACTTACTGTCCGTTGAAACGAACGAGAGGACAAGAAAGTTAAGGCGCGAAAGAAGGCTTCCTCGCACGATTATTTGCGTAGCGACACCCCTTCCGTCACGCGCAGAGCGCATGACACCCACCCCTCAATGGGTGGGCAAGGGGTGGAGCGAGAAAAGAATTGTGCGAAACTAAACTCTTTACATATGGTCAAATCATTAACGGCGATCGGGGTGGCAGTGCTACTGCTCCTCGGGGCGGGACTGTTTGAATGGCGGTTTGTAAATACTCAATTCTCAGAATTCGGCGAGGAGCTGCATACCCTCTACTTAAAAGCGGAGAACGAGACCGCAAACGGCGAGGACGCAAAAGCCGTGCAGACCTCGTGGGAAAACCGCAAGGAAAAACTGCACGTCTGGATCCCCCACAACGATATTTCGCGCGTGGACGACTACATGTCCGAGACGGTGCGCCTCATTGCCGAGAAGGACTTTGACCTTGCCCTGGCCAAACTCGAAATTTTGATCCATCTCACCAAGTGTCTGCCCGACACCTACAAGCCCGCCGTCGAAAATATTTTTTGAGAACAATTTCCTCCCCCCCCAACAAGTTGGAGGGAAACAACTCTTGCTGTCCCTGAAAGGGAAAGTACCCGAACAACGCGAGGGGGAAAGGGTTGCTCTCGGAGAACCCCTTAGTCTCGGCTACGCCTCGACAGCTCCCCTATGAGGGGCGCCGAGACAACCCGCATCACTCCAAGGGGTGCCGAGAGTGCCCCCACCTGTCTCGCTTCGCGCGCCACCCGCCCCCGTAAACGGGAGCAGGTCATAACAATGTGGCTCCCTCGCCTCCCACCAACTCATTGGGGGGCGAGAGTAATGGCGGCGCGCAAAGAATTTGCGCGCCGCTACATTTATTTTATCAAATGCTGCCCCGCGCAAGTAGCTTGCGCGGGGCGGCCCCTTCTGTTTCTACTGCAAGTTTTTGATCATCAGTTTGATGATCTCCTCGTCCGTTTCCCGCATGCCTTCACGGGCGACGTCCGAAACGTTTTCGATCGTGCGCTCCACGCCCTGCTCCACTATGCCGTCGCCGCCGTAGAACTGGCTCCCGCCGCGATACATTTCAAACCCCAACAGCCCTGCGTCTACCCCTGCCGCGATCTTTGCCGCACAGCTCGACTTTGCACCGTCACACAGGATCCCCGAAGCAATGGCGAGCGCGTTTGCGACCGTGTGCGCGATCTCATCGTACCCGCCGCCGTAGAGGTAGCACACCCCCGCGCCCGCGCCGACGCCCGCGCTCACCGCGCCGCAATACGCCGACAATCGCCCGATGCCCGCCTTTAAATGAAGCGTGACAAGATCGGACAGCGCAACTGCCCGAATGAGCGTTTCGTGCGAAATGCCGAGCTCCTTTGCGTATTCCACAACAGGCATACATGCCGTAATGCCCTGGTTGCCGCTCCCAGACACGATGACGACAGGCATGGAACAGCCGTTCATGCGCGCGTCCGACCCCGCCGCAGCGGCCGCCTTTGCGCGGTTGTGCACCGAATTTCCATACGCTTTCAGCAATATTTTGCCAACGCGCGCGCCGTAGTCCCCCTTCAATCCCTCCTCCGAGATGGCGGAGTTATATTCGATCTGCCGCGCGATGAGGGGCTCGATCTCCGAAAGCGGGACTTCTTCGATATACTTTACGATCTTTTCCACGGTGAGGGCGCGCTCTGATGTCCCCTCTTCGCACAGTTCGCCCGAAAAGGCGCAGACGCCGTTTTTTGTGATCTCCACCACGTTGGTATGCCACCCCTCAATGCGGACGAACGCCTCGTTCCCCTCCGCAAAGACCTTCACGCCGATGTCGAATACGCACCGCGAGGGAGCTTTTTTTACCGTTACGGGAATCGTTTGGAGCGCCTCGGCGATTTGTTTGCGGTCGGCGTCCGAAAGCGCGGAGAGCACTTCGAGCTTTCTCTCCGCGTCACCTGCCACGACGCCCGCCATCGCCGCCGCCGCGACCCCTTTGAGGCCGCCCGTGTTCGGCACGATGACGCTTTTTACGTTCTTTAAGATGTTCCCGCTGACGAAAATTTCGATACGGGTCGGCATTTTGCCCAACGTTTTGCGGGCAAGCGCCGCGCAATAGGCAACGGAGATGGGCTCCGTGCAGCCCAGCGCGGGGAGAAGTTCTTCGGATAAAATTCGGCTGTATTCGTGTGTTTGCATGAGAAAAATCAGGTCTGTGCCAAAGCCGCTCTTGGGAAAACCCCTCAGTCGCGCAAGCGCAACAGCTCCCCCACAGGGGCGTCGAGTCCCCACCTAAGGTAAGATTTCTCCACGCGCCGCAAAGCGGCTTGGTCGAAATGACAAATCTTGAAACGCGGGGCGAAATGACAGATCGGGAACGGGAGGGGCAACCTTCCCGAGGAGGGGAACAAATGGGGCAGTACACCCCCTCAGTCACTTTGTGACAGCTCCCCCTCAAAGGGGGAGCCGAGGAGGTTGTAAAACTTAATCGAGCGGGGCGAGCTTTGCCGTGAAGTGGCGCAGGATCGGCGGCTCCTCCACGATCTTATACCCCTTGATCGAACTTGCGCGCTCTTTGATGTTGATGAGCGCGTCCGCGATGACGTCGAGATGGCTCTGCGTGTACACCCTGCGCGGGATCGCCAGACGGGTAAATTCAAAGTCCGCTTCCAGCTGCTTGCCCGTATCGGGATCGTTGCCGAGCATGTATGAGCCGATGTCGCAAGCGCGGATCCCCGCCTCTTTATAGAGTTCGATCGCAAGCGCCTGCGCGGGGAATTCATAATACGGAATGTGCGGCAACAGCTTTTTTGCGTCCACGAACACGGCGTGCCCGCCGACGGGGCTCTGGTAGGCAATGCCCGCCTCGTCCAACCGCGCCGCAAGATACTCCATCTGCCCGATCCGGTAGCGGAGATAGTTTTCGTCGATCCCCTCTTTGAGACCGCGCGCGAGCGCCTCGATGTCCCGTCCGGACATGCCGCCGTAGGTGATGAATCCCTCAAACGATATACAGCGCTGTTTTACCAGCTCGAACACCGCCTTGTCGCGGCAGCCGATGAGCCCGCCCATGTTGACGATCGCGTCCTTTTTGGCGCTCATCGTAAAGCAGTCGGCGCCCTCGAAGGTCGCCTTGACGATCTCCTGAATGGTGCTGTTTCGGAACTCGGGCTCCCGCTGTTTGACGAAATAGGAGTTTTCGGCATACCGCGCCGCGTCGATCATGAAGGGAATGCCGTATTTGTGCGCGATCTCGCGGGTGGCACGGATATTGGCGACGGAGACGGGCTGGCCGCCTGCGGAATTGTTGGTGATCGTCATGATGACGACGCCGATGTTCTCCGCGCCGAGCTCGTGAATGTGCTCTTCGAGCCTTTCGACATCCATATTGCCCTTGAAATCGAAATATTTCGTCGTATCGAGCGCCTCGGGCACGGTGCAGTCGATGGCGCGCGCGCCCGCAAGCTCAACATGCGCTCTCGTCGTATCAAAGTGCATATTGGCGATGGCGTACTTCTTCCCCTGTAAAAGGACGGGAAGGAGCACTTTTTCGGCGGCTCTTCCCTGGTGCACGAGCTGAATGTAAGGGAAACCGAAGATCTCCCTGGCGCTCTCCTGTACCTTGTAATAGCAGTCTGCGCCCGCATAAGATTCATCGCCCAGCATGACGCCCGCCCATTGGTCGGAACTCATTGCCCCCGTGCCGCTATCGGTGAGAAGGTCGATATATACGTCCCGCGAAGCGAGAGAAAAGACATTGTAGCCCGCCTCTTTGATCTTTTGCTCCCGCTCCTCGCGGGTGAGCATTTTGAGAGGCTCCACGCTCTTGATGCGGAAAGGTTCGGGGAAATAAATTGCTTTCATGGTCTCACACTCCTGTGGTTTATTCATTCCTATTATAACTGCCACCGCCGCCGATGTCAAGATGGGTTTTTGAAAAAGTTTTTTCTTCTTTGCAGCCGTTGCTTTCAGTCTGCGGCGGAGGGACATCCGCCCGATAGTTTTTTTGCTTTGAAAAGCCGTCCCCGCGATGTCGCGGGGACGGCCTTTTAATTGTTCGATTGCAATCCAGCTATCGTTAAGCGTTCTCTTCGGGAGTTCCTTCCTCCTCTTCGGGGGCAGGCACGGCTTCGATCGTCACGTTTTCGCCATCTACCTTGACCGTGTATTTGGCGTCTCCGAAGGTCGTCACCGTATAGGTCTTAGTCTCTTCATCATACTCGCTTGCAAGCCCCAGATAGAGATACCTTCCGTAGGCGAACATGAGGACTTCGTGACTGTCTTCCGAAATATCGGCGTATAACACGGTGCTACCGGAAACGAAGTACCGTTTGACGGTCTTTTCCGTGACCTTAGCCTCCTTGTAAACGGGGCTACCCGTCTGTGACATCGAATCATCCAAAGTAAAGTCGACGAGGTAGTACACAACGGAAGTGAGGGTGCCGCTCTCATCCGTGTTTTCCACGATCAGATAGGCGGTGTTGTTGTACATATAAAGGCTGGTGGGCCGGATCTGCGCATCGTCTTTCCAAACGGTCACCATCGCGATGTCGCCAGCCTCGTATCCGTCGGAAGAAACGACGTACTCGATCTCAACCTTGTAGTGATCCGTCTCAAAGCTCTCCACGCGGCTGAATGCAACCAAATCATAGCTGTACACACCCAACATATTGACATAATCGGCGGTGAGTTGGATCCTGAAACGGTAGTTGACCCCCTTTTCGTCCGTCAAATCTATGAGATAGAGATTCTTATTGACAGCATCCTGCGTGTATTCACGATGCTCCAAATTGATGAAGTTGCCCTCCGAATCCTTTATGCCCAAAGATTCTCCGAATTGCGCGTCGATATAGTGCTCCGTCGCCACTCCTTCTTCGTTGTAAACGGTAACAAATGTCACCTGGCCGACCGTGTTGGCAAGCGTCTGGCCGAAGAACATGAGATAGAGATAGAAATTCATCAGATAGGCGGACGGGAGATAGGTGCTTTCCGTGCGCATGGCAGTCACACTATAAGTGTTCCGGCCTGCGTTGCCCAGAGAATCCCCCGAATAGTTCGCCTCAATGTCGAAAACAAACTGCCCGATGGAAACGGAAAGGCTCGCCTTTCCTTCGTCGTCCACCACGCGCGAAACCGTACAAGAATACTGTTCGTTATTGATAAGGACCGTGCCGCGCACCGTAAACGTATCGCTGCCCGTAGGCGCAAACGTAAGCTGGCCGAGCGTCGCCATAACAGGCGTTTTATCTTCCTCTTCGCCGACTTTCACCGGGTATTTTTCTGCGGTGGCGGTATCACGCGTAAAGCGGATCGCATAGCCGCTGTTGGAGTAATATTCCTTGCCTTCAAATGTGATCTTGTCCTCGAATTTTCCGAAAGATTGCGTCACAAAGCCGTAACGATTCGGATTTTCACCCGTAGGATCCTGATGGTACAGATTCACGTTGCCGTCTGCGAGCACTTCATAATAGTAGAGCGTATCGCCGCCCGAGATCATGAAACCACCTTCGTCGAACAGCAGAGCGTCGAGATCTTTCGTGTAATAGCCGCGAGAGGTATAAGCGAATCTCTCGATCGTCCCCTTCGTGTTGTCATAGCGGTAGAGATAGTCATCGGTACCAGAGAGATTGGAATAATACATCAAGTTTTCGGTGACGAGATAATATCTCCCGCTCTCCATGCCGCCCATCTGTGTGTGTTTGACGGCTCCGCCGTAAGCGTCGAGAACGAGTATCGTCCAATCTTCCACATCGACATAAGTGTACACGACTTCCTTATGCTCGATAAAGAACACAGGCAAAGTTTGACCGGAACTCGTGAGCGTTCCGCGCCTGCCGTCAAGTTCGATCGTCTCGTTATTCTTTTTATAAACGATATGGAATCCTGTTTCCGTCCGCGTATAAGACCCTTCTTCGTCGATCGTAACCAGGTCGCCGTTTTCATCTATCTCGGAAACGGTAAGATGATTGTAGCCGTCGAACAAAAGCACTTCTCCGCTCAACCCGTTGTTATCGACAAGGAGGTAGGAGCCGTATTCACCGCCGCGAACAGTAAACGTACCGTCCTCTTTCAGATCAAAGCAGATCCCATACTGCTGGTTGTAAATGAGCAATACGACGTTCTCTTCTTCTACGAGGTAGATCCCCTGATAGGGGTGGACGCCCGTCTCGTCGGTGTAAGAGGCATAAAGGCCGAAACCATCGAGCAAAAGCCGTTCGGTCCCCGTTGCAAGTTGCCGCGTGTATCCCTCTTCGGGGACTTTTTCGTCGCGGATCGAAAAACAATTATAACCGGAAAGGGAGATGAGGACAAATTCAAACGTCTTCTCATCCGAGGTAAACTTATAAATGGTCAGCTCACTCCCGGCGCTTGTCTTTTCGGTGCGTTCATACTTGCCGACGATCTCCTCAGTGACCGGCTCTTCTTCGCCCTCGGTTTCTTTCGTGTAAGTGTACGTTGCGCCGCCCTTGCCGTCGAATACGAGGCGCTCGGTGGAAATGCGGTTGCCCGTCTCGGCACTATAACGGTAAGCTGTGCCGTATCTGTCGTCCAACGCGATGAAATCTTTGGCGTCGGCGTCGACCTCATAGTAGTAATAGCGGCTCTCGGTGCTCGGTGCAAGACGCAAGATCTGATTGTCGGTTCCGCTCCAAGTGAATTGTCCGACATGCGTCTCCGAACCTTTTGTATAGATACCGAAAGGCCCCACGAGGGTCAGCGTACCCGTGCCGTCCTTTTCCTTATACTGCGTATCGTAATGCGAAACCTGGTTTTCGGTATCCGTAGTAGTAACCGTATAGAAATATGCAACGGAGTACGTCTGCGTGCCGAACAACGAACTCGACGAATAGGAATCCACGCCGAACACGATTGCCGAGATCTTGGAGTAATCGAAAATCGCGGTAGAGATATCCGAGGAATAGGAAAGATGTTGCGTCGTCGTAAAGGCATACTTGCCGTCCTGCTCTTCAAACGAACCAATCAACGCTTTTTCATAGGTACCTGTCGCAGGGGCATACCCGTAAACCGTGATCTTCCCGACTGTGGACAGATCGTCGTTAAACACGATCATGGGGGCATAATAGACATTCACTTGATTCGTCAAGTCGCAGTAATGATACTCGGCATAACCGAGCGGCTTTTCGACAAACGTAAACTTGGTCTCGGGCGACGCAGCGCCTTCGGCATTTTCCGTAACTTCCTGCGTGAGGAAGAGACGATCCGTCATCGTAGAGCCGACCGAGTAAACAAAGTGAATGGGCGTTCCGAAATCAGATTCCTCGGTGGACGAGGAATAGAAATATCCGGTCAGAATTGTGCTGCCGTCGGTGTAAGTGGCGTTGTAGGTGCCGTCGATCTTGAACGTCTTGCCGTCGGCAGACGTGTATGTCCGATCCAGGTCTGCATCGTACATGGCATAACAATCCATGCTGCCTTGCAAAATGTGATACAACGTACCCGCTTCGCTGCCATTGGAATTGATAAGCGTGATCACATCGCCGCTTCTCGAATAATAATAAGAAGAGGTGCTCGAAGTGCTGCTGAGCGTTGCGGTACCGAACCCGTCCAAGGAAACGATCGGATAATAGGTGTCGGGGGTCAAAGACTCAGGATTCAACCTGATCCCGGGCATTTCGCCCCACGAGTACTCCTCATCGTTGCGGACCTGGAACGCGGCGACAGTACGGTTATCCAATGTGACCTGCCCTACCATAATGGTGAGCGTTTTTCCGTTCAAAGGTCCCGACGTAAAGGTCGCCAAGATCAAATCATCGTCATCAAAAACATATGTGCCTTGGGAATCGTCGGTGATCGGACCAAACATCGTTTCGGTCGATTCGGAATAAGTGATTCCGTTGTACGCGTCAAGATAAAGTTTTACGCCCTCGTTAAGGCCCTGCCCGGGAACATACAGAGTGCTTGCATAATCAGAACGGGACGCATTGTAAAACGCATAAGAGTCCGCGTTGATCAAGACGCCTTGGACAAGCAACTCTTCGTCCGTAGAAAACATAAACCTCTTTCCGTCCGGTTGGTAAGTCCCCGCAAACAGCACGCCTGCGCGGGAAAGATAGGCGACAGAACCTGCCTCGTCCGGGATAAAGACGTAATCGGCTCCACCGAACAGATCGGTATAGCCCTGTTTCCAAACGGCATAGAGGATAACTTCGTCTTCGACGGTGTATTTTATTGCCGTTTCTTCGCCACCTGCGCCGTTAAATGTCGCAGGCGTATAGGGATAGACGACTTCACCCAAAGCAGACGTCGCCCACCCTGTGAGCAAATAGCCTTCTGCGGTGTAGCTGGCGGAAGGGATTTCGATCTCGGAACCGTAGAGTCCCGTCACGCTCTCCTGCTTATCGACAGGAGAAGTGGAAACCAAATGGACCGTATACGTCTGTCTGTCGAAGTAGAGACAGAAGAGATTTTCCGAAACGGTTTCGCTGATCACTTTTGTCGTAACGGCTTGATCGTTCGGAACGGACTTAAACCCATGCAGATCGGGCGCAGGGGTGCATTCCTCTCCTGCGTACGCATAGCCGCGAATATTATCCTTTTCGTCGAATTCGTAACCGTTTTGCGCAAGATTCTGCTTATAGACCTGTATCGTGTATGCAACCTTATAGCGTGCTTTGAGCGTAAGCCCTTCTTGCGGCATAGCCGTTGCGGCGGAAAGAGCCTGATCCCCCAGATACCAAGCGCCGAATTCATGATCCGCCTTGGTCGGGATATACGCACGCATAAAATCGGAAACGTTAGCTCCCGCTTTTAAATATAATTTCGTGCCCGCTTCAAGAGAGCCGCCGTCAAGATCGAGCGTAATAGCAGGAAGCGCCGTCCATTTGGCATAAAATGTTGCGCTTTTCTCGGCCTGATAGGACGCGACGGGGTCTCCCGTAAATTCGCTGTCGAGATACCAGCCCTCAAATGCATGACCTTCCCACTCGATTTCGGGCAATTCGTACTGGGTCCCCTTGTCCACAGAAACGCTCTCCATCGCAGGCGCGCCGCCCGTTTCAAACGACAGCGTCACGCCGGAGCTGCACGCCGTAAAAATCCCAAGCGCTGCGGCGACGATCAGCAACAGAGCCGCTAAAAGCTTTTTGACCGATTTCATAAGGTATTCCTCCCGTTAATAAAACTATTATACCACACCGTCCGGGAAAAGTCTATGAATTTCCGATGACGGCGACGTGAAACTTTGTGCCTCACTCTTCCGCCGACGGCGCTTCCGTCCACACGGCATAGAGCGTAGTACCTGCGGGCAAGTGCACGATCTCATTGAGACCGTATTGCGCCTCCTCCGCATTTTCCTCCTCCGACCAACCGCTGAATTGATAACCTTCGCGCACGGGCGCGGCAAGACCGCCCCATACATACCCGTTGAGAATGCCGTCCTCTCCTACCGTGACCGAGAGCAAGTAGCCCTCCTCTGAGAGCGTGCACCCCTCCACAACGGGACGGAGAGAAGAATTCCACGCGCTGCTCCATGCCCCGGTTTCACCGACGAGGTAAATGGTGAGACCGCTCCTGCCGAACATGTTCAAGCTGTGATTGGCATAGAACACGTTATTCCCCACCGACTCCGCGCTGCCGTACATGACGACGGTTTGCAGAGACAGACAGTTCTTGAATGCGGCGTCACCGATCGATCTTACACTTTCGGGCAAAGAAAGCGCATGGATCCCGCTGCCGTAAAAGGCGTAGCGACCGATCCGCTCGATCCCGCTGCCGAACGAGATCTCTTCGACGTTGAAACAGGCAAAAAACGCATAGTCCCCCACCGATTTTACGGAATTGGGAAGAGTCACGCTCGTCAACGATTCGCAGTTGCGGAAAGCAAATCCGCCGATCTCTTCAACACCATCTCCGATTTCCAACTTTTCAAGACCGGAGCAATATCCGAAAGCTCTTTCGCCAATCGTTTTGACCGACCCGGGAATGGACAATTCCGCAACCCGCGAGCAGTGGTAAAAGGCATAGTCCTCAATCTCCTCGATATTCGTCCCGAAAGCAATCGAAGAGATGTTCGTACACTCAAAGAAGGCATGGCTACCCACACTCTTCAAGTTCGTTCCCGTAAAATCGACCCGATTCAATCGTTCACAGTCATAGAAAGAATATCTGTCGATTTTTTCAAGCATGGACGGGAACTGCACGTTGTAAAGTGAACTGCACATATAAAATGTATAAGGTTTAATCTCGCGCAGATTATTGTTCAACGTTACACTTGCGAGCTGGGAACAGTAGGCGAACGCTGCTTCTCCGATATACCGCACGGAAAACAGATTGCCCAAATTCATGAGCTCTTCCGCACCGTTAAACGCATAATCTGCAATCCCGACCGTTCTTTCGTTCAGGGTTACGTCGCTGGAAAGGCTCTCTTCATCATATCCCACGGCCCAACGCCCCGCATAGATCACGCCGGTTTCATCGGCGCTGAGGCCTGTCTGCTCAAACGCCTGCATGCCTACACGCGTCACTGAATTCGGGATCAAAGGCAGACCCGTTATCGGATTGTAGACGTTCGTGCAGCCGTAAAAAGCGTAGCGGTCGATCTCTTTCAGCCCTTCCCGCAGTTGTAGCTGGCTGAGCGTTCCGCAATTCGCGAGTGCGGAATTGCCGATGTATTCCAATCCGTTTTCCGCATGCGTAAACAGATAGAGTTGCGGGCATCGGTAAAAAGTTCTGTACCCGATGTATTTGACGGAGGCGGGAAGTTCCACCGAAGTCAAAGCGGCCGCCGAATAAAATACGGAGGCGGCAATGCCGACGGTCCCCTCTCTCAGGGTCGTCCCGTCGATCTTCTCTATTTCACTTCTCGTCTTGGGCGAGACCGAAACCAGCCAATCATCCGCATAGACATATCCTTCCATCGTTTCTCCGTCAATTTGCGACGTGTAAAGTTTGGAGGCATTGAACGCCCCGATTCCAACGATACGCAAACTTTCCGGCAGTTCCACGTTTTCAAGTTCATCTGTCGCCGCAAAGGCGTAATCCCCGATCTCCGTAAGTCCCTCGGGGAGCGTTACCGACCTGAGCGCCTTGCAGCCCTGAAACGCCTCATTCTCGATCACCAATTCTCCATCGAGTTGCTTAAACCCAAGCGTTTCCAATGCGACGTCGTTGTTGAAGGCGTTTTCATCGATCATGGCAAGGCCGCTGCCGAACGACACTTCTTCCAAGGCGTCGTCGGATGCAAATGCGTTGGTGCCCACATATTGCACGCTGTCGGGAAGATCGATTTTTTCGAGCGCAGAGCATTCATAGAACGCAGAATCTGCAATATACTGCAAGGACTCCCCAAACTCTACGGATCCCAATCCGCGACAATAGGCGAACGCCAACGTCGGGATCACCGTCAATCCGCCGGAAAGCGAAATCGTTTTGAGACTGTTGCAACCCTGAAAGGCCGAATTCCCAAGCTCGGTGACCGAATCCGGCATGACCACGGAGGAGAGCAGCTGGCAGTTGTAAAAGGCGTAATCGCCGATCGAGCGCACATTGTTCCCGATCACGATCCCGCTCACACGGGCACTAGCACGGAATGCGCGCTCGCCGATCTCGGTCACGGGCTTTCCGCGATAGACATCCTCAATGACGACCGTCCCTTCCGCAGCCCCGACGCGGGAAATGCGGTATTCCATATTGTTATTGATGAGTTCATAGACAAGCCCCGTCTCATAATTTTTATGAAAGGGGATCACCTGCGACCATTCGGAAGTGGGCGCGCCTTCCTGGCTGCTCGAAAGCGCCATGACGCGGATCTCATAATCACCCTCCGCAAGAGAAGAGAGCGAATAATGGGCGGCACGGAAGGTATCGTCTGTCGTCTCTCCCGTCGCAACCGAACGGATCTGGATCTTGTAGCTGCGCGCGCCCTCCACGCTCTCCCAGGACAGAACGTTTTCTTCGTTGATGTCGAAATCGGCAGGGGCCTGCAATCCGCTCCTGCATGCGGTCGCGGCAACGAGAAGAATGGCCGCAGCAAGGAGCACCGATGTCAAAAATCGAAATTTCTTCATGATCTTCTCCCCTCCGTTCCGTTTTTCTCGGCCCGCTTTTCCTTATAGTCGCGGATCAATTCGTGCGGCCACTTGAACTTGAACTTGCGTGCAGCAATATCCAGCAGGAACAGCACCATTGCAAGCCCCATAAACAGCCATCTCGGGTCGAACGTTCGCGTGATCGATGTGACGAAATTTTCAAAGATCTGCCATAAGCCGTCCTCGTCTTCGATCATCACGCCGTTTGCGCGGCCGGAGAGGGTGCGGAGCGTCTCCGCAGTGTCTGTGCTCTCCAAATTTTGATCGTATTCGAGCGAATAAGAGAAGGATTTATACACTTCGCAAGTAGCGAGAACATTGCCGTCCGCATCGCACTTTTCGATGGTGATACAGTAAGTCCCCTGACGTTTTAAAACGAAACTGCAACGGGAATAGCGATTGTTTGCATCCAGCGCGAGAGTGACGTAAATATCCGGCTCGGCGCCCTCATATACCGTGACCTCGTTGAGCGAATAGCTCGTGCCGCTCTCGGTATCGGTAAGCTGTGCGCGCAATGTCTGACCTTCTTCCAGCGATGTATAAACATTCACTTGATTGATATAGTTCTCCCCGCTGAGATCGACCGTGATCTCGTTCGGACGAATGTTTTCGATCGGCATCAGGTTGGACACTGCATTATAGAGGAACTTCCGCGCGTTTTCGTCACGGAGAAAATCCGAAGACCATCTTCCGTTCAAATCGCTCATAAAGCTCCCGACCATGCCCCGCCCGAATTTCCATTGGGCATAGATGGGTACTTCGTAATTCCCCATGAGCACAAGGTCAACGTTCGTACGGGCTTTTACGCCGTAAAAGCCGTAGAGTTTTACATCGAGCGCACGGTTGAGCACCGTCCCCTCTTCGTCCTTGACTTCCCCGTACTCCACCCCGCTGAGAAGGGGCGAACGCACGTCGGCGATCTGGGGATTGAAGGGCTCGTCGTTTACTTCTTTCACGTCAGGCGCGTTCAGATCGTCGCGCATTTCGTCCAGGAGTTTCGGAAGATTGGAATTATCCACATAGTGGATCTTTCCATGCCCCGTTTCCACGAGCTCGACCATCTTTTCCGCCTGCTGTGAGCCCTCCGTGACGCCGATGCCGACAAACGAAAGGGTAATGCCCTCATTTTCGTAATTGTTTTTCGTCTCTTGGAGATAGAGTTCTTCGTCGGAGGCAGAGGGCGCGCCATCCGAAACGACAATAATATGCCGTCTGTCTACGCCTTTGAGCGAAGTGAGCTTTTGGCCTGCGCGGCGGATCGCGTCGGAATAGACCGTTCCACCCGTTCCGTCGATCGCAAGAATGGTTTCACGGATATACGATTCGCGGGTCCGGGGCGTCAAAGGAAGAACGTCGCCATAGACGGAATCGAGGGTCATAACGCCGATATAATCCCGCTCAGTGAGTGCATCGAGGCAGGCGATCGCGCCCTGTTTTGCCCAATAAAGTTTGGACAGGCCGCTGCCGCCCTCCTCCGTCATCGAGCCCGAAATATCAATTACGACCATGACTCCCACGGGCGGCGTGTATTCGATGGCTTGCACCGGTAACATCTGCTGGTAGAGCGAATTATACATATCCACACGGTTGTACGAATGCGCTTCTCCGCTCGCGTCGCTCCCGCCTACGGTGAAGAGGCCTCCGCCGTAATCGTAGACATACGAATAGAGATTTTTGACGAACCAATCTGCGTCTCCGGGATCCCTGTCCGAGGGAACGGGTAACGCTCTGAGGTCGGCATTTGCGATATTGTTCAGAATAATCTGATCGTACTGCCGCAACTCTTCGACTGTGGTGGGATATTCCTCAGCCTCAGTCAGATTGAGCACGGTGGTCACATAGTCTGCCTCTTCGTCTTCCAGAAGAGAGACAAGCTCTTCGGACTGTCCGCTCTCATGTTCGATGATCAGCACATGGTTGAACCGTTGCAAATAGTAATATGCGTAATATTCGTTATTGCTTTGCATGCCATCCTGCGATTCGGTCACTTTGATGCGGATCTCATGCAGCCCGTCCGTCTCGAAAACGGTATTGAAAACTACCGTTTGCGACCCGGGATAAAGGGGAACAGTCTGCGTCAGCTCGTCGTTGAGCGTGCCGTTATCGTAAAACTCCACCAGAGTCGCGTCTGTGTTCTCCTTGCTTTGGAGCGTCACACCGATCTCGCAAACGTCCCCCGTTTCAAGGTGGTAGTCGGGGAACTGCACGTCCGTTACCTGCACGCGGTCCTCTTCAAAGGCAGACGACAGATACACAGCGTCCACCCTCGTTCCCTGTGTGGCGATGGACCCGATCACCGAGATAGCCTGCTCATCTGTTTCCTTTCCGTCGGTGATGAGCACAATTTTCGACGTTTCGGGATTACTGAATAAGGTGCGTGCATAGCGGAGCGCCGCAGCAATGTCCGTTGCGCTCGTGTCCGGGAGCTCCGCCCCTTCATATTGGTCGTAAATCGAATCGATATCATAGGTGAACGGAACGGCATACACCTGCGAAAAACCAAAGGTAACGATCCCGACTTTAAATCCGTCGTACGCACTGTCGCGGATGATGTCATCTACGACATTGTCCCGCCTTTCCGCTACCGTCTCCTCCGTTTCGGAAACATCCACAAGGAGCAAGAGCTCGTTATCGGGGTTGCCGACTTCGTACACAAATGTAACGCCTGTAAGGACGCAGATCGCGAGCAACATAATCATCAGATGGAGCACCATGGAGGTGATACGGTTCCTCGTCTTTCTATACTTCTTATTTAGCAAAAAGTAAGGGATCAGCGTCAACGCCGCAGCGGGGATCAGGAGCAGGAACAGCCAGGGCGCCCAAGGATATGCAAATGCCAAATGAAAATTCCTCATATCGCCCTCCTATTTCGTCTCGCGCCACTGCAACCACCACTCCGTGAAGAGCAACAGCACAAGTGCGGCCGCAAGATAGATGAGTAGATCATCATAGTCGAATGTGTCCGTCTTTTCCCGGTACGGCGCATTAAAACTGTATTCCGTACCTTTAATATTACTCTCTTCTTCCGGGATCTTGATATACAGCTCGACCGTCGTTACGCTTGTATCAAAATAGCTGCCGACACCGAGAGTATAGGTGCCCGGGATTTGAAATTCGAGCGTGGTCGGGAATTCGACGACGGGTTCGGGCAGATTGGAAACGGTGACCTCCGGCCCGCGCGAATTCAGCACGATGCTCTCCCCCACTTCAAAGGAAGTTCCCTCTGTAACAGCGGGGAAATAATAGTCGAAAATGTTGTGCAACAGAATGTAAAATTCGGGTTTTTCCGCCAGTGAAGAGTAGTGCAAGCTGAACCCGAGAACGGCGATCTGCACCGCTCCGTTCTTTTGCGCCATCAATACGGGAGACATGTCGCAGAAGAGAAGAGTTTCAAACTCACTCGAAAAGTTTAGCTCTTTATATCTCGTTACCGTAATATTGTCGGCATAAATATTCTTTGTGATCTGATGCGCGACGCCTGCGGTGAGCGCCATTTCTTCCCGGAAAGTGTTTTCCCTTGTAACATACAACCCGATCGAGGAGTTGGAATACCCCACCTCGGGATCGACGAGAAATACCACGCCGTCCGTTGGGATCACCTGAGGCGTCTGGTGCTCAAAGATGTAAAAATCGAAACCGCTCGTGGCATAATCGTCCCCTTGCCGCACGTCGGTCACTTGCAAATCATAGCGCGCGCTGAATTCGTTTTGCAATACGTCCAACGCGCCCGTGAAGAAGGGGTTGGGAAGAGCGCTCGCATACTGCACTTTCAGAACTTGCTTTTGCCCTCCGTAAAGGTAGAAGTTGTTGTCGATCGTAAAACTATCCGCCTCGTCGATGGAAAAGCGCATAGTCTTATAGGAATAAAAACGTTCGCTCGCACTGAGCGGATAGTAGAACGTGTTGTCCCCGTCTTCGCCGACCGCTTCGCGGAAGATGATCGTTTGCGGGACGTTAGCCTCACACTCGACCGCCTTGGAAAATGAAATATTCACGCCGGAATCTTCTTCGTCAAACGAATTCGCACCTTGTACATCGACTTTGAGCGAAAGTTCCCGCGAGATCCCGTAGCAGGCGATCTGTACGGTAACGGTGTAAAAGTTGTCCTCGATCTCTGCTTTCGCACTGAGAATGGCAGCGTTCCACTCGTCCTCCTCGCTGACATTGATCACTTCCACGCCGTCCGGTTTTTGTTCGTACTCGATGTCGGTGTACAGGTAGGTCGCGGCAGCCGGATTGTCGACAATCACTTCTTCGCAGAGTTTCATGGCACCGTCAATATCGGCTTTCCCATAATAACAAGCGTTTTCGTCGTCAATGAGCTCTTGGAACACTTCTACGGCTTCGCTCCTGTCGGCAACCGAAACCCTACGCAGAGCATACGCGGGGTCATCGTCGGCAAGAATCAGGGAGAAATACCCTCCCCTTGCAAAAACCTCTTCGGAAAGCGCGGAGGCCTCGTCTACTGCACGCAAAAAGCGCGTGCTGCCCGATTCGCCCGTGTACATACTCGCCGACGAATCGATCACCGCGATGACATCGTACCGATCTCCCTTTCCCTCTTCGCGGAGGACGGGCATCGTCAAAATGCCCGCGATAAGCGTGAGGATCATGATCTGGCAGAGGAAGATGATCAAATTGCGTATCCGGTTTGTGGGAAGTCTCTTCTTCCTGTATTTGAGGCTCAGTTTCCATACATAAGTGCTGGATACATGTTTTACCTGATAGTTGGGTTTGATGATATAGATGATGATCAGCGCAACGATCCCGAGAAGTCCCAACAAGCCCAAAGGCACCAAAAGAGTCATCATGACATGATCCCTCCTCTGAGCAGTTCTCCGAAGAACACGCGCTCGATCGGTTGGTCGGTGGAAACGGTGAGGTATCCGACGTCGCGCTTAGCGCAAAATGTGCGGATGTCTTGGCGGAAATCGCGCATTGCCTGCTGATAAGCGTTCAGCATGCTGCGCGTGACGCGCAACTTCATATTCCTATCGTCCTCCGCAACGGGAGCCTCGGCGTCCATGAGATGCACACGGCCGTCGTAGTTCGGATCGAGCTCCTCGGGCGTGAGCACTTGCACAAGCAATACCTGCCTGTGCTTATAACACAGGTAATCTACGGCTTTCTTCCAATCGCTATCGGTAAAAAAGTCGGAAATGATGACCGAAAGGCCGTTGCTTTCGCCCGTATCGGGACAGCTGGCGATGCACGATCTGAGATCGACCTCGCCGTCGTCAAAATCGTATGCGCCGAACATGCTGATCGCACGGAAAAACGCATTTTTTCCGACGATAGTCCCGAACGGATTTTCGCAAGCCGTTTCGCGCATAAAATTGATCGAAAGCTTATCCATGCTCTGTACAGCCAAAAAGCCGAGCGCGGCAGCTGTCGCGACGGCGTAGGCACCCTTCTTCGGGTCGCTCTTTCCCATAGAGGCGGAGCAGTCCAAAAAGATCTGGATCTGCATTTGCCGCTCATCCGTAAAGAGCCTTAAAAAATATTTTTCAAAACGGCTGTACAGATTCCAGTCGATCCTTCTGATGTCGTCGCCAAGCTGATATTCACGAAAGTCGGCAAACTCCACCGTCTGGCCATAAGTTTTGACGAGGTGTTTGCCGCCGAAATATCCCGCTAAGGTCGACTTTAAATTCAGCGACATCGTCTCCAGACGACTGAAAAACGCGTCGTTCAAGTAGGAGATATTCATTCAATCCATCCGCGAAATTATTTTCTTCCGAAAAGACCGCGTTTCTTTTTTTTGCCCTCGGCGTCCTCTCCGGCAGGTTCTGCACTCTCCTCCTCTGCCGTCGCCGAATCGTTTTCGTCCTCTTCGGCCGTTTGCGCCTCGGGAATATCCGCAAGCGGTTTCCCTTCCGTTACTTTTTTGTGATACTTTTTCTCGACTTCCCCAAGGATCATGGTGATGACGTCATCCGCCGAAACGCGGTCCGCGATCGCTTCAAAGTTGAGTTTGATACGATGGCGGAATACAGGGTATGCCATCTCACAGAGATCGTAATAAGAGACGTTGTACCTGCCCTTGATGAGCGCAAGAACTTTGGATGCGGAGACGATCGCTTGTCCCGCACGGGGGCTCGCTCCGACACGGATATACTTCTTCGCCGCCTCGGTTGCGCATTCGCTGTCGGGATGGGTCGCCGAAGTGAGGATCATTGCGTATTTGAGCACGTCCTCCGCGATGGGGATCTGGTTGGCGGTACGGCGCATTGCGAGAAGTTCTTCCGCCGTGCATGCCTTTTCCGCGACCTCCTCCATCGTTTTTTGCGTCATGCTGACGATCTGCATGAGCTCGGTAAGCGAAGGATCGGGTACGAGCAACTTGAACATGAAACGGTCCATCTGCGCTTCGGGAAGGGGATAAGTACCGTCTTGTTCGATGGGGTTTTGCGTTGCGAGCACGAAGAACGGCTCGGAGAGTTTACGCGACACGCCCATAACGGTAACGGTGTGCTCCTGCATTGCTTCGAGAAGAGCGGACTGCGTCTTGGGTGTTGCACGGTTGATCTCATCCGCAAGAATGATGTTGCTGAAAACGGGGCCGGGCTGGAACTTGAATTGCGAATTCCCCTTTTCGTCTTTGACGATGATGTTTGTGCCCGTGACGTCCGCCGGCATGAGGTCGGGCGTGAACTGAATACGCGCGAACGGCAGATCAAATACTCTGCCCAACGAGCGCACCAACCGCGTTTTCCCGACGCCGGGAACGCCTTCGAGAAGAACGTTGCCGCCCGCGATCATGGCAATGACCGTGCCGAGCACAACTTTTTCCTGCCCGATGATGTCGCGCGAAATCTGTGTGAAGATGTTCGTGCATTGCTGACTGAATAATTGAATGTCTTTTTCCGTTACCATTTTTTATCTCTCTTTTATTTTGTTTTTAAGGATTTGTCTGTCCGTCGCCCGGGGCGTCTCCCGAACCACCGCCCGAACCGCCGCCTGAACCGCCGTCCGAATCTCCCGAACTGCCCTTTTGGATCGAATCATAGTAATCCGAGATCCAATCTTTCAGGTCGTCGGAGAGCTCGTTGTCCGATTCGAGACGATCCATTGCGTCGTGATAAGCGTCATCATAGCGGTCGCCGTAGTAGGTTTCTCCGTCGACGATCTGCTGGCTTTCCTGCGAATGTCCCGCGCTGCCGCTCCCTCCGCTGTTGCCGTCGGGGTTGGAACTGCCGCCCTCGGGTCCTTCGCCCGAATCACTGCTGTTGCTCTCGGGCCCTTCGCCCGATTCGCCGTTGTCGCTATCACCCGCAAGTTGATCGTCCTGAGGGACCTCCTCGTCCTCCACCGTGGTATAGAGCGCGATGATGGAAAGGTCCTTCTGAATATCGGCATCCTTGCGGTAGCGCGTGGGAACGCCGTCCGACCAACCGATAAACGTACTGACCGGGCCGTCGAGCGCATAGACTGCGGGAGCGGATTCGCCCTCCGTCACTTCATAGACATTGCCCTCCGCGAGCAGTTCGGGTTCGCCCCACTCCTCGTCCCACAGGCAAATTGTTCCGTCCGCTTTGTTCTGCACGGAATAGGTAACGTTGTACGTCTTCCCCGGAATGAGACCGGAGATCCACTCGATCCCGCCCGGAATGACGCCGGCGACATACAGAGAGTCGACAGTCGCGGCGCCGAGCCCGAATAAGAGCGAGACGGCGAGCGAAATGATCAGTGTGGCGGAAACGGCGATTTTCAGCGCAAGATGATTTGCTTTTTGGAGCGCTCTCTCGGTGTCCTTCCGCTGGATACGCGCCATAAACGAATCATCTCCTTCGAGCTCGGTCATGGTGAGCACGCGCTCTTCGAGGCCGAGGGCGTCTACACGCTCCGCGACGGCCTTCGACGTCGGACGGAACTTATACACATAAAAGAGGGGCGCAACTGCCGCCGTGACAGCGACAAAGAGCGCAAGTCCGATCCACAGCCCTTGCTTATATGCAAAGAGCCATGAAAAGAAGGTGCAAAGCGCCAATGCAACACTTCCGAATACGAGTCCGAGGAAGAGGGCTTTTAACACCCCCTCCCTCTTGATTCTCGCACGGTATTTCTTTAAAACATCAGACATACCGAATACTCCTTTTACTTAGGATACCTTATTATATCGCATTTTTTCGTTTAATGCAACTGATTGAATGCCTCTTCCGTAATTCCGCACTGAATATTTAACATGCAAGAACCCGCGAAGAGCCAATTCATGTTGTTCATTGTGGAGTAGAGTTGGAAACGAGGCATCTCGAAATAGATGGTCTGCGACTGTTCCCAACCGTTGAAGGTTCCACCTCCGATCCCCGTCACTGTATTGGGGATCCACAGCTTGGTAAGCGAAGTGCAGTTTTCAAATACTTTCGGACTCCCCGTGCTTGTTCCGAGATCGGTAATGCCCTTGGGCAACTTCACGCTCGACAATGCACGGCAATTCTGGAAGGTGGTATTCGGGAACACGTCGTTCCAAGTATTGCGGTACTCCACGCTGACGAGGTCGGCACAATCCACAAACATGCCGTTCTTCATGGTCGTTACCGTTGCGGGAATGACAATGCTCCGAAGTTTCGAGCCCTCAAATACATTCGCCGCAAGGGTGAGGAGGCCGTCGTGAAGCTCGATCGTCTGCAAACTGCAATTTTCAAACGCATTTGCTTCAATCGTCTCGACAGACGCAGGAACATCGACCGAGGCAAGTGCGCATCCCATAAACGCACTGTCGCCAATGGTTTTGAGCCCTTCGGGAAGGGTGATCTGCGTAAGAGAAGTACAGTTCTCAAACGCGTCATCCAAGATCTCCACCGTTTCGGGGTTCAAAATGACGGTAGTCAGATTGCTCATGCCAAAGCAAGCATATTCAGGCACGGACGTTCCGAGGAATGTGACTGTTTCAACAGCACTGCCTAAGAAACATCCTTTATTGCTGAACTCCGTCAAGCTCGCAGGGAACGTAATCGACTTCAAAGACGTCGTGTTCAAGAAAGCAGCATGCTCGGCTGTGCCTTCGATTTCTTCGACCGTAGAGGGAATGTTAACGCTTTGCAGAGCCGTTGCGTTTTCAAAGAATCCGGTAGGGATCGCCGTCATTCCTTCTGGAAGAACGACTTCCTCCACCGAAGAGCTCTCGAACGTGTACGATCTCGTGCTTAAATCGTAATTGCCCGCTTTGGCGGCGTGGAAAATGACTTTCCGGATACGGGAGCCCGCAAATACGGAGGCTTTATACATCACCGTGCTCTCCGGGACATCGAGGGTATCGGAGACCGTACCTTCAAATGCGTGCCCATAGAGTTTGACGCCCACGTCGGGAATGACGATCTCACCGAAGTTGCAGTTGTAGAACGCGTATTCGGGGATCTCTTGGAGACTGTTCGGCAACACAAGTTTCTCCGCCGTAACGTTGCGGAAAGAGTATTCGGCAAGCTCGATTCCTTCGGGTACGGTAATGACGCCTTCGACGATCGCACTTTCAAGCACCTCGTAAATTGTTCCTGCCGCCAGCACAAAGCCATCCTGCACCGAAAGACCCGCTTGCGTGAAATCTATATCGCAACCTTCAAATGCACAATAGCTCAGAGATTCCAGACCGCCGCCGAATTTTACCGAAGTAAACGCGGTATTGCTGAACGCGTAATCTTCAATATCTTTGATGTTTTCGAGCGATATCCCATTCTCGCTGAGTTTCTCGCAGCCTGCAAACGCACTTTCACCGATCGTTTCCACAGTCCCGGGAAGGGTGATCGTCTCCAAAGCCACACAATTCTCGAACGCCTTCTGGGCAACCGTTTGAAGGGCGGGAGGCAGAACGACCTCCGTAAGATTTGCGCATCCGCTGAAAATGGAAGGATTCAGGGACGTGATATTGGTGAAAGACGAAAGGTCAACGCTCTTTAAGCCGCTCTCCTGAAACATACCGTTGGTAAGTTTCTTCAAAGTATATTCGGAGAAGTCCACCGCCGTCAGATTCTTGCAGCCGGAGAACGCATAAGTTCCGACATCCGTGAGGGATGCGGGCAGTTTCAAGATGACGGCATCGTCGGTCGCGCTTGTGCGGATATCCGTTCCCGTAAAGGCATAATTCAGGATCCTTTTGAGGTGATCGAAACCGTCAACTGTCTGCAAGGAGGAGCAACCGTCAAATACATAGCCCGCAATATCCGTCAGCTTTGCCGGCAGTTTCACCGCTTTGAGCGAAGAACAATTCCGGAATATGTAAGCATTTGTACTCGTTATAGGCGCTGTCACATTTCCCCATGTGGACTTGGAGGTACTGATGGAGGCACCCAAGTACAACAGATCGGTCAACGGCGAGAGATCGAGCGGGGCGTAAGCACCGTCTGCATTCATTTTGGAGCCTTTGAGGTTGGTGCAACCTGCAAATGCGTACAAGCCGAAAAATTTAATGGACGATGCGTTGGTGAAGTCCACCGTTTCGAGCGCGGTGCAGTTCTCTGCGAACGACTCATGGAGCGCAGGACATGTAAATCCCGGAGCAAACGAGATGGACTTTAACGCCTTGCTTTCCTCGAAGATATACTTTGAGTAGGCATCCGAGATACCGGGCGTGGCAGGTGGTGTAGCAGTACTCGAATATTTGCGCAGCGTTACGCCGGCGGGAAGAGTGACGCTTGTCAGTCCGCAATTATAGAACGCAAGGTCACTGATGTTCTTGGTCCCTCCAAAGTCGATAGATTGGATCGACAAGGTGTTTGCAAATGCGCCGGTGTTGAGGTAGACGTCGCGATCAGCGGGAAGCGCGATCGAAACGATTTGCGTTCCCTGGAAGGGACTGAGATTCGCACCCCGGGCCTTCTCCTCTGTCGCGGGATCGTAAGGGCTGTAAGTCGCCGTTGTCTCTGCGGCAGACTCGCTCGTAGGACCGGTAATATAGAGATTCACCGTGCCGCCTGCATCAAAGGTTACAGAAGAAAGTTTTGCGCAGTTTGCGAATGCACCCGCTTTGATCTCCTTGACCGTGTTCGGAATGACGATGCGCTCGATCCCTGTGAGATAGAATGCCTTTGCGCCGATCGTTGCACAGACCGAACCGTTGCTGAATGTCACTTCTTTCAAATTCGTGCAACCGCCGAACACCAATTCACCAAGCGTCGGTACATTGGCGGGAATGACAGCTCTCGTGAGAGAGGTACAATTCTCGAAAACACGAACCCCCATGCTCGTCAGACCTGCGGGCAAATTCCCGCTGTCAAGTTCAACGCCCGAGCAATTCTGGAACACACGATTCCCGAGTTTTGTGAGCGACGTAGGAAGATGGATCTTATTGTCGCCCGCCGACGCAATATCGGTGCCAAGTTGCGTGCAACCGTCGAAACAATAGTCGCCAAGAGTTTCAATACAGTTGGGAAGTTCGATCTTTTGCAGCGAGGTGCAGTTCTGGAATGCATATGTATCAATCGTCGTCAATACCGTGGTTTCGGGGATGGTCACCTTGGTGAGCGCGACGTCGCCGTTGCAGAAGTTATTTCCGATCCTCGTAAGCTGGGTGCAACGCGAGAAATCGACTTCTTCGAGCTTGGTCGCGGAAGAGAACGCATATTTTGCCGTATCTTTCAAGGTAGCGGGCAAAATAACCTTTTCGACACCACTTTTTTCAATGAGATACTGATCCAGGTTGGTAAGTCTCGTGTGGCTCAGATCGAGCGTTTGAAGAGAAGTGCAGTTGTAGAATACGCCGTTTGAAGAGCCCGTTTTGGCGTTTTGGTCGCCCAAGACTTGAAGTGCGGTTGCATTTTCAAACCCGATGGAGCTGAGCGAGACACAGTTTTTGAATGCGCCCTGCTCAATCGTGTTGAGCGAACAACCTCCGCCCGCATTGGTTTCAAACACCACCTCTTCGAGATCAACGCAGTTTTCAAAGGCGTTTGCCGCGATCACGGTAACGGTGCTCGGAATAATGATCCTCTTGAGGTTGACCTGTCCCGCAAAGGCACCTGCCCCGATCGTCGTTGCACCGGCTTTTATCGTAAGACCCTCTTCCCCGATCTCTTTGTAAACAAGATAGACCGAATTGCCCGCTTTGTCAAAGAGCAGCTGTTCGCCCTCTTTCGAGGAGAAGGACTCGTTTTCGGGATCAACGGTAATAAACAACAACGATGCACAGCCCTTAAAAGCGCCGTCTATCTTGTTGACGTCCTTGGAAAGGGTGACATAGTGCAGGCCGGGGCATTGGTTGAAGATGCCTCGCTGCAAGGTGATGGAAGACTCGGACGTGGGGAATACGATTTCGTCAATGGCCGCCTTTTGGAATACGTTGGCCATATCCGTACTCTTGTTATTCTCCGACCCGATGAAAGCAAGTTTACTTGTCTTGGTCGCGCCTGTGTCATCCTTTTCCCATTCTACGGTTTTAAGCGAGGTGCAGCCCGCAAATGCTTTGTTCTGAATGGTGACCGTACTCGCGGGGATCGTGATCTTCGTAAGAGCGGTGCAACCCGAGAATGCGCTCTCACCGATGATCGGGATCACGCTGCCCTTCCCGAAGTTCACCTCTTCAAGCGCGGTACAGTTGAGGAAACAGTTCACCGCAAGAGCGGGATCATTCGCCGCAATATTTTGGAGCTCGGTGCCATCTTCAAAGGTTACACGTTCCAGGGAAGGTAACGTGCTGAATGCCGCCCGCGCGATCCGTTTTACGCTCTTGGGAAGTTCGAGCGCAATTATTTGCGTACCTGCGAAAGCACCGCCGCCGATATTTTCGAGATGGCTCCCGAATGTTACGTTTTTAAGGGGCGCGTTTAAGAATGTGCTTGCATAATCCCAGCTGTCGCTCGGATTCGAGGAGGAATTGCGACTGCCCTTTGACTGTCCGAGAGAAACAAGATCCTCCGGCAGGTCGATAGAGGTGAGCTTTGTATTGCCAAATGCTCCCCGGTAAATCTGAATGACGCTGTCGGGCAGGTCGATGGAGACGAGCTGCGTCTTATAGAACGCATAGTCTTCAATGTATTCGAGCGTAGCGTTCTCCGCGAAAGTAACTGTCGTGAGAGACGACCCCGCCCCTCCGTCAAATGCGTCCGAACCAATCGATTTGAGCGATGCGGGCAAATGAACGGTTTCAAGTGCAGTACAGCCCAGGAATGCCATTGTGCCAATACGGGTGAGCCCCTCGGGAAGAGTGATTTCCCGAAGCGCCTTCATATCGGCAAACACACCGTACGGGCCGTATTCCGTTGAACTACCGGGTTCCGTCCACTTAACGGCATCTGCGATCACAAGCTCGCCGTCCATCTTCGCAGGGAAGGTGAGCGTTGCAAGTTCGCTACAACTTTTGAATGCCGCAGTGCCGATCTTTTCAACAGATGCGGGAATGTTTATTTCCTTTAAACCGGAGCTCTCATAGAAAGCTCTGTCGTTGATGGCTTTTACACCTTGCGGCAAAGTCACCTTTTCAAGACCCAAGCACGATCTGAATGCCATGCTCTTGATTTCGAGGTCGAGCGGGTTCCCTGCGCTGTCCTTTTCTCTTTCGGCGAAACTTAATGTGTGGATCCCCAAATTGTTGTAGAATGCGCCTTCCCAAATGACGTTAACAGAGCCCGGTACTACAACGTCGGCAACCTTGCATGCCTGCGGAGCATAAACAAGTCCTACGGGCTTGTTGTCCTTCACCTGGTAGAGGATCCCGTCTTGCGAAGCCCAATTTACCGTTTTGTCGGAAATAGGTCTCACGATGATCTCCGCTAAGTTTCTGCAACCCTTCAAAACGTCGCTTGCGTTTTGAGTGGCAGAGTTGCCGAAGGTTTCAAGCGAAGAAGGAATCGAAAATTCTTTGAGCGCAGAGTTGCTCGAAAAGGCGCTCTCTTTTATCTCTTTCGTACGGTCGGGCAAAACAAAAGATAAGACGCCGGTCGACGCGAAGGTATCTTCGCCGATGGTAAGCGGTTCGGTGCCGTCCTTGGCGAATTCGATCTCCACAAGGCTTGAACACTTATAGAAAGCTCTGTCGCCAATCGTACGAACGTTTTTGCCGATCGTGATCTTGGTGAGATTGGTAAAGTTTGCAAAGAGGTTTGCGCCGATCTCTTCAAGCGTGTCGGGCGTGACATACTCCGTGCTCTCCCTGTTGGCGGGATAGAAACGGATAGCCGTGATGTCCTTGTTGTAGAGAACGCCGTCATCAAGCGTTGCAAAGTTCTTGTTCTCCGCATGCACTTCCACAGACTTAACTTTGCCGCCGAATACGCCCGAAATGTCGATATCGGGAACGTCTTTGCCAAGGTAGACGTTTTCAATATAGTAAGTGTCACCCGATATGCTGCTCGACGTCGCAAATGCCCCTACCGCAAAGTCGAGTTTGCTGCTCCCCTCTTTGAGCCTGGAACTCTCTACCCGCACTGTTTTAAGGGTGGAAATGCCGCCGAATGCCTGCTTGCCGAGCGTTTGCAGATTTTCAGGCAACGTGAGTTCGGTGAGCTTTACGTCACCGGACGTGCCTACGCCATAGAATGCGTAGTCTTCAATGGTGAGCGGAGAGTTGTTGGCTCCGCCCTCAAATTCAATAACGCCCAGGTGGTATGAACCGCGGAAAGCGCTGTTCCCGATCTTGGTGACCGATCCCGGAATCTTCACCGATGTGATCTTGGTGTTTGCGTTGCCGCTCGTCTTGCCCTCCTGGTTGGTAACCACACCGAACGCAGACGCGCCGATGGACACGAATCTCGTCGAGAGTTCCAGCGTTGCGCGGCCGCGCGGCACAAACGCGAGTTCGAGCCCGCCCTCTACTACTTTGCAGAGCAAGCCGTCAAGAGATGTGTATTTGCCTACCTCGCCGCTACCGTCATCATTGCCGATCACGATGTTCTCGACATTCGCGCAGGAATAGAGCGAGGCGGGACTGAACGAGGTCATACGCAAGGGCAGCGTGATCGTCTTCAACGCCGAAAGACTGCTGAACGCCTTTTCGCTGATTTCAAGCGGTTGCTCCGTCTCTCCTTCCGCCGTATCCAGGAAGGTGATCTTTTGCAGACCGCTGCATGAGCGGATCGCCTCTGCCTCGATCTTGGATACGCTTGCAGGGATCACGATCTCCGTGATACCGTTTACCATATAAAACGCACTTGCGGGAATCATAGAAACACCCGCCTTTACCGTGAATGTCCCCTCATATGCAACAGGCACATACACGAGCTTTTCGCCTACGCCCTCCGTGACCTGGTAGAGCGCACCGCTGTATGATGAATATCCCGGCACATGTGCATAGTCGCTTTGGGCAACTTCATAGATCTCTACCTCTTTAAGCGCCTTGCAGTTGAGAAAAGCTGCCGACGCTGCCGCAAGGTTTATCGTCTTGATCGTCGATGGAATGCTGATCTTTTCCAGATACGTCATCCCAGAAAAGTCCGATACCTCAGTCACAAGTGCGTCGTTATGCCGCACGGGAATCGTGACATTCGTGATTGACCCTGCCGTGCTGCTGTTCTTGGAAACGCGCCAACCCTGATTTGCGCCCTCTTCGATCTTTTCCCAACTGAATACCGGACCGTAGCTTGCGTGCAGAGTCACGTCGTTCAACAGCGTGAATCCCCCTTCAAGCGTCCCTTTGCCGGAGAAATCCGTATACCGCAGTCCGTTGCCGTTGTTGCCGTCAAACCATCCCAAAAACGCATACTCTACATCCTCTGCCTCAGGGATGGGCAATGTATAGGGTTGTTCGTAATATACGGTGTATTCCTCTACCTCCTTGCCGTATCTTTCATCTACTACAAACCTCACCTTGAACGGGTTCGGATTCCAATGCGCGTACAGCGTGAGGTCCGATGTCTGTTCAAACTTCGTCGCACTATATACTTCTCCCGCCTCTGCCGCTGTGTACCAATCATCAAATGTATA
>CANROE010000009.1 GCA_947632195.1 uncultured Clostridia bacterium | reverse complement strand
TGGCTGGGGTAGCTGGATTCGAACCAACGAATGACGGAGTCAGAGTCCGTTGCCTTACCGCTTGGCGACACCCCAATTTTACGGCATATGCCGATCGTCCGAGCCGAGCGTCCGCCAATCAGCACACGTTGCTACGGCCGTCGTGCTCTTACAATCACATATTTTAGCAAACAACGCAGAATTTATCAAGCGTTTTTGACACATTTTCCGAAAATTTTTCCCGTGCACTCCATTTTTGCTTTTTTTCAAAATATTTTGCCCATTTGCTTGCGATTTTTCGTTAAATATGCTATAAATGGTGCAGAGGATTTTACCAATGAAAAAATTTTTGCCGATAATTTCGATAATTTTCACGGTATTTTGCAGCTTGATTTTCTCCTGCTGCGCCACCGCTCCCGCAGCGACGGGGAGGGGAGCCGCCTGGCTGAGCGGTTCGGGGATCCCCGCAGCGGACGTCGGCGAGACGGGCGATTATTACCTCGATTTCGATACGAGCGCCGTCTATGAAAAAACCGCAGAGGGGTGGACCATCCGAGGCGATCTCAGGCAAACGGAGGCGGCGGAAACGGTAACGGTCACGTTTGACGCAAACGGCGGAGAACTGCCTGCGGGCTATCTTCGCGAAAACACTTTGGAGAAAGGGGACAGTTTTGCCCTTCCCGTGCCCACGCGCGCGGGCCATGAGTTCCTCGGCTGGTTTTACGGGGAAGGCGCCAACGGCGGGCAGGCGAGCGATCTTACCGTATTCGCCCGCGATGTACTTCTCACGGCAAAGTGGCGCAAGCTGCACATGCTGACACTCAAAAGCGAGCAAACGACCGTAAAAATCGGCGAAGATGTCTTTCTCTTTACGGGAGAATACGACGGTTCGCGAGATGCGAAATTTACGCTGTTCCTCGAAAAGAACGGCGAACGGTTTCCCGTAGACGATTCTAATGGCTGGGCGACGCAGTCGGCGATCCGATTTACGGCGGAGAACGGAACCTTTTCGGGCGTAGTAAGTTTTTCGCAGGCGGGGAATTATCGTTTTTACGTTGTGGCGGAAGAAAACGGCGAGCGCACGGAAGCGAGCATTGCGGTGTCGGTTACGGAGTAGACGATGAAACAAGTTTTGGATGTGGTGGCGGCGCTCATTTGGCGGGGAGAAAAATTTCTCGCGTGCAGGCGTCCCGCAAATAAGGCGCGGGGACTTTTGTGGGAGTTTGTCGGCGGAAAGGTGGAGAGAGGGGAGACGAAGGAGGAGGCGCTCGTGCGGGAATGCCGCGAGGAGCTGAACATCACCGTTTCACCGCAGAAGGTCTTTGCCGAAGTGACGCACGAATATTCCGACGTCACGGTGCACCTCACGCTGTTTGAGTGTACGATCGCAGCGGGCGAGCCGCAGAAGTTAGAGCACAGCGACATCCGTTGGATCACGCCTGCCGAAATTCCGCATTATGAGTTTTGCCCCGCAGACAAAGAGATTTTGGAAAAGCTCTCGCGGCTTTGATTGAGTTTTGAGGTTTGAATTTTGCGTGGGGGCGCGCGCCGCGTAGCGGCGCGCGCCCCCTCATGATTTGTAATTATAAGGAACAATCAAGAATATAAAGTGGAGAGAGCAATGCTCTCCCGTATAAATTCATTCCCCTTGTTTTGTTATTATTTTCAAAATATTGTCCGTCGAGATATTCGGGCATTGGCATCGCAATAAATCGGGCGAGGTGGGAAGTTGAAGATAAGCATCGCCTTTTCCAAGCAATTCCGCGCCTTTTCCGACGTCAATGACATTCATAGAATGTTGCGCGTTTGCGGTTTTTAAGCACACTTTCGTCGGAAGATTGTACTTAATCAAGCCCGTTACAACGCTTGCGCGGGGGTCTTGCGTAGCAACAATAAGATGAACGCCCGCCGCACGTCCCATTTGCGCTATTCTTACGATAGATTGCTCAACCGTCTTTTTGCTTGTCATCATCAAATCGGCAAGCTCATCAATGACAACAACAAGACGAACGCCGTCATACTCTTTCAAGCCCTTCTCTTTCATATGGGCATATCGTCTTTCCATTTCGTTAACGGCGACAGAAAGCCATTCTACGGCTTCGGAAACATTCTTTGCGACAGAACAAATACGCTTATGAACATCTTGCTCATAGATACCAAATTCAACGCCTTGCTTGGGGTCTATCAAAATGAGTTGCGCATTTGAAAAACAAAGCAATTCCATAATAAGAGAGTTCAGCAAGCAAGATTTACCGCTTCCCGTAGTTCCCGCGACGAGAATGTGCGCCGCTTTCTCCATGCTCGTGACGATATAGTCAAAGTTGCCTTTCCCAAAACAGATATATCCTTTTTGCCGACCGTTTTCATCGGCAGATACAGCCTTCGTCAGAGACGGCTCACAATTCCCAACGCCGATATATTGCCTATTACAAGGCGCAGAAAGACGGAATTTCCCCGCCCCTATCATCTCACAAGACGCGTCGCACATGAGTTTCATTGCCTCTACGGCGCGGTTAAAAGCGGCTACCGACGGCAAAGAAATGATTTCAAATTCGTAATTCGCTGCTTGCGGGGAATAGTATTGCCGTATAGGTTCAATTTTTATTCCGAAAAGCGCAAAATCTTTTACGCAGATCGCCGTGTTTTCTTCAAGTGTTGTCATCTTTAACTTCCCAACAGTGCGTTTTCTATATTATAATATAATTATAACATAAACATGATTTTTTTGCAATAGTTAGGATTATTGAAAAAGGCGGGATTTTCTGCGCTCCGCTTGAAAGCATCGTCGGCGGCAGACTGTGAGGAAGGAAGGATTTTTTCGTTTCCACCTCCTCGCGCGAACCCGCGACGACCTCGCGTTTTCGAGCGGCTCAACTTCTGCGCCACAAAAAGGCACCCAAACGGGTGCCTTTTTGTGGCGCAGAAGGCGGGATTCGAACCCGCGCTACCATTCTCTGATACTACTCCCTTAGCAGGGGAGCCCCTTGAGCCACTTGGGTACTTCTGCAAATATGTTCACGCGTTTCTTTGCTCGCTATGCTCGAAAAGAAACGCCGTGAGGAAACTTTCCTCTATGTTTTAACCTTCTTGCTCTCTCATTCGCCTTGCCTTACAACAAGTTGCAAGAGTGCAACAAATGGGGTCGCGCAGCGCAAAAGCGCGGTTTTGCTCGCGCACATATCTTAATTGAAGTCAAACGCTCTTCAACTCTTTTACGCATTTCCCATCATATCATAAAATTCGGCGATTGTCAAAGTATATTTCCCCCTCAAACGGAAAAAAAACAAAAAATTTTTCGCGGAAACGTTGCAGTCATTCAAAAAATATGGTAAACTATTGCCGAAAAGGAGTTTTTTATGAATAACATCTGGCACGACATCGCCCCCGAGCGCATTACGCCCAAGTCGTTTGAGGCGCTCATCGAGATCCCCAAGGGCTGCAAGGCAAAATACGAGCTCGACAAGGAAACAGGGCTTTTGCGGCTCGACCGCGTGCTCTACACCTCCACGGTCTACCCCTCCAACTACGGATTTCTTCCGCGCACCCTCGCCGAGGACGGCGACCCTTTGGATGTTCTCGTCCTCTCGGGAGAGCCCATCTATCCCATGACGCTCGTCTCCTGCTATCCCATCGGCGTCATCAAGATGATCGACAGCGGCTCGCTCGACGAAAAGATCATCGCGATCCCACACAAAGATCCTACATACAACGATTATTACGACATCAAAGAGCTGCCCAAGCACATCTTTGATGAAATGATGCACTTCTTCGAGGTCTATAAGACGCTCGAACACAAAAAGACGACGGTCAAGGAGATCGCCCACCGTGACGACGCCATCGAAGTCATCGAAAAGTGCATTAAGATGTATCGGGAAAAATTCGGGCAATAACCGCCTTACAGGGGGAAGTATATGAAAATCGTATTCTTCGGGGACTCCATCACCGAGTCCAACCGCAACATTCTCGACCCCAACGATCTCGGCGTTGGCTATGTAAAGATCGCCGCAGGCAAGCTCCGTCTGCTCTATCCGGACACGGAGTTTACCATTTTGAATCGCGGCGTGGGGGGCGACCGCACGCAGGAGCTTTTGGCGCGCGTCCAGACGGACGTCGTGGACGAGCACCCCGACGTCGTCGTACTTGCCATCGGCGTCAATGATGTATGGCACCGTTTTCTCCTCGGCAAGGAAGTCACGCCCGAGCAATTCACCGAGAACTACGAAAAACTCGTGGAGATCATCAAGGGAACGGGCGCAAGTCTCCTTCTGTTACAGCCCTTCGTGCTCAATATGGAGGATAAACCCCGCCTCAGACCCTATCTCAACAAGTTCAACGCGATCATCTCCTCCATCGCCGCGCGCGAAGAGCTCCCGCTCATTCCGCTCGACGAGATCTTTACGGGGCTCACGCAGGATATCAAACCCGAACAGTTCTCGGTGGACGGCGTACATCCCACCCATCGCGGCTGCCGCTACATCGCCGATCTCGTCATCAAGGAGCTGAAAAAATATCTATGAAAAAGCTGCTCATCGTCGTAGATATGCAGAAAGATTTTGTCACGGGCGCACTGGGCACTCCGGAGGCCCGCGCGATCGTTCCCCGCGTCAAACAACTTGCGGAGAGCGCAGAGGAGGTCGTCTACACCGCCGACACCCATCTTGCGGACTATTTGACGACGCGCGAAGGGCGCTTTTTGCCCGTTCCCCACTGTATCGCGGGCACGGAAGGGCACCGTATCCTGCCCGAGGTTTACAAGGCGGGCGCGAAAGTATTTGAAAAACCCGCCTTCGGCAGTCTCGATCTGATGAACTATGTCAAAGAGGGCGGCTATACGGACATCACGCTGTGCGGCGTTTGCACGGACATTTGCGTGGTGAGCAACGCCCTTCTCGTGAAGGCTGCGCTGCCCGAGGCGGAAGTGCGGGTCGTTTCTTCCGCGTGCGCGGGGGTCACGCCCGAAAAGCACGCCGCCGCGCTTTTGACCATGGAGAGCTGTCAAATTTTGATCGAGGAGTAAAAGTTTAACATAGAAAGCGGTTTCTTTTTTCGGAGGGGGAAGGTATGACCAAAAAGGAGCGGCTGGAACAAAATCACCGACTTTGGGAAATTTACTGCGGCATGCTGTATAGCGGCCTGCATTTCGAGGAGGGGGAACCCGTCCCGCTCTTCTATCACTTCGGCTGTCCCGAATTCGCGACCCTTCGGAAAGAATACGGCATCGAGGGGATCGCGGGGAGGGGCGGCGATTTTTCTATGGCGCTCAAACTCTGCCGCTGGCTCGCCCCCAACCTATCGCATGCGGGCGACTTTTCCCTCACGGGCGGCGACGGTGTCCCTCATAACTCGCTCGCGCTGCTCGGATATGCGTTCGGGCGGCGGGACAGGGGGCTCAACTGCGTCTGTAAGGCAAAGATCCTTCAAGAGTGCTGTCTCGCGCTCGGCATTCACGCGCGGCGGGTGGGGCTGTATCCCAATTCTCCGTACGACATCGACAACCATGTGGTGGTAGAGATCTTCGACCGAAAACTCAAAAAGTGGTGCATGCTCGATCCCACGACGGGCGGATACTTCACAGACGGGGAGAAACCGCTCTCCTGTCCCGAAATGCGCCGTGTGTTTGCGGAGCGCCGGCCGGGGAGCGCGGTAGTCGGCCGCCAGCGGGAAAATCTTGCCGTCCTTCGGGAAAAGAATGCCGAATGGAACTTATACTACGCCAAGAATTGCTATTATTTCACGGTGGAGACGGTCTCGGGATTCGGGACAGACAACGCGCGTGACGCCTACGTCATTCCGAAGGGGTTCGACTGCCGCGCCCGCAACGCCAAAAACGCCGAATTTCTGCTCGAAAAGGCGCGGGAATGGGAGTGGGACGAGACGGCGGTCCAAAACATCGCCCGTTGGGCGGAGGAGATGAATGCGCGCGCGCCGCTCATCGGCTCGGAGAGCCTGTGGGCCGAGCCTCGGTAAAAAAGCGGACGGAATGTACCCGCCCGCTCTCTTTTTAGGATGATGTTATAAATTTATACATATTATAATAAATAATTATACTTATTTTGTTGACACGGGCGAGCGACTGATGTATAATAGAGAAAATTCGCTCATCCTCACTGTGGGTGGCCGTACGTCCTTAGGGGCGTGCGGCTTTTTTTGTGCCCTGCGGCAATTTGCATTACGCCGTTTTCAGAAGTTTTACGGCGAGCACGGTCATGTCGTCCTCGGCGGCGCCGCGATAGCGGGAGAGAGCGTTTTGCAGGATCTCTTCCGCGAGAGACTGCGGATTGACGGGTTGGAGGGCGCTCAGGTAGTCGAAGAGCTCTGCCGAAGAGCCGAAGGCTGCGGTCACGCCGTCGCTCATGAAGAGCATAAAGTCGTTTTCGCCCATCTTAGCGCGCATGGTGGCGGGGTGGACGGCGTCGAGCATGCCCATAGGCAGAGATTGTCCTTCCAGCACCCGCAGTTCCGCTCCCGAGAGGATAAAGCCGATGGGAGAGCCGATCTTGACGACGTCCGCCTCTCCGGTGTCGAGGTTGACGGCGGCGAGGTCGAGACAGGAGAAACTCTCCTCGGGCGGGTAGGCGATGAGGCGGTTGACGGTGGAAAGCACGGTGTCGGAGGGCATTTTTGCCTTGTAAAAGCTCTCCAACAGGGTGAGCGTACGGTCGGAGATGTCGCGTGCGTTCTCGCCGCTGCCCATGCCGTCGGAGAGGGCGATGAGAAAGCGTCTCTCGTCGATGCGCAGAATGGAATAGGCGTCCCCGCAGGCGGTCTCTCCCTGCTTGGGACGGTAGGCGACCCCGAACGCCGCGTCAAAGGCGGGTTTTCTCTTTAAGATGAAACAGGCGCGGCCTGCGGCAAGGGGAATTTTTTCGGCGAGCGCGAGGGGAGCGCCGAGCACCTGTCCTGCCACCGCGCAGAGGGTCTTGCCGTCCGTCTCGGGGGAGAGAGTCATGGAGACGGTTAGTGTCTCCCCTTCGCCGTAGACGAAGATCTCCGAGCTCATGATCCCGCTCTGGGCAAGGGCGCGGGCGAGTTTGCTCTCCCCCTCGGAGAAGGAATATTCCTCGCTCTGTTCGAGGGCGATGTCTTTGAGGATCTCGCTCACGCCGTGCGCCTGTTCGGCAAGCAGTTGCCGTCCTTCGCGGGCGCTCTGCATTTCCCGCGCGGCGGAACGGTAACTTGCGAGCAGTTTGTTGCAGGCAAAGAGCAAGCCCGCCGCATTGCCGCAGTGGGCGCTCACGCTCTCGGGCAGGTCCACGAGGCTCACCTGCCCCTTGGCGCAGCCGACGGCAATGAGCTTATCCAGCCCTTCGGAGACGTTCTCCGTCTCGCAGCGGAAACGGTTGGGACAGTCGCGGCAGAGCGTTGCCGTCAGTTTTTCGCGGATGAGCAGGGTGGAGTTGTCCTCGGGCAAATTCCCGAGGAAGGCGCTCTCGATCTCGCGGAAGAGGGAGGAGACCTCGTACAGCCGTTCGCCCACGGCGCGGCGGTTGCGGTTGATGGCAACGCGGGGCAGCGCATTTTCGCGGTAGAAAAGGAGGCTTTTTTTCGCCTGCGCATACAATTTTTCGGGGAAGCACAGGGTGAGAGCAACGGCGGCCGCGCAGGGCAGCAGAGCGAGGAAGATCTCCATGCCGCCGAGGTAGAACGTTCCGCGTACGAATTCGGCGCCGAGGTAGGCGGCGAAAAAGGCGAGCGCGGCGGGGATTTTTCCGTAGGAGGAGAGGAGCACGGCGGCGCAGGCGTACACGGCGTAGAGGGCGAGGGGAAGATAGCTTGCCGAGACAAAGCAGAGGGGGACCGCCAGCACGATGGCGAAGGGAATGGCGGAGGCATTGCGCAAGAGGACGGCGCCTACGAGGAGCACACAGAGGGCGACGCAGGAATAGGCCGTCTGCCCGAGCGCGCCGCAGAGCCCGAGCCCGAATACGAGCCAGAGCAGGAGAAGTTCGGAGAGCTGTCCCGCAGAGAGGCGGCAGCGGAAAATACGCTGCAATACAGAGGTGAGCGCCCCTTCAAAAAAGGCGGAGAGGAAAAAGACGGCGGCGGCGATCACCAGCTTTTGCAGGAGAGGGGAGAAGGGGAAGATCGCGTATCCCGTATGCGGGAAGAGAAAGAGAAAGGGAAGCTGCGCGAGCGCGATGTAGAGCAGCCGTTCGAGGCGCAACGTCCGCCCGAATCTGCGGTAGAGGGTAAATATGAGGAGCAGAAAGGCAGCCTGCACGGCGGCGGCGAGGGTGGCGTAGGCGTTCATGGCGGCGGCGGAGGCGATGAGGTAGCCCGCGCTCATCAAGAGCGGATCGAACCCGCAGCAGAGCGCGGCGTAGTAGAGAGGGAAGGCGAGCAGCTCGCGGCGGGGGAGGGCGAAGTTCATAAAGATCATGGCGGCAAGGAGCGCCGCGTAGATCCCCGCCGATTTCAGGGAAAAGCGGGGGAGTTTGAGTTTGGGAGCTTTCATAAGTCACCTCAAAGCGGTTTTTGTTCCATTATAATAGCGCCGTTCGGGCGAGGCGGCGGAATTTCCGTCTTTGTTTGTCGAAGCGTGGGAAATTCCGCAACTCCCTTGCGCGGACGGGCATCCCTGCGGGCATAGGCGGTCGGCTTAAAAAATTTTCCAAAAAATTTTTTCCGAAAACGCTTGACAAATCTCGGAAGTGTGTTATAATGAAACCAGAAAAAGGAAAATAACAACCAAAAAATGTTAGTTTCCAACAAGGAGACCACTCCAATGGACAGGAAAGCCTAAAATCGGAGGAAACCTTACGAGAGAAAAGGACGGAAAAGTTCAAGATCGCAGGGTGACCGGTAAGGAGGTAAGGTCGCCGAAAAAAAACATCATAACGGAGGTACAACGTTATGAAAAATCCCATTTACTTGAAGATCAGGTAGGAGGAGGACACACCAATGTACTATCAACTCAAAGGGGCGGAAAAATAAACCCGACGAACAGGTGTTGCGGAGGAAGTAAGCGCCGCGACGGGAACGAGTCCCGAAAAAAGTCGAGTTTACCCCGCATATGCGGACGCCCGACACAACTGAATTGACGAATGCCCTCTGTACGCAGTACGGAGGGTTTTTCGTTATGTTTGTAGGGTTTTCTCGCCCTCCCCCAATTTGTTGGGGGAGGGGTAGGGGAGGGGGACCTTATTTTACCCTCTCCTTAGGGGAGGGAGTAGAGGTGTGGGGCATGTTCTAAATTACTCCAATAAAGCGGCGCGGGCAAACTTGCCCGCGCCGCGTTTTCTATATGTCGGAAATTCCAAGCAGATAGTCCGTGGAAATTTCAAAGTATTTTGCGATCTTTACCAGCGTTTTCAAGTCAGGTTGATGTGCGCCCTGCTCGTAGCCGGCATAACAAGTGACCGAAAGCCCAAGTTCCGCCGCGATTTCCGCTTGTGTGCGGTGCTCTTTATTTCGTAATTCCCGTAATCTTTTTGCGAAGATCTCCATATGCACAGTATAACAAAACTACGAGAAATTCGTTGACAAACTACGAGAAAGTCGTATATAATAAAATTGCGGTCACTGTTTGCGGCAACATTTTCACGCACTCCCTTAGTCCCCCTCCAATGGAGGGGGTTTTGCTTGCCACCATTACTTCATCGACTTCACGTCGGCGGAGATCTCGGGACGCACGGCGGAGAGCAAAAAATCCTCCCATTCGCCGTACTTCTTTAAAGAGGAGCGGTACAGCTTGCGTTTCAGCTCCAAAACGTCGCATTTCGTCTCTTTAAAGGTATCCCAAAGCCCGCCGATATAGCCTTCGAGCACTCCTTTTGCATCTTCCAAGATTTCGGGAGAAACGGCATCGGAGGAGATGTCCTCGATGGGCGCGGTCGTCCCACGGCAGCAGAGCCTGCACGTCACGTCCACCGTGAGCTTGGCAGCAGGTCCGCTCTTCATGTCGAGGGAGACCCCGCCGCTGTTGCGCACCACGGTGAGGGTGACGGGCTTTCCCTGTTCCTTTGCGGGAAAAGTGCCCGCAAACACGTTTCCCTCCAAAAGGGAGAGCGCCAGCGTCTGCTCGGCGGGGAGCTTGCCTACCATCTTGCCTTCGAGAAAGAGAGCCGTCTCCTCGGCGGTGTAAATTTGCTCCTCGCTTTCCGCGCCGCCCGAGCCGCCCGCGCCGCCCGAGCCGCCCGCGCCGCCCGAGCCGCCCGCAGAGCCGCTCCCGCCGCTGTCTCCCCCCGGGCTCGCGCCCTTCTGCGGGGACATTTTCACATAGGGAAGATAGCTCGACTTCCCCACGTCGTAATAGTCGATGGCAAAGTCTTTCAGGGTATTGGTCAGCACCTTGCCCGACTTTTCCGCCGCATCCGAAAAGAGCTTTTCAATGGCGAGCGAGGAGGCGTCGTCGATGGCGCTTGTGGAGGTGATGAGTTTTTCCGCCTTTCCCTCGCACACGGCAAGGAGGCAGTTATCGGGCATGTATTCGTTGCGGAGGAAATAGTTGAGATAGGTGATCACGTCCTCTTTTGCGGCGTCCTCGCCCAGGACGATGAGGTCGCAGAACACGAGCTTGGGCACCCAGCCCGTCTTGCCGAAGAGGGCGGTGACGCAGTCGGAGACGGTCTCCCCCTGCGTGGTGATGTTCACGCTCGAAGTGCCGCCTTGCGCGCGGTCGCTCCCCTTGGGCACGGCGATCTGCGAAGTGAGGGAAAATCCCTCCTCCGTCTTGTCGATCCCCGCCGCCAAAATGATCGCCGTCTTTTGGATATCCACAAGCCCGAAGTCGTTGGAAAAGAAGGAGAAGAGAACGATCGCAAGCAGGATGAGATAGAGTTTCATGGGAATCGTTTTGAGAAATTTACGCGTTTTCATGGTTCCTCCTTTTGACGGGGAGCAAGAGCGGCGGCACGAGCAGGGTAAAGACGGGGAAGAGGTAAAACGCCTGTTCGGCGATCGCCCCGATCACGTCGCCAAAACGGTAATCGAAGAGGTAGGTCAAGAGGAAGTACCCCGCAGAGAGGAACACCGAGAGCACGGTGGGCAGATAGCGTTTCTGCCCGAATGCCTGAATGATACTCTCGATCGCTCCCGAAACGGGCAGTGCGGTATAGAACGAGGAGGCGAGGGAGAGCAGGAAGATGAACAGATAGTCCACCCGCCCGAGCACGGTGAAGCCCGAAAAATATTTGCTCGTCTTGGTAAAGGCAAAGAGCTGGTTGATGGCGGTGCCCCCGAAAATGCCGTAAAAGACGACGAGGAAGAACACGGCCGCCGCTCCGCCCGCGAGATAGCACACGGCGCCCTTCCACGCCATGCCCTTTTTGTAGTCGAACTTGCCGAGCATCATGAGGATCAGGGCGGAATCATAGAACCACGCAAAGGAGTAAGCGGTTCCCTTCAAGAGTCCGCTTGCGCCCGAGGCGCCGATGGGGAGGATCGCGCCGTAATCGGCGTTCCCCACCGAGAAGATGAGCACGCCCGCAAGTCCCACAAGCGCGATGGGAGCGAGCAGGTCGAAGATGCGCCCGTAGCTTGCAAGCGGTTTGCTGCAAAGGTAGGCGAGAAAGAGGAAGAAGGGCGCGAAGGAGAGAATGGAGGGGAGTGTATCGTAGAACACCCCCTGCACAAAGAGTTTTTGTTCGAGCAGGGGCAAAAACCCCGCGTAGAGCAGAAACGCGCCCAAAAGAAGGACGAGAATTTTAGCGACCACATTGCCGAACACGTCGGAAAGGAGGGCGCACAAACTCTTTTTCCGCTTGGCGAGGAGCAGTGCGCAGAACACCGCAAGCGCCTGCACCGCAAATTGGAAGAGGGCGGGCAGCCACAGGTCGTTGCCGCAATAGCCCGCAAGCCGTGCGGGCATGACGATGAGTTTCCCCACGGGCGCAATGCAGGCGAGGAAGAAATAGATCTGCCGCTCGGAAATTTTATTCATGTCTGAGCCTCCGTTTATTCTTGCTTTTCAGGGTGCGCGGGCGGGTTTCGAGAGAGCCGAGGTTGTATTTTACGAGGCTGTCGCGCAGGTCTCTTCCCACCATGGGGGAGAAGGGCGCCAGCACGGGTACGCCGAAGTTTTCCGCCGTCACGAGATAGAAGAGGAGAAATGCGGTCGCAAGGATGATGCCGTAGGTTCCCACGCTGCCCGCCACAAGGAGCATGATGAGGCGGAGCACGCTCGTCTGTTCGATGAGGTTGGGCACGGCGTACAGTCCGATCCCGCTGAACGCGATGATGATGATCGCGGGTGTGGACACAAACCCCGCCGAGACGGCCGTCTCGCCGAGCACGAGCGCGCCCACCACCGAGAGCGCCATGCCCACATACTTGGGCATGCGGATACTCGCCTCGTTCAGCACTTCGAGCACGAAGAGCACGAGCAGCATTTCGAGGGAGGGGGAAAAGGGGATGTCGCGGATGCTCCCCGAAATGGTCATGAGCAGCTTGATGGGAAAGAGTTGCAGTTTAAAGAGCTGCGCCGCGATGTAAAAGGCGGGAAGGTAGATGGCGACAAGCAGTGCCAGCAGCCGCAAGACACGGGTAAAGGTGGCGCGGTAGGGGGGCACGAAGTAGTCCTCGCTCGATTGGAAGTCCTCTACAAGAAGGTAGGGGGCGGTGAGCGCGATGGGAGAGCCGTCCACGAGGATCCCCACCCGTCCTTCGGCGATCTTCGCGCAGAAGATATCCGGCTTTTCGGTCGTGCCGATCTGTTTTAAGAGGGAAAAGGGCCGCGAGGCGAGAAAGTGGGTGAGATAGGAGCTGTCGGGCACGATGTCGATGTCGATCTCTTTGAGTTTTTGTTTGATCTCGTCCACCGTCTTTTGGGGGGAAGTGCCTTCGAGATAGCACACCGCCACGAAGGTATCGGAGCGGCGGCCCACGTTGAGGAAATCCATGCGCAGCTCGGGCGTTTTGAGACGGCGGCGGACGAGAGACGTATTGATCTTGATGTCCTCGATGAACCCTTCGCGGGGGCCCTTTACGGCGACATCAGTGGAGGGCTCGGCAATGGCGCGCACGAACACCTTTTTGGTGCCGACGATGATCGCCTCATCCATGCCCTCGAAAAAGAGCACGGGGTTGCCCGCAAGCACCTCTTCGGAGAGCTTACTAAGGTCGCTTTCGGTGCGCTTTTCGGGGGAAGTGATCTTTTGGCCCACGTCCTCCGCTTTTGGCGTTCCCTCGTAGCGGAGGAGGGGACGGATCACCTGTTCGCCCAAGAGCTCTTTGTCGGTGATGGGATCGGCGAAGAGCACGGTAAAGGCGAGTCCCTTTTCAGAGACGAAATCGAAGGAGAGAATGTCCTCGGCGGGAAGAAGTTTTTTCAGCGCCTCGGTATCCTTTTGCAGATTGCCCGAAATTTTCATATGAAAAGTATGGGAATCGGAAAAATTTTTATGCGCGTCTTTCGCCCACCCCCTTGGCGCCCCTGTAGGGGAGCTGTCGCGCTTGCGCGACTGAGGGGTTTTCGAGAACCCTTTCGGCACTACATGCCACTTCCCCCCGCTGCGCGGGGGGGGGCAGCTATTCTTGCCCTCCCCCGACTTTGTTGGGGGAGGGGTAGGGGAGGGGGGACATTGTTTTCTTACATGGTGCACCCCCACCTGCCTCAACTGCGTTCGCCACCCGCCCCACAAGTAGGGGGCAGATCATCTGCACACCATTATTCTAAAATGTCATTTCGAGCTTGTCGCCCCGCGCGCGGTTCTGATTCTCTAAGCGCGGCACGAGGAGCCTGCGACGAAGTAGAAATCTCTACTGCATTATAATAAGGCGAGATTTCTCCACTTCGCTCGCGGGGCTCGCTTCGGTCGAAATGACATAATAGAAGCGCGGGTCAAAATGACATATCGGGGACATACGTCCTTTTTACTTGCCTTTTTCGGAATGCCTGTGATATAATAGAGAAAACGGAGAAAAAATGCTTATGAAACACACAAAGATAAAATACGCTTTGGCGGCGGTATGTGCGCTGGCGTTTGCGGGAGCGCTCTTCGGCGCGCCGCTTGCATTTCGCAGCGTCTCTGCGGACGAGCCGCAGAATGCCGCAAAAATAGAGGAAATCGAATATCCCACTTTGGGAGAAGCGCTCACGGCTTGGCGAGAGGGTACCACCCTTACATTGTTGCAAGACGCCGAGACGGAGACGATCGAAGTTGCGGGTAACAAAACGCTCGACCTCGCCCAGCACACCCTTTCGCTCAAAGCTGAGACGAGCGGCTCTCTTCTCAAAGTCGACGGTACCCTCACAGTAAAGAACGGCACGCTCACGGGCGGCAACGCGAAGCGGGGCGGCGGAATTTATGTAGACGTTCTCGGTAATCTTACCCTCGAAAACTGCACGGTTTCGGGAAATACGGCGCCGCAGGGAGGCGGCGTGTTTGTCACGGGCACGCTCACGCTTACGGGGAATACCGTCGTGGAGGGCAATACCGACGGAAACGGCAACGCGAGCAATATTTTTCTCTCCCCACGCAATAAAATTCTCTTGAATGGTTTCACGGGCCGCGCGGGGGTCATGGTCATCTCCATAGAAGAACCCTTCGCCGATATAAACGAGGAGAATACGGGCGTGTTCGTTTCGGACGATAAACGGTATGTTACCGAGAACGGCAAACTCAAAACCGCTCCCCTTGAAAGCATTACGGCGGTCTACGAAAACGACGGGAAGGTGTTCCCCCTCACCCCGCTCGACGATTTGAAACAATTTATCACGGTGTCGGGGGTCAACGTCAACGGCATCGCATACACGGGCACGCTTTCGTTCGCGCTTTCCGGCACGCTTTCGGTGGGCACGTCCACCCTCACGGTCACGGCGATGGGGGCGGGGGAAGAGACGGCGACTACGGAGATAGAAGTCACCGTTTCCAAGCCTTCGATCGTCTCCATCGAAGTCATCGCGCCCGAGTATCCCCCCAAAATTTATTTTGACAGTCCGCTCTCCGCGCTTGCGGGAGATGGCGGCTATCGCTTTCGCGGAATGTACGAGGACGGCTATCCCCGATTTCTCTCTGCGGACGGGGAGGACGGCTACACCCTCGAAGGCGATTTGACAAAACGGACGGACGGCAAGGCAACGGTCACCGTGCACGCGGGCGGCAAGTCTGCGACCTTCGAGGTGGCGGTGAGCAAGTATGCGGTCTCCCTTTCGCAGGAGGACATTTTGGAGCTCTCTGCGCTCGAAGGCGAGTCGCTGGACGCGCGCAGATTTGTTCCCACCCTTCCTGCGGGCGTGGACGTCGTCGCTACGGTCGGTGGGACGAGCTATCATACCCTCTCCTTATCGCCCGCCGAGTATGAAGTCAAGGTCTCCTTTGTCGTCACTGACGAGGAAAATTACGAACAGATCGGCTCGGAGTTCATCACCCGCCTCACGGTGCTGCGCCGTTCCCTTACAAGCGGCGAGGGCGGCTGCATTGTGGAAAAGAAGGAGGGACTTCTTCCCGCGTGGAGCTTGCACAATGAGGATATTTCGGACGCAGTCACCGTAAAGCTCGACGGAAGTTTGGAGGCTTACGCCGTGTACGAAGTCACCCTTACGCAGGATGGCGTCGCGGTGGAGCAACCGGGGCAGCTCACGGTCCGTCTGTCCCTTCCCGAGGGGCTCACCGACAAGGAAGTCACCCTCTTTTTGCTCGGCGCGGACGGCAGTCTTTCCAAAGTCGAGGTAACGCGGGAGGAGGACGTCATGATCTTTTCGGCGAATTCGCTCTCCTACGCCCGCTATGTCGTCGCGGTGGAGACGGCGTCGCAGGTCTACCTCATTCTCTCCATCGTGTTTGTGGTGGCGTGCCTGCTCGGTGCGGCGGCGGTGCTCGGCTATCTTGTCTACAAGCGCAAGAAGGGGAGATGAGCGCGGACGTCCGTTTGAGAAAGGGACAAACGCGCAAGTCATAACCGCACGGTTTCCTTCATACCATGAAACATGAAGGAAATGTACAAGCTCGAAAAGAGCGAAGTGTTGCAAAAGCTGTCGGCAAGCAGTGGCGGGCTCAGCTCCGCCGAGGCGGAAAAACGGCTTGGGATATACGGAGAAAACAGGCTCGGCGAGGGCAAAAAAACCAGCCTCGCGGGTCTGTTTTTTGCACAGTTCAAAGATCTCATGACGATCATTCTCCTCGGCGCCGCCCTTCTTTCGGGGGTGATCGCATACGTTGCGCACAGTCCCTCCGAACTCGCCGATATGGGTATTCTGCTCGCCGTCATTCTGCTCAACGCGGTGGTGGGGTTCGTACAGCAGTACCGCGCCGACGCCGCCATCGAAAAGCTAAAAAAACTTTCCGCCGAGACCGCAAAGGCCGTGCGGGACGGCAAAGTGCAAAAAATCGAGGCGAGCAAACTCGTCCCGGGGGATATTATCGAACTTTCGGAGGGGGACCGCGTTCCCGCCGATTGCCGCATTCTCACGGCGGAGGGGTTCCGCGCCGACGAATCTTCCCTCACGGGGGAGAGCAAACCCGTGGGAAAGCGGGATTGCACCGTCTCTTCTTCCGCCCTTGCGGAGCGCAGAAACACGGCGCACATGGGCACATTTTGCGTGGGGGGAACGGCGCGCTGCGTGGTCACCGAGACGGGCATGAACACCGAGATGGGACAGATCGCCCGTCTCTTGCATTCCTCCGCGCCCGCCCCTTCTCCCCTCGACAAGGCGATCGCAAAGCTCGGCAAGATCATCACGGTCACCGTGTTTTCGGTGGCGGCAGTGCTCTTTGTCTGCGGCCTGCTGGCGCGGCGGCTGAGTTTTCTCGACAATCTCATGACGGCCGTTGCGGTGGCGGTAGCGGCGATCCCCGAGGGTATGGGGGCGGTGGTCACCGTCATTCTCGCCATGGGCATGCAGCGAATGAGCCGCGCCCGTGCCGTCATGCGCAAGCTCTCCTCGGTGGAGACCCTCGGCAGCTGCACCTGCGTCTGTTCGGATAAGACGGGAACGCTGACCGAGAACAAGATGACGGTGGCGGCGATCTCCACCGTTTTTTCGGAGGACGGGCGGGAAGAATACACGGGCACGCCCCTTCAACGGCGGCTCTTGACCTGCGTGCGCATGTGTCACAGCGTCAAGGGGAACGCGGGCGGCTATCTCGGCGACCCTACCGAGATCGCCTTGCTTGAATATGCCGACCGCGTGGGCTACGCCTGCACGGGGAAACGGCTCGGCGGCATGCCCTTCTCCTCCGAGAGAAAACGCATGAGCGTCGCAGCGGACTGCGGCGACGGTCCCAAGCTGTATGTAAAGGGGGGCGCGGAGACGGTGCTCGCCCGTTGTTCCCGTATTGCCTCGGGAGCGGGGAGCCGCCCGCTCACGGAGGGGGAAAAAGAGGACATTCTGCGCGCCGTGTCCCGTTTCGCGCGGGAAGGACAGCGCGTTCTCGCCTTTGCGGAGGGGGAATTTTCGGGGACGGTACGGGAGGACGGGCTCCTCTTTTTAGGCGTCGCCGCCATGTACGATCCCCCCAAGAAGGGAGCGAAAGAGGCGATCGCGGCATGCAGGCGGGCTGGGGTCAGGACGGTGATGATCACGGGAGACAGCCCCGAGACCGCCTTTGCGGTCGCGCGGCAGCTCGGCATTGCGCGCAGCCGCAGCGAAGTCGTCACCGGGGATGAACTCGACGAAATGGGGGAGAAACTCTCCTCCCGCGCGGAGAAGATCTCCGTCTATGCCCGCGTGTCCCCGGGACACAAACAACAGATCGTAAAGGCATTGCAGGCGAACGGAGAGGTCGTCGCCATGACGGGGGACGGGGTGAACGACGCTCCCTCGGTGCGGGCGGCGGACATCGGGGTCGCCATGGGCGGCGGGACGGACGTCACCAAAAACGCGGCGGACATGGTGCTCGAAGACGGCGACTTTTCCACCATCGTAAAGGCGGTGGAGGAGGGACGCAACGTCTTTGCGGGGATCAAGCGCACCGTCTCCTTCTTTTTGAGCACCAATTTTGCGGAGGTGCTTGCCGTGCTCATCGCCACGCTGTGCCTCTGGAAGTACGACTTTCTCACTTCCACCCAGCTGCTGTGGATCAATCTCATCACCGACAGTTTGCCCGTGCTCGCGCTCGGCGTGGAAAAGACGGAGGGGGTCATGGACCGCCCGCCCGTCTCGGCAGGGGAGCTCTTTTCTGCACGCTCCCTCCTGTTTATGATCACGTTCGGCGTATTGCAGGCGGCCATCACGGTGGGGCTGTTTCTGTTCACCCTCTCGCGTTGGGGAAACGAAGTCGCCTCCACCTGCGCCTTTTTCACCCTCTCCTTCCTCGAACTCTTCCACGCCTTCAACGTGCGAAAAGAGCGCGGCAGGACCACGCTGCGGGAATTTTTTTCAAACCGCACCCTCCTTGTTACGGCGGCGCTCGGGGTTGCGCTCAATGTAATTCTGATCTTCGTGCCCTTCCTCGCGGGCGCGTTCAATCTCGTCCCCCTCGATCTTACGCAGTGGGCGCTCGTGTTCGGCTGTTCGCTCTCCGTCATTCCCCTCGGCGAACTCTACAAAGCGGCGGCGTGGGTGACAAAGCGGGTAAAACGGGTCAGTATTGGCAAAAAACGTATCCCTGCTCTTTGAAATATCGGATGATCTCAGGCAGGGCGTCGGCCGTTTCGCGGTGCGGTGCGGAATCGTGCAGGAGGAGCACCGCAGGCTGTTTGCCCTGCGCCGTTTTCACGCTCTCGCCGAGCAAAGTCTCCGCGCTCGCATGGGGGATCTCCTCGTCCCCGCACACGGCGTTCCATGAGACCACGCGGTAACCTCTTTCCCGCAGCAAGTTTGCATACGCGCTGCGATGCGCGTCTCCTCCGCCGGGGAAACGGTAGACGCTCGGCTTTATGCCCGTCACCCGCTCGATGACGTTTGCGCACGTCTCCACGTCCCGCAAGAAAGCTTCTTGGGAAGCGTATATTTGCGAATAAACATGGCTTGCGGAATGTACGCCGAGGGTGTGTCCCTCTTCGGCGGCGCGGCGGAGAATGTTTTCTCTGCCCGCCACGCGGTCGCTGACGATGAAAAAGGTCGCCTTTACGTTCTCCTCTTTGAGCACGTCGAGCACTTTTCCCGTCACTTTGGTGCTGGGACCGTCGTCGAAGGTGAGATAAATTTGTTTTTCTGCGGCAAGGCCGATGGTAGGCGCAGCCCGCAAACTTGCCCGGTACCCGATCGCGGCGAGGAGACTGAGCAGCACGGCGAGCACGAGGGTGATCGGCAGATATTTTTTGTGCATATTTTCAGCTTGCATGTTTTTGCGCGAGATTATTTACTTTTGCACGGAAATGTGATATAATCGGGACAGAGGATCCCTTTCTCCCCGCCGTGACGTCTCTTTTTCGGGCGCGCGGAAAGGGCGGGACGGGGCGTCCGTGTTTCGGAGGTCCGTATGTCGGAGATCACCATAGAAAAAAAGCGCGCGGACGCGCTGGAAAGCTACTTCCGCTCGGAATTCGGCTGCGCGCCACAGCGTCTCTTTTCTTCGCCGGGCAGGGCGGAGATCGTGGGCAACCACACCGACCACAATCGCGGGAAGGTGCTTGTTTCCGCCATTTCCTGCGATATTTTATCCTTCGTCTCTCCCCGTTCGGACGGCGTCATCGACATCCGCGCCGAGGCGTTTTCTCCCGTGCATTTTTCGGTGAATGACCTTGCGGGGCGGGAGCGGGAGAAGGGCAAATCGGTCTCCCTGGCGCGCGGCGTATGCCACTATTTTGCCACGCGCGGCTATCCTATCGGCGGATTTTCCGCCGTCACCCACAGTACCGTCTTTCGCGGCGCGGGGGTCTCCTCTTCGGCGGCGTTTGAAGTACTCGTTGCGGAGATCCTCAACACGCTCTACTGCGGCGGAAAGATCTCCCCGCTCGAACGCGCACGGGCGGCGCAGTACGCCGAAAACGTCTATTTCGGCAAGCCGTGCGGACTTTTGGACCAGTGCGGCGTCGCGTTCGGCGGACTGAATAAGATCGACTTTGCCGACCTTTCCAACCCCGTTGCGGAGTCCGTTCCCGCACCTTCGGGCTATACGATCGTGCTCACCAACACGGGAGGCTCCCATGCGGCGCTCACTTCCCACTATGCGGATATCCGCCGCGAGATGGGGGAGGTGGCGAGCGCCCTCGGCAAGAGCGTACTGCGCGAGAGTTCCCTCTCCGAGCTCTTGTCCGAACTTCCCCGTCTGCGCAATAAGACGAGCGACCGCGCCATTCTGCGTGCATTCCATTATTTTGAAGAAAACGAACGGGTGGACCGCGCGGCGGACGCTCTCAAAGCGGGCGATGTAGCGGGCTTTCTCGTGGCGGTGCGGCAGAGCGGGGAGAGCAGTCTCGCCTTTTTGCAGAATTGCTATGTGCCCGGAGAGATCGCTCAGCCCCTCGTGCTCGCCTTGAAACTCAGCGAAAAGCTGATAAAGGACGGCGCGTTCCGCATGATGGGCGGCGGCTTTGCGGGCGCGATGATCGCCTTTGTGCGCGACGCGGAGGAATACGGCAGGGCGATGGCGCGCGTATTCGGCCGCGAGAATGTGTTTTATACCTCCATCCGCGAGAGGGGCGCTTGCGAAGTGTGAGCGGCACGGCGCAGCTGCGGCGGAAAATTTACAACAGTCATATAAAAAATCAAAAAACAGGGGAATAAAAGTATGATCACAACAAAAGTATTCGGAAAAACCGCAGACGGGCGGGAGGTACTCGCTTTCACCCTTCACGACGGCGCGAACTATGCCACCGTTCTGAACTTCGGCGGCATTTTGCAGAGCCTTGTCGTTCCCGACAAGAACGGGACGCCCACCGACGTCGTTCTCGGCTACAACACAGTAGAAGAGTATGAGCGCAACGGCGGCTATCTCGGCGCGCTCATCGGGCGGTTCGGCAACCGCATCGGCGAGGGCAAACTCACCGTAGACGGCAAGTTCTATCAGCTTTACTGCAACGATCGCGGAAACCATCTTCACGGCGGCAAAGAGGGGTTCAACAAAAAGATCTGGGCGCACGAAATTTGCGGCGATGAGCTCGCCCTCACCTATCTCTCTCCCGACGGCGAGGAGAATTATCCCGGAAATCTCACCGTCAAGGTCGTCTATTCCTTCCAAGGCGGGGAATTCAAGATCCGTTACCGCGCCGTGAGCGACAAAAAAACGGTCGTAAACCTCACCAACCACGCCTATTTCAATCTGAACGGCGAAGGGGACGGCTCGGTGCTCGACCATCTTCTCTGGATCGACTGCGACGAGATCGTGCCCACCAACCCCACCATGATCCCCGTGGGCGGGTTCCGCAAGGTCGCGGGAACTCCCTTTGACTTCAACACGCCCAAGGAGATCGGGCAGGACGTCGAGGCGGACGATCCCGACTTGAAACATGGCAACGGCTACGACCACTGTCATGTACTCAAAAACGCAGACCGCGCATATGTGAAGTACGCCGTTGCAAAGAGCAAAAAGACGGGCATTACGATGAGCTGTTACACCGATCTTCCCGCCGTACAGCTCTACACGGGCAACGGGCTACATCAGCAGGGCAAGACCGCCTATTACGGCAAGCGCGCGGCGTTCTGCCTCGAAACGCAGGCGATCCCCAACAACGTGAACGTGCCCGAATATGCGGCGATCCTTTCTTCCTATCTCGACGCGGGAGAGGTATACGAGTCTGTCACCGCCTACCGTTTCCAAGCGGAGTGACCGAGGGGCTCCCGAAAAAAACAGCGAACATAAAAGAGCGCCCGCACGGCAACAGCCGTGCGGGCGCGATTTTTATCAATGAGTTACAGAAGATTTCCGAGCAGCGAGGCTGTTTCGTTTGCAGCGTCGATGGAGCCGATCCCGCTCACAAGGCCGAGCACGGCCCACAGGAGAAGAAGTTCCACAAGCAGCCCCCAAAGTCCCGCTTTTCCGCAGAGAAGAGCGCGTTCGTGATTGGAATTATAGTACACGAAGAAGAGCACAAGTCCCACGGGCGAGAGGATGAAGCAGAGCAGGGTCCAAAGAAGGTTTTCGGTGTCGCCGAATACTTTTTGGAACCAACCGCCGATGGAGGTGTAGAAAGCGATGCTGCCTTGAAGGTCGATCGCAAATCCGACGCCGAGGAATACGACCGCAATGATGAGATAGAGGATCGACAGAACGGCGGCGCTTGCGCTCATATTTGTGAAGAGGTTCATCACCATGGAGATGATCCCCACGCTGAAAAAGAAAGAAACGTCATGATCGGTGTTTTTGAAAAGATAGCCGTAGTAGATGATCATAAAGCCCGTCAAAAACAGCGTAATGACGCCGATTACCAAAAATACCATAAAACTTTCCCCCAAAATGATTTGATTTATTTCATTATAGAACACATTTTTTAAAATGTCAATATCATAGATGAATTTTTTGTGAAAAATTTCACCGCTGAAATTTGTGCAGGTTGTTATATTTTTGTCTGTTCCCGCATAGCTGCGCCTCTTCCCGCCCTCCCGCTGCGGGCACTCAGTTGCCCCCTTTTTGCATAGCATGAAGTGACTGCGCCGCAAACAAAAGCGGCGGGAGGTTCTTACGAATGCAATGGTTTTCATCGCTCGGACCTGTATTACAGGCCCTGCTGGTCTCTCTTTTTATGTATTTCATGACGGCGCTCGGCGCTGCGGCGGTATTTGTTTCCCGCAAGGGGGGAGGAAAAATTTTTATCCTTCTGACGGGCGCGGCAGCGGGGATCATGATCGCGGCAAGTTTCTTTTCCCTGCTCCTGCCCGCCATCGGGTATTCCGCCGCGCTCCCTTCCTCCGTCACCGTCACGCTCGGGTTTCTGCTCGGCGGCGCGTTCATCGTTCTGTCCGATCTCGCACTCTCCCGTTCCCATATCCTCTTCCGCCGTGCGGGAGACAGAAAGTGCGCGCTGCTCTACTTTGCCGTTACGCTGCACAACATTCCGGAGGGCATGGCGGTGGGCGTGGCGTTTGCGCAGGCGGCGGGCGGAGCGGGGGTGCTCACGGCCCTTCTTTTCGGCGTGGGGATCGCCGTGCAGAACTTCCCCGAAGGCATGTGCGTCGCCTTTCCCCTCCGCGCAAAGGGAATGAGCCGTTTCAAAAGTTTTCTCTTTTCGCAGGGCTCGGGTGCGGTGGAGATCCCCGCCTGCGTCTTGGGCGCGCTCGCCGCATCGTTTATAACGGGGCTCATGCCGTGGGCGCTCTCCTTTTCGGCGGGCGCGATGATCGCCGTCGTCTGCTCCGAGCTCATTCCCGAGTGCTTTGAAAAGAGTAAACTTCTCGCTTCCGTGGGGGTCGTGCTCGGTTTTTGTCTGATGATGTTCCTCGACGTCGCGCTCGGCTGAATAGAAAATTTTTCCTTGCCCATAATTGATTGTATGAAACGGGAAATCAAAGAGCAGACGGAAGACAAGACGGAAGACAAGACGGAAGAAAAAACGCCCGAAGAGCGGCCGCTGCGCAGGAACAGAAAGGTCGCCGTGATCGTGGGCGGATCGTCTGGGATCGGCAGGGAGACGGCCTTAAAATTGCATGCGGGGAGCTATACGGTGTTCAATCTTTCGCGCACGCCCTTCCTCGGGGAGCGCATTCTCTCCCGCACGGCGGACGCGGCGCAGGAGGGGGAACTCGAAAAGGCGATCGGGGAGATCGGCGAAGAATACGGCGGGATCGACCTTCTCGTCTATTCGGCGGGCTTTTCCATGGCCGCCCCCCTCGAACATGCCAAGAGCGGAGATTATCGCTATCTCTTCGAGGTGAACTATTTCGGCGCGATCGAGGCGATCCGCGCAGCTGCGCCCTACCTCAAAAAACGGGAGGGGAGGGCGATCCTCGTGGGGTCGATGGGGGGAGATTTCCCCATTCCCTACGACGGGTTTTATTCTTCATCAAAAGCCGCGCTCTGCATGCTGGCGCGGGAGGCGGATATGGAACTCCGCCGCCAGGGGGTGCGGGTCTGCGCGCTTCTGCCCGGAGGAACGTCCACCGATTTCACATACAGCCGCAAGGTGTACAACGCGGAGGAGAGCAAGGGCTACACCGCCTCGGTGAAAAAGGCCTCCGCCGCGCTTGCGAACATGGAGCAAGGGGGAATGTCTCCCTCGCTCGTCGCGGACAGCATAATCAAGCTCGTGCAAAAGCGCAATCCGCCCACGGTGACGGCGGCGGGCGGAAAGAACAATTTTTTGCGGTTGGCGGGCCGAATGCTCCCCGAGCGCGTCACCGATTGGTTCGTGCGCAAAAAGTTCAACCAAAAGTAGACGGGCGCGGGGCTGCGTAGCGTGCGGTGCCTTTACAGAAATCACAAAAAAGGAGCGTCCAATGTCACAAAATGAGAACAATTTTTTCACGCGCCGAACGCTTGACTTATTTCGCCGCCTTGTACTATAATGGTGGCATGAACAGAGCGGGAGCCCGCGCAAAGCGGGGAGAAAAAATCAATCGGTTTGTTTGTGGATAGGCAGTTTTTTTCGCGCAGAGAAAAACTGCTCTTTTCTTTTTCAAGGGGATAGTTATGAAAAAAGTTGCGGTCATTATGGGGAGCGATTCCGATCTTCCCGTTGCGGAAAAGGCGCTCGGCGTTCTCGGGGAATTGGGCATTCCCTATGTGGTGCATGTGTATTCCGCGCACCGCACGCCCGAGGCGGCACGGACGTTTGCGGAGGGGGCGGCGGAGAACGGCGTCGGCGTCATCATCTGCGTGGCGGGCATGGCGGCGCATCTTGCGGGAGCGTTCGCGGCGAACTGCGTATTGCCCGTGATCGGGGTTCCGGTAGGCGGGGGTGCGTTCGGCGGCATGGACGCCCTTCTGTCCACCGTCATGATGCCCTCGGGGGTGCCCGTTGCAACGGTCGCCGTCGACGGTGCGAAGAACGCCGCCTATCTTGCGGCGGAAATTTTAGCGGTGGGGGACGAGACGCTTGCCGAAAAACTGATAGCATTCCGCAAAAACGCCGCCGCCGAAGTCCTCGAAAAAGACAAAGCTGTATTCGGGAAATATACGAAGTAATATTGTTTGCTGTCCCCCGTGTAGCGGGGAAAGTGGCGAACGTAGTGAGCCGAAAGGTGGTCTTGCTGTCCCTGAAAGGGAAAGTACCCGAGCAACGCGAGGGGGAAAGGGTTTTTGATAGTTTTGGCGGCAGGTACCGCCAAAACCCCGTCGCGTTTGCCAACGCTCCTGTCGCGGCGCGCTCACAGCCCGCTGGGCTGTTGAGCAGGATTGCGCCACTCCACCCTCAGTCTCGGCCAGCGCCTCGCCAGCTCCCCCAATGGGGCGCCCAAGGAGAATTCTAATTTGTCATTTCGAGCGAAACGAAGTGGAGTCGAGAAATCTCAACCTTATTATAATGCGGTTATAATGCGGTAGAGATGTCTCGACTACGCTCGACATGACATTTGAGAATGGCTCCGATGGTTTCCCAATCACTGCGCGTTGGAAAATCACAATTTTCCATAAGCGCTTTGGGCGGCAGGTACCGCCGCAAAGCCCGTCGCGTTTGCCAACGCTCCTGTCGCGGCGCAGCTCACAGCCCACTGGGCTGTTGAGCAGAATTGCGCCGCTCCACCCAATTTGCCGCATTCTTACGGCTTAATGTCCGGCAAGGCGAATGAGAGGTCAAGCAAGTTAAACCATCAAAGAAAATTTCCTCACGGAAAAAGATTTTGCAAAGCAAAAGATTTTTCGTGAATACAATTATTTGCGCGAGCAAAACCACGCTTTTGCGCTGCGCGACCACATTTGTTGCATACTTGCAACTTCTTGTCCGATGAAACGTACGAGAGGACCAATCAAGTTAAACGGTCAAAGAAAATTTCCTCACGGAAAAAGATTTTGCACAGCAAAAGATTTTTCGTGAACACAAAAGGAGAATAAACCATGGAAAAGAAAGAACAGCTCTATGAAGGCAAGGCGAAGAAGGTTTTCGCCACCGAGGACGAAACTCTTTGCATCGTCTCCTACAAGGACGACGCCACCGCTTTCAACGGGCTCAAAAAGGGCACCGTCGCGGGCAAAGGCGTTGTCAACAACCGCATGTCCAACATGCTCATGCAGCTCCTCGAACAAAAGGGAGTGCCCACCCACTTTGTGAAAGAGCTTTCCGAGCGCGACACTCTCGTCAAGAAGGTAAAAATCGTTCCGCTCGAAGTCATCATCCGCAACGTGTCCGCAGGCTCTTTCTCAAAGCGCTACGGTGTCCCCGAGGGGATCGTGTTTGAAAAACCCACCATTGAATTTTCCTATAAGTGCGACGCGCTCGACGATCCGCTCCTCAACAGCTATCACGCGCTCGCATTGAAACTTGCCACAAAAGAGGAGATCGAAACCGTCAAGACGTACGCCTTTAAGGTCAACGAAGTGTTGAAGGAATACTTCTTGCATTTGGGCGTGCGGCTCATCGATTTCAAGCTCGAATTCGGGCGTCTGCCGGACGGAAAAATCGTGCTCGCCGATGAAATTTCCCCCGACACCTGCCGTTTTTGGGACGCGCAGACGGGAGAAAAGCTCGACAAAGACCGTTTCCGCCGCGACATGGGTGGCGTGGAGGAGGCCTACCGCGAAATTTTCAAACGGGTGACGGGAGAATAAATTTCGCCGGCAGCGGCATGACGGAGTACCACAGGAGCAGAATTTTATGTCGCAAATTCACGAAGAATGCGGGGTGTTCGGCATTTTCGCACCCCAAAAGCAGGACGTTGCGTCCACTGCATATTACGCCCTCTTTGCCCTGCAACACAGGGGACAGGAATCGGCGGGGATCGTCGTCAACGACGACGGCGTCTTTCACACCCACAAGGACGCGGGGCTCGTCAATGACGTGTTCACGGCGGACGCGCTCAAAAACCTCGGCCTTGGGAACATGGCGGTCGGACATGTGCGCTATTCCACCACGGGCAGCGGGGGCAGGGAGAACGCCCAGCCCATCGTCGTCAACCACTTAAAGGGGAACATGGCGCTCGCTCACAACGGCAACCTCGTCAATGCTTTTGAATTGCGCGACGAGCTCGAAAGCGAGGGCAGCATTTTTCATACCACGTCGGACAGCGAGGTCATCTCCTACATCATCACCAAAGAGCGGGTAAAGCGCGGCTCCATCGAAGAGGCGGTGCTCGCCGCCATGGACAGGCTCAGAGGGGCGTATTCCCTTCTTGTAATGTCTCCGAGTAAACTGATCGCCGTGCGCGACCCCTTCGGCTTTCACCCCCTTTGCTATGGGCAGCGGGAGGACGGAGCTTATATCGTCGCCTCCGAGAGTTGCGCGCTCGACAGCGTGGGCGCCACCCTCGTCAGAGAACTCGAAGCGGGAGAAATGCTCACGTTCACAAAGGAGGGCGTTTTCTCCGACCGCTCCCATTGCGGCAGGGGAAAACATCTTTGCGTATTTGAATATTTGTACATTGCCCGCCCCGATTCTGTCATTGAGGGTTGCTCGGTGCACGAGGCACGGAAGCAGGCGGGGCGCTTTCTTGCGGGACGGTATCCCATCGACGCGGACATCGTGGTCGGCGTGCCCGATTCGGGGCTTGACGCTGCTTACGGCTATGCCGAGGCGTCTGGCATTCCGTACGGGATCGGATTCATCAAAAACAAGTACATCGGCAGAACGTTCATCGCCCCGGGACAGGCTGCCCGCGAGGACAGGGTGCGCATTAAGCTCAATGTTTTGAAGTCCGCGATCGCGGGCAAGCGGGTCGTTCTCGTCGACGATTCCATCGTGCGCGGCACGACCTGTGCACGCATTGTGAAGATGCTCCGCAGCGCCGGGGCAAAGGAAGTGCACATGCTCTCGTCCGCGCCCGCCTTTCTCAACCCCTGTTACTACGGGACGGACATCGACTCGCGGGAGAATCTCATCGCCTGCCACCACAGCGTGGAGGAGATCGCCGCCATCATCGGCGCCGACAGCGTGGGGTATCTCGATCTATCCGAAGTCGCCTATTTAACGGGGGGCGACGGCACGGGATTTTGCACGGCATGTTTCGACGGCAACTATCCCACCGAAGAGCCTGCTGTCTCCGCGAAGAGCCGTTTTGAGCGCTGGGAGCGTCCCATTTCGGAGAACCCGAAATACAGGAAATAAGTTCACGCGTTTCTTTTCTTCCTCCCCCTTGCCCACCCCTTGGAGGGGTGGGTGTCACGCGGAGCGTGACGGAAGGGGTGTCGTCCGAAAATAAACGCCGTGAGGAAACCTACTTTCGTGCTTTAACTTGCTCGTCCTCTCGTTCGCCTTGTTTTACAATAAGGCAAAAGTAATTGCCAAATTGGGTCGCCCTACTTCGCCTACGGCTCGTGCCGCGCTTAGGGAAACAGAACAGCGCGCGGGGCGGCGGAAGTGAATTCCGCCTAAGGCACATATTCTAAAATGTCATGTCGCTCCACGCACCTTTCCTAAAATTGTCATGTCGAGCGTAGTCGAGACATCTCTACCGCAGTTTTAATAAGGCGAGATTTCTCGACTCCACTTCGTTCCGCTCGAAATGACAAATTATAAAATTGTCATGTCGACCGAAGTGGAGACATCTCTACCGCAGTTAAAGGGACGGGAAGCGCACCCCCTCCATAGGAGCGGGACTAATGGGGGCGGGCTCTTCTCCAACATCACAGAAAAGGAACCATCTATGATAAAAGACAGTTACAGCGAAAGTTACAAAGAGGCGGGGGTGGACATCACCGCAGGATACCGGTCGGTGGAGCTCATGAAGAGCCACATCCGCCGCACTCTCACCGCAGGGCTCGAAAATATCGGCGGGTTCGGGGGGCTCTTCCCTCTGCATACAGCAGGCATGAAGGAGCCCGTGCTCGTCTCGGGTACAGACGGCGTCGGAACAAAACTCCGCCTCGCCGTGCTCCTTGATAAGCATGATACGATCGGCGTGGACTGCGTTGCAATGTGCGTAAACGACATCGTCTGCTGCGGCGCAAAGCCGCTCTTCTTCCTCGACTACATCGCCTGCGGGAAGAACTTTCCCGAAAAGATCGCACAAATCGTGGGCGGCGTAGCGGAGGGGTGCGTGCAAGCGGGTTGCGCCCTCATCGGCGGGGAGACCGCCGAGCACCCCGGCGTGATGCCCGAGGAGGACTATGATCTCGCGGGATTTGCCGTAGGCATTGCCGATAAATGCAACATGGTCGATAAAAACGCGACGAAGGAGGGGGACGTCATGCTTGCGCTCCCTTCGAGCGGCGTACACTCCAACGGCTTTTCCCTCGTGCGGAAAGTGTTCGACGCAGAGCATTGCGACCTTCATTCTCCCGTGAAAGAGCTCGGCGGGAAACCGCTCGGCGAAGTGTTGCTCACGCCCACGAAAATTTATGTGAGACCCGTGCTCGCCCTGCTTGAAAAAGTCAAGGCAAAGGGCATTTCCCACATCACGGGCGGTGGTTTTTACGAGAACATTCCCCGTTCTCTGCCCGACGGGTTGGGCGTAAAGATCGAAAAGCGCAACATACAGACGCCCGCCATCTTCTCTCTCATCCAAGAGCGGGGGAAGATCTCTTCGCACGACATGTTCAACACCTTCAACATGGGGGTGGGCATGTGCGTAACGGTGGCACAAGAGGACGTTGATCGGTCGCTGGAAATTTTGCGCGCGCACGGCGAAAACGCCTATATTTTGGGCGAGATCGTTTCGGGCGGCGGCGTAGAGATGGTGTAAAAAATGAAAAAGATCAAAATCGCGGTACTGTGTTCGGGCGGCGGCACGAACTTTCAGGCGATCTATAACGCATGGGAGGCGGGGCTCATCCCCCACGGCGAGATCGTCTTTCTCCTCTCCGACCGTGCGGGGGCGTATGCCCTTTCGCGCGCAGAGAGAGTGGAGATCCCCTTCGTCGTGGTCGACCGCAAAGAGATCCCCGACCGCGCCGAGCGCGAAAAAAAGATGATTGCCGCGCTCGAAGAGCGGGGGATAGAGCTTATCGTGCTCGCGGGCTTTCTGTCCGTGTTGAGTCCCGCGTTTGTGGAGCGTTACGAAAACCGCATTCTCAACATCCATCCCGCCCTTTTGCCGAGTTTCGGCGGCGAGGGCTTTTACGGGTTGCATGTCCACGAGGCGGCGCTCAAAGCGGGCGTCAAGGTGACGGGCGCCACAGTGCACATCGTCACGGCGGAGTGCGACGGGGGGCCCATCCTTGCGCAGAAGGCGGTGGAAGTCAGGGAGAGGGACACCCCCGAGACCTTGCAAAAACGGGTCATGCGCGAGGCGGAGTGGGTGATCTACCCCCAAGCGATCGAAGAAGTATGCCAAAAATTATCCGGAGGAAGGAAATGAGTTATATCAGAAAGAACATCGGACGTATTCTCGCAAACAACGCATATCCCGGGCGCGGGATCGTTGTGGGAAAGTCGAGTAACGGGAAGAGGGCGATGTTGGCCTATTTCATCATGGGCAGGAGCGAAAATTCCCGCAACCGCGTGTTTACCGCTTACGGCAACGAGATCAAGGCGGAGCCCTGCGACCCTTCCAAGGTCACCGATCCCTCCCTCATTCTCTATTCGCCCGTAAAAGTGGTGGGGAAGAACGTCATCGTTACGAACGGCGACCAGACGGATACCATCGAGCAGTCGTTAAAAGCGGGACACTGTTTCCGCCACGGGTTGATGGGACGTTCCTTTGAACCCGACGCACCCAACTTCACCCCCCGTATCAGCGCCCTTTTGCACCTTCCCCAAAAGGCGTCTAGATTCGTCTATGAGATGTCCGTGTTAAAGAGCGCCGAAAAGGCGGGCAAAAAGTGCAACCGTTTCTTCTTTGTGTACGAAGGCGTAAACGGAACGGGACATTTTTTACATACCTATCAAAAAAACGGCGACCCGCTGCCCTCCTTCCAGGGGGAGCCCGAGGCGGTAATGATTCCGAACGACCTCAACGAGTTCGCCGGAGAAATTTGGGAGAACCTCAACGAAGAGAACAAAATTTCCCTCGTCTGCCGCGCCTACGACCTCAAAACGGGGGAGAGCGAGCAACTGATCTTCAACAAATATTCGAGGTAAAGCATGAAAGAATTCGCACTCAAATACGGCTGCAATCCCAACCAAACGCCCGCGAGAATTTTTATGGCGGACGGCAGCGATCTCCCCGTGGAAATTCTCAACGGCAGACCGGGGTATATCAACTTTCTCGACGCGTTCAACGCATGGCAGCTCGTCAAAGAGCTCAAAGAGAGCACGGGGCAGGTCGCGGCGACGAGTTTTAAGCACGTCTCGCCCACGTCGGCGGCGATTGGGAAACCTCTTCCTCCCGATCTCAAAAAGAGCTGCTTTGTCGAGGACGTCGAGGGCTTAGACGACAGCCCGCTCGCCTGCGCCTACGCACGGGCGCGGGGAACGGACAGAATGTCCTCCTTCGGCGATTTTATCGCCCTTTCGGATGAGTGCGACGAGGTGACGGCGAAAATCATCGCGCGCGAGGTGTCGGACGGTATCATCGCGCCCGCCTATTCCCCCAAGGCGCTCGAAATTTTAAAGGGGAAACGGAAGGGGGGATATAACATCATCAAGATCGACCCCTCCTATACCCCCGAGCCCATCGAGCGCAAGCAGGTGTTCGGCGTTACCTTTGAACAGGGGCGCAACAATTTCAAGATCGACAGGGCGCTCTTTTCCAATATCGTCACGGCAAACAAAAATCTGCCCAAGGAGAAGGCGATCGACCTCATCATCGCCCTCATCACCCTCAAATACACGCAGAGCAATTCGGTCTGTTTCGCGGCGGACGGTCAGGCGATCGGCGTGGGCGCGGGGCAGCAGTCGCGCATCCATTGCACCCGTCTTGCCGCGCAGAAGGCGGACCTTTGGCATTTGCGCCGCCATGAAAAGGTGCTCTCCCTGCAATTTGCGGAGGGAGTCGGACGGCCCGAGAAGAACAACATCATCGACTTATATCTTTCGGACAACCCTGAGGAAGTGACCGGGGAGGGGGTTTGGCGGCAGAACTTCGCCGTGCGCCCCGCGCCTTTTTCCAAAGAGGAAAAAGAGGAGTATCTCGCAGGTATTACGGGAGTTTCGTTAGGGAGCGACGCCTTTTTCCCGTTTTCTGATAACATCGAGCGGGCGTACAGGAGCGGAGTTTCCTATGTGGCGGAGCCGGGCGGCTCGGTCAGAGACGACCTTGTCATCGAGGCGGCGGACCGGCGGAACATGGTCATGTGCTTTACGGGCATGAGACTGTTCCACCATTGAAAATTCACGCGTTTTTTTCTCGCGCCACCCTTGCCCACCCCTTGAGGGGTGGGTGTCACGCGAAACGTGACGGAAGGGGTGTCACTACGAAAATAATTGTGCGAGGAAACCTTCTTTGTGCATCAACCGATTTGCTCTCTCATTCGCTCGGCTTTTACATTAAGCCGTAAGAGTGCAACAAATTTTGGGCGCTTATGGAAAAGCGTGGTTTTCCAACGCGCAGTCATTTGGGAAGCCTTTGAAGTCATTCTAAATCACGTCACCCTGAGCCTGTCGAAGGGTGTCCGCGTGATAATAACACACGAAAAAGGAGCGAAGAATGAATATTCTCGTGATCGGGGGCGGCGGGAGAGAACATGCCGTCATCAAAGCCTTGAAAAAGAACAAAACGGTCGAAAAGATCTGGTGTCTGCCCGGCAACGGCGGTATCGCGCGCGACGCGGAGTGTTTCCCGATAAAGGCGACCGACATCGAGGGCATTGTCGCCTTTGCAAAGGAGCACAGGCCCGATTTTGCCGTCGTCACGCCCGACGATCCGCTCTGTTTGGGACTTGTGGACAGGCTCGAAGAGATCGGCGTTCCCTGTTTCGGTCCGAACAAGAACGCCGCCATCCTCGAAGGCAGCAAGGTCTTTTCCAAGCAGCTCATGGAAAAATACAGCATTCCCACCGCAAAGGCGCGCGTCTTTACCGCGCCCGCCACGGCGCTTTCCTATCTCGAAACCTGCCAATACCCCACCGTCGTCAAGGCGGACGGACTTGCGCTTGGCAAGGGGGCGGTCATCGTGAATTCCTTTGAAGAGGCCAAGGGCGCGGTCGAGGACATGATGGTCAAAAAAGTTTTCGGCGGCAGCGGCAGCCGCGTCCTCATCGAGGAATTTTTAACGGGACCCGAGGTCTCCGTTCTCTCCTTTACGGACGGCAACATCGTTGTCCCCATGGTCTCCTCGATGGATCACAAGCGCGCAAAGGACGGCGATAAAGGGCTCAACACGGGCGGCATGGGCACGGTCGCGCCCAACCCCTATTACACGCCCGAAATCGCAGACGTGTGCATGAAAACCATCTTTTTGCCGACGATCCGCGCGATGAGAGAGGAGGGGAGAACGTTCAAAGGGTGCCTCTATTTCGGGCTCATGCTCACGCCGCAAGGCCCCAAAGTCATCGAGTACAACTGCCGTTTCGGCGATCCCGAAACGCAGGTCGTACTGCCCCTTCTGAAAAGCGATCTTCTCACCGTCATGCAGGCGTGCAGAGAGGGGACGCTCAAAGAGGAAGAGGTGGAATTTGAAAACGGAGCCGCCTGCTGCGTGGTGCTTGCAAGCGACGGCTATCCCCAAAAATACGAAACGGGTTATGAAATCACCCTTCCCGAGACGGCGGAGGGAGAGGAAATTTACATTGCGGGCGCAAAACTTTCCGAAGGGAAACTTCTCACGGCGGGTGGCAGGGTGCTCGGCGCGGTGGGGAAGGCGGAGACGCTCGAAAAAGCGATCGGCCGCGCCTATGCGCTTGCGGAGCGCATTCACTTTGAAAATGCCTACCTGCGCCGCGACATCGGCAAACGCGCCCTCGAAGCGCAGAAATAGATAAGACGGTACACGATTACACTCACAGCGGAGCAAGAAAATGGTTTACAGAATTTACGTTGAGAAAAAGAACGGGTTCGACAATGAGGCGCAAAAACTGCTTGCGGATATGCGGGCGTTTTTGGGCGTGAACGCCGTGCGCGTCCGCGTTATCAACCGTTACGACGCCGAGGACATCTCGTCCGAACTCTTTGAACGGGCGGTAAAGCGGGTCTTTTCCGAGCCGCAGATGGACACGGCTACGGAAGAGATCGATTTGAGCGGCGCACAGGCGTTTTGCGTGGAGTATCTGCCCGGGCAATTCGACCAACGTGCGGACAGCGCGGCGCAGTGCATCCAGCTCCTCTCGAAGGGGGACCGCCCCCTCGTGCGCACCGCAAAAATATACGCCGTGTACGGCGGTCTGTCGGAAGAAGAACTCGAAACGGTCAAGCGCTACGTCATCAACCCCGTGGAGAGCCGCGAGACGGGGTTTGAAAAGCCCGAAACGCTCAAAATTTCCCACCCCGTTCCCACCGAAGTGGAGACCTTGTACGGTTTTTTGCAGGCAAGCCGCGAAGAGCTCGAAACCTTTTCCGAAAAATACGCCCTCGCAATGGACGGCGATGACGTCGCCTTCTGCCAAAAATATTTCAGAAGCGAGCGGCGCGATCCCACCCTGACCGAGATCCGCATGATCGACACCTATTGGTCCGACCATTGCCGCCACACCACCTTTCTCACCACCATCGACAAAGTTTCCTTCGCCGACCCGCTTTTACAGCAAACGTATGAAGAATATCTCGCTGCGCGGGAGGAGATCGGCCGCACCAAACCCATCAATCTGATGGATATCGGCACGATCGCCGCAAAGGTTCTCAAAAAGCGGGGATTGCTCGAAAAACTCGACGAGAGCGAGGAGATCAACGCCTGCACTGTCAAGATCAAGGTCGATGTGGACGGCAAAGCGGAAGATTATCTGCTCCTTTTCAAGAACGAAACGCACAACCATCCCACCGAGATCGAGCCGTTCGGCGGCGCCGCAACCTGCATCGGCGGGGCGATCCGCGACCCGCTCTCGGGGAGGAGCTATGTCTATGCCGCCATGCGCGTGACGGGCGCGGGCGATCCCACAAAGCCCGTTTCGGAGACAATGGCGGGCAAACTTCCGCAGCGCAAACTCGTCACGACGGCTGCGGCGGGCTATTCCTCCTACGGCAACCAGATCGGGCTCACCACGGGACAGGTGGACGAAATTTATCACGAGGGCTATACCGCAAAACGGCTCGAAATCGGCGCCGTTCTCGCGGCAACGCCCGAAGAGAACGTACGGCGGCAGGCGCCCGTCCCCGGCGATAAAGTGATCCTTCTCGGCGGCAGAACGGGCAGAGACGGTTGCGGGGGAGCGACGGGCTCCTCCAAGTCCCACACTCTCCAATCTCTCTCCCGCTGCGGCGCGGAGGTGCAGAAGGGGAACGCCCCCGAGGAGAGAAAGCTCCAACGCCTTTTCCGCAACAGTGAGGCGACTCTCCTGATCAAGCGCTGTAACGACTTCGGCGCGGGCGGGGTGTCCGTTGCGATCGGCGAACTTGCAGACGGGCTCGACGTCGATCTCGACCGCGTTCCCAAAAAGTACGAAGGACTCGACGGCACCGAGCTTGCGATCTCCGAATCGCAGGAACGTATGGCGGTCGTCGTGGAGGAAAAGGACGCCCAAAAGTTTATCGCCCTTGCAAATGCCGAAAACCTCGAAGCGACGGTGGTTGCGACCGTCACCGAGGAGCCCCGCCTCAGAATGCGGTGGAAGGGGAAGACGGTCGTCGACGTCTCGCGCGAATTCTTGAACTCCAACGGCGCGGAGAAACACATCTCCGTCGCCCCCGAAAAATATCAGAATTATCAGCGGGAGCTGCCGCAAAACTTTACACAGGGTTACATTTCGCTTGCGGGCGATCTCAACGTCTGCTCAAAGCGCGGGCTTTCGGAGCGGTTCGATTCGACGATCGGCGCGGGCACCGTGCTCATGCCCTTCGGCGGGAAATACCAGATGACGCCCCCGCAGGCGATGGTGCACCTCATACCCGTGGAAAAGGGGGAAACGGATACCGTCTCCTTTATGGCGTGGGGCGGAAACCCCTACGTCCTCGAAAAGAGCCCCTATCACGGCGCGTACCTTGCGGTGGTGGAGAGTCTATGTAAGCTCGTTGCGACGGGCGCAAGTTTCGAGGACGTCTATCTGAGTTTTCAGGAATATTTTTTAAAGCCTCAAAAAGATCCCAAGCGTTGGGGACAGCCCCTTGCCGCCCTTCTCGGCGCGTTCAAAGCACAGCTTGATCTGGGCGTCGCCGCGATCGGCGGGAAAGATTCCATGAGCGGCACGTTCGAGCATATCGACGTCCCGCCCACGTTCGTCTCCTTTGCGGTGACGACGGGAAAGGCGGGCGAGATCGTTTCCCCCGAATTCAAGACGGCGGGGCATAAAGTCGTTCTGCTTGCGCCCGAATATGATGAAAACGGTCTGCCCGTACCCTCCTCCCTGCTCGAAAATTTCGCTGCCGTCACCCGCCTCATGCGGGAGGGCAAGGTCGTCTCGGCGTTCACGCCCGTCTACGGCGGCGTTGCGGAGGGGGTGCTCAAAGCGGCGCTCGGCAATAAAATCGGCTTTGCTTACGGCGCAAAAACGGACATGGGTCGCATTTTCGGCTATCAGTACGGTTCGTTCGTGCTCGAACTTTGCGCGCCCTGCCGTGTGGGGATCTCCCTCGGCGAGACGACGGAAGAGTCCGCCATTTCGCGTGGCGGGGAAAAACTTTCCCTCGAAGAGCTGCAAAAGATCTACGAGGACAGGCTGGAAGGGGTATATCCCTGCAACGTCGGAACGCCCGCAGGCGGGGTGGAAAAATTCACCTATGCCCGCCCGTCCCTCCTCGTGCCCGATGTGCGCTATACCCGCCCGCGCGTGCTCATTCCGGTATTCCCCGGCACCAACTGCGAATACGATACCGCCAAGGCGTTTGAAGAGGCGGGCGCAAAGGCGACGGTATTCGTCGTGCGGAACAATACGGCGGACGAAGTGGCGCGCTCGGTGGAGGAGTTTGCAAAGCTTTGCAAATATACCGAGATCGTCTTTATCCCGGGCGGTTTTTCGGGCGGAGACGAACCGGACGGCTCCGGCAAGTTTATCACGGCGTTTTTCCGCAACCCCGAAGTGAAGTTTGAGGTGGAGACGTTGCTCGGACAGCGTTCGGGACTGATGGGCGGGATCTGCAACGGATTCCAGGCGCTCATCAAACTCGGGCTCGTGCCCTATGGGAAGATCATCGATACGGACGAGAGCTGTCCCACCCTCACCTATAACACGATCGGACGTCACCAATCGCGTATCGTACAAGTGCGGGTGAGTTCGGTCAATTCCCCGTGGCTTTCGGGAGTAAACCCGGGCGAAGTGTATTCCGTGCCCATTTCCCACGGCGAGGGAAAGCTCGTTGCGGACGAGGCGCTGATCAAAAAGCTCGCCGCAAAGGGGCAGATCATGACGCAGTACGTCGATTTCAAGGGAAACCCCACCATGGACGTGCGGTTCAATCCCAACGGCAGCGCGTTTGCAGTGGAGGGGCTGCTCTCGCCGGACGGCCGCGTATTCGGGAAGATGGGGCACGCCGAGCGAAAGGGCAGATGGCTCTATCAAAACGTCCCCGGGAATTACGATATGAAATTGTTTGAAAGCGCAGTGAAGTATTTTAAATAATTCACGAAAAATCTTTTGCTTAGGCAAAAGCTTTTTCTGTGAGGAAACGGACGTGTGCGCTTTAACCTGCTCAACCTCTCGTTCGTTTCATCGCACAATAAGTTAAAAGACCCCCTTGGCGCCCCTCATAGGGGAGCTGGCGAGGCGTAGCCGAGACTGAGGGGTTTCCGGAAACCCTTTCGACGCTTACGCGCCACTTTCCCGAAAAGGGACAGCAAGGGCGAACGCACCCCCTTCAATAAAAAACCAAAACAGGAGACAAAATATGAAAACCGATATCGAAATCGCACAGGAAGCAAAACTGCTCCATATCCGCGACGTGGCGGAAAAAGTCGGGCTCTCGGAGGACGACATCGAGTACTACGGCAAAAATAAAGCCAAAGTCTCTTTAAGCGTCATGGACCGCAGCGGCAAAGAGGGCAAACTCATCCTTGTGACGGCGATCACCCCCACCCCCGCAGGCGAGGGCAAGACGACTACTACCATCGGCCTTGCCGACGGGCTTTCCAGAATCGGCAAAAGGGTCGTCGTCGCACTTCGCGAGCCCTCGCTCGGCCCCGTGTTCGGGATCAAGGGGGGAGCTGCGGGCGGCGGCTATGCGCAGGTCGTGCCGATGGAGGACATCAATCTCCATTTCACGGGCGACTTTCACGCGATCGGCGCGGCAAACAATCTCCTCTGCGCCATGCTCGACAATCATATTTTCCAGGGAAACGAGCTCGGGATCGACCCCGAGAGCATTACCTTTCACCGCTGCGTGGACATGAACGACCGGCAGCTCCGCTTTCTCGAAGACGGTCTCGGCGGCGGCAAGAACGGCGTGCCGAGGAAGGACGGTTTCGACATCACCGTCGCCTCCGAAGTGATGGCGGTCTTGTGCCTTTCGACCTCTCTTTCCGACCTCAAAACCCGTCTTTCCCGCATTATCGTGGGCTATACGAAAGAGGGGAAACCCGTCACGGCGGGCGATCTCAAAGCGGCGGGCGCGATGTGCGCTCTCCTCAAAGACGCATTAAAACCCAACCTCGTGCAGACCCTCGAAGGCACACCAGCATTTGTTCACGGCGGGCCGTTCGCCAACATCGCCCACGGTTGTAACTCCGTCGTCGCGACCAAGACGGCGTTAAAGCTCGGCGATTACGTCGTCACCGAGGCGGGATTCGGCGCAGATCTCGGTGCGGAAAAATTTCTCGATATCAAGTGCCGTTTTGCGGGGCTCAAACCGAGCGCGGTCGTCGTTGTCGCCACCGTGCGCGCCCTCAAAATGCACGGCGGGGTCCCGAAAACGGAGCTCTCCTCAGAAAATTTGCAGGCGCTTGAAGAGGGACTTCCCAATCTTTTGCGCCATGTCTCCAACATCAAAAACGTGTATGGACTGCCCGCAGTCGTTGCGGTCAACCGTTTCCCCACCGATACAGACGAGGAAATCGCGCTCGTCATCGAACGCTGCAAAGAGTTGGGCGTAAACGTCTGTCTGTCCACCGTCTGGGCGGAGGGCGGCAAGGGGGGCGAAGAGCTCGCCCGCGAGGTCGTGCGCCTCTGCAAGGAGAGGAGCGATTTCAAGTTCTGCTACGACGAAACGCTCCCCATCAAGGAGAAAATCGAGGCGATCGTCACCAAAATTTACGGCGGCAGCGGCGTTGCCTACACGCCCGAGGCGGAGGCGGAGATCGCACGGCTGCAATCGCTCGGGTTCGGCAATACCCCCGTCTGCATGGCAAAGACGCAATATTCGTTTTCGGACGACGCGACAAAGCTCGGCGCGCCGCGCGGCTTTACGGTGACGGTGCGGCAGGTAAAAATTTCGGCGGGCGCAGGGTTTGTGGTTGCGCTCACGGGGAATATTTTGACCATGCCGGGGCTGCCCAAAGTTCCCGCCGCAGAGAAGATCGACGTAGACGAAAACGGCGTCATTTCGGGACTGTTTTAAGAAAACGCACCTTGCTTGCCCCCTCCGTGTGAGGGAATCAGGAGTGGGCGGCAAAAAGGCTTTTCCAAAGCGTCATGCTGAGCCGAAATGTGAATACATAGTCCCGATAGCGAGTCCGCGAAGGCATCTTGTTGCGTTTGGGTTTGGTTTTAAGCGTACTTGGACGTAGCAAGATTCCCTCGGTGACTGTCCATTTCGGACTCCGTTATTTCCTTTACGGCTCGGAATGACGTGATTTTAGAACGTCCCCCAACCCATCGCAAACACTTTCCATCATGCAAAACGCGATACAGGTATTAAAAAACGCCGTCGAGCCGCTCTTAAAGTGGTACGGCGAAAATCATCGGGAGCTCCCCTGGCGGGGCACGCGCGATCCATACAAAATATGGGTCTCCGAGATCATGCTCCAACAGACCCGTGTGGAGGCGGTGAAGGGGTATTATGCCGCTTTCTTGGAAAAATTTCCCACCGCAGAGGCCTTGGCGAACGCCTCCGAAGAGGAAGTTTTAAAGGCGTGGGAGGGGCTCGGCTATTATTCCCGTGCGCGCAATCTGCACAGGGCGGCGAAACTCATCGCCGAGAAGGGCTTTCCGCGCGACTTTGAGGGGGTGCGTTCACTTCCCGGGGTGGGGGACTACACGGCGGGTGCGATCTGTTCCATTGCCTACGATCTGCCCTGTCCCGCTGTGGACGGCAACGTCCTGCGCGTGCTCACCCGCCTCACCGCCGACGGGAGAAATATCGACGAAATGTCCACCCGTATTGCATTTTCTCAGCTTTTGCGGGAAGTTTACCCCAAAGAGGCGGGAGAGTTTTGCCAATCGCTCATGGAGCTCGGGGCGATCATGTGCGTGCCCAACGGCGAGCCGATGTGTCCGCTCTGCCCGTGGCAAAACATGTGCCTTGCCCACCTTGCGGGGGAAGAGGAAAAGTTCCCCGTCCGCAGCGAGAAAAAGGCGCGCAAGATCGAGCGGATTTTTGTGTACGTTCTCAAAAAAGAGGGGAAATTCGCCCTCCGCAAGCGGGAGAAAAGGGGACTTCTCGCGGGGCTTTGGGAATTCCCCAACACATCCGAAAAGGAGCGCGCGAACTATGGGCAAGTCCTCTCCGAAAAAACCGCCAAACACATCTTCACCCATGTGGAGTGGCACATGATGGGGTATCTTATCGAGGCGGAGGAATTCTTTCCGCAATTTCTCTGGGTCACGCCCGAGGAGATGAAACAAAGTTACGCCCTTCCCTCGGCATTCAAAGCCTTTAAGGAGTGGGTAAAGTAATAAAGAACCCTTTGCTGTCCCTCGCGGAGCGGGGGAAAGAATCTGTCATTTCGACCAAGCCGCTATGCGGCGCGTGGAGAAATCTCGCCTTATTATAATGCGGTAGAGATTTCAACTTCGTCGCAGGCTCCTAGTGCCGCCCTTAGACAACATAGAACGTGCGGGCGGGGCGACTTCGCTCGAAATGACATTTGAGAATGTCGCCCACCCCCTTAATCCCCCTCCAATTGATGGGGTTCTGTTTGTTCCCTCCATGGGGTGTCTCTCTATACAAAAAAGCGGCGCGCAAGATCGTCTTGCGCGCTGCTCGTTTGTTAAGCATTATTTGGTTTGAGCCGGTTTGTCGGGCGAAATGTCCGGTTTTTCGGCCTTGTCGAAGAAGGAGCGCGGCTGTTTCTCGGGCTCTTTTTTGCACCTCACCGCGAGGAAAAGGCAGACGAGCACGGCCGCAAGCACGACTGCGTTTACGATCGCAACGGCGAGCGCCGTCCCCTTTAATGCCGAAAATGTCACTGCAATCAGAGTAAACATCGTTCTTGTCTAAGGCTTAGCCGGCATCATCCTCTACTTCGACGGAGAAAGTGAGCGTATCGCTGTAAGTGTCCTCGCCTGTGGCAGGAGTACCCGAAACTTCGCCTATAATGCTCGCATTGCCCTCTGTTTCACCCACCTTTACTTCGAGGACTGTTCCGTTGTCTTCAAGAGGTGACGCTGATTCGAGTTCCCCTTCGGTTGTTGCGGCTTTCAACGTATAGTCGATGCTCTTGTCGCCGCTACCGTTATCACTCTTCAATTTCCAGCCGCCGGAGTAGTTGTCGCTCGAAACCGTGACCTTGAGCGTCGTGCCGTTTTTAATGCTTACATCGCTTGCCGAAACTTTTGCGGCTGTTCCGATGACCATAGAATCGGGGATCGTGACTGTCCATGTGTTGTCTTGGTGGTAAGTGATCTGAACTTCTCCGCTTGTGGAGCCGCCGGGACTGAGCGTTTGATCGGCAAAAGCCGTAACGGCGCCGATCGAGCCGGCAAGCGCCAGCGAGAGCATGGCGGCAGAGCCGAAAAGTACCAAGTTTCTCTTTTTCATAAAAACACCTCTAAAAAATTTTATTATGACGCGGGCTCTGCCCGTTGTCACCTTATTTCACCGTCAGCTTTACCGCCGCCGAAACGTTGTTGGTGGGGGAGAGATCCCTCATGCGGTAGGGTTGAATCAGCAGTTGCGCATCGTATTCTCCTGCTGGAAGGCTATGCGAGAGGGTCACCTGATAGATGTGCTTCCCGGGCGCCACATATCCCGTTTTGAAGAGCACCTCATAGCCCTGCTCGCTCTCATCGAGGAGGCGAAGTTCAAAGGTCATATAGTAGTAGCCGTTGTTTTCGGCGGGGTTGTAGAGATCGATGGCAATGGTGTCCACATCGGGCGGGATCGTAAGCGAGGAGAACCCCGCAACCGTCACGCCGGGCATGGTCGTCGGGGTCTCGGTCGGCCGCTCGTCCTGCGCGCTCGGGTCGAGCACAACGCCGCCCGTAAAACGCGCTTCCTCCTTCATGCCCAAAATGCAAAAGAGCATAATGAGGTCGAACACGAAAAGAAGCGCAAGGGCAATATAGGAAACAACAAACAAAACACGTTTTTTCTTCATGCGCTACTCCTCCGTTTCAAGCGTCACCGAAAAGGTCAACGTATCGGTAAATGTGCCCGCATAGGGAGGTTCCACAGTCAGGGTGATGGTGATCGCGGCGGTTATGACTGTCATTAAGTTGTCGGGGTCCTCGTACTCCGTCGGCACTTCGTACCACCAAATCGGCTGCGGTTCCGTACCAAAGCCGGACGGCGAATCTATGTCACCATCGCCCGTAATGCCGACTTCTATGGTATAGGGAATGGTTGTGCCGTCTTCCGCTGTGAGCGCACCATTTTCGCATTCCAAGTTCAACTTCCGAGCGCGGAATATACCTTTACCGTGATTACATCGTCCATCGAAAAGGCGTTTGCCGTTACGGCGCGGAAGGCAGCAGAAGCCGCTAAGGCGAATATCGCCCATACGCACGCAAAAAATAATGCCGCCGTTTTTCTCTTGATTCTCATCGCCGCACCCTCCTCTTTGGGAAAAGTCCACGATTACTAAACCAAAGTATTTTTAGTTTGTCAACTAAATTTTTACGATAGTATAGTAATATTTGACCAAAATGTTAAAAATTTTTTGGGGGTAGCTATGCTGAACGAAAACATCAGGGCACTGCGGAAGTTGCGGCATCTGAGCCAGGTGGAGCTTGCCGAATGTCTGCATGTCAGTAAACAGTGCGTTTCAAATTGGGAGAACGACAACATTTTGCCGTCCGTCGAAATGCTGGTGAAGATCGCAAAATTTTTCGGCGTTTCCACCGACGCGCTCCTCGGGCTCGAAACGCATAACTCGGTCTGCGTGGACGGGCTCACCGCAACGGAAGTCGATCATATCAAATTGCTCGTCGCCGATCTGAAAAGTGCGCGCGGTGCGGAATAAACGCGGCGGAGGAATATAAGGAGTAATATAAATATAAGGAGTAATATAATGTTATAATATTTTTCCCGAATGCCGAGGGGAAATGGCGGCGGGCGGTTTCGTGCGAAACCGCCCGCCGCCTTAAATTTCCGATTGACATTTGCATTTCAATCTGTTATACTGTCCCTGTATGGCTACGAAAGGAAAATTTATCGTGTTCGAGGGGTGTGACGGCAGCGGCAAGAGCACGCAGCTCAAACTCCTCGCAAATTATTTGGAAAGCAAGGGAGAGGAAGTCTACCTCACCCGCGAGCCCACCGACTCGCCCTTCGGTTCCCTCATCCACACCTGTCTCACGGGCAGGATCGCCGCAGACGAGCATACCGTCGCCGCCATGTTTGCGGCGGACAGGCTCGACCATATCCACAATGGTCTCAACGGTATTCTCAAAAAATTGGAAGAGGGTGTCACCGTGCTTTGCGACAGGTTCTATCTCTCCTCCTTTGCCTACAACGGCGGGTTTGTGCCTCTCGAATGGGTGATCTCGCTCAACGCGCCCGCCATGGAGGCGGTCACTCCCGATCTTACAGTGTTCATCGACCTTCCCCCCGAGGAGGGGATGCAGCGGATCGCCCGCAGGGGAGACAAGGAGCGCTATGAGACGCTCGAAAAACAAAAGCTGATACGGGAAAACTATTTCGCCCTCTTTGAGCGGTTCAAGGCGCGCGAAAAGGTCGCCGTCGTCCTCAGCGAGAAAGATAAGGAGACGACGCAGGCGAATATCCGCAAGATCGTCGACGAAACGTTTGGGTTTTGACTATGGAAAAGAATCTCACGATCGGTCTCATCGTAAAGCCGCAGGGCATTCGCGGCGAAGTAAAAGTAAAACCTTATACAGACGGCGCGGAGAACTTTCAGGGCTTAAAGCGGGTGTTCATCGACGGCGAAGAAGTAAAAATTCTCTCCGTGCGGTTCGGCGCGGACGCGGTGTTTTTGGGGCTCAAAGGCGTGCCCGACCGCAACGCGGCCGAACTTCTGCGCGGCAAGGAGCTCACCGTTCCCCGCGAAGAGGCTCCCGACCCCGGCGAGGGGCGGTATTACATCGCCGACCTTTTGGAGCTCGAAGTTTTCTCCGAAGAGGGCGAGCGTCTGGGCGTATTGAAAGAGATCAGAAACGCCGCTACCGATGTTTATTTTTTGGACCGCGAGGGGAAAGAATTGCTCTTTCCCGCAGTGAAAGGGGTCATTACGGACATCGACCTCGCCGCAAAGCGCATCACCGTTTGCAAAAAGCGATTCGATGAGGTGGTAGTGGAGTAAACAATTCGCACAATTTTTTCTCTCTTTGCTCGAAAATAAACGCGCCATATTCAAACGAATAAATCATGAAAATTACCATATTAACGCTATTTCCCGAAATGTTCGCGCCCCTCTTCGGAAGCATTGTCGGCAGAGGGGTGAAAGAGGGGAAACTGACCATCGAAACGGTCAACATCCGCGACTACACCGAAAACAAGCAGAAAAAGTGCGACGATTATCCCTTCGGCGGCGGCGCGGGGCTTGTCATGACCGCTCAGCCCATCGGCAGCGCCATCGAAGCCGTCGACCCCGAGCACAAGGCGCTCCGTATCTATCTGTCGCCAAAGGGCAAGGTGTTCAGGCAGGAGATGGTGTACTCCCTCGTCGAACGGGAGCACATCGTCCTTCTTTGCGGGCACTATGAGGGGATCGACCAGCGCGCCATCGACCTCTTTATCGACGAAGAACTCTCCATCGGCGACTATGTTCTGACGGGAGGGGAACTCCCCGCCATGGTGGTGGCTGACTGTGTGGCGCGCTATGTGGACGGCGTGCTTTCGCCCGAGAGTTTGGTGCAGGAGAGTTTTTCGGAGAACTTGCTCGAATATCCGCACTATACACGCCCCGTGGAATATCGCGGCCTGACGGTGCCCGAAGTGCTCCGCAGCGGCAACCATGCGGAGATCGACAAGTGGCGCCGTGAGCAATCGATCGCGATCACCAAGAAAAACAGGCCCGATTTGTTGAAGTAGAATTCACGAAAAATCTTTTGCTGGCGCAAAATCTTTTTCCGTGAGGAAACGGGCTTTTATGCCTTAACTTGTTTGTCCTCTCGTTCGTTTCATCGGACACTAAGCCGCAGGTATACGGCAAATTGGGTGCGCTGCCGCAGGGGCACCCTGCTCCGCGCAGTGATTGGGGAGCGCGAAACACCATTCTAAACCACGTCATGTTGAGCGGAGTCGAAACATGTCCTTATTAATGCGGATACCCTTCGACAGGCTCAGGGTGACGTAAATGGAACACATTTCTTGGTGCCCTTGAGCGTCATTCCGAGCCGCATAAGCAATAACGAAGTTCGACATGGCGAGTTTCCGAGGGAATCTTGCTACGTCCAAGTACGATTAAAACCAAATCCAAACGTACCAAGATGCCTTCGCGGACATTCTTCCGCAGACTGCGTCCCAACATTACGGCTCAGCATGACGCTTATTAGGCTTTTTCGCGGACGACAATGGCGAGACAAGCGGCGAGAAAAAGAAATGCGTGAGTAAAAATATGTGCGCAAGCAAAACCGCGCAAAATTTTTTATGAATATGCCGAGAGCCGTAGCGCGAATTCACTTCGCGCGTGAAACGGCGAACGACTATATCAATCACGGCATTTATTTTTGCTACGATTGCCGCTTCACGTTTGGAGCGGAGCTCGTGGAGCGACAAACGCATTCGAGCCCGCGCGTCGCGCGGGCGAGACAAGCGGCAAGAAAAAGAAATGCGTGAGGAGTAAATTTGTGAAACTCATCCACTGGTTCCCGGGGCACATGGCAAAGGCCATGCGGCTCATGGAGGACAACTTAAAACTCTGCGACGCAGTGGTGTTCGTGCTCGACGCGCGCGCCCCCGCCTCGACCTATAACCCTAAGCTTAAAGAGCTCGTGGGGCAAAAACCCGTGCTCTTTCTCCTCAACAAATGCGACCTCGCCGACGGCAAAGCCGACGAGCTACTTGCTCTCATAAAAGAGAGTGGAAAGAACGCCGTCAAACTCAACGCGACCGCGCCGAACGTCCGCCCCTTGCAGACCGCCATGGAGGAGCTCGTCGCGGAAAAGGCCGCGCGCCTCAAAGAAAAGGGCTCCAAAAAACCGTTGCGCTTTCTCATTGCAGGAGTGCCGAATACGGGCAAGAGCACCGTCATCAACGCACTCTCGGGCAGTAAAAAGGCTCAGGTGGGGGATAAAGCGGGGGTCACGCGCGGCAAACAGTGGGTAAAGTGCGGCAGTTTCGAGCTCATGGATACCCCCGGCACCATGCCGCCCTCCTTCTCCGACCAGACCCTTGCCCGCCGCCTTGCGTACATCGGCAGCGTCAACGACGACATCCTTGAAATGGACGAGATCGCCCTCTGCCTCTTAGAGGAGCTGAGCGAAAAATATCCGCAGGGACTCAAAGAGCGTTTCGGGATTTCGGGAGGAACTCCTCTTGAAATGCTCGAAGAATTGTGTAAAAAGAGGGGATTCCTTCTGCGCGGCGGGGAATTCGACTACGAGCGCGGAGAGCGCGCCCTCATCGACGACTTCCGCAAGGGCAGGCTCGGGAGGGTCTGTCTCGACAGCGCGGAGGATATGAAAAACGCGGGATTGATTTGAACCATGGACGAACTGACTTACGAAAGAGAATATTTTGCGCAGGGCTACACCGCTGTGGCGGGGGTGGACGAAGTGGGGAGAGGCCCTCTGGCGGGACCCGTCGTCTGCGCCGCCGTCATTCTTCCCCTCGACGAGGAAAAGCGGGTGTTGGGTGTGGACGACAGCAAAAAGCTCTCCAAGAAGAAGAGAGAGGCGCTCGCCGAGCAGATCAAAGAGGTCGCGCTCGCCTATTCCGTCTCCGAAGTGGACGAAGAGACCATTGACGAGATCAATATCTTACAGGCGACCCGCCTCTGCATGAAGAAGGCGGTGGAAGGGCTGGGGCTTTCCCCCGATTTCGTGCTTACGGACGGCAACATGACCCTCGACATCGCCCAGCCCCAAAGGAGCATTGTCAAGGGAGACGCCCTCGTCTGCTCCATCGGCGCGGCGAGCATTCTCGCCAAGGTGTATCGCGACAGGCTCATGGAGGAGTACGCGCGGGAATATCCCGGTTACGGGTTCGAGCGCAACGTCGGCTACGGCACCGCCGAGCACATCAAGGTGATCAGGGAGAGGGGGATATGCAAGATCCACAGAAAGACTTTCGTAAAAAACTTCTTGGAAGAACCGGAGAAGAACTCACCGTAAAATATCTCAAAAAGCGCGGATATAAAATTCTCGAACGCAATTATACGACCCCCTTCGGCGAGGCGGACATTATCGCTTTCAAAGAAGGGACTTACTGCTTTGTGGAAGTCAAGACGCGCACGGACGACGAGCATGGGCTACCCTCCGAGGCAGTGGACTACAAAAAGCGGGAGCGCTACCGCAAGATCGCGTGGAGCTATTGCAACCTTCTGCGCAAAGAGGCGCCCTGCCGGTTCGACGTCTCCTCCGTCATGAACGGCGAGGTGGAATACTTTGAAGGCGCATTTATCTGAAATGACGATAGAATAAGTGCGGCGCCTGCGGAGAATTCCGCAGGCGCCGCCCTTTCCCAATCAGCTTACTTTACCAATTTTTTGATCCAATTCTTTTCTTTGACGGAGATCTTTCCGTCGAGCGCGCAGATCATGAGGCAGACGATCACGATGTCGTTTTTGAGATCTTCGGAGAGCTCTCCCAAAAAGTCCACGATCTCATCGAGAGAGTTTTTGAACGCGCGGCTCTCGGAGCGGAGCTGCTTTGCGGCGGCCTTGCAGTCGTCGTAGTTGACGTCGTCGCCGAAGAAGGCGTGGAGCAGGGGATAGCAGAGGAGATATTCTTCCTCGGAGAGTTTTCCGTCCGCCGCGATCGCGCCGAGCACGAAGGAGGCGAACAGCGCCACGCCGTCTACACCGTCGCCCGTCACCGCATGGAGAGCGGGCAGAAGTTTGAGCGATTTTTCCGCCAGCAGCGCCGTGTAGGTCGCCGCGTCGAGTTGTTCAAATTCTTTGCAAAGTTCGTTGAATTCTTTCATATGTGGTTTTCTCCTTTTGAAATTCGACGGATATTGTAACAGAACGCTTTCGTTTTGTCAAGAGTTTAACGAAAATTCCCGCCGTGCAAAACTTTTGAGGGAAATTTCTTTCATATCTTGCATTTTGCGTTCGGGTATGCTATCATAGAGGACGAACAACAAATCGGGAGAACGCATATGAAACATTTCGACAACGTATTCATCTTCGATCATCCGCTCATCAGGCACAAAGTGAGCTTTCTGCGGGACAAGAGCACGGGCATGAAGGAGTTCCGCGAACTCATCGAGGAGATCACCACGGTGATGACTTACGAGAGCATGAAGGACCTCCCCCTCGTGCCCGTGGAGGTGGATACGCCGCTCGAACGGACGGTGCAATACCGCGTACCCGAGGACAGCGTCGCCGTCGTTCCTATATTGCGGGCGGGGCTCGGCATGGTGAACGGCGTGCACAAGGTTTTTCCCACGGCGCGGGTGGGGCACATCGGCATGTACCGCGACGAAGAGACGTTGGAGCCGCGCGAATACTACTGTAAACTTCCCGAGGGGATCGAAAACGACGCGGTTTTGTTGGTCGATCCCATGCTTGCGACGGGCGGTTCGGCGTGCGACGCGCTCACGGCGCTCAAAAAGCGTGGGTGCAAGAAGATCAAGTTCATGTGCATCATTGCGGCGCCCGAGGGGATCGAGGCGGTGGCGACGGCACATCCCGATGTGCCCATTTACGCCTCCACGCTCGACAGATGTCTGAATGAGCATGGGTACATTTTACCCGGCCTCGGTGACGCAGGCGACCGTCTTTACGGCACGAAGTAATTTTCTTCCTCCTTCGGGAGGAATTTTTTTGCACGCGGTGGCTTGCTCTCGCTCCTCATTCTGAATTTGTCATTTCGAGCGCAGTCGAGAAATCTCGCCTCTTCATTGGGGGGGGTAGGGGGTGGTGTCCTTTGTCCCCACAATATGTCATTTCGAGCGCAGTCGAGAAATCTCGCCTCTTCATTGGAGGGGGGGGTAGGGGGGTGGTGTCCTTTGCCCCCACAATATGTCATTTCGAGCGCAGTCGAGAAATCTCGCCTTATTAAAGCTGCGGTAGAGATTTCTCGATTTCGCTACCGCTCCACTCGAAATGACATTAGGGAACGGCGTCTCGTCCTTCACGCCCTTCCACGCGCGTGCACAATATAATAGGTATCCGCCCAAAGGCTCAAAAACAAAAAACGTGCAAATTTTTCCGAAAAAGTATTGACATCACAAAAAAATTGTTGTAAAATGTTGCTTGCCATAAAATGAAAGTGGCAAAAAATAACTTTTTTAGGGGGAAAGTAACTATGAAGAAGCTCAAAGTGGTACTCACGCTTCTGCTTGCTCTTTGTTGTTCGCTGTGCATGTTCGCGTGCGGCGGTGCGAAGAACATTTCCGGTTCTGACATTACCGGGCAGAAACTCAGCTTCAAAGAGGGCGAAGAATTCTCCGTGGGTCCCGACATTAAAGTCGTCGTGTACTATCAGGGCGATGACAACGGTCACGAACTCAAACCGGAAGAATACGACGTCGATTCCAGCGCTTACAACAAAGATCTTGCAGGGGAATATGCAATTTATATTATCCCGAAGAATCAGCCCAAGGAATTGACAGAGGGCGGCAAAGACAATCGCTGGAAATATTATTATTCCGTTACCGTCGAGCACGATTGGCAAGACAAAGGCAACGGCCAATACGAATGCTCTTGCGGTGCAAAGCGTAACAATTACGCCAAACTCAACGACCAGATCACGACGGTTGCTTGGGGTCAGCAGGCAGTGTTCACGCCGGGCGCCGCAGGCGAGACTTATCCCGATGCGAAGGCTCCTATCCCGGGTGAAAACCATGTTTCCTACGGCAGCCTTGTCAAGGGTCAGAGCCTTAAACTCAGCATTCAGATCACCGGCCTTACGGGAACGGAAAATCCCGCGACCGCAAGCGCATGGGATACTCCTTTGATGGGTATCCGCAATGCAACTGTCGGTATGCTCCCCCGTGAAGACGGTTGGGTCATCGGTGTAGCGGCAGGTTTCTCTCTTCCCGAAACTTCCAATGTTGCCGCTGGCGGAAACCCCGTAAGCGGCCTTGCGACCGCAGCCGACGCGGAATGGACCGTGTACGGACAGGGCACCACTTGGAGTGCGGGTAGCGCATTCCCCAAGGACGGCGCCAAGAACGGCGAAAATCTCGCGACCGATTGGTCGAAAGTCGACGTTGAGTATATCTATCAAGCTGACGATATCTTCATGATCCGTCATACCCTTCATAAATTTGACGGCACAGATTCGGTTTACACCGTCACCACCAAAGTGCCCGATAACGCTTATGAAGTAGTGGTTTACGGCGAATACTGCAACTTCACGATCACCGCTGCCGACTTCGTCGCAGGCCGTGCGATCGAGACGTTCGAGGTCACCAAGGATCCCACCAACACCGTACAGCCCGAAGGCAAACTCTTCGACACGACGGGACTTGGCACCAAGGCAGTGTTCTCCGACAAGGGCGAACTTACCAATTCCTACAATGCGTATGCATTCCACGATGTAACGCCCGCCGCGACGGACGAAGTACCGAATCCCACCCCCGTCAAGACGAGAGTTTCCCTCGGCACCACGCCTCTTACCGCCGATATGTACGACTTCATGGTCGAGTTCAACGGCAAACAGGCTTGGCTCACCAAAGACGGCAAGGAATCCACCGCAGAGAACAAGGAAATCAACCAGAAGATTAAGGTCGTTGCAACCCCCGTTACGGGTGCGAACACCTCTGTGATCACGGTAGGCGAAACCGCGTTTGAGGCGCCCGACGTCACTTACGATTACACCGTTACCAGCACCACCGATACGAGCGCTTATATCAAGCTCGTGGCAGAAGGTTCTGCTGTGAAAGCGACTGACGCGCAGAAAGCCGCGCTTGGCGACGCAACGCACTTCATCGCATTCAAACTTGTCACCACCCTGAAAGCGGAAGATGTCAAGGACGAAATTACCGCTACTTCCGCAACGGGCGTTGTTGTCAAGGCTGCGAAGGCGGGCAACACCGTAGATGTTGTTGTCGGTCTCAAAGACGGGTTCGCAAAGACCTTTGACCTCTCTTTGAACGAGACAACCAAGGTCCTCATCGACCTCAACGGCCTTGCGGCGCTCTCCAAGTACGGCGCAGAAATCAAGACGAGCAACTTCACGCTTGACGCGGGCGGCACCTACACTGTGGAATACACCGGTCTCGGCTCCGCTGCCGATATCAACAAGCTCATCCTTCCCGTTGTTGCAAAGCGCGACACCGTGGAAACCGTCAAAGCGGCGGCAAAGGGCACCTATACCACGGGTACGCCTACCGAAGACAATTCCTACAAGGCGTCCAACAGCCTCTATATCACCAAGGTCGATGTCGCAGAGGGCAAACTCACCGTAACCTATTGGCTTGCGGCTCCCGAACTCGGCAACCTCACCGCAGCGGCTTGCACCACCGAAGTCAGCCTGCGTGACGGCGAAACTACCCTTGCGACCGCAAACCTCACCTACAAGCTTGAAGTGTCCGACAAGGCGATCGAAATCGGCGACGGCGTTTATGTCAAGGCGAACGGCAACAAGTTGCAGGTTTACACCTTCGGAACCACAGCAGATGTAAAGGATGGTCTTGCGTTCTCTGCAACCGTCAACATTGAACATCCTGAGGTGGCGGGCGAAACTTATCAAATGCTTTACAACGTTGGTATGTCCATCGTGAAAGGTGCTGCGGCGTGGGCAGACGAAAATGTGCTCACAACGGGTAACACCTCTTCTGCTGCGAAACTCATTGCGCTCGGCACCGTCAACGACGCTACCGACTATGATAAGGGTTATATCCTTGTTGCAAACCTTCATCTTCCCGCACTTGGTGTGAGAGAGGGCAGCGAGCACAGAAGTGACATCTATCACTTCACGGCAAACGAGGATGTTGACGCTGGCCAGGAGACGTACACGGTTTACACGGTCGGTACGGAAAAGGATAACAATGTGATTACCCCGAACACGACCACCCCCGGCACAGCAGAACGTGTGGAATTTGTTGGTTTCACTTGCTTGCGCGACGGTTGGAGCGCTTACGAGACAACGCTCAACGGTAACAAATTCTACTATGGCGCGCTTAAAAAGGCTGCCACCGGCAATCACACTTGGAAAGCCACTGCGGAAGTGGACGGCGGTACGCTCTGCACGGTTTGCGGCGCGGCGAAATACAGCGCTTTCGGCGAAGGTTTCTCCGCAGAAGTTGTTGCACTTCCCGCAGATAAGGCCGTTCCCAATACCGACCTTAGCGATGCTTGGTGGAACAACGGCGAGGGCGGCTCCGCTGTCGGTCCTCAGACCTTCGAGGGTAACTTCGTAGTTCAGTACACTTGGGATAACGAGCGTGACCCGTTCTGGCATCAGGATGCTGTTGTTGAAGTCATCAACGGAACCGATAAGTATCTCGATATCAACTTCGCAGCCAACAACCCTTGGGGCGGCAGTTGGGCAGATGGCGCATTCGGCGACGGCAAGAACGGCTCTAACACCATGACTGCATGGAAAGACGGCCAAGATGTCACAAGTAGCTTTGTCGAAACCTTCAAGCAAGGTGCTGACGATCAAAAGGACGATGCCGGCAAGCTTGTCACAACCGGGCTTGGAACCGAAGAACGTTGGAAGGGTGCTTACACCCTTACGATCTATCGTGTTGGCAATACCTTCACGATCATTCAGAAGATCGTAAACAAGGCTGCAACCCCCGAAACGTATATCGTTAAGAACGTCGTTACCATTGCAGACGAGATCGCGGAAGAAAAATCCACTGTTCAGCTTGTCGGTAACCCTTGGTGGTGCGATAACATCAAGACGGCAGTCGGTCAGCTCACTACCACCACGACCGGTATCAAGGATATCGTGATAGGTACACAGGATTGTGAAGCTGCTTATACCGGTGACACTCCTCTTTGGACTATGGCCTTTACAGAAGGCATGAAGGTTACCGTGAAAGGCAAGCACAACTCCAAGGGCGGAGATGTCTATATGACTGCGTTGGCATACCTCTACGGTTTGAATGACGAAGGAAAACGCGCAGGCGTCGGTTTGAACTTCCGTCTGGATCACTGGATCAACGGAGCCGACGAGGCAGACAAGCAGACGACGGAAGGTAGCGTCGCTGCTTACAACTTCGCAATTACCAAGAGCGTTTGGTTTGACGACGCAGGTCAGGGCGCCGATTGGTTTGGTAGCTATAAGAAACTCTACGTTGGCAAAGACCTTGACTTGACGATTACTTGGGATTGGACGATTTCGCGGCAAATCGTTGTTGCTTACACGTTAGTAGGTACGGTTGATGGTGCGCCGGCTGTGTTCCACATGAACTACACCATTAAGTCGATTAGTGGAAAACTTCCTGTGAACCTTGAACTCGGCCTTGGTACAGACCATGCATACTACGTTGTTAACGAAATGTCCGTAACGAAGTAACAAACCCCGCTCTCACGAGCGAACCGAAAAAAGAACCCCACTCGGGGTTCTTTTTTCTCGCCCTCGCATGACCTGCCCCCGCGCATTGCAGGCGTCATTCCGAGCCGCTCTCTTATTTTGTCATTTCGACCCGCGCATTTTTTATTGTCATTTCGAGCGGAACGAAGTGGAGTCGAGAAATCCCGCCTTATTGAAGCGGTAGAGATGTCTCCACTTCGGTCGACATGACAATTTGGAATGCGTTCGGGGGGCAGCTCTCTGCCTCCGCCTTTTTCGGGGAGCACCGCTTTCTCGCCTCCCCTCAACTTGTTGGGGGGGGAGGGTAGGGAGAGGGGGCACCTTATGATGACCTGCCCCCGCGCGTTGCGCGTCATTCCGAGCCGTTCTTTTTATTTTGTCATTTCGACCAAGGGAACAAAGCGACCGCGTGGAGAAATCTCGCCTTATTATAATGCGGTAGAGATGTCTCCACTTCGGTCGACATGACAATTTGGAATGTCTGCGGGGGGCAGCTTTTATTTGCCCTCCCCCGCGCCCGCCCTCTCGCCCACCCCTTGAGGGGTGGGTGCCGACGAAGGAGGCGGAAGGGGTGTCCTGCTTATTCGTAACAAATACACCCCCTCAGTCATTCGCTGGCTCATGACAGCTCCCCCTCAAGGGGTAGCCAAGCGCTCTTTTATGCTTTCTGCCACCTCATTTTCTTCGTAAAAAATCATAATTTCCACGCAAAAATCGTTGACAAGCCCTTGCTTTTCTGTTATACTTTCCTTACGCACCAAAAAGGGGTGTAATTTTTTTGTATGGAGTTTTCTCACCATGGCTGTTAAATCCACGCGTCTTAAAGTCACCTTCGAGTGCACCGAATGCAAGAACCGCAATTACGACAGCTTCAAGAATAAGAGAAACGATCCCGATCGCCTCGAACTCAAGAAGTACTGCCCTACCTGCAAAAAACATACCGTCCATAAGGAATCCAAGTAATTCCACGGAGAATCATCATGGCCAAATCCAAAGATCCCGAAACCGAGAAGAACCAAAAGCCTGTCGAACAGAAAAAGTCCAAAAAACAGGATAAAAACAAGAAACCCAATTTCTTCGTCCGTATCGGCAGAAAGTTTAAAGAAACGTTCTCCGAACTTAAACGCGTTACCTGGCCCACGCTCCCGCAGGCCCTTAAAGCCACGGGCGTCGTCATCGTCATCGTGCTCATCTTCCTCGTTGTCACTACCGGCGTGAACTACGGTTTCTCCGCCCTCTTAGACCTCTTGACCAAAACAGGAGCTTAAATCTATGGCGATCACAGATACCGTCCCCCAATGGTATATTTTGCATACCTACTCGGGGTACGAATCGATGGTGAAAGACTCTCTTTTGCGCCTCATCGAGAACAATAACCTCAGCGACAGCATTGTAGACGTCAAAATTCCCACCGAACAGACAATCGAAGAAAAGGCCAACGGCAAAAAGAAGGTTGTGGAACGCAAACTTCTGCCTTGCTATGTCTTTATCAAGATGATCTATTCCAACCAGCTTTGGTACCTCATCACCAACACGAGAGGGGTCACGGGCTTTGTTGGCCCGCAAGGACGGCCCATTCCCATGAAGGAAGAGGAGATCCGCAAAATGCGCCTCGAAGAGTTCGTCGTAAATGCGGACTTCAAAGAGGGCGACAGGGTCTCCATTGACAGCGGCCCCTTGGAGGGCTTTATCGGCACCATCGCCTCCGTCAACGACGAGGCGCAGCGCGCAAAAGTGGAGATCGTCATGTTCGGCAGAAATCAGGAGGTCGAAGTCGAGTACATCCAGATGACGAAGATCTCCGACACCGCCGTGGAAATTCCTAAAGCAGAAGAGTAATTCTCTCGGCGCCCCCTGTGGGGGAGCTGTCGCGCCTGCGCGACTGAGGGGGTTCAGAAACCCTTCCGGCGCCCTGTGCGCAGTTCTGAATTGTCATTTCGCTCCGCGTTTCTTCATTTATCATTTCGAGCGGAGCCGCAGGCGAAGTCGAGAAATCTCATCCTATTTAATGCGGTAGAGACCCGTTCGACTCCACTTCGTTCCGCTCAGGGTGACAGATTGAGAACATTTGTCCTCTCAAATGACAGCTCACCTCACAACCTAATTATCAATTCAGCGATAACGCATTAACGCGTTTTCGATAGAGTGGGAGGCGGCAAAAACCCAATCGCCGCCGCAGAAACCACAGAAGGAGTAAAAATGGCAAAGAAAATTACCGCAGTCGTGAAGCTCCAGCTTCCCGCAGGTAAAGCCACCCCCGGTCCCCCCGTCGGTTCTACGCTGGGCCCGCACGGGATCAACATCCCCGGCTTTACCAAAGAATTTAACGCAAAAACAGCGGGACAGGAAGGTCTCATCATCCCCGTCGTCATGACGATCTATGCAGACCGTTCCTTCACGTTCGTCCTCAAAACGCCGCCCGCACCCGTCCTCATCAAAAAGGCGCTCGGGCTCGAAACTGCCTCTTCCACCCCCAACAAGGTGAAAGTCGGCAAGCTCACCAAGGCGCAGGTCGAGGAGATCGCGAAAACCAAGATGCCCGACCTCAACTGCTCTACGCTCGAAAGCGCGATGAGCATGATCAAGGGCACGGCGCGCAGTATGGGCGTCACGGTAGAGGAGTAAGGAGGTTTTATCATGGGTAAGAAATATGTAGACAGCCTCAAATCCTATAACCGCGCCGAACAGTACACGCCCGACAAGGCGCTCGAAATCGTCATCGACAACGCAAAGGCGAAGTTCGACGAGACCATCGAGATCCATGTAAAGCTCGGCATCGACCCCCGCCAGGCAGACCAGCAGGTCCGCGGCGTGTTGGTCCTTCCCAACGGTACCGGTAAAACCAAGAAAGTGCTTGTCATCGCCAAGGGCGAGAGAGCAGACGCAGCGCAGGCTGCGGGCGCGGATTTCGTCGGCGCGGAAGAGATGATCCAGAAGATCCAGACCGAGAACTGGTTCGGGTTCGACGTCATGATCACCACTCCCGATATGATGGGCGTTGTCGGCCGTATTGGTAGATTGCTCGGCCCCAAGGGCTTGATGCCCAACCCCAAGTCGGGGACCGTCACGATGGACGTTCAGAGAGCCGTCGCCGAAGTGAAAGCAGGTAAGGTCGAGTACCGTCTCGATAAGACGGCGATCATCCACTGCCCGATCGGCAAGAAGTCCTTCGGCAAGGAGAAACTTCTCGAAAACTTCACCGCCCTCATGGACGCGATCGTAAAGGCAAAACCCGCCGCTGCGAAGGGTCAGTACTTGAAGAGCATTGCGCTCACGAGCACGATGGGCCCCGGCGTCAAGGTAAATTATACCAAAATGTAAGGAAAATCGCTTGACGAATTTCTTTTGATTTGGTAAACTGTAACAGTAAACATTCTATGCCGCAGACAACGGGTGCGTTTTTGCTCAATATCCCGTCGAGGTAAGGAAAGTTTTTCAAATGCGAAAAGCTGCTCCGTGCCCGTCTGCGGTACGGAGCTTTTGTTTTCCCGCAAGGGGAAACGCAAAATCGGGCTTATAGCCTAATGGAGGATTTCAATGTCGGCTAATTTTGAAGCAAAAAAAGTCGTCGTAGAGGAGATCAAAGAGAAGATCAGCGCGAGCAAATCGGTTCTCATCGCCCATTACGACAGACTCACCGTCAAGGAAGTTACCGACCTGAGAAACAAGTTCCGCGAAATTTCCTGCGAATACAAGGTGTACAAAAACACGTTGGTGCGCAAGGCGTTCGACGAACTTGACGTCAAGGACTTCGATAACGACCTCAACGGCGCGACGGCATTCATTTTCTGTCCGGACGAGACGAGCGCATGCTCCGCTCTCGCCAAGGCGGTAAAGGAGACCCCCGCGCTGGCGGACAAGATCGTGCCCAAGTGCGCCTATGTCAGTGGCGCCTATGTGGATGCGGAAGGGGTAAAGAAACTCGCGGCAATTCCTTCGAGAGAGGTATTGATCGCAAAGATGCTCGGCTGCTTGCAGTCGCCGATCGTGAACCTTGCGTTTGTGTTAAAGGCAATCGCAGACCAAAAATCATAATTTATTCGGAGGGAATCAAAAATGGATGTTCAGAAATTTATCGAAGAAGTCAAGGGTATGACGGTTGTCGAGCTCAACGACTTTGTAAAGGCGCTTGAAGAGGAATTCGGCGTGAGCGCGGCGGCAGCTGTTGCAGTCGGCGGCGGCGCAGGCGCGGGTGCGGCGGAAGCGGCTCCCCAGGAAGAGGAAAAGACGGAGTTCGATATCGTTCTCAAAGAGATCGGTGCGAACAAGATCGCGGTCATCAAGGCTGTGCGCGAATTCACGGGTCTCGGCCTTGCGGAAGCGAAGAAGGCTGTCGAGGCGCTCGGCGTCTTGAAGGAAGCTGTTCCCAAGGCAGATGCAGAGGCAGCGCTTGCAAAGCTCAAAGAGGCCGGCGCTACCGCAGAACTCAAATAAGTTTATTCTATCAAAAAAGCCGCTCACCCGAGCGGCTTTTTTCATGCCTCAGAGTAAGTTATTCGGACGAATAGCGGTAAGGTGTGGTTTAATTACGTCACCCTGAGCTTGTCGAAGGGTGTCCGCAATATAAACAAGGACATGTTTCGACAAGCTCAACATGACGTGATTTGATAATGCGGTAGAGATGTCTACTTCGTCGCAGGCTCCTCGTGCTGCGCTTAGAGAAACAGAACAGCGCGCGGGTGACTGAGGGCGGGGAAAAGTTACTTAAAAGCGTCATTTCGTGCTTGCCGAAATATCTCCTTTTATCCGCGCGCCCGTTTCATCCACGAGCCCCAACAGATAATCTACCGAAACGTCAAAGTAAAGGGCAAGCATGATAAGTTCATCCATACTCGGCTCATTGTAACGTGTTTTCCATTTGGAAAGTTTCTGCTTGGAAATATGCAGGTCGGCACAAATGTCCTTTTGCATTTTTCCGCTTTCTTCGATCACCTCTTTTAATCTTGTAGCAAATTGATTGGTCATGACAAGCAAAAAATATCAAAAATGGGGACCATTCACTTGACAGTTTCTAAAATGGGGACTATAATTATGCTATCAAAAACACAGGAGAAAGAGAATGAGGAAATTTTTGATTGCAGTTGTTTGCTTGCTCCTTGCGTGCGGGCTTGCCGCATGCTCGCCGTGCAAGACGGGACATACGTTTACCGCCGAAAATAAATGCAGCGAATGCGGCGCGGAATGGGAATACACCGAGGGGCTCTATTATGCGGAAAACGGCAACGGTACCTACTCGGTCTCGGGAATCGGTCCCGAGCGGGAGGAGAGCCGTGTCGTCATTCCTTACGGGCATGATGGGAAGGCGGTGACTGCGATCGGGGAAGAGGCGTTTACGGGGCGCGTCGATATGACGACCGTTGTCCTGCCGCAGAGCGTTTTCAGTATCGGCACAAACGCGTTTTCAAACTGCGTCCACCTTGCGGAGATCGAGATCCCAACAAGCGTCAAAACCATCGGCGCGTATGCGTTTTACCGTTGCAGCGCGCTCACGGTGCGGTATGCGGGGACGGTCGAACAATGGAATGCGGTCGAAAAAAGGGAGAATTGGAATGCGTCGGCAGACGGGCTTTTCATTCTCTGCCAAGACGGAGGCATGGGAGCGGACGGCACAGTGACAGAGAGCTGACCGTGGCAGGAGGACATCTTGTTTTGCCTACTCAAAGCGTCATGCCGAGCGCTTTAATTATCGATTCGACCACGCATTCTTTCATTTGTCATTTCGACCGAAGCGAGCAACGCGAGCGGAGTGGAGAAATCTTACAATATTAGGGCTCCCGAAAAAGATTGCAGAGCAAGATTTTTTGGGAAGAGGAGCCGCCGCACGCAAACGGAGCTTTTCGCAAGAAAAACGTATAAAGCGGGCGTGCGGCGACGAGGTAGAGATGTCTCCACTTCGGTCGACATGACATTTGGAAAGGCTTTGCGCATGCTCCCTTGCTCTCCCTTTGGCGACACCCCTCACAAAAGAATTTCTGCAAACACCCCGAAAATGCTTTGACATTCTTTTCCGAATGTGCTATTCTATAAAAGACGTCCGCGAGGAATTACGCTCTCCACGTTACTCTTGGCGGAACGCGAATACTTCCATAGGAGGATAAACGCAAATGGAAAAGAACGAAATCATCAAAAAGTATGCGCAGCACGAGGGTGATACCGGTTCTCCCGAGGTTCAGATCGCGCTCCTCACCGAACGCATCAACCACCTCAACGAGCACCTGCAAATTCACAAGCACGACAACCACTCCCGTCGCGGTCTTTTGAAGATGGTCGGGAAACGTCGCGGTCTTTTGGACTACCTCAAAGCAAAAGACATCGAGCGTTACCGTGCGATCGTGGCGGCTTTGGAACTCAGAAAGTAAGAAAAAAGGGCGGCGGGTCATTCCGCGCCCTCTTTTTTTATCGCTCCGCGCCGGTCGGCGGCGTCTGGGCACAAGAACAGAAAAGAATAAGGAGTAGAAAAATATTATGACACCCAATTACAAAGAATTCAAGTTTATGGTCGGCGGCAGAGAAGTCACCGTGGAGACGGGCAAGTACGCCGAGCAGACAAACGGCTCCTGCGTCGTCCGCTGCGGCGAAACGGCCGTCATGGTCAACGTCTGCATGTCCCCCGCACCCCGCGAAGGCATGGACTTCTTCCCCCTTCAAGTGGACTACGAAGAGAAGATGTACGCCGTCGGCAAGATCCCGGGCGGCTTCAAGCGCAGAGAGGGGAGAGCTTCCGATAAGGCGATCCTCACCGCTCGCCTTATCGACCGTCCGCTTCGTCCTCTCTTCCCCAAGGGACTTTTCAACGACGTCGTCGTCACCGCCTCCGCCCTCTCGGTGGAGCCCGACGTGGCGCCCGAACCTCTTGCGATGATCGGCTCTTCCATCGCCCTTGCGATCTCCGATATTCCCTGGG
>CANROE010000008.1 GCA_947632195.1 uncultured Clostridia bacterium | reverse complement strand
GAGCTACTGGCCGGACTTGAACCGGCGACCTGCTGATTACGAATCAGCTGCTCTACCGACTGAGCCACAGTAGCATGGGCGGCATTTATTTTACCGCACAGCATTTTCATTATAAGAAAAAAACCGAAAAAAGGCAAGCGTTTTTACATATAAATTTTACAACTTTTTCCCCTTTTTCGATTTTGAAAAGACTCCCGCTGTATTTACGGGAGCCTTTCTCATGATACCGCCTTTTCGGCGCTCGGTTTTTACTTCTGTTTCTTTTTTCGGCCTCTGAATCCGTTCGTATAGATCGCGACGAAAATCACAGCGGCAACGAACAGAGCGGACAGCACGACAACGGCAATAAAACCGCCGGGGAAAATATCCGGCTGCGGTTGCGGGTTGTCCACTGTCGGGAGATTGAGACTGAACGCAAGCTGCGCGGAGAGCGTAACGCCGTTTGCGGTGTAGCTGATCCTGCGGACGGCGTTCCCCTCGGCAAAAGGCGCCTCATCGAAGGTATAATCTTTAACTTCCACTTCGCGTTTATCTTTGTAGACGACCTTCACGACCATTCCGGAAAGATCGGGGGTCTCGCCCAAAGAATAGGTCAGCTTTGCGGGCATTTTTTCGATATAGAGCCGCACGGGGAGGTAGCTGCGGCAATAAATACCGTCATCCTGCGCATAGATCTCGAAGTCGGGGTCATCCGCGACGATCCCGTTGAGCGTCGCCACGTTTTTATCGCAGATCTTGCCGTATTCCAGACATGTGAGTCCGAGCGCACCGCTGAAATCGCTGCCGATGGACAACTTACACCCACTGATATAGAAAACGTTGTTCTCCTTGGAGCCGCAGACATTCTGTTTTACGCTTGCGCTCTTTCCGAAGGACACCTCCGCGCCTTCTTCGGCAGAAATGCCGCCTCCGTTTGCTTGCGTGCTGTTGCCCGTGACCGAGCCCGCCGTCATTTTGAAAATTGCGCCGTTGCCCACCTTGACGCCGCCGCCGAAAAATTTGCCGCCGACATTGGAGGAGATCGTTCCGCCGTTCATTTCAAAATTGGCCGCATGACTCTTTTCGGCGGTCTTGCCGAAAAGGTACACGCCCGCGCCGCCGTCGGCATGGTTGCCGCTGATCTCAGCTTTCTCGCCGAACAGCACGGAAGCGCCCTGCCACACGGCGATCCCACCGCCCATCGCTGCGGTATTGCCGTCGATCTTGCCGCCATTCAAGGTGAGAACGGAGCGGGCCTCCTCCGTTCCGTAGGCATAGATCCCTCCGCCCAGCGTAGTCGCCGTGTTCCCGCTCACCGAGGACGCAACGTCCTTACCGAGTTCCAGAGAGCTACGGAAGAGATAGAGCCCTCCCCCGAAGTCCGCCGTATTCCCCTCGATCGTCCCGCCGCCGAGATTGACTGCAGCGTCGGATGCATAAATTCCTCCGCCGCTGTTGCCGCTGTTGCCTGTGACCGCGCCGCCGTTGAAATTAAGCGTTGCGCCCGAGACATTGATCCCGCCGCCGAACGTGGAAGAACCGCCCGTGATCTTGCCGTTTTTCGCGGCCGAGGAATCGGTGAGGGTAAAGGTGACGCCCGCGCCCGAAATGTAGAGAACGGAGCTCTTTTCCGTGCCCGAGAGCGTCTTTCCGTTGAGGTCGAGCGTCTTGGTCTCCGTCACGGACAGACTGTCGAGCCCGAGGGGCGCATCGGAAACGTCTTTGAGCTCCGAAAGCGGGCAATCCGCCAACAATTTCAAAGTCGTACCCTGTTTCCAGGCGGCGAGCGCCTCGTCGAAATAGCGGTAAGAGACGCCGTTCACATCGCAAAGGGCGGGCGAGACGTCCGCAGAGGCAGAGAGGCCGCCGGGGACAGATACGATCCCGCAGAGAGCGATCGCCGCAGCGCACAAAAGCGTTTTCCCGATACTTTTAACTTTCACAATGGCACCTCACAAACAAAACAAACAAAATTTGCACATGCATTATAACACAAGAGAAAGAAAATTGCAACTATCCGCGTAACATCCGTTCATTTTTTTCGCCCGATCAGGCACGGTTTTGTTGATACCATTCGGTATCCTTCAATTTTACCGAATTGTTGCTCCCCGTCAGCGAAAAATCGACGCCGTTCGACTTTACAACGATATTGCCGTTCATGGAAGTATAATTCCAGCTTTTCCCCGAAACGTCCGTCGCCAAAGTGGTAACATAGACGTTGTCCGTATACTTCATGATCCGTTGCAGTGCAGCGCGCGTGGGGAAGGTGTTGTTACTGTTGGAAGTATATTCGGGCGAGCCTGCACAACAGCACACGCAGACGTATTCGGGCTTGATGACGCTGAGGAGTGCCTCGGAGGAAGAAGTTTTACTGCCGTGGTGCCCCGCCTTATAGAGCTTGCACTGCGGAAGCTCATTGTATTGCACGAGGTATTCCTCCCCCTCGCCTTCAAGATCGCCCGTGAAGAGATAGTTGTATTCCCCTTGCTGAATATACATACAGACCGAATAATTATTCTCATTATCCGTCTTGTGGTCGTAGTAATAATTGTAGAGAAAGTTCATGCTCACCCCTTCGCCGAGGGAATAGGAGCGCTGCGCCCCGTCCGTATTGTTGTAGCATTGAAGGGCGTTATAGTGCACCGCGCCCGCCTTCACCTCCGCGTCCCGCGCCGCAACGTAGCGGTCATAGGTCTTGGAAGTACTGTTCGTCAGCGGGAAGTCGATGATCGTCTCGCACTCATAGCGTTCAAAGAGGCTCTTATAGGAGCTGTTCCCCGCAAATGCCGCGATATGGTCCTGGTGACCGTGGGTGACGATGACGTATTCGAGCACGCCGTCGGTGCAATATGTATCCACATATTTCTCGATCGTATTGGCGGAATTTTCGCGCGAGCCGCCGTCGATGAGCACATCCACATCGCCGCATTGAATATAAATGCAGTCTCCTGCATATTTATTGCCAAGTTCGAGGAAGTGGATGGAGAGCTCTGCGCACGTCGCTGTTTCTCCGCCCGAGGGATCGGTGCTCGAGCTTCCGCCCGAGGGGTCGGTGCTCGAACTTCCGCCCGAGGGGTCGGTGCTCGAACTTCCGCCCGAGGGGTCGGTGCTCGAACTTCCACCCGAGGGGTCGGTACTCGAACTGCCACTCGAGGGGTCGGTGCTTGTAGTGCCGCCCGAGATATCCCCGCCCGGCTGCTGCTTGGTGCGGTAAACAAAGAAGTACCAGCATGCCGCTCCCGCGATCGCAAGCACGAGCACGACAATTAAAATTGTAATGAGAACAGAATTTCTTTTGCTTTTTCTTTTTGCCATAATTTTTCCTTTTTTGCCCCGTGCGTATTTTTAAGCGGAGAATTTGAGATAGCTCCAACTCATGGGAGGAAGAACCAGCGAAATGCGCGTGCCGTCTTTGACGCACGGCAGCTCTTTTGCCTGCGGCAGGACGTTTTCTTTCCCGAATCCGTTGACGGCGCCGAGATCGTTTGAGGTCATCTCGACATATTCGAGCGGTTGGAGCTTGCCGAAGGAGCGGAGTTCGAGCTCCACCCCTCTCTTCTCCTGCGCATAGTTGCAGAGGGAGACGACGACGGTGCGGGTGGCGGGGTCGTAGTTGACCGCCTCGTTGATAAAGCGCGCTTTTCCGTACATATTTTCAAAGTGATCGCTGTCAGAGAAGGTGCGCACCGTCTCTCCGCGCGCGTTGTTGGAGAGGTATTTGAAGGGATAGAAGGTGGTCTGGCGGAACGTGCCTCCCCCCTTCTCCGTCATGATGGGCGCGATGACGTTGACGAGTTGTGCAAGGCACCCGATGTGCACGATGTCGCAGTTGTTGAGGAGAGTGTTCATCAAGCCCGCAAATACGAGCATATCGCGGAAGGTATAGACGTCTTCGAGGATATGCGGCGCTCTCTTCCAGAGCGGTTCGGTGCGCTCGGCGGACTGCGTCCAGATGTTCCACTCGTCAAAGGAGATGTGCACCTGCTTTTTCGAGCGCACTTTTGCGCGCACATACTCGATGGTGGCCCGCAGAGTGTTGATATACTCGTTCATATCGTCCGCTGCGCCGAGGAAATCTTCGAGCGGGTCCTCGTTCTCCTCGCTGTATTCGTAGTAGCGGTGCATGGAGAGGTAGTCAACATGCTTGTAGGTATGTTCGAGCACGACCCTGTCCCATTCGGGGAAGGTCTTCATCTCGTGGTTGGAAGAGCCCGAGACGATGAGTTTGAGCCTGCCGTTAATCGCCGTTTTTTCCGTCTCGCCGTTCGTCCAGCGCATGACTTTTGCGGCTTCGAGCGCCTTTTTGCCGTACTCGTCCGCCGTGAGGTGCCCGATCTGCCAAGGGCCGTCCATCTCATTGCCAATACACCAATACTTGACGTTATAGGGCTCCTCCGCGCCGTTTGCGCGGCGGTAGTCGGAGATGGTCGTGCCGCCCGCGTGGTTGCAATATTCCACAAACTGCGCCGCGTCTTTTATGGTAGCCGTCCCCATATTCACCGCCATCATGGGGGTGATGCCCGTCTTTTTGCACCACTTCATGAACTCGTCCGTGCCGAATTCGTTGGGCTCCGTGGTGTGCCAGGCAAGGTCGAGGCGGGTGGGACGTTTCTCCCTGGGGCCGACGCCGTCCCGCCAGTCATAGCCCGAGACGAAGTTTCCGCCCGGATAGCGCACAATGGGCACGTTCAGCTCCTTGATGAGCCCGATGACGTCTCCACGGAACCCGTTTTCATCCGCCGTGGGGTGTCCGGGTTCGTAAATCCCCTCATAGACTGCCCTGCCGAGGTGTTCGAGGAAGGAGCCGTAGAGGGTGGGCTGTACCTTTCCGATCGTGAGATTTCTGTCTGCGAAGATCTTTGTTGTTTTCATGTGCCCTCCTTATGCCAAACCGAAGAGCATGACGATATTGCCCACCGCTTCGGTCATGTTGCGTAAAAATTTGTTGACCGCCGTCTGCGCGCCCTTGTCCACTTCCCCGTTTTCGGTCGTGCGGAGCACGGCGACTATCATATCGAAGTTGCGATAGATGACCTCGCAATCGGGGTCGATGGTCTTGAAAGCGTCGTCCTCGCTCCCGTGCTGGATGCGGTACATCTCTTTGACGGTCGCGTTCATGTCGGTGAACGTCTCCGCATTGCCCGTATCGAAGAGAGCTTTGAGCTGTTTGCTCAGCTGGGCGAGCAGCTCCACAAAGGCGACGAGTTGTTCGTTATTTTCTTCCATTACAGTATCACCCCGTTTTGTTTCAAGAGTTCGCGCGCGCTCTCCACGCTGTCCACCCCCGTCCTGTTTTTGACTGGCGCAAATTCGTGTTCGCGCACCACTTCATAAGGGAGACAGCTCCCCATGAGTTTGATCATATCGAGAATGAGGGTCTCGAACTTATATCCGTTGACCTCTTCGGGACGGACGAGCTCTCCCCTTTCATCCAAATGAGGCACCTTCTTTTTGACGACGTGCACGGGAATGCGCTTTCCCGCGATCTCTTCGAGCTTTTTCCGCTCGAACAGATAGTTGAGAATGACCCCGTGGCGGTAGAGGAGCCTCCCCTCTTTGTCCCGCGCCATTGCCATGTCCTCGGAAAGTTCATAGTATTCGACGACGGCGGGAAGTCCGTTTTCGAGGCAGAGCACCCCCACCTTCTCGTGCGGTTCCGCCTTGGAGACGACCTTCGCGCCGCTCTTCTTTCCGCTCAGAATGGTCGCGCCGACAAAGGCGGGGTCGGCAATGCGCTGCAACACGTTGTCCACAGCGAACACATTGATCCACTCCACCGCAGGAAACTCTTTTAATATCTCCGTGCGCGCGAGGGAGGAATACCACCCGCCGTTGCCGTTGGGCGAGAGCGCCAGCCTGCCCTTTTCTTCGAGGAAGAGTTTGCCCTCAAAGTCCACCGCAGGCGCCATGTCCTGCGTGAAGAACCGCACAAATGCGCGCGGATAGCCGAAATAGTTGTGCATCTCCAAAAATTCTTTGGTCTCGGCGTCGTTTTTCTCGCTCGTCATGATGAAGAGGGGTACAAACGCTCCCGCACGGTCGGTGACTTCGCGCAGATTGTTCAACAGGCACTCGAAGATATATAAAGGACGGGTGAGCCCGATGTTATACGCCCCTTTCGGCGCATCCGAGCCCAGCCGCGTGCCCTGTCCGCCCGCAAGCAGCACCGCCGCGACTTTACCCTCCTTAATCGCCTGCTCGCCCACCTTGCGGAAAATCTCGCGGTCGCGCGCGATCTCCGAAAGGGAAATCCCCTCAATGGGCTCGATCTTCCCCTTTCCGCTCAGATCTTCGGGGTGTTTCCAGAGGTCGACGAGCTCCCAATCGAGCGTCTCGATCCGCGCGGCGAGGGCATTTTTCTCCTCCGTTCCGAGCTCGTCCCAAAAGCGGAGCAACTGTTCCTGTCCGTGTTCGCGCAATTTGCGCTGCAATTCATCATATGTCATGTCTTTTCTCCAAGAGAAACGCCCCTGCCGTGTACGGTCTGCCCGCAATGCGGAGCGCCTCATTTCTGATCGTGTAAGAAAGATCGGTAAAAACGTCTTTGACGGTATAGCCGTCGAGCGCGATCTTCACGCCCTCCGTGCAGTCGAGGAAATGCACGATGGCAAGTCTGTTTTCGCCGTAATCTTTGAGATATACCTGCCTGCCTGCGGGGCTGCGGTAATCTTCGACGGTGCAATCGACGGTGCGGATGTCGCCGTAGCGCACAATGTCTTTGATCGTCCGGTAAAATTCCAGTCCTCTTGCGATGAGCGCGATTTTTTCGGGCGGAACTTTGTGGACGTCCCCCGAGAGGCAAATTCTGCCCATCATCGCGGCGCAGAGGGAATAGATGGTGCGGGAATCGCTCTCCCCCTCTCTTATGACCGCCCAAATTTGCGACTGCCGCGCGGGGATCGTGAGGGAGACGTTCGCCGCCACAAGGGGAATTTCGGGGCACTCGTGCGCGTCCGAGAAGGAACACATCGAAACTTTGTTCATGCGGAGCGGCTCGATGCGGCTGCCGCCCGAGGCGCAATTTTCGATGACGAGATCGGGCACTGCCTCTTTCAGTCTGCCGAGATAATTGACGCTCTCCTCCGCGACCAGCCTTCCGCCCTCCCCGGGCGATTCTGCGCCGTCGCAGCCGAATCCAAAAGTGTCGTTGTAGTCGATCTTGATATAGCCGAACCACTTTTCGCGCAAAAAGTCGAGCAGCTTGACCCGAAGATAGCTCTGCACTTCGGGGAGGCGCAGATCGAGAAAGCGTCTGTTCTTCGAGGTGATGACCTTTCCGTCCTGTTTGAGGAGCGCCTCCTCGCAGGAAAAGCTCTCGCTGTCCCGCCCGACGTTTTCAAACTCGAACCAGATCCCTGCGCGCTTTCCTGCCGAATTGATTTTTTCCACGACCTTTTCGATCCCGTTCGGGAAGAGTTTCGCACTCTCGTTCCAATCGCCGATGGCGTTCCCCCACTCGCGGCCGTCTGGTTTATACCAGCCGCAGTCGATGACAAATTCCTCGACGGGCAAGTCCTTGATTGCTTTCAGAATGCGGGTGATGTTCCGCTCCGAAGGGGTGCCCCATGTGGTGCAATACTCGTTGAACAGGACGGGCATGTTCTCCTCGCACTTGGGCACGGAAAGGCGGCCGTCCGCCTCGTGCACAAGGGCATTGCACACGTCGAGGAGAGAGCGTTTTACGGTAAAGCGCGCCGCATGGGTGGTAAAACTTCCGCCCGCGGGAATGGTCTTGCGCCAATGGGCGAATTCATAGTCTCCCGCGCCGCCCGAGAGCGCGCACGTCTCCTTTTCGCGGTACACTTCGAGCTGCCACGAAAAAGGCGCCTCGATCTGCACGCCCCAGCACACCCCTTCCGCGCCGTTTTCGATCGCGGCGAAGGGGAAATAGCCTCGGTTGGACATCGAGCCTGCCTGCCCCCACTTCTCGACTTTCACGCCGTAGCGCGCCCAGCTCATGTCAAGCCCGAGGTGGGAAAAAGAGTCGCTTTTCAGGCGGCATTCTCTCGACCAGGCGCTCGTCATGCGGTGCAGGGTGAATCCCGACGCCGTTCCCTTGCTGCCCGCAATCCCGCTGAGGGAAAAACTCGAAAGATGTTCGAGCGTTCTGGGTTCGCGGGAGTGGTTTTCATAGCGGACACTTGTCGTAAACACGCCCGTCGCACGGTCGTAACTCAGATGGTGGACGTAGTCGTTGCCGTTTCCGTCCGTAAGATAGGTATTCAACGTGCCGCCCATGAATTGGGTCTGCCGCACGATTTTGAGCAAAGTGGAACGGCGGTTGCGCATGGTGACGCCCCGCGTATAATCGATCAGCGTCTCGTCCCCCGTGAAAGCGACCTGCACCAAACTGTCGCAGGAAAGATTTTTGGGGTCCACCTCGACGTTTGCGGGATAGACCGCGCACCCGACCGTCGTCTGTTTCGGGTGCCCTTCCACGGGAGTTTCGATGAAGTAAACGGCGGTATCGCCGTAGTCGTACCGTTTGAAAAACATGTTAATCCTTTTTGGCGAGGCGTTCGATCGTGAGCGTTGCCGCCGCGAGCTTGTCGCAAAAATCGGTGAGCGTGGCGTCGCGCCGCCCGATCACGTCGAGAATTTTACGGAACTCTTCGTTGACGGCGACCGCGCGCTGATCCAAAAAGTTGCGGTCAAGGCTCACTTCCTGCCCATGCAAAAGGGCGTCGGCATAGTCGTACACCTCTTGATAATTGTAGTTGAAATCGAACTTCGTATTTCCCCGCGCGTCAAGCTGATAATACTTCGCGGGGACACGGCAGGCGAGAAAATCGCGTAAAATCGTTTTATCCCGCTCCGAGAGGATCACTCCTTTTTTGTATGCCATATTTTCCTCCTATCAAAAGGGGCGGCAGAAATGCCGCCCCCCGCTGCACACTGTTAAAGTTTGGACTTCCAAACCTGGTCCGCCCACATGAGCTGTTTTTTGAATTCGTTGATCTCGGTGTGTTCGTCGATGACGACGACCTCCACGCCCCACATGTTGCCGAGGTCCACCATGTCCTGCACGGAGAGCTTAGAGGAGACGACGGTATGATGCGCGCCGCCCGCATAGATCCATGCCGCGACCCCTTCCTTGAAGTTGGGCTTATACTTCCACATCAACCCGCCCACGGGGAGATTGGGCATCTTGTGCGGATACTTCACAAGCTCGATCTTCTGCACGATGAGGCGCAGTCTGTCCCCCATGTCGATCATGGAGACCGCCACCGCTTCGGGTGCGGCAATGCCTTCAAATACGAGGCGTGCGGGATCGCTCTTGCCGCCGATCCCGAGCGGATGCACCTGGATCTCGGGTTTCGTCGCCGCAAACTGCGGGGAGACTTCAAGCATGTGCGCGCCGAGGCAGAGCCCGTCTTTGAGGTCGTAAGTGTAGTCCTCCATGAGGCCGGTGCCCTCCTGTCCCGCCATGTACTGCATGACGGCGCCGAGCGCAGCGATCTTCCAGTCGCCTTCCGCGCCGAACCCGTAGCCCTTGCTCTGCAAATCCTGGATGGCGAGCCCGGGAAGCTGGTTCATGCCGTGAAGGGAACCGAAGTGATCGACGATCCCGATGTAGCCGCCGTTTTCCTTGCAGAACTTGTCGATCGCGATTTCATACTTTGCCTGTTCGCGCACGACGTCGATACGGTCGGTGCCCATCGTATATTTCTTGGCGTATTCCGCCATGAGCTCGTCCACTTCCTTCTCGGTCACTTCGTTGATGACGTCCACAAGGTCGCCCACGGGATAGTAATCCACTTCCCAGCCGAGCCCGATGTGCGCCTCGACCTTGTCACCCTCGGTGACGGCGACGTTGCGCATGTTGTCGGAGAAACGGCAAACTTTCACGTTCTTGGAGAACGCAAGTCCCGCTGCGGCTTTGCACCATGCGGCAAGTTCTTCAAGCGCCTCCTTGTCCTTATAGTAGCCGACGATGACCTTGTTGTCCATTCTGAGGCGGGAGACGATATAGCCGAACTCTCTGTCGCCGTGCGCCGCCTGGTTCTCGTTCATGAAGTCCATGTCGATGGTGTCGTAGGGCAGGCGTTCGTTGTACTGCGTTGCGAAGTGGCACATGGGTTTTGTGAGAAGTTTGAGCCCCTTGATCCACATCTTGGCGGGCGAGAAGGTATGGCACCAAGTGATGATACCGACGCAGTCGTCGTCCTCGTTGACTTTGCGGATCGCCGCAACGATCTCTTCCGAGCTCTTGCAGGTGGTGAGATATTTCACCGTGACGGGCATAAACTCGTTGACATAGTTTGCCATCTCTTCGGAGTGCTGCGCAACGTGTGCAAGCACGTCGTCGCCGTAGAGTGTCTGCGAACCTGTCAGCCAATAAACAACTTTTTCTTTCATATAATAGATACCCCCAATAATTTTTTGGTTTTTATTTTTGAATTATCTTGCTGCCCCTTGATTTGTCATTTCGACCGCCACGTCAAATATGTCATTTCGCCCCGCTGCTATGATTATGTCATTTCGACCAAGCCGCCTTAGCGGCGCGTGGAGAAATCTCGCTTTATTAAAATGTGGTAGAGATGTCTCGACTTCGCTCGACATGACATTGGGGAATGGCGTGCTGTTTCCCCTTGCTGTCCCTTGATTTGTCATTTCGACCAAGCCGCCTTAGCGGCGCGTGGAGAAATCTCGCTTTATTAAAATGTGGTAGAGATTTCTACTTCGTCGCTACGCTCCTCGTGCCGCGCTTAGAGAATCAGAACCGCGCGCGGGGCGACAAGCTCGAAATGACATTTAGAAAATGCTGCCGACCCGCCGTTCCAAATTACGTCACCCTGAGCTTTGTCGAAGGGTGTCCGCATTACAATAAGGACATGTTTCGGCTACGGCTTACGCCTTCGCTCAACATGACGTGATTGAGAACGGCTATGATGGCTTCCCAAATCACTGCGCGTTGGAAAATCGCCATTTTCCATAAGCGCACCCAATTTGCCGCATACCTGCGGCTTAGTGTAAGACAACGCGACCGCGAGAGCAACTAAGTTAAGGCGCAAACGCCAATTCCCTCACGGAAAAAGATTTTGCGTAGCAAAAGATTTTTCGTGATTATAATCACTGCGCGTTGGAAAATCGCCATTTTCCATAAGCGCACCCAATTTGCCGCATACCTGCGGCTTAGTGTAAGGCAACGCGACCGCGAGAGCAACTAAGTTAAGGCGCAAACGCCAATTCCCTCACGGAAAAAGATTTTGCGTAGCAAAAGATTTTTCGTGAATTTACTTCTTCTGTCCGTAATACGCATTCTTGCCGTGTTTCCGCTGGTAATGTTTTTCCATCATAAAGCGGTCGGCACGGGTGACGGTGGGATTGATCTGTTCGGTGAGGAAGGCCATTTTCGCGACCTCTTCGATGACCGTCGCATTGTACACAGAGCCGTCCGCGTCCTTGCCGAACGCAAACACGCCGTGGCTTTTAATGAGCACGCCGGGCACTTCGATGGGATTGAGACGGTCCTCTCTGAATTTTTCGATGATCGCAAGTCCCGTGTTCTTCTCGTATTCCCCCTCGATCTCCTCTTTCGTGAGAGAGCGCGCGCAGGGAATATCCCCGTAGAAATAGTCCGCGTGGGTGGTCCCGTAGAAAGGAATGCTCCTGCCCGCCTGCGCCCACGATGTTGCAAAGGTGGAATGGGTGTGCGTCACGCCGCCGACGTTGGGGAATGCCTTATAAAACTCGATATGGGTGGGCGTATCGGAAGAGGGACGCAAATTCCCCTCCACTACCTTGCCGTTGAGGTCCACAACGACCATATCCTCTGCGGTCATCTCTTCGTAGCTCACGCCGGACGGCTTGATTACCACAAGCCCGCTCTTTCTGTCGATCTCGGAGACATTGCCCCAGGTGAACAGTACCAGCTTGTGCTTTACGAGGTCGAGATTTGCTTCCAATACTTTTTGTTTCAATTCTTCAAGCATGATTTTACTCCTTATTTCAGACTGTGGACGGCTTCTCTTACAATGGGAAGGCCTGCGACGTAGCGGTCTGCAAATTCTTCAAAGCCCGCCATATCCGCAGGATCGGGCGCGATCGTGATCCCCTCCTGTCCCGCAAACACGCGGTTTTCGAGGTACTCTTCGAGCGATTCTCCCTTGCGCTTTGTCAACATATAATTTGCGAGCACCGCCATGCCCCATGCGCCGCCCTCGCCCGCCGTTTTCATCACGGTGACGGGCGCGCCGATCGCCGCAGCGAGGAAACTCTGTCCCACGCGCTCCGTCTTGAAGATACCGCCGTGGCCCGTAATGCGGTCGAGTTTCACCCCTTCCTCTTTGAGCATGATGTCACAGCCGACTTTTAGCGCGCCGAACGCCGAGTAGAGGTGGCAGCGCATAAAGTTTGCAAGATCGAACTTGCTGTCCGCCTTGCGCACAAAGAGCGGCCTGCCGTGATCGACGTTGGTGACGTGCTCGTTGGAAATATAGTTATAGGAGAGCAGCCCGCCGCAGTCCTTGTCCCCTTCGAGCGCCTTGAAGTAGAGGGTATCGTAGAGTTTCCAGCGGGGGATCTCCACGCCGAGCATGGCCGCGAATTCGCCGAACATGTTCACCCAGCCGTTGAGGTCGGAAGTGCAGTTGTTGCAGTGCACCATGCCGACGAGATCGCCCACGGGAGTCGTGACGAGGTCGATTTCGGGATAGGCCTTGGAGAGTTCCTTTTCGAGCACGATCATTGCGAACACGGAAGTTCCCGCAGAGACGTTGCCCGTGCGCTTTTTCACCGAGTTGGTCGCCACCATGCCCGTACCTGCGTCGCCTTCGGGCGGGCAGAGCGGGATCCCCGCCTTTAAGTTGCCCGTCGGATCGAGGAAACGCGCCCCCTCTTCGGTGAGCCGTCCCGCCTCTTCGCCCGCAAGCAGAATTTCGGGCAGAATATCCTCCACCTTGAAGGGAAGATTTCTGTCCTTTACGAGGTCGTTGAACTGTTTGAGCATGACGGGGTTGTATTGCTTTGTCACGGGGTCCACGGGGAACATGCCCGACGCCTCGCCAATCCCGAGCACCTTTCTGCCCGTGAGTTTCCAATGGATGTAGCCTTCGAGCGTCGTCTGGAATTTGATTTTCGGAACGTGCTCCTCTTTGTCGAGGATCGCCTGGTAGAGGTGGGCGATCGACCAACGGGCGGGAATGTGATAGCCGAAGAGCTCGGTGAGCCTGTCACCCGCATACGCCGCCGTATTGTTCCGCCAGGTGCGGAAGGGAACGAGCAGTTCGTCATTCTCGTCGAACACCATGTAGCCGTGCATCATCGCCGAAAAGCCGATCGCGCCGATGACGGTGAGCGTCTCGCCGTATTTGTCGTAGACGTCCTTGGCCATGTTGGCGTAGGCGTCCTGCACGCCGATACGGATATCTTCGAGAGAATACGACCAGATGTTGCCGATATGGCGGTTCTCCCACTCATGGCTACCCGAGGCGACGACGTTGTTTTCTTCGTCCACCAGCACCGCTTTGATCCGTGTGGAGCCGAACTCGATCCCGAGCGCGGTCCTGCCGCACGCAACGGCGTGTTTTGCTTGATTGTCCATTTTTATTTTCCCCCCTTTTGGCATGTGCAAACTGTGCGATCTTATTATAAGAACTGTGCGATCTTATTATAAGATATAATCGCGAAAATTTCAAGAGTGTAGCGGAAAATATTTCCGAAAAATTTCTCGCATTTTTCTGCGTCCGTTTGAAAAGTTCAAATCCCCATGTCATTTCGAGTGGAGCGTAGCGGAATCGAGAAATCTCTACAATATTTTAACACTAAAGATGAGATGTCTCCACTTCGGCTAAGCCTTCGGTCGACATGACGATTTGAATGACCACTGTGCGACGCCATATTTTCAAGTACCCATTACACAAAAAAACGCGGGAGCCCGCGTCTTTTTTGAAACCTGAAATTACTTCTTTTCCTCTTCGTGCAGAACGATCTGAGGGAAAGGAACGCAGATCCCGTTTTCCTCGAATACCGTCTTGATCGCGCCGCGCATCTGCCGCTGTGCCGCAAAGAAGTCTCCTTCCTTGCACTTTGCGCCGAAGTGCAGATTCACGCTCGAATCGGCAAGCTCGTCCACGCCGTTAAAGTCGATATCGCTCAAAAGGCAGGGGCAGAGTTCCTTGATCTTCGCCTTGTTCTCTTCAAACACATCTTTGACGTGCTGCAAATTCTCCTCGTAGGGAATGCCGACTATGACGGTCGGATAGGAATCCTCGCGGCTCTGGTTGATGAACACTTTGATGGTGCTGTTGTTGGCGACGCGGATGTCCCCGCTGTAATTGATGAGCTTGGTGTTGCGGATCCCGATCTCCTGCACGGTGCCGCGCCAGCCGTCGATGGTGACGATGTCCCCCACTTGCAGGGTGCCGTCGCAGACGAGGAAGATCCCCGCGACGACGTCGGCGATGAGGCTCTGCATGCCGAGGCCTATGATGAGCGTTAAAATGCCTGCGCTTGCGATGAGCGCGCCGACGTTGAATCCCCAAACGGCAAGGACGGCGATGACGCATGCGACCCAGATCACGACCTTTACGATACTGATGACGAGTTTGCCGATCGTGATACGGCGGGGCGTATTTCTGAATACTTTGCGCAAGACCGCGCAGACGATGTAGAGCACGAGCAAGGTGACAAAGAGCACCTGTGCCGTGTTGATGAGTTTGGGTGCGATCCCGAAAAGAAAGTTGACGAATACGCTGTTTGTGTCGGACTGCGCAAACCAACCGTTTTCGGTGTCGTTGATCTGGTTATAAAAAACGAAGCTCAGCACGGTGACCGCCGCAAAGATGAGGAGCAAAACAAGCCCCGCATAAGTTAAACCTTTTCCTTTTTTCTCTTTTTCCGCCATAATGGCACCTCCTACGGCAAATTATATCATTCCGCCTATGGGTTGTCAAGAACTTTGCGATAAAAAGTCTTGCACGCATAAGGGGCGCCGCGCGGCATTTTGCCGCGCGGCGCCCCATCATTTTTCCTTTTGATTACAGCAAAATGCAGATAACTCCGCCCTTGCCCTCGTTGACGATGCGGGTGACCGTCTTGCGCATCTTTTTTTGCAATTTTTCCTCCATGGAGCGGTTCTTGTGGTAGAGCTCCTCTCCGAGCGTCTCTTTAAGCGTCTTGCCGAACATGTTGGTATTCCACGCTTTTTCGGGCTCCTGCGTCATGCCCTCGGAAAGTTCTTTTACAAACGCCTCGCTCCTTTCGAGATCGCCGAGCGCGGGACTGACTTCGCCCGAGACATCTACGCGGATGATGTGGTAGCTCGGCGCGGCAGCGTGCAGGTTCACCCCCACCCGACCGCTCTTTTTCACGACTTTCGGCTCGTCGAGGCTCATTTCGTCCCCGTCCGGCGGCACGATCCCGTAGCCGCACTCCTCCGCCTCCGCAAACGCCTGCCCCACGCGGTCGTAGAGTTTTTTCGCCTTGCCGAGGGAGGCGACGTAGCTCATGAGGGCAAAGTCGTTTCCGATCTCCACCCCGCACTGCTCGCCCAAAATGCGGTAGAACGCTCCCTCTTTTGCGGCGATCTGCACACATGCCTTGCCTGTTGCGGGTTCGAGTTTCATCGAGACGGGCGGGAGCAGCAGCTCGCTCTCCGCATACAGCCCGTCGAGCAGGGCGCAATCGCTCATTTTGTTGATGGAAGGAGCGAGCGCGCGCAGGCCGGAGAGCAGCTCGGAGATGAGCGCGCTGTCCGCGTCGAGCACCCGCGCCCAGTCGGGAATGTCGACGTCGATGGAGAGAACAGGGAACTCATAGAGCACCCGTTCGAGCACCCCGCCGATCTCCTCCGCCGTGAGCTTTTCCGCATTGGCGGCGACGACGGGCGCGCCGTATTTTTCTTCGAGCGCGCGGCGGAGCTCTTCCGCCCCGTCCGGCTCGATACAGTTGAGCAGAATGACAAAGGGTTTGCCGATGGTTTTGAGTTCCTCGGCCGCAAGCTCTTCCGCCGCCTCATAGGACGCGCGGGGAATGCCCGTGACGGAGCCGTCGGTCGTGACGAGCACGCCGATGGTGGAATGGTCGCGGATGACCTTCCGCGTGCCTTCCGCCGCCGCGACCTCAAAGGGAACGGGAGAATCGCTCCACGGCGTTTTCACGAGGCGGGGGCTCCCCTCTTCCTCGAACCCCGACGCCCCCTCCACGGGAAAGCCGACGCAGTCGATGAGCCGCACTTTTGCGGACGCCTGTTTGAAGGTGATCTCCGCCGCCTCTTCGGGGACGAACTTCGGCTCGGTGGTCATCACCGTCTTCCCCGAGCCCGATTGGGGAAGTTCATCCGTCATGCGCTGTTTTTTTGCGCCGCTCGCCGCCGGAAGGACGAGCTCTTCCATAAATTTTTTGATGAACGTGGATTTGCCCGTACGGACGGGTCCCACCACGCCGAGATAGATCTCTCCGCCGCAACGGGCGGCAATATCCTCATAAACGCTGTTATTTTCCATAAAATAAACGCCTCCGCCGAAATTCCTTGCTTGAATAACTTATGGCGTAAGGCGCTCGATTATGACAATTTTTCGGGAAATGCCCTCAATGTTTGCGGACGGCGATCATCGCGCGGCATTCGTGTTTGCTCCCCCGCAGGATGATCTCTCCGAACCCGTCCGCGACGATCCTGCCCGAGAGCGGGTTTTTCACCGAGAGGATCTCTCCCCGAACGTCGGCGTCGACGTCACTGTACTCGAAGGCGAGATCGCAGCCCTCCATTGTACAGTTGATAAGGCGCAGATTTTTGCAGTAGCAGAAGGGCTGGGTGCCCCTGATACGGCAGCCGATAAGGGTGAGCCCGTCCGAATACCAGCCGATGTATTCCCCGTCGAGATCGCAATCCTGCACGGTGACGTTTTGCGCGTGCCAGAAGGCGTCCTTCGTCTTGCATTTCGCGCTGCGGAGCAAGACGTTCTTCGTATATTGGAAAGCGTATTTCCCAGAAAAGTCCAGCCCGTCCGCGCGGATATTTTCGCTCTCGAAAAAGGCGTATTCGGAGGTGATCTTCCCTCCTTCGACCGCAATGTTTTTACAGCGCCAGCCGAACTCGGGGGAATCGGCCTCGACGGCGTCAAGCGAGACGCCGACGCACTCCCTCAGCGCCTTGATCCCGTTCATCTTGCATCGCCGGAGGGTGACGTTTCTGTCGTACCAGAGGGCGGCGCGGCAATTTGCCGTCATCTCGCAATCCTCCACGGTGAGATCTTCGCAGTGCCACATGGGATAGCGCAGATCCATAAAGCAATTCTTTACCGTGATATCGGAGCTCTCTTTGAGAAAGGACTCGCCGTCCTCCTCCCCCGCAAAGCGGCAATTTTCCACAACGGCGTTTCTCGTGTTGTAGAGCGCCCGCTCCTGTCCGAATCTTTCATTCCGAATGTAGTTCATCTCAGTCCCTTTTCTCTTCTGGAGCGGCGGGCGCATGCGACTGCTCCATGATTTCGATATAATACGGGTCGGCGGAAAAGTCGCGGACGCGGGTATATTCCCCGCCGAGCGCCTCGATGGCGTATTTGAGTTCCTGGTATTCGAGGTAGTTGGTCTCGTCGCGGTCGATGAAGTCGAGCAACACGGGCAGCGCGCGCTCGTCGCCGTAGCTTGCGAGGTAGCTCGCGTGCATGGGCAGCTCGTCGGGAGAGGTGCGGAACGCCGTCATGAGGATCTCAAACACGCGGTCGTCTCTTTGTTTGCAGCGGGAGAGAATTTCGAGCATGTATTCCCGCTCGACATGCTTTTGGTAGAGCTCGATCGCCCGCTCTTTGGCGCTGTCCGCGTCCCCTTTGAGGCGCTCGACGACGGTGTCCTTCACTTCCGCGTCCAAATCACCCGTCAGAAGATCGAAATAGACGCCGAACGCCTTCACGCTGTCGCCCGCCAGATTGACGGCGAGGGTGACGAGCTCCTCTTCGCCGCTCTTCATGAGTTCCAAAAGCCCGTCGGGGCAGTTGCGCTCCTGCAATTCGTTGCAGAGGAAATCGGAGACGGGCACCCCCTCCCGCACATGGGCGGCGAGCGTCTCCACGAGCTCCTCGTCCGACATCTCCGCATAGTAGCCCTTGGGGGTATTTCCCGCGCTCTTGATGAAGGTGTCGCCGAAGTTCTTATAAAGTTTCGGAATGATACTTTCCCACTGTTTTTCGGTGTACTTGCCGAAGTTTTCTTCCATATATTCCGAAAGTTTTTTGTCGAACAATCCGTCAAAGTCGATGAGTTTTTTCATTTCACGGTCCTATATGATATAATTGAGAATTTCTTTCACGACGGAAAGATTTGCGTCGAAAAATTTTGCGATCTCCTCGATGGAATGTTCGCTGTCGGGCATGCGCGCCTCGCGGTAGATGACGGCTGCCATCGCCTCCTCCTCGTCGGCGTAATCAAGCGCCTCCGCCGCTTCGAGGGTGCGGTAAATATCCTCCGCTGCGGCGATGATCTTCTCCTCGTTGTCCTCGCTGATGATCGCATATTTTACATACACATCCGTAAACGCGCTCAAAAAGGGGGTGCGCTTGCGGTTGCCGATGTGGATCTTGTGGGTAAAAAATTCACGGTACAAGCTGCACATGACGACGCCGAAGGAATTTTCCTCGTTGCGGTGGATGAGCTCCGCCAAAATGGAAAACTTGATGCTCTCCGACACATTGTAGTCGAGCAGCACCTCCCGGACGAGGGCGTCGCAGCGGCACTTGACCGCCACGCTCCCTGCAAGTGCCTGCAATTTGTCGTCCCTGCCGTCGAGCTGGTCGAACGCGAGGCGGAAATAGTCGTCGATGACGGGAAACTCCGCAAATTGTTCGGCGTCTGCCCGCCGCGCCTTGCTCGCCGCCAAAAAGAAAGAGACAACAGTGCGGTATTCCTCGTCGGGCAGGCGGTAGAAGTAATTCATGGTAAACGGTTCCTCGTTCCCGTCGGCAAATTCGCGCAGGCGGACAAGGAAGTACTTTGCGACCGCTTTACGGGGATAGAGCGTCGTTAAAAGATCGAGGGAATCGATCGCCTCCTCCGTCCTGCCCGTGCGCTGGGCGGAAACGGCATGGAACCAGAGGGTATCGTCGCTATATGGCGTCTTTTGTTTGAGGAGGGAAAGTTTTTCGTAGGCCTCTTCGTCGAGCCCCGTCTCGCAGAGCGCGGTCGACACGCGGAAGAGATCCTCTGCGGAATCGGTCTTGATCTGCGCAAGTCGTTTTCCCACTTCCCGCGCGCCGTCGGTATCTCCCTTTGCTCCGAGCACTGCGCAATAGGTCGTGAGCGCATGCACGTTATCGGGGAAAAAGGTAAGAAGGCGCGCGCACTCCTCCGCCGCGCCGTCTGTGTTTCCTTCGAGCAAAAGACACATCGCGGTGAGGCCGGAGGCGGAGGGAAAATCTTTGCTTTCGGGCGGGATCTCGGCAAGCGCCTCCCGCGCGCCGTTCAGATCGCCCCGTTTGATACATTCGATCCCGCGAAAGAGAAATTCCGAATCTTCCACCCCGCCGTCCGCCGAATGGACGAGGCGCAGGGGCGGACGGGGCTCTTCGGGCTCGGGAAAGTCCTCCGAATAGATGTGCCGCAAGAAGAGTTCGGACTGAAAGTCGTCCCCCATATTCATAAAGGCATAGGAAAGCCCCTCATACCCCTCCGAGAAGTCCGCTTCGTTGCAGGTGTCGAGAAAGCGGAACCACGAATCCGCGCAGAGGCTCCACAGCCCGAGCTCATCATAGACGGCCGCATAGAGCGCGGACGCGTCTGCGGAGGGATCGTACATTTCGCTCCTTTTATTCAGCATTTTAAGTGCGCCGAGAAAATCCCCCTCGCCGTAGCGCTTTTCGGCGCTTTCGAGCAGGAACTCCTCGTCAAAGGTCAGTTTTTTTACCTTGTCGTCGCTCACTTCTTCTCCCCGCCGCCGAACAGCGCGGCGACTTCTTCCTTTCCGAAGAAATAATCGGTGTTGCAATCGTGGCAATGCACGGAGATCTCCCCCGCCTCTTCGAGCAGTTTCTCCGCGTCCTCCCTTCCCATGGAGAGCACGGCGGAGGCCGCCTTTTCCCGCGAACAGCGGCAGCGGAACACGATCTCCCGCGCCTCCGCATTTTCTGCGGCGAAATATTCCTTTAAAATGCCCTCCGCGCCCTTTTCGGCGATGAGAGCGGAGATGTTGGCAAAGGTTGCGATCTTTTCCTCGGCATAGGAGACGGCCTCCTCGCTTGCGCCCGGCATGGGCTGCAAGAAAACGCCGCCCGCGCCGAGGCAGACCCCCTCGGGCGAAACGAGCACGCCGAGCGCGACCGCCGTGGGACGCTGTTCGCTCGTGAGAAAGTATGCGGAAAAATCCTCCGCGATCTCCCCCGTCAAAAGTTCGCTCGTGCCGACGAACGGGATCCCCTCGCCGTCATCGCGGACGACGGTCAAGGTCCCCTTTCTGCCCACGCAGCCGCCCACATCGAGCTTGCCGTCCGCGCGCAGCGGAAGGACAAGATCGGGCACGGCGATATTGCCGCGAAGGTGCAGCGCGCCGTCTCCCGAGACGGAGATCTTTCCGCCCGCGCCGTCCCCCGCAACGGTGACATAGAGGCTGCTCTCCTCCCCTTTGAGCCAGCTGCAAAGGTAGGCGGTCGCCGTCATGGTGCGTCCGAGCGCCGCCTGGCAGACGGGAGAGAGCCCGTGCCGCGCCGCCGTCTCTTTGACGAGCGCGGTCGTATCGAGGACGGCGAGGGAAACTTCCCCTCCCGCCACAAGTGTTTTATAAATCTTACTTACTTCTTTCTGCATATAAAATTAAGTCTGTCGCTCCCCTCTTTGGGCTCGCCGAGATGTCCCTCCGTGCACAGAAGTTCCAACCCCGCCTCCGAAAGCGCGGCGGCGATCTTCGCCTCTTCGTGGAGATATTGCGTATGCGTTTCGTCGTAGCGGTCGAACGCGCCGTCCGGTCTCTTCACAAAGAGGGTCACGTCCATGCGGACGCGGTCTCCCTCCCTGCGGTTAAAGGAGAGATAGGTAACGTCCTCGCGGTCGTCCGCCGAGATAGTATCTGCAACCTTGTTGCAAAGTTTGTAAAAGGAGCTCACATCAAACCAAAAGATCCCGCCTTTTTCCAGCGTTTTTGTAACGTGCTTGAAGGCGGAGACGAGCTTTTCGGGCGGGAGATAGTTGAACACGTCGTTGGGCGCGAGGATGAAATCGTACTTTTCGGGTGCGCGGAGCGCGGCGGCGTCTGCGCGGAAGAAGGAAATTTTCAGTCCTTCTCTGCGCGCGAGATTTTCGGCCTTTGTGAGCATTTCGGGAACATTGTCCGCGCCGCTCATCAGAAAGCCCGCCCGCGTGAGGGCACGGCAGAATGCGCCGCTGCCGCAGCCGAGCTCCAAGCCCTTTTTGCCCGCGCCGAGAAGATCTAATTTTGCCACGAAATACTGCGACCATTTCGGATAGTCGCAGTCGTCGTTGAGATATTCAAACCATTCGGCAAGATGACGGTAAGCGTTGCCCATATCAGCGCTTGTTGAGCATCTTCGGCGGACGCTTTCTCTTCTTCTTTTTCTTTTCGTCCTCTTCACGGAGCGCCCGTTCGCGCTCCTCGAACTGACGGTTATACTCTACATACTGTTCGTCGCCCTTGTGCTCTTCCGCATACTGTTTGACGTCCTCCTCCATCGCCTGTTTGCTCTCTTTGAGCTTTTGCAGATCTTCGCGGTTGAAGGAATCGGGAAGTTGATAGAGTTCGAGATCGTCGTCAATGGGTTTGATGGGACGGGAGACGAGCTTGCTTTTGCCCTGCGCCACGATCATGCGGCGGTATTCGCGCATCGCCTCGCTGTCCTCCGCAGGCTTGTCCTGACGGCCCGTGTTGACCGTCTTTGTCTCTTTGTTGTAGAGCCCGCGCCCCGTGGACACCCCGATGTTGGGGTTCACGAATTTATCGAACGCCCATTGGCTGTAATCCATCCAGATGAGCATGGCGAATGAAAAACCGATGAGCAAGTAGAAGATGAGGCCGATCGCCATCAGGATCGTGATGTTGAAGAAGAAGAAAATGGCGGGCAAGAGCGCCAGAACGGCAAAGACGATCGTCTGCGGGAAGGTCCCCACCGTCATGACGACCGCATTGCGGAAGAGCGCCCAAACACCCTGCTTGTAGTTGATCCCGAGGGAGATCATCCACAGGCAGATGAGCACCGACAAGGCGAGCAGGATATAGCCGATCACCTTCGAGGCGATGAGCCAGCCCGAAAGATCGCTGCCGAGCGCCACCTGGAAGTCGGCAAGATTGCTGCTCGTCTGCGCCAAAAACAGGAAGAGAACAAGGACGAGCACCGCTTCGAGCACGTTCCAATAATTGCGGCGGATGCCGCGCACGAAGTCGTTTGCGACGAAGATCCCCTCTGTCCAGATGAGATTGCGGATGATGTACATGCCGCCCGAGATCCCCACCGCCGCGATCGCGCCTGCGGGGAAAAGCAGGCCGAAGAACACGAGGTCCTGGTTGAGCCGCACATATTCCATGAGCCCCGTCGCGTCCGGCACGGCGGGATAGCCGAGTAAAAAGCTCGAATCATAGGGCCCGATCATGAGATCGGTATTGATCGCAAGGTATCTCCAAATAAAGATCGCGATAACGGGCAGGAAGGTGAGCAGCACAAGCAAATTTACCAGCATGAGCCTCCCGAACCTGCCTTTCAGAATATCCCAAAAGAGCGAAACGCGGTTTGTGGGAAGGGTGCTGCGCGCATACTCCTCGCTGCGTTCTTTTCCTTCGAGCCAACGGGCAACCAAGCCCTTACGTTCTCTGTCTGCCATAGATAAACTCCGTAAAAATCGTATATCGGCAAAGGCCGAAAAAACCAAGATATTTTCATTGTACTACAAATCAAAAAATATTTCAATTAAAATCAAGCAAATTCTTTGACTTTTCCGCCTGTGTATGGTAAAATAACGGCGTTATGGGCGGCGACGCAGTCGCTGCCCTTTTTTTACAGGAAACAGAGAGGTGCGTCATGAAAAGATACAAGGTCGGCATCGTGGGCGCGACGGGCATGGTGGGCCAGCGGTTTGCGGGACTTTTGTCCCGTCACCCTTACTTTACCCCCGCCTTCTTGCTCGCAAGCGCAAAAAGCGCGGGCATGCGCTATGAAGAGGCCGTCGCGGGCAGGTGGGCAATGCCCTTCCCCATTCCCGAAACATTGAAAGACCTCGTCGTACTCGACGCCGAAAAGGACGCGGAAAGTCTCGTGGGAAAGGTCGATTTCGTGTTTTGCGCCGTCAATATGAAGAAGGAGGAGATCCGCGCGCTCGAAGAAAAATATGCAAAGCTCGAAATTCCCGTTGTCTCCAACAATTCGGCGCACCGCTTTACCCCCGACGTCCCCATGGTGATCCCCGAGATCAACCCCGAGCACCTCGATGTCATTCCCTTCCAGCGAAAGCGTCTCGGCACAGAGCGCGGATTCATCGCGGTCAAGAGCAACTGCTCGCTCCAATCGTATGTGCCCCTTCTGCACCCCCTGCGCGGTTTCGGAATAAAGAGCGTCGCCGTGTGCACCTACCAGGCGATCTCGGGCGCCGGCAAGACTTTTGAACGGATGCCCGAAATTCTCGACAATATCATTCCCTACATCGGCGGCGAGGAGGAAAAGAGCGAAAAAGAGCCCCTCAAAATTTGGGGAACGCTCCAAGGCGGAGAAATTCTTCCCTCGGTCTCTCCCGCGATCACGGCGCAGTGTTTGCGGGTGCCCGTCTCGGACGGACACACTGCGGCGGTATTCGTCTCCTTTGAAAAAAAGCCGAGAAAGGAAGAAATTCTCAGCGCGTGGAAAAATTATCGCGGATTGCCGCAGGAACTTGCCCTTCCCTCCGCGCCCAAGCAGTTTATTCATTATTTTGAGGAGGACGACCGTCCGCAGGCGAAACTCGACCGTGACCTGGAAGGCGGCATGGCGATCTCGGCGGGGCGGCTCCGCGAGGACAGTGTATTTGATTACCGTTTTATCGGGCTTTCGCACAACACGTTGCGCGGAGCGGCGGGCGGCGCGGTGCTGCTTGCCGAACTTCTCGCAGAAAGAAAATTTTTCAATTAGTTTCGCACAATTCTTTGCTTGCACCCCCTTGGCGCCCCTCTTAGGGGAGCGTAGCGCGTCATTCCGAGGCGAACTACAATAACGCAGTCCGACATGGCAATTCCCCGAGGGAATCTTGCTACGTCCAAGTACGATTAAAACCAAACCAAAACGTACCAAGATGCCTTCGCGGACTCGCTCACGGGACTACGTTTCCACATTACGGCTCAGCATGACGCTCCAACGCGCTACTCGAACATAGAACGTACGGGCGGAGCAGCATGACGCAAATACAGCGGTGCCCCCTCTCACCAACAAAAGCAAACCATCATACAAAGATACAGGGAGAAAATTATGACAGGATTTTTAAAAGGCTCGGCAACGGCGATGATCACCCCGTTCACGGCAGACGGAGTGAACTTCGGCGCGTTCGGGAAGATGATCGACTACCAGATCGAAAACGGCACGGACGCGCTCGTTATTTTAGGCACGACGGGCGAACCCGCCACCATGACGGAGGAGGAAAAGATCGCCGTCATGCAATTTGCCGTAGCGCATGCAAAGGGGCGGATAAAGCTCATCTTTGGCACGGGGAGCAACTGCACGGCAAAGGCGGTGGAGGCAAGCAAGCGGGCGGAGGAGCTCGGCGCAGACGGAATTCTCGCCGTCACCCCCTACTACAACAAGTGCACGCAGGACGGGCTTGTCGCCTACTATCAAGCAATTTGTTCCGCCGTACATATCCCCGTCATCGCCTACAATGTCCCCGGACGCACGGGGGTGAACATTCTGCCCGAGACGATGGCAAAGATCGCCGAGATCCCCAACATGGCGGGGATCAAAGAGGCGAGCGGCAACATGGCGCAAGTAATGGAAACGGCGCGCCTCATTCGCGGAAAATGCGACCTCTATTCGGGCGAGGACGCCCTCAATTTGCCCATTCTCGCGGCGGGCGGCACGGCGGTCATCTCCGTCGTCTCCAACCTCGCGCCCAAGCTCGAAAAACAGCTCACGTCTGCGGTTTTGGGCGGAGACCTCGCCGAGGCGAACAGACTAAGCGATTTGCTCCTTCCTCTCTCCAAGGCGTGCTTTGTGGAAGTCAACCCCATTCCCGTCAAGGCGGGCATGGCTCTTCTCGGGTTCGAGGCGGGCGTTCCCCGCGCTCCCCTCACCCCGTTGGAAGAAGGACATCTCTCCCAGCTCCGCGCTGCGATGGAGCTTTGCGGTTTGGAGGTCAAGGCATGAACATTCTCCTTTGCGGTTGCTGCGGCAGAATGGGGCGCATGGTGACCGAACTTGCCGCAGCGCAGGGCGAGACCGTCGTCTGCGGCGTGGACGTTGTCCCCTCCCCCATGCCCTACCATGTCCACGATAGCTTGACGAAAGTACATGAAAAGTTTGACGTCATCATCGACTTTTCCTCCGCGCAGGGACTGAGTGAGTTGCTGACATTTGCGGAGGAGCGAAATGTTCCCGTGCTGCTTGCGGCGACGGGCTACACGGACGACGACCTTGTGCGCATTCAGGACAGCGCAAAAAAAATCCCCATTTTCAAGACGGGGAATCTGTCTCTCGGCGTCAATCTTTTGCAGCTGCTTGTGGAAAAGGCGGCAAAGGTACTCGGCGACGGGTTCGATGTAGAGATCATCGAGCGGCACCACAACCAAAAGAAAGACGCGCCTTCGGGCACCGCGCTCATGCTTGCGGAGAGCGTGAAAAAGGCGGGCGAAAAGGAGAACGTGTACGGGCGGCACGGCATGGTAGGCGTGCGGGAAAAGAGCGAGATCGGCATTCACGCCGTGCGCGGCGGGACGATCGTGGGCGAACACGAGGTGATGTTTGCGGGCGAGGATGAGATCGTGACCCTATCCCACTCGGCGCGGAGCCGCAAAGTTTTTGCCTCTGGCGCATTGAAGGCGGCCGCTTGGCTCATCGGCAAACCCGCCGGCCTCTACGATATGAGCGATATGTTAAAAGGCATTGTTTGAGGGTTTTCGATTAGAATGATTAACCCGAGGGCGGGGCGCATTCTGCGCCCCCGCCCTCGGGTTTTTTAATACTGTCATTTCGAGCCGCCGAGAAACGAGGCGTGCCGAGAAATCTCTACCGCTTTATAAAATTACGCCATTATTATAAAATAACGTCAAAATAACGTCATTCCGAGCGCAGTCGAGGAATGTCCTTATTTTTATAATGCGGACATGTTTCGACTTCGCTCAACATGACGTATTCAGAACACGCCCCGCACCCTACCTCTCTCCCACGGAGAGGGTAAATAGTAAAATATATCCCCGCGCGTTTGCGCGGGGATAATTTTATGTCGGCTACATTTTACCCAATAGCTCGCTCTTTTTTTGATTGAATTCTTCCTCGGTGATAATTCCTGCATTGCGCAGTTCGGCGAGTTTTTTCAAGCTATCCGCCACATCGCCTTGCGGTTTTTCAAGCTGTGTCGGCTTTTGGTTCCCCTTCGCCTTTTCGATCATCTCCGAAATAAACGCCACGAGCTCATCAGCATTGAGAACGTAAGGAATGCGAATGACGCCCGATGTAGAAGCGATACGGAGCGCTTTACCCGTGTATAAGAAAAAGAAATTCTTGAAGGCGGCGATATTGTCGATCTTTTTGATCGGCATTTTCAATGTTATTTTCGAGATCGGAATGAAACTCGTATAGGAGCCGACAATCTCCTTATCGTTGACGGTTAATTCGGTCAATTTCCGTTTCCGTCTGTTGATCAACAAATAGATCAGTGGCGGAGCAATCAAGATAAAAAGATTTAAGAATATTACCAAACACAGCATACCAACATAATAATTTGTTCCAGCCTTGGTAATCGAATAGTCGATTATAGGCGCCGGATCATATCCGTATTTAATTCCAAGCCACTCATATGTAAGCCAGTAATCCTTAGTAAGGGAATCGTAGTTCACGTGCTCACTATAAACAAAACATAATGTTGTAAATAGCGCAAAAATTGCTACCCAACACGCTAACATTATCCGTGCACTTTTTGAAAATTTCTTTGAAATTGCCGCTTTCATTTCTTTTGTTTCCATAATTGTTTCTCCTACTTTGTTTTTTCCATTGTTTCACGTTTTTTTTGACACAGTTTACACAAACCCACAGCTCTACCGTCGTAAGCAAGTGCCTCATCTTCTGTGTTGAAATAGATCATGTTGTAGCCACCCGACGCATGTGGACAATATCCGACAATGTGCAGGCGATGCGTTTTTGTGTTGTAAACAAACTTCTTTTGCATTGACATTCTCCTCTTTTAATCTTTTTTCTCTCTCCGCAAATCATTATACTCCCATAATACTGGGAAGTCAAGCATTTTTCCCAGTATTGTGGAAAAATATTTTTATGGAGAATTTATTTGCAGAACGGTTAAAAGAATTGCGTCAAGAAAAGCAAATCGGTCAAGTACAGCTTGCAAAGGAGCTTGATGTCGGAAAGTCGATCATAAGCCTTTGGGAAAGAGGCGAGTGCGAACCTACCCTATCAAAACTCATTCTGATCGCAAAATATTTTCATGTGTCTATCGATTATCTCGCAGGCATTGAAAATTGAATTCACTCAAAAATTAAAAAAAGGAGAAAAAATTGTGGCGAGAATTATCGACGGCGCAAAAATGAATTTAATTGGAGAAAATGTTGCAAAATATCGCAAAAAATTGAAAATGAGTCAGCAAAAACTTTCCAACATGCTTGAACTGTATGCGGTTTACGTTTGCAGAGGCTCCATTTCGCGCATTGAGGACCGTTCGCGAACCGTCACCGACATCGAACTTTACGCCATCGCAAAAGTGTTGAATGTAAACATCGACGATCTCTTTGATAAAGAAATGATAAATTATTGACGGTTGCGCGGCGGGCGTAAAATGCGATGCCCATCCTCTACCGCCCTCCTCTTAGAAGAGGCTATGAGAAACCTTGCCCACCCCTTGGAGGGGTGGGTGCCGACGAAGGAGGCGGAAGGGGTGTCTGCATCCCAATCACGTCATGTCGACCGAAGTGGAGACATCTGTTCTAAAATGTCATGTCGACCGAAGTGGAGACATCTCTACCTTAGTTTTAATCATGTGAGATTTCTCGACTTCGCCTGTGGCTACGCTCGAAATGACAAATTGAGAATGGCTGGACGAAATGAAATATAGTCAGGTAGATAAAAAACCTCTTTTCGGTCGGCAGTCCGAGCGACAAGTTATTCCCACTGAAAAAGGGAACGCATTTTGCGTTCCCTTTTTCAGTGGAGCTGATGAGCAGACTCGGACTTCGTCGCCGCACGCCTGCTTTCCACGCTTTTCTTACGAAAAGCTCCCCTTTCAGGCGGCGCCTCCTCTTCCCACAAAAATACTTCGTCTTTTTGCGGGAGCCCTCTTTTCGGTCGGCAGTCCGAGCGACATTCCCACGGAAAAAGGGAACGCATTTTGCGTTCCCTTTTTCCGTGGAGCTGATGAGCAGACTCGGACTGCCGACCTCGTCCTTACCAAGGACGCGCTCTACCTGCTGAGCTACACCAGCATTTTAAATTCACTGTTGGACGCGCAACACATAGCATGCACCAACAACGTTTGTTAGCATAACAAAATATGCGCCAAAAGTCAAGCGATATTCAAAAGAAATTTCAAAATTCCGCAAGAAAATTTATACGCGACTATAACAGCGCCTGCATGAGCAAAGTTTCCTCCTCGGGCGGAGCAAGAAAATCGCGCGGGAAGGGCGCGCCGATTTGCACATCGAGGGCGATCTCCCCATGCTTTAACACGATAGCACGGTGGGCAAGCAGAGCCGCCTCCCGCACGTCGTGGGTGACAAATACGATGGTGCTGTTTTTCTCTTTCCACAGTTCAAACACAAGGTTTATGAGCGAGCGTTTGATGGCAAGATCAAGGGAGGAAAAGGGCTCGTCCATGAGAAGCAGATCGTGCGGGAACAGAAAGGCGCGCGCAATGGAGACCCGCTGTTTCTCCCCTCCCGAGAGTTCGTGCGGCAGGGCGTTTTCCCGTCCCCCGAGCCCAACGCGGACGAGCATTTCGCCGATCTTGCCCCACTCCTCCTTGGGCAGAACGAATTTACAATTCCCCTCCGCCGTGAGGTTGGGAAGTAGCATACAGTCCTGAAAAAGATAGCTGCACCCCTCTCTACGCTTGGGGTTTTTGCCGCTTGTCCCGTCCACTTCCCCTTCAAAGGGGAGCATTCCCGCCAAAATGCGCAAAAGGGTGGTCTTTCCCGCGCCGCTCTCGCCGAGCACCGCCGTGATCTTCCCCTCCTCAAACGTGAGGTCGATATTCTTCAACGCGGCCTTCTCGCCGTAATACTTTTGAACATTTTGCAGAATCATGCGCGCCACCTCACAATGAGTTTATAGCCAAGCAAGCACATCCCTTCAAGCAAAAAACCCGCAACAATGCTGAACAGGGTAAGCGCCATGAGGGTGGGCATCTGCGTAAACATTTTCGCCTCCTGCATGAGTCCGCCGAGGCTCCTGTAAGTATTGGCGAGCACTTCGCCCGAGATGGTGATTTTCAGTCCCATCGAAAAGATCCCACCCGCCTGTTTGAGCACGGGCGGCGAAACGAGCGGGAGATACATTTTGACAAGTTTTCTGCCCGCGCCAACGCCGAACGCCCGCGCAAGCTCTCCATAGCCCGCCTCCACCTCGTCGAGGGCGGCGAGCGTCGCCGCATAAAAGGATGGAAAGAGCACCAAAAGCGAGACAATGACGGGCGCGACGCGGGGATTCGTCCAGATGAGCAAGATGAGGATGATCGCCATGGTCGGCACGGTGCGTAGAACGGAGACGATCGGCGCAAAAAACGCCCGCACCGCTCTGTGGAGGTTGGCAAGGAGCGCCAACCCCACGCCAAGCAGAATTGAAAACAAAAAGGCAAGAAGGGTGCGGAGAAGGGTATTTCCGAGTGCGCGCCAAAAGGCGGCGTCTAAAAAGAGCCGCCCCATTTCACGGCATGCGTCCCAAAAGGAAGGGAGCACATATTCGTTGCGCACGACCGCCGCAGCGATCAGCCACGCCGCCCACAAAAACAGGAGCGCGAGCGCCGAAAACAACAGTTCCTTTTTCACAGTTCCTTTTTCAAAACTTAACCCATGTAGAAGAATGCGTCCGCAGGTTTTGCGGTGGAGTTGGGGTTGACGGCAATGAGTTTATCGAGGAAACTCACCACTTTATCCTTGCAATTTTTGGTCGCCGTAAAGCGGACGGAGCAGCGGGAAACGACCTCTTTTGTCAGATTTTTATCGCTGAACGAAGGAGTGACGCCGTCCTCGCGTTCCTCGTCGAGAAGGTGCAAAATGTCCTGCACGGACGCATTTTCGAGGAATTCAGCGCTCTTTTCAAGATACCCGAGGAAGGTCTTGATGTGCTCGGGATAATTCTCGATGGCGCTCTTCTTGGCGACGACAGCCGCCTGCGGGTACCCACCCTCTTGGCCGTAAAGGGCTTGCAGGTCGCCCGCCATTTTGAAAGGCTTGGCTGCGGTCGCGGTGCCCTTGATCTTTGCGCTCGCGGCGGGTTCGGGGCAGAGATAGTAATCGCACCCGCCCGCAGGAGTCACGTTTTCGGGGGTGAAGGCGACGAGGTTGACTTTTGCTGCGTCCCCTTCCGCCTGCGCACTCTCGATCGTCTGGTAAGGAATGTTGTACTTGCTCAAAACGACCTGCAAGGTAAGGCCGGGGACTTTGGGAAGCTGCACCACACCCACTTTTTTGCCGACAAGCGACGTTTTGAGGTTCTCCGCAGTGAGGACGGCGTTGTCGCCCGTCGTGAGGAAATAGAGATTGCCGTTCGTGACAGTGCCGAGCATTTGATAGGCGGAACCCGTGCCGAGCACCTTTGCCGCATCGCTCACGGGGAGCACGCAGATGTCCGCTTTGGGGTTTGCACCCGTGACGTAGGTGGTGATGGTGTCCGCATTCACGATGTCGAAGTCGAAGAGTTCGTCCTTTTTCTTGTCCTCTTCGGAGATCGCATAGCAGAGCGAGAGCGCGGGCGCGCCGTCGGGAGAGTAAACTTCGAGGGTTTCTTGCCGCCACGTCTTCGAGCGGTCGTTGCCGCCGCAGGCAGTGACGCCCGCCATCGCGCCCGCGAGGAGCGCAGTTGCCAAAATTCCAGCAAATAATTTTTTCATATCGGTTATCTCCTAAAAAGATTTTTATTGATTGTGTAAAGGATTTTTATTTTTCCCGTATTTCCATGCTGTCATTTCGAGTGGAGCGAAGCGGAATCGAGAAATCTCAGCCTCGCTGTCCCCCGCAGAGCGGAGGACAGCGGCGAACGTAGTGAGCCGGAAGGGGGAGGGTTACTCATGTAAAAAAATAAGGTGCCCCCTTCCCTACCCTCCCCCCCAACAAGTTGGGGGGAGGCATGTATCGCTGTCCCTCGCAGAGCGGGGGAAAGTGGCACGCAGTGCCGAAAGGGGGGGACAATTTTCTTGCTGTCCCAATTTTGTCATTTCGCCCGCGCTTCTTTATTTGTCATTTCGCCCCGCCGCAGTTCTAACTGTCATTTCGACCAAGGGCGCGGAGCGACCGCGTGGAGAAATCTCACTTTGTTATAAAGCGGTAGAGATTTCTCGACACACCTCGTTCCTCGGTGGCTCGACATGACATTTTTTAAAATCTTTTTTTAAGCTGCTCCGTTTCTGATTGTCATTTCGACCAAGGGAGCGAAGCGACCGCGTGGAGAAATCTCACTTTGTTATAAAGCGGTAGAGATTTCTCGACAAGCTCGAAATGACATTGGGGAATAGTTTCGATGGTTCCCAAATTACTTGCGCGAGCAAAACCACGCTTTGCGCTGCGCGCCCACAATTTGCCGCATTCTTGCGGCTTAGTGTCCGATGAAACGAACGAGAGGATAAGCAAGTTAAGGCGAGGGAGAAAATTTCCTCGCACAATTATTTTCGTAGTGACACCCCCTCAGTCACTCACTTTCTTCGTGACAGCTCCCCCTCAAGGGGGGAGCCAAGGGATGGCGCAAGCAAAAGATTTTTCGTGAACTTAGTACTTGCTAAACAACGTTTTCGCGGTCACGCCGTCGAGCTGGCCGATCTTGCCCGTCAAGGCGTTGATGGCTCCGGCGGGAGCGTCCATGACGACGCAGATCACGGAGACCTCTTTTTCATGATAAGGTATCCCCATTCTGCCGACAATGTATTCTCCGTACTCCGAAAGCAGGGCGTTGAGCTTTGCCGCCTCTTCCCGCTTTTCCAAAATCACGGAGAGCACGGCGATGCGTTTTTCTTCCATAAAAAAATCCCCCTTTGCGGCGAGGGCAAAAGGAGAACGGCGCAAACGCTTGCGCAAAAAATTCTTGACTTTTCACCCCTTCGCCGTCAGATCACTCTTTCCGCTCAGGAACATGACTATTATAGCATACGTTTGTGAAAAAAGCAAGAGAATATTTCCAAAAACTTTTCGCATACTGCGAATATGAAAAAGAAAATTTTGAGTTTGTTGCTCTCGCTCTTTTGCCTGTGCGGCGCGGCGGCTTGCAGCTCGGACGTTACCAAACAAAGCGCGCCCGAACAACGCCAGATTTCGGAATGCCCCGATGGTGACTGCCCCGACGATAACAGCTGCCCCGACGGCAACTGTCCGAAACAAGACGACGGTTGCCCCGACGGCAACTGTCCGAAACAAGACGACGATTGCCCCGATGGTGACTGTCCCAAACAGGACAACGGCTGCCCCGACGGCGACTGTCCCGGGCAGGGCGAGCCCCACACGAGGCGTCCCCTTCCGCACGGGAAACCTTCCCGCCGCCTGTTCCCGCCCAAACTGCCCATCCGCCCCGTACAGCCCCTTCCCGAGCCGACCGTATAACCCGCCGCCCGCCGAACGGTTTCTTTCGGCGCGATCCTCTTGACATTCAACGCGATCCTCTTGACATTCAAATTGTAATATGATAAAATGACAAAAAACAAAAGAGGAGCGCGCTGTGGAAATCATTGCGCAGAGGGTTTTCAACCCCCTTTATATCTATCTCGACATCGTATTTTTGGTCGCACTGTGCGTATTGCTTGCAGTGAAACGCAAATATCTCACCCTTATTTGGGGCATTTTCGGCGGCGTACTGTATATGGTCGTCGATTACGGGATCTTTCATCTGCTCACCCATTCCCGCTCGATCGAGGGAGGCGATCTCTTTTGGGTACTCCTTTGGATGAGCATGAGCTACGGGATCACCAACTTCGTCTGGATATGGCTGTGGTATGCCAAGGATAAACATCTGCTTGAATGGTCCCTTCTCATCGTGACATGGTGGATCGCCGCACCGCTCATTGCAAACACCTTCGGTCAGAGCCTTACTCCTATCAAGATCCAGCGCACGACGGGCTCCTATCACGGCTATATGGCGCTCATTCTCGTACTCGGCTATGCTGCGGCGATCGGTTATAACCTGTTCCAAAAGGACAGAGCAAAGCGCTTTCCCCTCCTTTGGATGCTTTCGATCGGCATTTTGGTACAGTTCGCCTGGGAATTCTCTCTGCTCATCGGCGGAATCCGCAGTGCAGAGATCGCCGATTGGGGACAAAAGATCACCACCCTCGTCGTCAATTCCCTGCTCGAAACAAACCTCGGCGCCGTGCCCATTTTCTGTATCTATGCGCTCGTTACGGCGAAATTCACCGAGACGCTCAAACGGCGGGACCCTGCCACGACCTTCACGGGGCGCATCGCAGAACTCAACGCCCTGCGCGTCAGAGAGCGCACGAAGGAGCCCGCATAAATCAAAAAACAGCCATAAAAACATGAAAACAGCCTGCTCTTCCGCAGGCTGTTTTTCAAAAAGAACCTTTGCGAAGCTCCCGCTCCCCACAGCGCGACCCTCGTTTTCCCAATTTCAGTGTATCTTATTATAAATGAGTTTCAAGAGATTGTCAAGAGGCATTTCGTAAATTTTTTCCTCTTTTCCGAATTTTCGGGAAAACCGGCGCCGCGCTCGGTCACGATTCATCGGGCGGGAGCGGAAAGTCCACCCAAAAGCAGCTTCCCTTTCCGTCCTCCGACTGCACGCCGAAGGGAATGGAATATTTCAAAAGGACGCTCTTTACGATGGAGAGCCCCAGCCCCGTCCCCTGCACGGGGCGTTTGTGCATTTCGGAGGAACGGTAATACCGCTCCCAAATGGTGTCGATCTCCTCGGGCGGAATGCCTTTCCCCGTGTCCTCCACCTCAAAGCGCGCACATGTTCTCTGCCGTTTGAGCCTTACGGTCACTCGCTTATCCTCTCCCGTATAGTTGAACGCATTCCCGATGAGGTTGTAGAGCACCTGCTCGACGCGCGCCTTGCCCGCATAAGTATAGATATCTTCGTCTATCTCTGTTTCGAGCGTAAACCCCTGCGTTTCGGTGAGGTAGCCGAATCTGCCCGCGACCGCATAGACGTCCTCCGTGAGATTGAACACGGTGCGCTCCGTCTCGTCGATCCCCGTCTGCAAGCGCGAAAGGTCGAGCACGTCCCCGACGAGCGCGGCGAGCCTGTCCGCTTCGTCGATGATGATCTGCGTGTGTTTTTCGCGCTTTTCGGGATCGTTGCCGGAGATCTCGCGGATCATGGCGGCGTACGCCTTGATCATGGTGAGCGGAGTTTTGAAATCGTGCGAAACATTGGCTATGAGCTCTTTCTGCATTTTATCCGTTTTCCCGATCTCGCTGCTCGCATAATCGAGCGATTGGCTCAGCTCGTTCAGCTCGGTGCAAAAATAGGTCGTTCCTCGGCTGCCCTCGTAATTCCCCCGCGCAAGTTCTTTGGCGCGTTCGGTGACCTCGGTGACGGGTTTCGTGATGAGCATGGACATAAACCCGCTCACCACAAAGGAGAGCGCCACAGCGAACAGGGCGGTTATGAGGGTGTACCACTTCATATCGGCGGAAAGGCGGTGCAGCAGTTCAAAGGAACTCGTCAGATAGACATAATATTGTTTTTCCTCGCTCTGGGTGAGGAGAAAGGAGTATCCCTCCGAGTGATCTGTTTTGATCTCGGCGTGAACGTTCTTCATATCCGTCACATTGCCGTTTTCTTCGTTTTCCTTTATGAAATTATCGAAACTCGAACGGATCTCCGAAATGATCGACTGAAAGTCCTCCTCTTCCTCGGGAAGGTCGGGAAAGACGATCTCTCCGTCTGCGGAAAAGAGGTAAACGCTCACGTTGTACTCGTTCGTCACGGAGAGCAAAATTTTGCTCTCCTGGGCGAGGGGCAGTTTGTTGTTTTCAAGCCGTTCCCGAAGGCTCTGCGCGGCTTCCTGCAAATTCTTTTTGATCTGTTCGGAATAGCGGCGGTTGAGCTGGAAATTCTGGACGAGGGCAAAGAGCGCGATCAGCAGAACGGCGAAGAGCAGAAAACTCAGCCAGAGGATGAGATTCAGATTGAGCGCGCGCGTGCGTGCCTGTCTCTTTTCTCTTTTTTGTTTTTTTTGCGTCTTTTTCATATCAGGTTTCAAATTTATAACCGAGCCCCCGCAGCGTGACGATAAATTTCCGGTATTCCTTCAAATTTCCGCGCAGCATTTTGACATGGGTGTCCACAGTGCGGTCGTCGCCGTAAAAATCGTACCCCCAGACCTGGTTCAAGAGGCGCTCCCGCGTGAGCGCCACCCCTTCGTTTTCCACAAAATAGAACAAGAGCTCGTATTCTTTGGGAGTCAGTTCGGCGCGGCGGCCGTCGACATAGACGTTTCTGCCCGCCATATCGATCTTCAACCCTTCAAATTCATAGACGTCGCGCGCCTTCTTTTCTCCGCCCGCCCGTTTCATGACCGCATGGATGCGCGCCATCACTTCCTTGGGCGAGAAGGGCTTGGTGACATAGTCGTCCGAGCCGAGCTCGAACCCGAAGAGCTTGTCGTACTCCTCCCCTCTTGCCGAGAGCATGATGACGGGCATATCGCTGAATTTGCGGATCTCCTTTACGGCGGAAAATCCGTCGAGCTTGGGCATCATCACATCCATCAAAACGACGTCATAGCGGTTATCGCGGCACTTTTTGACCGCCTCCATGCCGTCCTGCGCCTCGTCCGCTTCTCCGCCCTCGAACTCGATATATTCCCGAAGAACGGCGCGGATCATTTCTTCGTCGTCTACGATCAAAACTTTCATGGTTTCCTCCTGCATACTCCCATCTTACCTTGCAAATTTCAACATTGTTTCATGATTCCGTGAAATTTCTGTGAAAATATTATACCATAGCCCGCGCTCCATTGCAACAGAAAATTTTTTGAGAAATTTCAAACAAACGTTTGACTTATGCGAACATTTGTGCTAAAATAAAAGCATGATCGACGAAAGACGTTTAAAGATCCTCACCGAGGGGGCGAAGTACGACGTCTCCTGTTCTTCCTCGGGGAGCAAACGGAAAAATACGGGCGGCATGGGGAACGGCTATGCCGCAGGCTGCTGCCACTCCTTTACGCCGGACGGGAGGTGCATTTCGCTGCTCAAAATCCTCATGAGCAACGATTGCGTCTACAACTGTAAGTATTGCCCCAACCGTCTCGACGCAGACGTGCCCCGCGTGAGCGCCTCGCCCGAGGAGATCGCCCAGCTCACCATCGACTTTTACAAGCGCAACTACATCGAGGGGCTCTTCCTCTCCTCTGCGGTGGAGAAAAGCCCGGACTACACGATGGAGCGGCTTGTCCGCACGCTGAAACTGCTGCGCAACCAATACCGGTTTCACGGCTATATCCATTTGAAGGGGATCCCGCGCGCCGACGAAGCGCTTATCCACGAGGCGGCGCAGTATGCCGACCGCATGAGTTACAACATCGAGCTCCCCTCCGAGCGCAGCTTAAAGCTCCTCGCCCCGCAGAAGAGCAAGGAAAGCCTGCTCCTTCCCATGCGGAAACTTGCCGAGGACAGCGCTGTTTTCAAGGAAGAAAAGCGCAAGGGGCTGTTTTTGCCCGCAGGACAGACGACACAGATGATCGTGGGCGCCTCCCCCGAAACGGACGGGCAGATCGTGCGCCTCACGCAGAGCCTTTACAGGGGCTTGGGGCTCAAACGGGTCTATTACTCCTCCTACGTCCCCGTTGTGCATGACAGTCTCCTGCCCGACCTTCCCGTCGGACAGCTGCGCGAACACCGACTCTACCAGGCGGATTGGCTGCTCCGCTTTTACGGGTTCACGGCCGAGGAGATCGCGCCCGAAAACGAAAATCTCCCCCTCGACCTCGATCCCAAATGCGCATGGGCGCTCCGCAATTTGCAGCTCTTTCCCGTGGAGGTCAACCGCGCCCCGCTCGAAATGCTGCTGCGGGTCCCGGGGATCGGCGGAAGAAGCGCGCAAAAGATCCTTCAAGCGCGCCGCTATACCCATCTGACCTTTGAACATCTGCAAAAGATGCGCGTCGTCCTCAAACGGGCGCGGCACTTTATTACGGCAAGCGGGAAATTTTACGGTGCAAAGAGCGAAACTGCGGTACGCGGTCTGCTCACGGCGGGAGAAACGGGAGAAAACGCCACCCAATTAAGTCTCTTTTCGACGGCGGAAACGGCGCTCAGCGCGCTCACGGGGGAACTATGATCTATCTCACGGACGGAACAAAGGAAAGCTTTCTCACGGCCTTTTTGCTCGCTTTTTCGGACGGGGACGCCCTCGTCTCCTCTTCGCCGACCCAGCTCTCTCTGGGACAAAAGACCGTCTTTGTCAGCGCCGACGCGGCAAGGGCGGCGCGGGCGGAAGAGCGATTGCTCTCCTTCGACAAAGACTGCATGAACGACCTCTCCCTCCTGCTACGGAGCGGCATGAGCGGACGCGAACAGATCGCTTTCCGCTATTTCAGGCTGCTTGCCCTGCAAAAACGGCCCGTGCGCGATATGCTCGCCGATGAGGACGTCCTCTGCGCAAGCGAATGTATCCGCAAGGTGACCTACGAGATCCACCGCCTGCACGGATTTGTTCGTTTTCTCGAAAGTGCGAGCGGCGCGCTCTACGCTCCCCTCTCCCCCGACAACGACGTCGTTGATCTGCTTGTGCCTCATTTCCGCAGCAGGCTGCCCGAATTCCCCTTTGTCCTGCACGACGTAAAGCGCAAAAAAGCGGCGGTGTACGACGGCAAAAACACCTTTCTCGCGCCCTTGGAGCAGGCGGAAGTCGTTCTCTCCGCAAGCGAGCAAGCATGGCAGACGCTCTGGCAAAGGTACTATAAAAGCGTCAACATTCCCCAGCGCGAGCGCCTGAAACAGATGAAGGGCTACATGCCCGTGCGCTATTGGAAATTTATGCCGGAGTTCTCTTCACGCGAGCCTTTCCTGACGTAAAGGTTCGCCGTGAGCGAACTGTCTTTTTCATCAACTGCATTGCTCCGAAATTCGCGCGTCTTGAACAAACAGCCGCAAGCGTGCGGCAAATTGTGTCGCGCTGCGCAAAAGCGTGGTTTTGCTTGCGCAAATAATTGAGAATTCCACGCGAGCCTTTCCTGACGTAAATGCTCACCGTGAGCGAACTGTCTTTTTCATCAACTGCATTGTTCCGAAACGTTTATGAAAGTTTCATCAAAAGCTCGTTGAACTTTTTCAAATGCTCCTTCTCCTCTTCGAGAATGCGGCTGATGACCGCCGCGACGGGGGCGTTTTTGATACGGCAAAGAATATTTTCGTAGGAAGAAATGGCGTTTTCCTCCGCGCAAATATCCGCGCAGAGCATTTGGCGGTGATTTTTCGTATAGTTGACGTTGGAGGCGGAATAGTACCCCACGGGATAGGGCGGGCAGGCGGTATAGACGGGAGGCGCTCCGAGCTTTGCGATCATCGTGGCGAGCAGTTCGAGATGGTGCATCTCACCTACGGCGATCTCCACCAGCGCACGCGCGAACTCCTCTTTCCCTGTTTCCGAAAAGATCACCGATTGGTACACATACTGCAATACGGCGGTGAGCTCGCCGTCTCTGCCGGCATAGGCGGGCGAGAGCAGCCTCAACGTTTGAAAATCCTCCTTGATCTCCTGCATAGACGGATATTTTTGTTCCGCAACCATATCTTACCCCCCGAAACATATTTTTTTCAGCTTATGACGCAGTGGAAAATTCGGTGACGGTTTTTTCAAACGCTTGCTTTTCATAAGGGGATATGCTATACTCATAGAAAAACACCGAGGCAAAATATGGACGAAGAAACATTCAAAAATTTATTAAAAAACAAGGAACGTATCCCCGACCCGCTGCGCTACAAAAAAGAGGCGATGCACTACCGCCGCGCGGGCATGAGCGGGCTGAAACTTCCCGAGATCTCGCTGGGGCTTTGGCAGAATTTCGGCACTTTCGACAATTTCGAGATCATGCGGGACATGATCTTCACCGCCTTCGACAACGGCATTTGCCACTTCGACCTCGCCAACAATTACGGCCCCCGTATCGGCTCGGCGGAGGAAAATTTCGGCAAAATTTTACGCGAAAATTTTCGCGGCTACCGCGACGAGATGGCGATCTCGACCAAGGCGGGGTTCGGCGCATGGAAGGGTCCCTACGGCGACGGCGGGAGCAAAAAATACCTCACGGCCTCGCTCGACCAGAGCCTTTCGCGGCTCGGGCTCGACTATGTGGACATCTTCTACCACCACCGCCCCGCGCCCGAAACGCCCATCGAAGAGACTTGCTACTCCCTTCACAGGCTGGTGGAACAGGGCAAAGCGCTGTACATTGGAATTTCCAACTACAACCGCGAACAGACGGAGGCGGCAGTCGCCGTATTCCGCGAACTCAAAACGCCCTTCATCCTCAATCAGGTCTGCTACAATCTTCTCGACCGCCGTGTGGAGGAGGACGGCTTGAAGGAATACGCCCTCCAACAGGGGTTCGGGCTCATCGTGTATTCCCCTCTTGCGCAGGGACTTCTCACCGATAAATACAAGGACGGCATTCCCGCAGACAGCCGTATCCGCAAGAGCGGCACGCTGAAAGAGGAACGGCTCCGCGCCGTGCTCGGAACGCTCACCCGTCTCCGCGCCTTTGCCGGAGAGCGCGGGCAGACGCTCTCCGAGCTTGCCCTCTCCTGGGTCTTGAAGGACAGGGCGGTTTCCTCGGTCATCATCGGCGCCTCTTCCTCCGCGCAGATTCTCGAAAACATCAAAATAAACCCCTCTTTCACGGAAGAGGAGCTCGAAGAGATCGAAACAATTTGTCATTCGGAAGTCTGAGGCAGTTCAGGCACATGCAAAGAGCGGATCCGAGGGATCCGCTCTTTTTTCGATCGTTTAATTGTCCCACTCATAGTGGCAGTTCGCATACTGTGTGGGGGGCATGGTCTCGCCCTCGCCGACATAGATCGTGTTGACGGTTTTTCCGTCCTCGTTGACGACCTTATAAGAACCGGTCTTGGGACAAACGTCTCCGCAGTTCAATCTCATGATTTTCACCTCCGATACTTTTAGCATGCAACGGAAACGAAAATTTATGCGCGTTACAGCACGCCCGCGACGTCCAGCGAAAGACAGCAAACGGCGAGCAGGACAAGATAGAGAGAGAACCACTTATAATTCGCGCGGTTGATGACTTTCAGCATTACCTTTACGGCGAAGAATCCCGAAACGGCGGCGAACAGGACGCCGAAGATCATTCCGACAATCTCGGGCGCCGCCATGGCGACGGTCACGCCCTCCTCGGGGAAGACGATGTCCTTGATCTCGACGGCGACGCTCCCCAAAATGATGGGAATGCTCATGAGAAAGGAGAATTTAGCCACATCCTCGCGCTTGGCGCCGCTCACCGTGCCTGCAAAGACGGTAGAGCCACTCCGCGATATGCCCGGGAACAGCGCGATGGCCTGCATGCAGCCCATCGTCAGGCTGTGCTGCCAATTCAATGGTTCAAACTGTTTGCGCCTGCGCGCCACATATTCGGTGATGAGCAGCAGCAGCGCGGTAAAGGAAAAGCAGAGCGCAAGCAATCCCAAGCCAAGCTCTCCCGAGAAGAGCTCGTCGATCTCGCTGTTGAAGAGAAGTCCTACGACGCCTGCGGGAATGGTGGCGACGATCAACATCAAGAGGGTCTTGAAGGGCTTTTTGAAGAGGGCAAGAATGTCTCGGCGGAATACCCAAACGACGGCAAACAGCGTGCCGAGATGGAGCATGACGTTGACGAACATCATGCCGCCTCCGCCGATACTGTAATTTAAAACTCTCTGCAAGAGGGATAAATGTCCGCTTGAAGAAACGGGAAGGAACTCTGTGAGCCCCTGCACCGTCCCGAGTATGATCGATTTCCAAATCGCCTCAAAATAATTCATATCCGCTCCTTATGCGGTGTCTTATGCCTCGTAAAGATCCTTATAGCGGTCTTCAAACACGGTCACGCAAGTATCGTTATTGTACTTGTTGAGCACGGTGGTTTGAAGTTCGCTCGAATAGGAAGAGAAATTCTCCGCAGTGAGAGCCTCATAGTAGAGATTGGAGAACGTCCCCTCCACTTCGATCTCGTCCCAATTAAAGGTATAGGGCGAAGGATTTTCAGCGGAATAAGCGAATGTGCAGTACATGATGTGCCAGCCGTAATCGGAGGGCGCCACCGTGATCGTTCCCGCGCCGCCGCGAACCGCTTCCTGCGCGGCATACTCGAATTCTTTTACGAAATCGGTATTGTTGGGAGACACCGCATACCCGAGGTAGGAGTTGAGACCCGCCGTATCGGTATTGTATGCGAAGGAGAGCTCGTTTATAACGGAGAACGCGAGGTTTTCCTGCGACGCGGGCCGCGTTGCGGTCGCTCCGCAGAAGATACGGTTCGCATTGAAGGGCTCGGTGAAGTTGATCTTTGCCTCATAGTAGAGGAACTTGGAATAATCTACCTTCCCGTCCGAGCCGTAGTAGTTCGTCTGATCGTAATATGTGTCCTTATCGCCGTTGGGATAGTAGCTCTTACCGTTCACCTGGCCAAGGGACAATCCCGCATATTCAAGATAGCCTTTCATCTCCGTAAGGAACCCTTCGATCGAGATCTTCTCGGGGCGGAAGGTATATTCCTTGTCGCCGTCCTCGTCGGTGCTCTCGAACACTTTCCCGTTATAGGTGTACTTGCCGAGGTAGTTGGGGATCTTTTCGTACTGCGCGGGTACGCCGGACTTGTCCTCCGTCTTGGTCATGCTGTCCTCGAAGAAGAGATACTTTCTGTCCGCATTGCCCGCCGTGTAGGCCTCGTCCGCTTTCGCCTCATAGGAGTAATCTTCGTGTCCCGTGAACCAGGTATTGCGCTGGTCCGTCGCGACAAGCCCTTTGAGGAGGGAGGCGCGCTTTATGAATTTATTGCCCTTCGCGTCGCCGAAGTCCGCCTCGGAATCGTTGAGTTCCTGCGTCTGCTGGGTGCTGAACGGGAGCAAGATGTTGATGACAAAGCCGTAATTATCGGGAGCATAGAGCACAAAGCTCGTGTCGCTCACGCCGTCGAGCGCGCTTTCGAGCGCGGTCGTGTCCGATCCGCCGAACTGCTCTTTTTGGGAGGCGAGCGTCGTCTCGAACTTCTCCTCTTTGATCCATTCCTCTCTGATCTTCTCTTTCGCCTGTTCCTCGAATACCTCGCCGAGCTTGTTGATGAGCTGGGTCTCGTATTGAGATTTCAGTTCGTTGAAATAGTAGGAAAGCTGGGTGATATCGCTCGTGTTCTCCCCTTTCGAGACGAGCCCATAGTAGTGGAGATTGGAAAGAAGGGTCTTATACGCCTTCATTCTCGTGGTGGGCGTAGAGCCCTCCTGCGCCTCGTAGGTACCGCATGCGGAGGCATGGTTGAACCCCGTATATACTTGATAGGCGGTGTCGTAGAAATCTTCGCTCACGGTGTCGATCCCCGTCGGCGTGGTACGGGCGGTATCGTGATCGTGGAGGTCCTCTTCGGCGTCGATATATTCGAGTTCCTGCGAATCGAGCGTCGCGTTGAGGCTCGATTTCACGGTGTAATCAGCCATCTTCCACTCGTCCTCGTCGAGGAAATATTTGATCGCCGCGATCTCTTTTTGTCCTTCGGGCGCGGCGCTGATGGCGCTGTCCCAAGCGGCTTTGCTCTTTGTGCTGTCCGTATCGAGGAAGTAAGCCTGCGCATACTGAACGTAGAGCTGGCGGTTGACGAGCTGGTTTTTCAGCATTTCATAAACGTCTGCGGGATCCATGCCGTAGGAGTTCACATAGGTGCTCCCGACGCTTGCATAGCTCGCCACAAGGTCGCGTTTTAAAACGTCGCTCGCCGCAATGGTCCCTTTCAGAGACGCGTAATCTTCACTGGCGGTGAGATCGACCGTCGCCACGACCTGCTCAAGATCCTTTTTGAGGTTGTTGGTCACCAGCGCGCAACCGGAAAAGCTGCCGACGGCGAGCAGGGATGCAAGAGCGAGCGCGGCTGTCTTTGTCTTTCTGAATTTCATAGATTTTATCACTCCGAACTGTTGTTCTTTTTCTGCGGAGATACTCCTCCGCAGTTTCATTCCAAACTATTATAACGCATTTTCAAAATTAGTGCAAATGTTTCTTGGTGAAAATCACGCAAAAGTTGAAGCAAATTTCAGAAATTTCGTCATTTGCACCATTGTTTTGCCTCCGTCCCCTCTCGGAGCAAAGCGGAGCATGGGCGCGCTCGTCATGTCGAGCCCCACATAGCCGCGATATTTTTCCATGGCCGCCTGTAACCTGTCGTCGTTGAGCGCGTTGAGCCCCTCGAATTCGAGCGTACCGCCTTTGGGGCTCACCGCGATCTTCTTGACCCCGAATTTTGCGGCAAAGCTCTTCAAGACGGCGATCACGAGCAGATTGAGGGTCTCGGCAGGGAGAGGACCGTAGGTCTCCTCCATCGAGAGGCACACCCGCTTATAGTCCTCCGTCGAGCGTATCTCGGCAATTTGTTTATAGCAGTCGAGCCGCCCCGCGTTGGACTCGATATAGCTCTCGGGGATAAACGCGGTCGTCTTGATGTCGAGATCGACCGCCTCCTGCCTTACTCCCGTGAGCTCCTCTTTGAGGATCTTGGCGTAAAGTTCGTAGCCGACCTTGTCCATATGCCCGTGCTGTTCGGCGCCGAGCACGTTGCCCGCGCCCCTGATTTCGAGGTCGCGCATGGCGATCTTGAATCCGCTGCCGAGCTCGGTGAACTGCATGAGCGCTTTCAGCCGTTCTGCGGCGTTTGCGGTCATCACCCGCTCGGGTTTATAGGTGAAATAGGCATGGGCGAGGCGGGAACTTCTGCCCACTCTGCCTCTGAGTTGGTAGAGCTGTGAGACGCCCAACCTGTCCGCGTCGATGACGATGAGGGTGTTGGCGTTGGGAAGGTCCACGCCGTTTTCGATGATGGTGGTCGTCACGAGAATATCGTATTCCCCGCGATAAAAGCCGAACACGTTTTTTTCGAGCAGCGATTTGTCCATTCTCCCGTGGGCGAGCGTGACCCGCGCTTCGGGCACGATCTCCTGCACCCGCTTTGCGAAAGAGTGAATGGTCTCCACGCGGTTGTAGAGCAAAAAGATCTGTCCGCCGCGCGCGATCTCCCGCACGCAGGCGTCGCGGATGAGGGTCTCCGTCTCCTCGGCGACGTAGGTCTGCACGGGCAGGCGCGCTTGGGGCGGCGTCTGGATGGTGGAAATATCGCGGATCCCCGAAAGAGACAAATGCAGGGTGCGCGGAATGGGCGTCGCCGTCATCGTGAGGCAGTCCACATTGCGCTTGACGTTTTTGATCTTTTCCTTGTGCTCCACGCCGAACCGCTGTTCCTCGTCGAGGATGAGGAGCCCCAGATCGTGGAATTTCACATCTTTGGAGAGCAGGCGGTGGGTGCCGATGACGAGGTCGATCTCCCCCTTTCCGAGGGCGGAGAGAATGGCTGCCTGCTCCTTTTCGGAGCGGAAACGGTTGAGACAGGCGATACGCACGCCGAACTCCTTCATCCGCTCCTCGGCGGTGCGGAGGTGTTGTTCGGAGAGGACGGTGGAGGGACACATGAGCGCCGCTTGCCGCCCGTCGAGAATGCAGAGATATGCGGCGCGCAGGGCGACTTCGGTCTTGCCGAACCCCACGTCCCCGCACAGGAGGCGGTCCATCACTTTGTCGGAACACATATCCGCCAAAATCTCCTCGGTGGAGACGGTCTGGTCGGGGGTGTCCTCGTAGGGGAACGCCGCCTCAAATTCGTCCATCTCCTCGCGGTAGGGAGGGAAGACGTACCCCTTCTTCTCCTGCCGCTCGGCGTAGAGCGCTTTGAGGTCGAACGCCATCTTTTTGAGGGAGGCGCGCACCCGCGCCTTCACCCGCTCGAACTCGCCGCCGCCGATCTTGGAGAGGGAGGGATTTTCCCCGCCCATATATTTGGAGAGCACGTCCATCTGCTCGACGGGCACATAGAGGGTGTCCCCGTCCTTGTATTCGAGGGCAATGTACTCCTTGGTGCCGTCCGTCGTCTCGATCTTTTTGGTGCCCGTGATGCGGCCGACGCCGTACGTCTCGTGCACGGCATAGTCCCCCACCTCGGGCGCGAGGAAGAGATCTCCCCTCCTCTTTTTCACCCGCCGTTCGTTCGGCGCTTTGAGGAAGAGGTCTCCCGTGCCCACCACGGCGAGTTTGCATTCGTGCAGGATGAACCCGCCCGAGAGGGTCTCGGGGAGCACGGCAATGCCCGAAAATTCTTCGAGCTTTGCGGGCAGCGGGGAGACGGAATATCCCCCGTCGTAGAGCTCCTCTTTGAGCTTTGCGGCGCGCTCGTCGCCCCCGCACCAGAGCATGATACGGTACCCCGTCTTGCGCCATGCCCCGACGTCGATGAGCAGTTCGGGGAAGGAGTTGAGATACTTCCGCGCGGGGGTGGACTTGAAATTAAAAATTTTGAGAGGTTCAAAGAAAAAAGTCTGTCCGGTGAAGGTCTGCAAGGCGAGGTTGCGGTAGTTGCCCACGTTGGAGAGAAAGTCCTCCCGCCCCACATATTGGTCGCGGGAAAAGCGCATAACTTCTCCCCCTTCCAGAAGGCGGGAGAAGCGCTCCTCGTGCTCCTTGTAGAGCCCATCCAATTTATCGCGGATGAGTTTGCACTCGTCGAAGATCAGGAGGGTGTTTTCATCGAGCAGGGAGAAAAGGTCGCAGCTGTTTTCGCAGAGGGGCAAAACGAAGTCGGTGTAATTTCCCGCGAGGATCTCTTCGGCAACGGAGCTCATGCGGGAATAGGCCGCAGCATTCGGCGCCTTTTTGAGCTCGGAAGAAAGAACGGCGGCGATCTCCCGCTCGTCCGTCTCCGTTAAAACGACGTCGGTCGCCGCGACGATATCGAGGGACGCAACTTGCGGCAGCCGCTCCGCCGTGATCTCGTCGTAGGGCTTGATCGCCTCCACCTCGTCGCCGAAAAAGTCGATGCGGACAGGGTGTTCGCAGTTGACGGGATAGATGTCGAGGATGTCCCCCCGCAGGGCGAAAACGCCCTTTGCCTCCACTTCGTATTCGCGGGAATAGCCCATTTTGACGAGCTTTTCAAGAAGCGCAGTGATCTCCGTTTCCTTCCCCGTTTCGAGGCGCACGCACTCCACGCGGTGGGGCATGAGCTGGATGGCGGCCTCAATATCCGCGACCAGCACCTCGCCCCCTCTCGCAAAACGGGCAAGGGCGTTGATACGGCGATAGAGCGCGTCTTTGCTCCCCGCCTTGCGGTAGGTGAGCACCTCGTCCTTGGCATTCAACAGAACGCATTTTTTTGCGGAGAGCGCGGAGATGGCCTCGTACGCCCTTTTCGCCGTCAGCGCGTCCGCCGTGAGGTAGACGACGGGACGGTCGAAGAGCGTCGCGACGAGGTATTTTTGCGCGTCCGAAAGGCCGAACGCGGCGGTGGGAGCGCCGTTTTCCACGTTCGCCCCGAGGAGCGGATAATCCCCGCCCAGGTTTTCAAAGGTAAAGAAACTCATCCGTTATATCTCGTCATGATAAGCTCGAAATTTTCCCCTTTTGCAAGAGAGACGGCCGCCTCCGCCGCGCGTTTGCAGGCCGAAGAAAAGAGGTCGTAGTCCTCTCTCCTCACCTCGGAGAGGACGTAGTCGATGAGGGGCGCCTCGACCTCGGGGTCGCGGATACCGATGCGCACCCGTGCAAAGTCGGAAAAGCCCAGCTCCGCGATCACCGAACGCATGCCGTTGTGTGTGCCCGCGCTGCCGCTCGGACGGATGCGGACATGTCCCTTGGGCAAGTCGTAATCGTCGTAGATGACGACGAGCTCCCCGGGGGAGACTTTGTATTTAGCGACAAGCTGTTTCACCGCCCTGCCCGAGGCGTTCATGTAGGTGAGCGGACGGGCGAGGATGACTTTTTCCCCGCCGATGTACCCTTCCGCCACGCTCGCCTCGCATTCCTTCTTTTTGAACTTGACGTTCAAAAGCTCCGCGCAGTCTCCCGCAGCGAGAAAGCCCATATTGTGGAAGGTCTTTTCGTATTTTTTCTCGGGATTGCCGAGTCCGACGATCAAAAACATAATTTTTCCCTCATATCGTTTCCCCTTTGCCGCGAAAGGGAGAAAAAAGCCGCTCGGGGGAGCGGCTTTGCTTAGTCGTAGATCTTGCTCATCGGCCTGTCGAGATACACGTTCTCGATCGCCGCCGCCCAGATGTCCGCCGTAGACAAAATTTTCATCTTCGGCAGTCTCTTTTCTTCGGGGAGAAGGATGGTATCGAGCATCACGAGTTCGTCGATCGCCGAATTTTCCAGCCGTTCGATCGCGGGACCAGAGAGCACCGCATGGGTACAGCAGGCTTTGATCTCCTTCGCGCCCGCATTCACGAGCGCCTCCGCGCCCTGGACGATGGTCCCTGCGGTGTCGATCATATCGTCCACGAGGAGGCACCGCTTCCCCTCCACGTTACCGATGATATTCATGACTTCCATGACGTTTGCGCGCGGGCGGCGCTTATCGATGATCGCCATAGGGCAACCGAGCCGTTCCGCCACCTTGCGCGAGCGGGTGACCGAACCGATGTCGGGAGAAACGACGATGAAGTCGTCCCCGAGCTTATCCGCATAGTAGTTATAGAGCGTGGGTCCGCCGAGCAGATTATCCACGGGAATATCGAAAAAGCCCTGTATCTGCGCCGCATGCAGGTCCATGGTGAGCACACGGTCCGCGCCCGCAGACGTCAGAAGGTCTGCAACGAGCTTGGCGGTGATCGGGTCGCGCGAGCGCGCTTTTCTGTCCTGGCGGGCATACCCGAAGTAAGGCATCACGGCTGTGACGCGTCCTGCGGAGGCCCGCTTGGCGGCGTCGATCATGATGAGCAATTCCATGAGATTGTCGTTGACGGGGGCGGAAGTCGACTGAATGATGAACAGATCTCTTCCGCGCACGGTCTCGGCAATGTGAACGCTCGTTTCGCCGTCCGAGAACTTGCTCACCTCCACCTCTCCGAGCGCCGTGTTGAGCTTTTTTGCGATCGCCTCGGCAAGAGGTCTGTTGGAATTGCCTGCAAACAACTTGATTTCGTTTCCGTGTGTAATCATGAAAATTTCCTCGATTGTTTTTGCCTTACATATTGTATCTGTTTTTGAGGGCAAAGTCAAATGTTTCGCCGCTCATTTTACGGAGTTTGAAAAATTTTTCATATTGGCAAAAACTGTTTGACATTTTCACGGAAATCTCATTTTTATCCGTAGACATTTGCCTGCGTTTATGTTATAATATTGTTGTTTATTTTACGGAAAACGGAGCATTTCATGAAACTTTCCCTTCAAAAGACGCTTTTGGTCGCGGCTCTCGTTGCGGCGGGTGCGGGCGCGCTGTCGCTCGGCGCGGCGGCCGTGAACACATCTCCCGCCAAAGCGGACGCTGCAGAGAGCGTCTCCTCCCTGCAAGGCACGATGGTCTCCTCCAAACAGACGGACGCGCTCGGCAGAGAAGTGACGCTCGACATTTTGCAACTCCCCGAAGGCGGCTATGCGCTTGCCGACGCCGAACGCAATATTTCCATTTATAATATGCACAACAATACGTCCGTCGATTTAAAACAGCTCTACACGAGCGACACGGGCGTCTTTGACGATCCCTATGCCGTGAGCGCCTACGAAACGGTGGTGCGCGCCTACGATTTTTACGCTGATGAGAGCAATCTCGGCGTGTCCATAGAGGGGATCGCGGGCAAAGACGGGCAAGCGCCCATCGAAGTGCTGCTCCATTACGGTTACGCGATCTCCAACGCAAGTTACAACTTCGACGAAAACAGCGGGACAGCATACTTCCGGATCGGGGACGGCAGCGCATACGGCTCACTCTTCCGCACCGCAGCGGCGGCCGATGTACTGGCGCACGAATACCAGCACGCGATCACCGACCGCGTTGGCGGGCTCGTCTATCTGAACGAGTCGGGGGCGATCAGCGAGGCGATCTCGGACATCATGGGGGCGCTCATCGAAGGGCACGAGCTCACGGAGAAAGAATTCTGGCTGACAGGCGAGGACGCGGCGCCCGCAGGAAAGGACCCCATGCGCTCGGCGATCATTCCGGGAAGCGGCTATCGCCTGAACGCGACGAACCTCTACCCGCGCTGCGACCGCGACCACACCCACGAGACATGCGACAACGGCGGGGTGCATTACAACAGCACCGTACTCACCCACATGCAATATAACCTTTGGCGCAAGCTCCCCGACTTTTTTACCCGCCGGTGCATCGGGCAGCTGTGGTATGCGACCCTCTGCAAGCTCACCCCGAACGCGACCTTAAAGGAATTTGCGACCTGTTTCAAAGGCGCTGCGGAAGAGCTGCAATTCAGCAGCGATGCGCTTTCGGCGATCGACAGCTCCCTCTTCGAGTGCGGGATCACGGCGGAAGGGAACTTCCATATGGTGACCTTCTATCAATACCTTTACGACGGGACCCTGAGAAACGTCGCGGTCGACGAGCTCTGCATAAAGGACGGCGAGTCCGCTCCCGTTCCCGCCGATCCCGAAAGTTTCATGACCGAGAGCGAGATATACACGTTCGCGCGCTGGCCCGAGCTTTACAAGAACGTCACGAGGGATTGGGTGCTCGTCCGCGCCGATTACTCCACCGTAAAGAGAGTTTTTACCGTGCGGTTCGAGGATGAAAACGGGAATTTCCTCTCGGAGAAAGACTATTTTTACGGCGAATCGGCAACGCCGCCCGAGCTGCACCTCAAAGAGGAAAACGAGACCTATTCCTATCCCTTCCTCGGTTGGAGCCACGACCTCGGGTTTGTCACGGAGAGCTTTACGGCGCGCCCCGTCTACGGCAGGGAGCTCAAATTGTATCGCGTCAACCTGCTTTCGGAGGAGAAACAGTTCGGCTATCTCCTCGTCCGCTATGACACGGCGCTCGATCTGCCCGATCTCACGGGAGAGACGAGAGCCCTCGGCGAAGAGTTCGCGGGGTGGTATCTCGACGAAGAGTGCACCCGTCCCGCAGAAAACATCAAGGTCACAAACGAGATCACGCTCTATGCCAAATGGGTGGAAAAAGAGGAGAGCGCACCGCCCTCCCCTCCCGTGAATATCGTTGTGCCCATCGTCTGCGTGTGCGCCGTCCTGCTCGGGGGTTTCCTCGTCTGGATCGTCGCAAGGCAGATCGTTTCCAAAAAGAAAAAGAAATGAGAAAAACACTTGCACTCTTTGCCGCCGCCTCGATCGCGGCGGCGCTCTTTCCATCGGCGATCCCCGCAGGAAACGGAGCGCGGCTCATACAGACGACGGAAGTTGCCTACGGCAAAGTTTGCCGCTACGAGCGCGCGGACGGCACGGGATACGCCCTCTCTTTCGACAAGGACGGAAAATTTCTCTCCGCCCTCCCCTACCGCGCCTCTTCCGCCCCCTCTTCTGCCGCGTCCTTTGTAGCGGAAACGGAGCAGACGGACGTCTACGGCAACAAGGTAACGGTACCCACGGAATTTTCGGACGGCGTCTACACCCTCGGCGACTCCCTCCGCAACATCTACGTCTATCATGCGCACAACGGGACGGGTCAGTTTTTGACGGACGATCTGCGCTACCATAGCGACACGGGCATATTTCCCGAGCCCATCGCGGTCACGTCCTATCTCAACCTCATCAAGGTGTACGATTTTTACGCGAACGGCGGCGCGGGAGTGCCTTTGCGCGGCGCGGACGGGAGCCACGACGCGGTCGCGGGGAATGCAAAGGAAAAGGGCGAGAGCGAGATCCGCCTGCTCATCCACTACGGCGTGAACGAACAGAACGCGCACGGATGGTTCGACAATTACAACAACGCGGCGGTCGTGGGCGTGGGCGACGGAAAGGAGGACGGCTATTTCTACCTTCTCGGCAGAGCTGCCGACATCATGGCGCACGAGTACCAGCACACGATCACCCATTTCAACGTCGATTTCTTGCAGATGAACGAATCGGGAGCGATCGACGAGGCGATCTCCGACATCTTCGGCGCGCTCGCCGAGGGGCACGAACTCACCGACGAGAGATTCTGGACGATGGGCGAGGACGCCGCCGCAGAGAAGGAAGGCGGCGTGCGTTCGATGAAGGATCCCCAAAACGGCTACGCCTCCTCCTTCGGCGAACCCTTCCCAGCCTGCCACGAAAAGCACGACCACAACGCGGCGGGGTGCGACTTCGGCGGCGTGCACTACAACAGCACCATTCTCACCCATGCGCAATATAAAATGTGGGAGGAAATGCCCGCCTACTTCACGCGGGAGCGCATCGGCGCGCTGTGGTATTCCCTCATTCCCCTCTTGGGACGGGAGGCGACCTTTGACGATTTCAAAGCTGCCTTTATGCAGTCGGCGGAAAATCTCGGCTTTGAAACGCGCGCGCTCTCCGTCATCGCCAAACATCTCGGACTTCTCCCGCAGCAATACACGGTGACCTTTTTAAACGCCGACGGCACGGAGCTTTACCAAGCGACCGTTCCCGAGGGCGGCACGGCGGAATACGGGGGCGAAACGCCCGTGCTCCCCTCCACCGCGCAATATGATTACGTTTTCGACGGTTGGGACGGCGACCTTTCCGACGTCACGGAAGACCGCACCGTCAAGGCGAAATACAAGCAGACCCTGCGCTCCTATCCCGTCAAATACTATTCGGAGGGATTCCTCTATGCGGAGGAACAAAGGGCTTACGGCGAAAAGGTGTCCTTGCCCGTACCCGAGCGGGAGGGCTACTCGTTTGACGGTTGGTATCTTGACGAAGCGTTGACGGAGAGCGCGGAAAACAAAGAGGTGAACGGCGAAGTGCACCTCTATGCCAAGTGGAAGAAAGAGGCGCGGCTCGGCGTCGGCGCGACGGTCGCGATCATCGGCGGCGCGCTCGCCGTTCCCGTCCTTCTCGTCCTTTTAAAATTCCTCGTTTCCAAAAAGAAATGACGGCGATCCCCGCGTAGAACGCGGGGATATTTCAATCGGAGATATTGATCGACCCGACAAACATTTCGGCGATCTCATCCGCCGAGCCCTCGCACCCGTCCCCGAGCCAGGCCATGGACACGTTGAAGAGCATGCCAGCAAACAGATAGGGCTGGTAGGGATTTTTGTCGGGATACTCGTTTTGAAAGGTTTCGAGCATCATTTTGTTGAGAAAATCGAGATAGAGATATTCGAGGCGCGCCCTACGGATGAGCTGAAAGCACTCCTTGTTCTTCTGGAACTTCGCGAACACGTCGCGGGCGATCATGCGATAGTCGGCTCTGCACCTCGGATAGTACCGCTGTCCGGAGAGAAATTCTTTCGTGTTGTGGGTAAAGTAATACTCGATGACGTCCTCTTTCCGCTTGAAGTAGCGGTAAAAGGTCGCCCTGCCCACGCCCGCCTTTTCGGCGATGTCAGTGACGCCGATCTTTTGGAATTCGTATTCGTTCATGAGTTTGAAGAGCGCCTGCACGATGTAATACCTCGTGTACTCCTCGGGGGCATATTCCACGATACAAAACCTCCCATTGTGTTTCATTTCGGCGGACGTTTTCCGTGGCTTTGTTTCAACGCCCTTCTCCGCGCTTGCATTTGCGCCGATGATAGTATATGATACACTTGTCTTACGAAAAAGTCAACCGAAACGCGCGTCGGCGGGCAAGGCGCAAGACAAATTTCTATCGGAGGAGTTATCATATGCAGGAAAAAGATTTTGTCACCTACGAGTACAAGACGGTCTCGGTGAAGGCGAAGGAACAAACCAAGGCAATGGACATGTACGAGGCATTCGGCTGGGAAGTCACGGGATCGTCTGCGTCCGTCGCGGGCGGGGTCACCCTCTCTTTCAAGCGGGACAGAAAGCAAAAACACAGACAGGAACTCAACAAACTCGAACGGCAGGCGGAAGAGACGCTTGAAACGCTCGACAGGTTGGAGCGCTCCAAAACGATGGGCGCGAGCGTATTTGCCTATCTTCTCGGCATCGTGGGGGCGCTGCTCCTCGGCGGCGGAATGAGCCTTGTCATGCTCGTCGAAAACAGCTTGCCCGCCCTTGCAGGGGGGATCGTCCTCGGCGTTTTCGGGCTTGTCTTGTGCGGCGTGAACTACGTCATCTATCAGAAACTCGCCGCAAAGAAGACAAGGGAAGTGCTGCCCGTCATCGACCAAACGGAGGAAAAGCTCGCAAACATTCTCGAAAAAGGGAACGATCTGCTCCGCGCAGAACTCATCTGAAAACCGCAAAAAGGAGGTCCGGTCATGAGCAGTCTTATCCGCAAATACAGGGCGCTTTCGTTTGAACAGAGGACGGTGGTAAACACGATCATCGGGCTCTGCTTTTCCTACGCCCTCGCCTGCGGAAAGCTCGTGATCGGATTTTTCACCGACTACAACCTCATCAGTATCGCCGTCTATACCTTCGCCCTGCTCCTTGCAAAGCTCGAATGCGTGCTCGGCGTCAAGACGAAACGGCTCACGTTCAAACAGCGCAACACTTTAACGGCGGTCTTTCTCCTTCTGTCGAGCCTTGTTTATATCGGCTTTATGAGCCGCATGTTCTTCATCGAGCGCAAAATTAAAAACAACGGCATGCTGCCTGTGTTGCTCCTCGCCTTCCTCTCCTTTTGCGAGCTGGGGTTTGCGATCGCGGGGCTCATCCGCACAAAGAACAGGGGGCACTACTACCGCAACATCAAGATCATCAACTTCTGTGTCGCCCTGATCGCGATCCTGACCACACAGATGGCGATCTTGAACATGCAGACCGAGACGGGAGTCGTGAGCCCCATGAACGCCTACACGGGGATCGGCGTGGGGTGCTTTATCGCCCTCTGCGCCGTGTACATTCTCATCGCGCCGAAGGTAAGCGTCGTGGGCCGCGAACACAATACGTTTTTTCTGAAAGAAGAAAAAAAGAACCGCCTGATCGACATGCACGTCGAAACGGCGGAACTGCTGCTCTGCAAAAGTTTTGTGTACGGAGATTATCTTTACCGCGCAAAGATCGCGGGAAATACCGTCGAAGGCGACATCGTGCGGGGACGATCGCTCTGGCAGCGCATGCACCTCTTGCTGAAAATTTTGTGCTGTATCCTCTCCGAAATTCTGCTCTTTGTCTGGCTGATCGGGCGGGGTATCCTCTTTCTTCGCTCGGCATGCCTGCCGCAGCGGCTCGAAACGATCATGCGGGAAAACGGCTTCAAGCGGATAAACGGGACGGAATGACCGCCCCGTCTTTTCATTTCTTCCCCTTCTCGCGGGCGCGCATCTCGGTGAAGAAGGAGGTGAGCACTTCCGCGCACTCCTCTTTGAGCACCCCGCCGACGACTTCCACCTTATGGTTGAGGAGATTCGCCTGCGCGAGCTCGGCGGTGAGGCTCCTCCCCTTTTGCTCGTATGCGCCGAAGTAGACGCAGTCGATGCGGGCGTTCAGGATCGCGCCCATGCACATGGGGCAGGGCTCCAAAGTGACGTAAATTTCCGCCTCGGGCAGCCGCCACGAATGCAGTTTTTTGCACGCTCTGTCGATTGCGCGCATCTCGGCGTGTGCGGTCGCCATTTGGAGCCGCGTGCGGAGATTATACCCTCTGCCGATGACTTTCCCTCGGTAGACGACCACCGCGCCGATGGGCACCTCCCCCTTCTTTTTCGCTTTCCTTGCGAGGGCGATGGCCTCGCGCATAAATTTTTCTTCCATCAAAATCCTTCCGCAAGCGCACACAGCGCCCCGCCGCATTTTTGTATGATCTCCCCCGCCTGTTCTTTGCCGAGCGGATGGGGAAGTTCCTCTCTCCCGCACTCCACCGTGAAGGCGGGAATTTTCAACTTTTCGATGCACATGTCCTTATACCCGCCCGCAGACCCCTTCGCCTCGCGCAAGGGATAGCCCGTGCTCTCGCTCAAAACGGTTGCAAGGCGTTTGTCCCGCGCGGCGCGGAAAAAGGGCTCGTGGAACCGCCAATAAATTTCCTCGCCCTTGGTGTGCCAACTCACCGTATAATCGGGAGAGACTTCGAGGGTGAACCTCCACAGGGCGCTGCTCTCGGGCGCGGATAAAGGAGCTTTGCCGATGTAATTTTCGGGCGCGGGCGAAAAGACGTTTTTGAGGCCCGTCCCCCACCGCGCGTCGAAATTGACGTTGAGATCGACCCCATCGGCATTCGCCTTCCAGAGGGAGAAATCGGCGCTGCCGTTGTTGCGTTTCAGCGCTGTCGCCCGCCGCTCTTCGGACAGGGAACAAAGGCCCATCTGCGATAAGAGCGCGCCGTCGGGGTTGGTGAGAGGCAAGAGCCACACGCCGCCACGGGTTATCCCGCGCTCTAAGTGGGCGAATGCCAAGAATGTTGTGACCCACTCTCTTGCATGGATCGCGTACTGCGAAATGCCGACGGGAAACTCATGCTTGCCGAGAAACATTGCAAAGAGCGGCCGTTCCTCCGCGCTCCTTCCGTAAATTTTCTTCTCGCCCCGATACCGCCGATAAACAATTTCCGTTTCTTCAAAGATATTCATGGAATATCTTATGCGTTGTTTTTTCTCGCTGTCCTATGCGCTGCGCGACAATATTTGTTGTACACTCGGCGCCCCTTATAGGGGAGCTGTTGAGGCGTAAGCCGAGGCTGAGGGGTTTTGAAACCCTTTCGACATTCGCTCCGCTCATGCCACTTTCCCTTTCAGGGACAGCGAGAAATGAGTCCCTCACGGAAAAGGATTTTGCGTAAGCAAAAGATTTTCGTGAAAACAATTCACTGCGCGGAGCAGGGTTCCCCTGCGGCAGCGCCCACAATTTGCCGTACTCTTACGGCTTACTGTCCGATAAAACGAAAAAGAGGACAACTAAGTTAAACTGCCCACGCCAATTTCCTCACGGCGTTTCTTTTTAAGCGCAGCGCGAAAAGAAACGCGTGAACAAAAAAAGATTTTGCGCCAGCAAAAGATTTTTCGTGAATATCATCTACTGCGCGGAGCAGGGTTTCCCTGCGGCAGCGCACCCAATTTGCCGCATACCTGCGGCTTATTGTCCGACAACGCGACCGCGAGAGTAACTAAGTTAAAGCGGAAAAGTCGGTTTCTTCACGGAAAAAGATTTTGCGTAAGCAAAAGATTTTTCGTGAATCTTATTTGTGGTATTCCCCTCCCCCGTTGATCATAAAGGCGCGGTAGACCTGTTCGAGCAGGATCACGCGCATGAGCTGGTGGGGAAAGGTCATTTCCGAAAAGGAGAGCAGCTCGTCCGCCGCGTCTTTCACTTTGGCGTCCAGCCCGCAGGAGGAGCCGATCACAAAGGTGATCTCCTCTCCGCGATCGCAAAGCGATTTGAGTTTTTCGGCGAATTTCTCGGAGGAGCACCCCTTCCCCTCCACGGCAAGCGCGATCGTGTGTCCCTTAAAAGCGCGCAGAATGCTCTCGCCCTCCTCTTTGAGGGAACTTTCGGGCAGCTCCTTGACCTCTGCCTTGCAGAAACGGGACAGCCGTTTGAGATATTCGGCGCACGCCTCGCGCAGGTACCCCTCTTTGAGTTTCCCCACGCAGATAAAATTGACTTTAACCATTGACAAACCCCATTGCGAGCACAGCGATCCATTCCACGGCGCAGACGAGGATCCCGCCGCCCGCCGCCATAAAGAACATCACGCCGTCTTTCACTCCCCCCTTTCGGTTGCCGCGCTTATCGAAAAAGATGAGATAGACGAGCGCGCCCAAAAAGCACAGTCCGGAGGAGATGACGAGGAGGAGATATCCCCACAGGGGCAGCGCCGCGCGAAGGTCGCCAAAACCGAGCGAAGTCAGAATGAGAATGAGCGCATTGTTGAGAAAGTGGGCGAGCATGGTGGGCAAAACGCTGCCCGCGCGCAGTGCGACGAGTGCAAAACACGCGCCGCAGAGGAATTGATAGATGGTCTGTTCGGGCTTTCCGTGGAAGAGAGAAAACAGCGCGCCCGAGAGGAGCACGGCAGCCGCAAACCCCCATCCGTCGTCGTGCATTTTGCGCGCGACGATCCCGCGAAAGAGGGTCTCCTCCAAAAGGGCGGGAAGAAGGCCGATCACGAGGAGCGCGGGGAGCAAATTCCACCCCGAAAGGTCGGGAACGGTCACCCCGCCCGAAGAATAGCCGAGCTCTTCCAAGCCCGAAATAAACAGTCCGTTCAGTTCGGAGAGGGAGAACAAGAGCCCGAACTCCATGAGCAGCGCGACCAAAAAATACTTGGGGTGCGTCTTTTGAAAGGGCGCGCGGACAGGCTCTTTGCTACGGAAAAAGTAGACTGCGACCGCCCCGAAAATGGCAAGTTGAGGCATGAGATAGGCGAGATAGAGATACCAATCTTTTTCCGCATACCTCTCTCCCCCGACCGCCGAGGCGACCGCCGCCAAAAGGTAGGCCAAGAGAATGCCCAAAAGCGCTGCGGCCGTATAGGCGATCCCGCTCTCCGTGAGCCCTTTTCTCCGCCATTGTTCCAGCTGTTCCGAACCGTTCTGTTCCATATCTCCATTATAGCGAAAATTTTTCTGTTTTTCAAACAAAAATCTTGCTTTTGAAGAAATTTGTTTTATAATAAAGGTATGAGAGTTGTAAACACCCGACAAATTTCCGACTGTATCTACCGTCTTGCCTTAAAAGCGGGGCGCACGCTCACGAATAGCTGCCGCGCCGCGCTCGAAAACGCCGCCCAACAGGAGACGGGCGCCGCTGGGTTTGCGCTTTCCGCCCTGCTCGAAAACGCGGACTGCGCCGCGCGCGAAAACATGCCCATCTGCCAGGACACGGGCATGGCGGTCATCATGCTTGAAATCGGGCAGGGAGTTTATTTGGAGGGCGCTCCACTCGCGCAGGCGGTAGACGACGGCGTCAGGCGGGCGTATGCGGACGGATATTTCCGCAAGAGCATCTGCGACCCCCTTACCCGCAAAAACACGGGGGACAACACCCCCGCCCATCTGCACACGGAGATCGTCGAAGGCGACAAAATTTCCGTCTCTTTTCTGCCCAAGGGGTTCGGGAGCGAGAATATGAGCGCGCTCAAAATGCTTACCCCCGCCGAAGGGGAAGAGGGCATTGTTTCCTTCATTTCCGAAACGGTGAAAAAGGCGGGCTCCCGTCCCTGCCCGCCCGTGTATGTGGGCGTGGGGATCGGCGGCTCTTTCGACGGCTGCGCCCTGCTTGCGAAGAAAGCGCTTCTGCGGGAAGTGGGGAGCAGAAATCCCCGCGCGGACGTCGCGAAACTCGAAGAAAGAGCCTTGCGGGAGATCAACAGCCTCAACATCGGCGCGCAGGGGTTCGGCGGCAAGGTGACGGCGCTCGGCGTGAGCTGCGAGGTCGCTCCCACCCACATTGCGGGACTGCCTGTCGCCGTCAACATCCAATGCCACTGCATCCGCTGCGAAAAGGAGGTGCTGTGATGAAAAAGATTACCCTTCCCCTCTCGCCCACCGAAATCGAACGTCTGCACGCGGGCGACGCCGTTTTGCTCTCGGGCAAAATCTACACCGCGCGCGACTGTGCGCACAAGCGCATTTTCGCGCTTTTAGACGAGGGAAATCCCCTTCCCTTCCCCCTTGAAAATGCCGTTATCTACTATGCGGGACCCTGCCCCGCGCCCGAGGGCAAGGTCTGCGGCAGCTGCGGCCCGACGACTTCGGCACGGATGAATTCCTTCGCCCCGCGTCTGCTCGATTTGGGGCTCGGCGGCATGATCGGCAAGGGCGAGATGAGCGCGGAGACGGTAGATGCGTTAAAGCGCAACAAGAAAGTATATTTTGCGGCGATCGGCGGCGCGGGCGCAACGTATGGGAATGCGGTAAAGCGGATGAAGTGTGTCGCCTTTCCCGATCTTCTGAGTGAAGCGGTGTATGAAATGGAGGTGGAAAACTTTCCGCTCGTCGTCGCGATTGACAGTTTTGGGAAAAGCGTGTATGAAAGGAATTGACAAAAGACAAAATTTCTCTTGAAAAACGGTTGACAGAACAAAAAAAAGCATGTAAAATAGAACATGTTTTCGGGAGCATAGCTCAGTTGGTTAGAGCGCACGCTTCACATGCGTGAGGTCACAGGTTCGAGCCCTGTTGTTCCCACCACGTCGCAACTCTGCGCCGTTTGCGGGTTTTTGCACAAGCGCAAAAGCCACGCCTTAGGCGCAGGTTGCTCCTCTTCCCAAAAATCTTTACTTCGTAAATCTTTTTGGGAGCCCTCTCTAATAGAACCCCCTCCCATGGAGGGGGATTCAAGGGGGTGGGTGACATTCCAAAATGTCATTTCGCCCCGCCCGCACGTTCTAAAATGTCATTTCGACCGTAGTGGAGAAATCTCTACTTCATTATAAAATTACGAACCTGTTTGGGGATATGGCTCAGTTGGTAGAGCGCTGCGTTCGCAACGCAGAGGCCACGAGTTCGAATCTCGTTATCTCCACCATGCAAGGGACGGCATAGCCGTCCTTTTTGCATGTGTGGAGATAACGAACCGCTTGAAATCGCGCCGAGTTCGCTCCGCGCGCAGTTCTGTTTCTATAAGCGCGGCACGAGCACGCAGTGCGAAGTAATCTCGTTATCTCCACCAAATCAAAATAATCCGAACCGGGCAAGGGTAATCGTGACCCGCGATTGGTTCGGATTTATTTTGTATCTCGGAAAAGAGAACGCATAAGCCAAGCCCGCCGATGGATTCTCCCCTCGGCGGTTCTTTATAATGAAATCTTTGGGGCGATACCTGCCTTGCTTGATTTTCGTATGGGTTTATGGTATAATAACAGTACCAAACAGGAATTTAGAGGAGGAGCGCATGAGGAAAATATTATCTGTCGTTTTGGAAACCGTAAAGGTTTGCTTGAATGTGCTTATGGGAGCATTGTGCTTCCTAAAAATTGAACACGACGTTGCTTATCTTCCCAATGCTGAGGGCGGAGGGAAGAACTGCAATTTCTCGTCTATCTTGCTCTTGCTGTGATGGCAATTTCGGTGCTACTCTCGATTTTTACTCTCCTTGTCAAAGACAATCGCAAAATAAAAATAGCAAGCCATATCATATTTGCAGTTTCGGCTTTATTCTTTCTCGTCTTGCTTTTTTATACCATGCTGATCCTCCAATACTGTTATTGATTTATAAATTTCAATCTCACGGAGAAACCTTATGAAACAAAAAATCAGCGGCGACGGAATGGACTTCCTTACAAACATCTCTTTCCACGACGCAAAACTCGTCGATGTGGGCTATAACGAAAAATATGGGAAAGAGTGCCTTTCGCTCCTTGTCGATTTTAAGACTGCGTTAGCCCCGCCTGCGGGCGGAAATTTCTATGAGATCTCATTTCGGGACGGAAAATTTATCCGGAAACCAAAGCGAATGAAAGACTGCTATATCCTCGCGCTCGACTGCTTTTCCGCGGAGCAATTTATGCGCACCCGAATCGAATTGGAGTATTTTACAGGCGGCGAAGCGCACCATGATGTTTTAGAAATCGAATTTTCCGACGTGAAAGTTTTCAAAGTAAAATAATATAGAACAGCCCGCCGAGAGGTTCTCCCCACGGCGGTTTTTTATGATAATCACTTGTATTTTTGCTTGCCTTCCTTCTTTCAAAGTGGTATTATTATCTCGGTTCGCATAAGCGAACCAAAGGAGTGCAAAGATGAAAAAGAAGTATATCATTGAAATCGTAATTGCTGTTTTGCTTGTGCTTGCAGAGCTAATCGTAATCTTGTGTACCTATTCAGAAGCGCTTCATGCTCCGAATACGGATATATTTATAACATCAATCATAGCCATATTTACTAATATTGAAGTATTATATGGCATTGGATTGGCAATTTTCAATTCAGATTGGCGAAAAAATAAGAGCACAATAGCCCGCCGAGAGGTTCTCCCCTCGGCGGACTTTTAATATAGAAATCAAAACCACCAGTAAACTGGTGGTTTGCACAACCCCTAAAAGGGGATGATGCCGGCTGACCCGTAAACGGGTAC
>CANROE010000007.1 GCA_947632195.1 uncultured Clostridia bacterium | reverse complement strand
GATTGTAGGCAAGCAAATTGAGAGTCGCCGGAGGGGGAAACCGAGGCGACAGACCATGATATAACGCACGGAAGTGCATTATATACCATGGTGGTGACGATAGCAGAGAGGATCCACCTGTTCCCATCCCGAACACAGAAGTTAAGCTCTCTCACGCCGAAAGTACTTGGGTCCGTCCCCGGGAGGATAGGTAGTTGCCACCTTCCAACAGAAAAAGAACGCCTTTTGGGCGTTCTTTTTCTTGTTGGAGAAGAGAGAGCTTAACTTCTGGGGCAAGCCGCAACCGAAAGAGATTGTAAAAAAAGAGAAAACATTTGCGGCTTTACACCGTTTGTTAAGCTCTCTCACGCCGAAAGTACTACTTCGCACTTCGTGCTCGTGCCGCCTAAGGAATCAGACAGTAGAAAAGCGGGGTGGGTTCGTCCCCGGGAGGATAGGTAGTTGCCACCTTCCAACAGAAAAAGAACGCCTTTTGGGCGTTCTTTTTCGTATGTCTCAAAGTAATCAGGGGGGGGAAGGGAAAGAGCTGCCCCCTTTGAAGGGGGCGGCTCCCGCGTAGCGGGTGGTGGGGGTTGATATTCTAAAATTGCCCCCACCTGTCTCACTGCGTGAGCCACCCGCCCCCCACGAGTGGGGGCAGGTCCATAATAAGGGGTTGGCAAGAAAAAGCCGCACAGAAGGGCGATTAGTTGCGACGAAGTTATCAAGTCTAAATAGACTTATTTGAGATTTTTTGTTTTGATCATGATAAAATTGCAATAAGCCATAGCGGTATATTTGCGACAACAACAGAAAAAGAACGCCTTTTGGGCGTTCTTTTTCTTATGGTTTTTAGAGGAAAGAAACAACAAAGCGTCATGCTGAGCCGTATTGTATTTACGCAGTCCCTGAAAGTAAGTCTGCGAAGGCATCTTGGTGCGTTATGGTTTGTTATAACGCACTTGGACGTAGCAAGATTCCCTCGAAGAATTGCCATGCCGAACTACGTTATTACAGTTCGGCTCGGAATGACGCAGAAGAAGAACAAGGCGCCCCCTTTCCCCCTCGCGTTGCTCGGGTACTTTCCCCCGCACGGAATGCGCGAGGGACAGCAAAAAAGCCCCTCCTTGGGAAAAATAATAAGGTGAGATTTCTCCACGCGCTGCGCTTGGTCGAAATGACATATTAAGAACGTCGTTCCAAATCACGTCATTCCGAGCGTAGTCGAGGAATGTCCTTATTATAATGCGGTCACCCTTCGACGGGCTCAGGGTGACGTATTTAGAAAGGCGGGGCAGGGTGACGTGAGTAGAATAGCGCGGGGCGGATGTGCGTGATGCACATCCGCCCCGCGCGTCAGTTTTCAGAAAACTTCATACCCGTTGGGAGACTAAGTCGGCGAGGGTGTATTTCTTCAAAAAGTCGTCCATCGCCTCGTCGAGGGCGCGCCACATGGGGAGCGTCGGGCAGGTCCCTGCGCGGGGACAGTCGCCCCCGTCCGCGCATTCCGCCGCCGCGAGCGTGCTCTCCGTCACCCGCAGAATGTCCGCTGCCGTGCACTCTTCGGGGGGACGGGTGAGCAAATACCCGCCGTTTTTGCCGCGCGCGCTCTCCACCAAGCCCGCCTTTGCAAGCTCGGTCATGATCTGCTCCAAAAACTTGTGCGGGATCTCCTCCTCCGCCGAGAGCTCTTTCAAGGGCACGGGTTCGCTGTTTTCCCGCGCCGCGAGCGCGATCATCACCCTCAGCGCGTATCTTCCCTTGGCGGAGACGATCATTCGGGCTTGTCCTCGCAGTGCGCGCAGGAGCTCTCACGGAAGAGGCTCTCGTCGTAGGGAATGTTGTTCTTGGTGTAATAGTCGAGAATGGCGGCCTTGATCGCCTCCTCGGCGAGCACCGAGCAGTGCATTTTATAGGCGGGGAGCCCGTCGAGCGCCTCCGCGACCGCCTTGTTGGTGAGCGTAAGCGCGTCCGCAAGCGGCTTGCCCTTGATGAGTTCGGTCGCCATTGAGCTCGAAGCGATCGCACTGCCGCAGCCGAAGGTCTCAAACTTCACGTCCGAGATGATGTCGCCGTCGATCTTCAAATAAATCTTCATGATGTCGCCGCACTTGGCGTTGCCCACTTCGCCCACGCCGTCCGCGTTCTCGATCACGCCCACGTTGCGCGGGTGCTTGAAATGGTCCATCACTTTTTCGCTGTATAAAGACATAATTTTTCTCCTCGTTCAACCGTTTTATAAAATATACGTTCTCTTTCCCTCTTGAAGGTCCCGCCAGACGGGGGACATGCCCCGCAAATAGGCGACGACCTCGGGAATTTTTTCGGACATGTATGCGATCTCCTCCTCGGTGGTGTCCTCGGAGAGGGTGAGCCTGAGCGACCCGTGCGCCACGTCGTGCACACGTCCGATCGCCAGCAGCACATGGGAAGGGTCGAGCGAGCCCGACGTGCAGGCAGAGCCCGACGACGCGCAGATGCCCTCTTCATCGAGGAGGAGCAGCAGCGATTCGCCCTCGATCCCCTCGAAACAGAAACTCACATTGCCGCACAGCCGCTCGTTTTTGTCGCCGTTGAGGGCGCAGTGGGGGATCTTGCTCAAATTTTCGATGAGCTTGTCGCGGAGGGCGGAGACCTTCTTCATATAGGCGGGAAGATCGCGCGTCGCCTCTTCGAGCGCCACCGTCATGGCGGCGATGGCGGGCAGGTTCTCGGTGCCCGCGCGCTTGCCTCTCTCCTGCGCGCCGCCCTCGATGAGATTCAGCAGGGGAGCCCCCCTTCTCACATACAGTGCGCCCACGCCGCGCGGAGCGCCGAACTTGTGCCCCGAGAGGGCGAGATAGTCGCAATTGAGCTCGTTCACGTTGACGGGCATGTGTCCCACGGCCTGCACTGCGTCGGTGTGGAAGGGGATCTTCTTTTCGCGGCAGAGCTTGCCGATCTCCGCGACGGGTTGCAAAGTGCCGATCTCGTTGTTTGCGAGCATGACGGAGACGAGACAGGTACGCTCGTCCATCTCTTTGGCCGCGTCCTCGGCTTTGACGATCCCGCGCTCCCCGACGGGCAGAAGGACCACTTCAAACCCCTCCTTTTGCAGTTTTTTCAGAGTGTGCAGAACGGCGTGGTGCTCGATCGCGGTGGAGATGATCTTCTTTTTTCCCTTCTTTGCGCCCAAGTAGGCGGCGCTCAGAATGGCCTGGTTGTCCGATTCGCTCCCCCCCGACGTGAAGTAAATTTCCTCGGGGCGGGCGCCGAGCACGGCTGCGATCCGCTCGCGGCAACGGGTGAGCTCCTCTTTTGCCCGCTGCCCCGCAGAGTGCAGGGAGGAGGGGTTGCCGAAGTACTTTTCCGCTGTCTCTTCAAACGCCTTTAAGGCGGCGGGGCGGACTTTCGTCGTCGCCGCATTGTCGGCATAGACAAACATACGCGTTTCTCCTTTATTCCTACCAAATTCATAGGAATTATAGCACCCGCATGGGGGCTTGTCAAGTGTTTTGTTCTTAGTTTTACACGCTTTTGCGACAGATACTCTGTTTTTATAAAAAACCGATTGACTATTTTCCGCAAAGTGGATATAATAGGAATGAAACCCACAAAACCCGGAGGGTCCCGTTCATGGATGATACAAAGGAAAACGGCGTGACTTTCGCCGAAATTTGCAAAGTGATCTGGAAACGGATCTGGATCGTCGCGATCGTGACACTGACGCTTGCGGTCGTCGCCTTTCTCGGCGCAAAATTTCTCTACAACCCCGGGAAAAGCACTTACAGCGTGACCTTTATCCTCAATTATCCGAACAGCGACGCGAAAAAATATCCCGACGGTTCTCCCTTCTTCTTCCAGGACATCGTTTCCGAGGAGCGGCTTGCGGCTGCCAAGGAAGCGGATAAGTCGTTTGCAAAGATCGACATCGAGAAACTCTTGGAGGAGGACGGGATCTCCATCGAAGAGGAGACCCGCGAACGAAATGGCGACATCGTGCCCACCGGAAAGTACATCATCACGGCGGAGTCGGGGTACTTTTCGGACAAAAAACAGGGGACGCAATTTCTTTCCGCGCTCGTCGGCCTTGCCCAAAGGGAGGTCGTGGAGATCGCCGAGGAGATGAACTACCGCCTCGACGAGAGCGCCTTCAACGACGCCGATTACAGCGGTAAGCTCGATCTGCTCCTCAGGCAGAAAGACAGCCTCATTTCCGAATACGATTATTGGATCTCCCTCTACAACTCCAACTATGCGGTGGACGGGAAGAGCCTCGTCAATCACCGCGCGGAGGTGGAGACGATCTTCGGCGCGGCGCTGAGAGATTCCCTCTCCACCGAGCTTTCGACCAACGGATACGTTCCCCTCGAACTCGTGGAGAACCGCCGCGAACTGCTCACCGCCGAGAAAGAGCGGAACGACACCCAGATCGAGGAACTCAAAAATTTGCTCAAACTCAGCGGCACGGGCAGCTCGCTCGAAGGCGGCAACCTCACCGTGTTCGATTTCTCGGAGAGACTCTCCGCCCTTACGACGCGCAATGTGGAGATCGAGATCCAGCTCGAAAAACTCACCGAGGCGAATATCCGCAAATTCGAGTCGCGGCTGAACGAAGTTTACACCACCTTGCAGGAGGCGGCGGACAAAGTCCATGAAGTGGGCGTCGCGCTCTGCGGACAGGAGACCCGCGCCTATCTCGATACCACGCAGGCGCAGGAGGAGGGCGGTATCAGCTCCATCCTTGCGGCCGTGCTGGGCGCGCTGGTCGGATTCCTGCTCGCAAGCCTCATCGTCTATCTCGTGGAGATCCCCAAGAGCAGACGCAGCGGAAACGCAGCCGCTTGCCTCCCCGCACCCGAAATGCCCGACGCAGCCGAGGAGACGTCCGCGCCCGTAACGCCCGAAACGCCCGACGCAGCCGAGGAGACGGCCGGGGAAGGAATATCTGCGGAGACGTCCGAGGACGAAACCGAAGAATAAAAAGAAGAGAGCCGCGCCCGTTGCGGCTCTCTTTGTCTGAAAAAGAGGGAAAATATGAAACACAAATTTGCCATTGCCGTTACGTCGCTGCTGCTTGCGCTGCTTGTTGCGCTCGGCGTCTTTCTGTGCGTGTGGTTTTTCGGCGCCGATTATTCCGCGTTCGAGAACGCAGTACGGGCGGAGGAACCGATCCCGGGGCTTGAAAGCGGCATTTCCCCGCAGGGGCTGTGCCCGCTGCCCAAGGAGAGCGGTTACCGCTTTGCCATGAGCGGATATTTGAAGAGCGCGCCCTCCCGCGTCTATCTCTTCGGCGGGAAGGAGGCAAAATACGTCACCCTCCGCGACGAAAAGGGGGACATCTCCACCCACTTCGGGGGCGTCACCTGCACGGGGAACTACCTCGTCGTCGCGAGCGGGAAAAAGCTCGTGCGCTTTTCCCTTGCGGACGCGCTTGCGGCCGAAAACGGCGGCGCGGTCACGGTGAAGGACAGCTTTGAGATCGCAGATTTCCGCAGCGTCGCCTATTGCTACTTCTTCGGCGGCATGCTGTACGCAGGCGAATTCTACCGCCCCGGCAACTACGAGACCGACCAAAGCCACCACATCGCGGTCGCGGACGGGGAGACCAACTACGGCATCGTGTACGCCTATTCCGTCGACGAAGAGGCGGAGGGCGGCGTCAAGAGCAAGACCCCCGAGTTTGCTCTCTCCGTGCGGGAGCAGGTGCAGGGGATCGCCGTTTGGGAAGGGGGCATTGCCCTCTCCACCTCCTACGGCCTGCCCGATTCCACGCTGTGGCTCTATCAAAACCCCGCATTCTGTGCGCCGCAAGGAACATTGAACGGCGTGCCCCTCTACATTTTGGGCAAAGATACCCTCACGGCCACTTTTGAAATGCCCTGCATGAGCGAGGAGATCTTCGAGGAGGAGGGCAGAATTTACATTCTGTTCGAGTCCAAGAGCAAAAAATACAAACAGTTCGTGCGGCGGCAGATCGCGGACGTGCTGTCCGTGTCCAGACAAGGGCTCGGGCAATGAAGTACGACTTTGCGGCCCTGCGCTTTACCGAGGACCCGAACCTCAAAGACAGGGTGTATTGGTATCAGTCCGCGATCCCCTTGAAAGAGGGGGAGCGGGTGCTCGCGCCCGTCGGCGCGCACGACAGGTTGCAGGCGGCGCGGGTGGAAAAGACGCTCTCGGCGACGGAGGAAAACGCCCCTTACGATCTGAGGCTCATCAAGGGCGTAACGGCCAAATTCGGCGCGCGCAAGCTGCTCTTGGGGGAGACGGAACTGCTCGAATTCGGCGGCGTGCGCTACGACGAAAAGCACTACACCCCATACGGACGGCTGGTGCTTTCAAAAACTCTTCTCAAGGACAGGACGGACATTGCGGCGTACGGCATAACCAAGACGCTCAGCCTTCCTGCGGACGATCCCGCGCTCTATGAAGAGATCGCCCGTGCGGCGGGCGGGGTGCTCCTCTTCGGCGGGGAGGGGGAAAGGGCGTTCCGCCTGCTCTATTCCCTCCTGCGGGGAGAGAAAGGCGCGGCGGAGCAGATCGGCGAAGAGACCGCTATGCTATTAAAGGAGAAACTGCGTTGAAACACATTCTCATGATCGCAACGGGGGGCACGATCGCCTCCAAAAACAGCGGCGAGGGACTTGCCCCCGCCCTCACTTCCGCAGAATTGCTCGCGAGCGTGCCCGAGATCGCGGAGCTCTGCCGCGTGACGGAGCTGCAACCCTTCAATCTCGACAGCACCAACGTCTACTACGCCCATTGGCTGGAAATCGCCCGCATCGTCGAGGAAAATTATCAAAAGTACGACGGATTCGTCGTCACCCACGGCACGGATACGATGGCGTACACGGCGGCGGCGCTCTCCTATCTCATCCAATCGAGCCCCAAGCCCATCGTGCTCACGGGGTCGCAGAAGTCGGTGTATCTGCGGGATACGGACGCCCGCAAGAACCTCATCGACGCCTTTTCCTACTGCGCCGACGACAACGCGGCGGGGGTGAAGGTCGTGTTCGACGGGAACATCATTTTGGGCACGCGCGCCAAAAAGACCCGCACCCGCAGCTACAACGCCTTTTCGAGCGTGGATTTCCCCGAGATCGGCGTCTTGCGAGACGGCAAGCCCGTCTATTATCTCCGCGAAGAGCCCAAGCGGGCGGTCAGCTTTTTCCACGCCCTCGACCCGGACATCTTTGTGCTGAAAATGTTCCCCGGGCTTAGGGCGGACATTCTCGACTATCTCTCGGAGCACTGCGACGGGCTGATTTTGGAGACGTTCGGCTCGGGCGGGCTGCCCAACTACGCCAACGGCGAATTTTTTGAAAAGCTCAAAGCGTTTCTTGCAAAGGGAAAGACGGTCGTCGTCTCCACGCAGGTGGAGCGGGAGGGGAGTTCTCTCGAAAGCTACGAGGTGGGGCGGCGGCTCAAAGCGTGCGGGCGGGTCCTTGAAGCGCGCAACATGACGCTCGAATGCGCCGTTGCCAAGCTGATGTGGATTTTGGCGCAGACCAAAGAGGTTGCGCAGGTAGAACAGCTCTTCTACACCCCCGTGGAAAAGGATATTTTTTAGAATGAGGTGAAAGCGGCGGCGCGGACAGAATGTCCGCGCCGCCGCGTTATGATCGGGGCACCTGCAATACCGATAAAGCGTCATGCTGCCCCGCCCGCAAGTTCTATTTACAAGCGCATGCTCACTTATACGCGCCGCGGCAGTGCAGGATCCAGAGGGAGCGGTCGAGGGGGTCCACGCCCACCCGTTCGCGCTCCCGTCCGTGCCCTTCGGGGCAGGGGAAGTACCCCAAAAGCCGCGCCGAATAACTTCCCCGCCCTCCCGTGAGGGCGGCGATCTTTTCGCCGAGGTCAAACGTCTCCTCCGCAGGCACCTGCGCCGAGAGCGTGAATTTCCCCTCGCCGAAGGTCGGGTCGCCGAGCGTTCCCCGCCGCGCGGAGAGCTCTCCCGCCACCTTCCCGAGCGCAGTCTCGGGCGCGGTCACCTTCACTTCGAGCACGGGCTCCAACAGGATCGTGCCGCAATTTCTCAGCCCGTCCATAATGCCCATGGGGGTCGCCGTGAAAAAGTCGAGCGGATGGGTATGCTGCACATGGTGCTCGCCGTCCACGAGGGTCACTTTGAGGTCGGTCACCTGCCACCCTTTCAGCCCCTGTCCGAGCGTTTGCGCCGTCGCCGTCTTTACATGCTCCTGATAGCGGTAGGCAATGTGCTTTTCGGGCGCGACGCTCTCATACACGAACCCGCTCCCACGGGGCAGCGGCTCAATGTAAAATTTCACCACCGCCCAGCAGGGCTTGGGCATGGTGTACGCCTCGAACCCGTAGCCCGCCCGCGCGGGGGTCTCGCGGTAGATCACGGAGGGCGCGCTCACGTCCGCCCGAATGCCGAAACGGGTCAAGAGGGTCTCTTTTAAGATCTCCGTCTGCACCCTTCCCGAGGCGGCAACGGTCAGCTCCCGCTTTTCCTTCCGCCATTCGAGGGCGAGGAGGGGAGATTCGTCCGAGAGCTCTTCGAGCGCCGCTTTGAGCGCGGGGAGAACTTCTTCGTCGCACGGGGTCACTTTCACGCGCAGATAGGGGGTGAACAGGTGCAGGGGCGCGACGGGCGGGGGCGCGCCGAGAAAGTCGCCCGCCCGCACATCCGAAAGCCCGAGCACCGCGCCCGTCTCTCCCGCCGCAAGGGAGGGCGCGTCGGCGTATTTCTCCCCCTTGATGCGCTTTAATTGCGCCGCCTTAAAGAGGCTCTCGGTGCGGCGGTTGAAAACGTCCTCCCGCACGCCGAGTTTTCCCGTAAATACGCGGACGTGCGCAAGTTTTCCGAGATTTTTACGGTGCTCCACCTGATAGACGAACGCCGAAAAGGGGGCGTTTTCCTCTGCGGGAAAGTCGTAAAAGGAGCAGAGCGTTTCCAAAAGTTCCTTCACCCCGTCGCCCGTCTTTGCGCTGCCGAAGAGCATGGGCGCGATCTTCGCCGAAGAACAGGCGCGGGTGAGCTCGGTGAAAAGCCGCTCTCTTGCCAGCGTGCCGCTAAGATATTCTTCGAGCAGATTTTCGTCGCCGAGCGCCGTCACGGCGTTTTCGGTAAAGCCGTCCGAAAAAGACCGCTCCCACGGCAGAGCCTCGCAGGGGAGGGCTTTTTTGATACCTGTATTGAGTTTTTTGAGGTCGATCCCTTCCAGATCGCACTTATTCACAAACACGAGGAGGGGGAGTTTGCGCCGTTTCAGGGCGTCGAGCAGAAGTTCCGTCTGCGCCTCCACCCCTTCGCGCGCGGAGAGCACGAGCACCGCAACGTCTGCGGCGGTCAGGGCGAGTTCGGTCTCCTCGAAAAAGTCGGCGTGCCCTGGCGTGTCGATGAGGTTGACGGTCGTATCACCGTAGCGGAAGGTGACGGTGGCGTCCCGCACGGATATGCCGCGACGGCGTTCTACTTCCAAAAAGTCGGTAAACCCCGTCCCCTCGTCCACGCTGCCGAGGGCGCGCAACACCCCCGCCTCATACAAGAGGCGCTCGGTGAGGGTGGTTTTTCCCGCGTCGATGTGCGCAAAAATGCCGACGTTCAGCTGTTTCATAAAAAAAGAATAGCACAGGCAAAGCGTTTTGTCAAGGAATATAAAAGGCGCCGAGGGCGGCAAAAGCCGCCCTCGGCGCCCCATAATCCCTTCAATTTACAGGCGCATAGCCCGAGGCGGAAACGAGGCTCTGCCCCTCCTCGGAGAGGATCCAATTCAGAAACGCGTCCATCTCTGCGGTGCGTTCCCCCTTGCGCACTGCGGCATAGAAGGGCATGCGAACGGGGTAGGCCCCGCTCACGATGTTTTCGAGGGTGGGCTGCACACCGTTCACCGAGAGGAAGGAGATGTTCTCGTTCCCCACAAGTTCCTCGGCGTATTGGCGGAAGGAAAACCCGATCGCCCCGCCGTAATTCTTATAGTCGGAGACCTTCTCGATGATCCCCCACATAAAGCTGTTCACAAGGTCGGTGGGCGGATCCATGAGGGGGATGTCCCCCATAAACGCGGCAAGCGCGGTCTGGCTGCCGCTCCCCTTGTTGCGCTGGAAGGGCTGAATTTTCTCGTTCTTGCCGCCGAGCTCCTTCCAATTCGTCACCCGTCCTGCGTAAATGCCGCGAATTTGCTCTTCGGTCAGGTCCTTCACGGGGTTTTTGGAGTTGGTGAAAAAGACGAACCCCTCGTAGCCGATGGGGATGAGCTCGTATTCCACGCCCTGCTCCTCGGCGTAGGCCTTCTGCTCGTCGTCGGGCCCGAAGGCGAAGAGAATGTCCGCGTCCTTTTGGGCAAGACTGCTGTACGCGCCGCGCGTGTTGTTGTAGCGGTAGGGGCTCGTCCTATCGTTGAGCTTGCACACTTCTTCGGGGTAGACCGCCTCCACGAAGGAGGAATAGAGTGGGAAGAACGCCGCCGCGCCGTCGAGGACGGGCAAATTCTGCTCAGCGGAAAAGCGGAGAGAGGCGGGTTTTCCGAGGCGGGCAATTTTGGAAGTTTTGTCGAAGGCGAGGTATTCGTAGGGGTCGATGGCGCCGTCCGCAGGCATGGGAATCGTGATGGAGCCGAGGTAGGCGTTGTAGCCGAGACAGGAGGAGAGGGCGATCGCGCCCGCAAGGAAGAGGGCAAGCACGCTCCACAAAAACCCCTTTCTTACCTTTCCCTTGGGGAGCAGCCACGCCGTAAAGAGCAGGAGGGTAAAGGGAATGAGGAGGTAGGAGAGATAGTAGATATTCGTGGGGAATGTTCGCGCGATGAAGAGGTAAAAGAAGAAAAAGAAGAATGCCGTCAAAATGAGGAGCACGATTTTGAGCGCCGTATAGAGGGCAAACAGCAGGGTGCGGGTCGTATCTTTCATGGGAGTCCTCCTTTTGGAATTGATGATAAATGTCCCTTACACAAATAAGACGTGCGAAAGGCAAAAATTACTCACTAAATGCGGAAAGATTTAAAGAGGTTACTTGCCCGCCCATTGAGGGGTGGGTGCCGACGAAGGAGGCGGTGGAGGTTTTGCTGTCCCCCGCATAAGCGGGGGAAAGTGGCACGCAGTGCCGAAAGGGGGCTCCGCATTTTTACCCCCACCTGTCTCACTGCGTTCGCCACCCGCCCCCACAAGTGGGGGCAGGTCATATGCGTAACCCATTTCCAAATTGTCATCCCGCCCCGCGCGCGTCATTCCGCCCCGCGCGCAGTTCTGATTCTCTAAGCGCGGCACGAGGAGCGCCAGCGACGAAGTACCGAAGTGGAGACATCTCTACCTTAGTGTTAATAATGTGAGATTTCTCGACTTCGCCTGCGGCTCCGCTCGAAATGACATATTAGGAACATGTGCGCGGGGAAGCATGACAGTATAGGGCCATGCCGCTCTGCGGGGGACAGCAAGGAACCCTTTCCCCCTCTTTTCACTCGGGTACTTTCCCTTTCAGGGACAGCAAGCCCCTCCCCACCCCGCTCTGCGGGGGACAGCGAGAGAGCCTCACCATGCCGCTCCGCAGGGGACAGCGGGAGAGGAAAAATATCCTCACCCTAACCATACCATAATTCGGGCATTTTGTCAAGGGAAAGGGGAGTTTCGGGCACGCAGGACGCTTGACAAATTCAAACGTTTGTTTTATAATGGAGACATGGACAGAGCGATTCTACACAGCGACGCAAACGCGTTCTATGCCTCGGTGGAGGCGGCGCTCCATCCCGAGCTCAAAGGTCGGGCGGTGGCGGTGTGCGGGGCGGCGGAAAACCGCCACGGCATCGTGCTCGCAAAATCGGAGCTCGCCAAGCGGATGGGGGTCAAGACGGGCATGGCGAATTGGCAGGCGCAGCGGCTCTGCCCCGACCTCGTCATCGTGCCGCCCCATCACGACATCTACGCCAAATTCTCCCGCCGTCTGCACGAAATTTACGAGCGCTACACCGACCGCGTGGAGGGCTACGGCCTCGATGAGTGCTGGCTGGACGTCACGGGCTGTCCCATGTCCCCGCGCGCCATTGCCGACGAGCTCCGCGCCGTTGTGAAGAGAGAGCTCGGTATCACGGTGAGCGTGGGGGTGAGTTTCAACAAGGTTTTCGCCAAGCTGGGCTCGGACATGAAAAAACCCGACGCTGTCACCGAGATCACCCGCGAAGATTTCAAAAACACGGTGTGGAAATTGCCCTGTTCCGACCTTCTCTTCTGCGGACGGGCGACCACCGAAAAATTAAAGACGTTCGGCATTGTCAACATCGGCGATCTTGCAAAGGCCCCGCCCGCTTTCATCGCGCGCAAGTTCGGCAAGAACGGCGAAACGCTGCAAAAGTATGCCAACGGGCTGGACGATTCTCCCGTCGCCAAAGTGGGGGAGGAGGAAGAGGTCAAGTCGGTGGGGCACGGCATTACCTGCGTTGCCGACCTTACCAACATCGAGGAGGCGAACGTAGTATTCGTCGCGCTCACGCAGGACATCGGGCAAAAGCTGCGCTGTCTCAACTTGCAGGCGCGGGGGATCCAGGTGACGGTGCGGGACAGCGATCTGCATTTTGAATCGTGGCAGCAGCTGCTGTCGGGCCCCACGCAGTGCGCCGCCGATCTTTCCAAGGCCGCCACCGAGCTCTTGAAAACGCGCTACGGTTGGCAAAAGACCATTCGCGCGCTCACGGTGAGCGCCATTCATCTCGAAAGTGCGGACAGCCCTTGCCAGCTCTCCTTTTTTGGGAGCGATCCCAAGCGGCGCAAGGTGGAGGGCGCGCTCGACAAGATCCGCGAAAAATTCGGCGACGGCGCGATCAAGCCCGCAACGCTCTTGGGGGAGAACAAACTGCCAGAAGAGAAACCGACCCAATCCCCGCCCCCGGGCGGAATTTAAAAATACGCTCCGACGCTTATCCTACCGAAAAGTCGCGGACAAGAAAATTTTTTATATAGGTGAATGAAAATCATTGACTTTCATTCAGTGAATGTGGTATAATCAAATCGAAGAATCAAAAAGGAGACTTAAAATGAACGATTTTGTTTTTCAAAACACCACAAAGGTTTATTTTGGCAAGGATCAACTGAAAAATCTCGGGGAAGAACTCAAAAAGTACGGGCAAAGAGTCCTTCTCGTCTACGGCGGCGGCTCGATCAAGAGAATCGGACTTTATGAGAAAGTGCTGAAAGAAATTGCGGAGGCGGGGCTGGAATGTTTTGAACTTTCGGGCGTGGAACCCAATCCCCGTCATACGACCGTCAACCGAGGCGCGGAAATCTGCAAACAAAACAAGATCGACGTTCTGCTCGCGGTCGGCGGCGGCTCTACCATAGACTGCACAAAGGCGATCGCTGCGGCAACATATTACGACGGCGACGCTTGGGATCTGGTAAAAGGTACGGCTTCCGTCGTAAACGCATTGCCGATCGTCACCGTTCTCACGCTTGCGGCGACAGGCTCCGAAATGGATTGCGGCGGCGTGATCTCGAATATGCAGACGCATGAAAAACTTGCCATTCTCAGCCCGCTGTTGCAGCCCAAAGCGTCCTTTTTGAACCCCGAAAACACCTATTCGGTCAGTAAATTTCAGACGGCTTGCGGCAGCGTGGATATTCTTTCGCACGTCTTTGACAGTTTCTACTTTACAATGCAGCCCAAAATGGATTTTATCGACCGCGTTATAACAGAGCTCATCAAGACGGTCGTCAAGTACGCTCCGATCGCACTCGAAACTCCCGACAACTACGAGGCGCGCGCAAATCTCATGTGGGCATCTTCCTGGGCATTGAACGACTTTGTTGCCGCAGGGATAGACCAAGATGTCTCCTGCCATATGATGGAGCATGAGCTTTCCGCGTTTTATGATATTACGCACGGTCTCGGACTTGCGATTTTGACCCCTCGGTGGCTCAAATATGTGTTGGACGAGAATACCGCCCCGCAAATCAAAAAATTCGGTGTGGATGTTTTCAGCATAGATACGTCGCTCTCGGATACAGACGGTGCAAATGCCGCGATCGACGCCCTTTCCGACTTCTTCTTCCATACGCTCGGTTTGCAAAGCACGCTCACCGAACTCGGCATTGACGACAGCAATTTCTCCGTTATGGCGCAAAAAGCCTGTGGCGGCGGGACGTTGCAAGGATTCAAGCCGCTTAACGCTCAGGACGTGGAAGCGATTTTCAGAATGTGCCTATAATACCATAGCAGAAAAAACGAAAAAGTAAAAATCGGAGGTAATATATCATGATCGAACAAGTTCTTTCGCGTCACAGCGTGGCTCTCCGTGTGAAAATCACGGTAAAAACGCTTATTTCGCTGGGTGTCATCGCACTTGCGGTAGTTCTTCCGCAGCTCATTCATCTCGTGCTCGGCGCGCCCGGCGGCGTTCAATGGCTGCCCATGTATCTGCCGATCCTTCTCGGCGGGTGCCTGCTCGGCTGGAAATGGGGGTTGGGCGTCGGTATCCTTTCCCCCGTCATCAGTTTTGCGATCACTTCGCTTGCCGGCAATCCCATGCCCGCTGCAATTCGTCTGCCCTATATGATTGCAGAACTCGCGGTTTTCGGGGCGGTTTCGGGACTGTTTTCGCGCCACATTGCCCAAAACGGCTGGATGGCGTTCCCTGCAGTACTCCTTGCGCAGGTCGCAGGCAGGCTCGTGTTCCTCACGATAGCCGCCATTTTCCAGAGCGTTTCTCCTCTCTCGGCGGCAACGGTCTGGTCGCAGATCCAGACGGGACTTTTGGGCATGGTTTTACAGGCCGTCATCGTACCCTTTATTGTTATGGGACTGCGCCTGCTCCTTATAAAGGACAAGGAATAATTAAGCATGTCCGAAAAAATGACGAACAGAAAGATCGCCGCTTTGGAGACGAAGAGGAAACTGTTGGAGGCGGCAAAGAGAATCATCCGCGAAAAGGGGCTCGTCAATACCTCGATCGAGGAGATCACAAAGGCATGCGGCGTTTCAAACGGGACGTTTTATACCTATTTCAAGCGCAAGGAGGATGTGGTATTTGCGATCAGCCACGATATGTTTCGTGAAATTTACGAAGAGGCGCAAAGCTACGTCGGCTCGTTTATGGATCGGCTGGCATTTTATATGGTCACTTTTTCGGGACATATCGAACGGGACGGGCTCAAACTCTGCCAGGAGTGGGTGCGCAATACCGTAGACCCCGATCTCGTGGGCAGCCCCTACGACAGGGAAAAACTCCGCAAAGACGCCGATTCCATGAAAGGGATCATAAAAATGGGTGTCGAACGGGGCGAACTCAAAGAGGACACGCCGATCGGCGCGCTTTCGGACGCCCTGACGGACGTCATTTACGGCGAAATGCTCTGCTGGGATATGTCGGGCGGAGCATACAGTTTCGAGGAGCGCACCAAAACGTTCTGCACCATGTTTCTGCCCGCAATGATGAAGCCATACTTAAACGCCGGCGCCGAGCAATAAAAGGAGAAAACGACAATGCGTGAAATCAAAAAATTGGGATTCGGACTCATGCGGCTGCCGCTAAATAGCGTTAGCGGGGCCGACATCGACATGGAACAATTCAAGAAAATGGTAGACCTCTTTTTAGAGCAAATTTCCCACCTTCCAAATGCCCGCAGAAGGCAGAGTGGAAGAAATTTTCAACGAACAGCTTGAAAAGTGCGGGGTGGAATACTTTGACTACTATCTCACGACGACGCGGAGCACCTCGATCAAATTCTAACCGAGCACCCCGAGGTGGACGCCGTGCAGATCGTTTTGAACTATTACGATTGGGAAGAACCCTTCATTCAGTCGAAAATGTGCTACGAAGTGATCCGCAAGCACGGAAAGCGTGTCATTGTCATGGAGCCCGTAAAGGGCGGCGCGCTTGCCCGCGTGCCAACGGGCGCGGAGCATATCCTCAAAGAGATTGATGGGGACGCCTCTCCCGCGAGCTTTGCTATTCGGTTTTCTGCCTCGCGCGAGGGCGTACTCGCCGTTCTCTCCGGTATGAGCGATCTTTCGCAGGTCGAAGAAAACACGGGCTTTATGCGGGACTTCAAGCCTCTGAGCGCAGCGGAAGAGCGCGCCTTGAAAGAGGTCAAAGCAGAGTTCCAAAAGACATGGAAGTATCAATGCGATAACTGGGCGGCATTGGACGAGAACGCTTACGGCGTGCCGATCTCGGGTATCATTCGGGCGTATAACAGTATGTTCATTCAGCCCGACCCGTATTTCAGCGCGGAGCTCAACTACTATAAAAGTTTCCGCTTAGCCTACGATCTTGCCTTTGAAAGGGGGGATTACGCAAAAGAGACGGCGAAAATCGGCGGTGCGTTCGATGTGACCGCCGCGCTCAAAGCAGCCGTCAAAACGCAACTTGAAAACAGCTTTCAAGACTACATGGATTGACGGAGCAACGGAAAGGTATGGGCGAAACGCGATAAAAGATCATTTAAAAACGGCGGGGAATCTTCCCCGCCGTTGTTTTGCGATTCCCTATGGACGCTCCCGACGTGGGAGCGTTTTGAAAGTTTTTAATTTTCCGAGGAGGATGTTTCTTCCTCTTTTTTCGTTTCCGCGTCAAGCGAGTTAACAGTTTCTGCGGGTACGTTTTTCTCTTTGATCGCAAATTTGCAGATCAAGAAAGCAGCCGCGATCACGGCGGTGATGATAGGGAGCAAATAGGAGTATGTAAGGATTCGATTTCCTTTTATGTCCCGCCCAAAAAAGAGACCCTCGAACATATAAGCACAAGAAAAAACGATCGCAATAAGAACGCTGATTAAGGCGATTCGCCCGCTTGTTTTGCGGGAAAAGCAGAAAATTCCGACAATGTTGACCGTGACCAGAACGATGGAACACAACAGTTGCATATAGCACTCAAACCCCATTGCCATAAACCGCAGAATCTGCGATTCGGCGGAAAAAATGTAATAATTGAAATAATAGAGCATGTAAATTCCATCGTAATGGCCGCCGAGACCGTCAGTGCTGAATCCCAACGGAATATAAAGTCCAACCAACATCATCAATGCCGCAAGGGAAGCGACGCTCGCCAAAACTGCCTTTTTTGCCGAAAAATCTTTCATAAATCTTTCTCCTTTTGAATTTACAATGGGTTTCTACCCAAACTGTGTACATGCATTATACTACTTAAATTGGGTAGTGTCAACCCGTTTTGGGTAGGAAATGGTTAAAATTATAGCATGGAATTTCACTTGCAACTCAAAGAGATCCGAAAATCGCGGGGCATGACGCAAAAAGACGTCTATTTACGGTTGCAAGTTTCTCCGAATTGTTATGCGTCGTGGGAACAGGGGAGAACGGAACCGGATATTACGAGCCTTAAAAAGCTCTGCGAAATTTTCTCCGTTTCTGCCGATCATCTTCTTGGGCTGGAAGATGAATATGGGATAAAATATGACGGACAATAACAAAAGCACTCCGCTTGGGAGTGCTTTTATTTGTGCTTAGCATAGTAATTTGTGTCCGTTTAGTCGGCTTTGAACGGCAGGAGGGCGGCAATGCGCGCGCGCTTGATCGCGATCGCAAGCTCTCTCTGGTGCTTGGCGCAGGTGCCCGTCATTCTGCGGGGCAAAATCTTTCCGCCTTCCGCAACGTACTTGCGCAGCTTGCCGACGTCCTTATAGTCGATCTTTGCCGTCTTTTCCTGGCAGAAAAGGCACACCTTTTTGAAATTCTGCTTTTTAAAGCCTTTCTTTGCGGGGCGTTCGCCGCGCTCGCGCGTTCTCTCCTCCTGTTCGGGAGCCGCCTCGTTTTCCGCAGGCGCTACGGTCTCCGCTGCGGTCTCCGCCACGGGCTCTGCTGCGGGCTCTTCTGCGGGGACTTCCGCCGCGGTTGTCTCTTCTACCGTTTCGACGTTTTCATTCTCTTCCATGATGAAATTCTCCTTGATGATTTAGAAATGGTCCCGTTTTTCAGAACGGAATGTCGCCGTCGTCGTCAAACGACTGCAAGGTGGGTTTCTTTTTGGCAGGCGCGCCTGCGGGTGCGGATGAAACGGAGGGATCGTACTCGTCCGATCCGCTGTTTCTCGCGGTGAGGAACTCGATGTCCTGAGCGATCACGTCCACCGCCGTGCGGCGCTGGCCCTGGTTGTCCTCGTAGTTGCGGATCTGGATACTGCCCGTCACCGCCACTTTGTTGCCCTTTTTGGTATAGCGCGCCACGGTGTCGGCAAGTCCGCGCCATGCGGTCACGTTAAAAAAGTCCGTCTGGCGCTCGCCGTCGGAGCCCGTGTAGTTGCGGTTTACCGCAATCGCAAAGTGGCACACGCTCACCCCGCCCGCCGTCTCGGTGAGTTCGGGATCGCGCGTGAGATTACCGATCAAAAACACCTTGTTCATACTTGCCTCTTGTCAGTTGATTTTCGTGATCATGCGGCGAAGGCAGTCGCCCGAGATGCCCGCAATACGGTCAAGCTCTGCAACGACGGGTCCGTCCGCGACGAATGTCATCAATGCGTAGAAAGCGTCCGACTTGAATTTGATGGGATAGGTCGTCTTTTTCACGCCCCATTTGTCGAAGGACTCCACAGTCCCGCCCATGTCGGAGACGATCTTGGAATACTTTCCGAGCTCCGCCTCTCTCGCCTCTTCCGTCAACTCGCTGTTGAGGAGAATGAGCATTTCGTACTTTTGCATTTTTTTCACCTCCCGGTCTATTCGGCGTACCGCAAAGGGCACGCAAGGTTTGTTCCATTATTTTACACTATTTTTGCGGACAAGTCAACGCGTTTTTGGCGGGTTTGCGCAAAATTCGTAAAAATTCGGGGGTGCGGCGCATTTTATTTGTCCTTAGCGAGGTGTTTTAACAGTTTTTCCCGCGTATTCAGCCTGCCGTCCTGCGCGCAGCGGAGCAGCAACCCGTGCAGCGTTTTGCCCACGTCCTGCGGGGGAACGCCTGCGGCGAGCAGGTCGTCGCCGTTCACGGCGAGCGCGGAGAGGGTGAAGGGTACGCCCTCGCTCTCCATTTTTTCGAGCAGCGCCCGCCATTTTTTCAGCACGGGCGCCTCCGAAAGATCGTCCTTGCAGGCGGAATAGTCCGCCTGTTTGATGAGGAAGAGTTTGGGGAGGAGGGGATAATTTTCCACAAACTCGGCGCGGAGTTTTCCCTCCCGCATGCAGAGGTCGTAGTCCCGCATATGCAGCCGCACGAGGGCGCAGACCTCCTCCGTGAGTTTTTTTGGGGCTTTCAAGCGGGTGAGAATGTCCCGCGCGAGCCGTTCTCCCTCCTCGGCGTGGGCGTGATAATTCCCGTCGCGGAGATAGCAATAGGGCTTTCCCACGTCGTGCAGAAGGGCGGCAAGGCGGACCTCGGCGGGCGCGTACATCGCACAGCGCAGGGAGTGTTCCAGAACGTCGTGGTCGTGGAATTGGGGCCGCTGCGCCATTCCCTCGCCGAGGGCGAGTTCGGGCAGGATCTCTTTGAGGACCCCCGTGTCCCGCAGAATGCACAGCCCGCGATAGACTGCCGTCCTATCCTCGTGTTTTTCGTCCGCCCGCAGAAGGAGCATGAGCTCGGAAAAGATGCGCTCGGGCACGATGTCTCGGATGAGCGCGCAGTGCTCCTTTGCCCCCGCGAGGCACTCTTCATCGGGAGAAAAGCCCGTCTGGGCGGCGATACGGGCGAGCCGCATGAGCCTGAGCCCGTCCTCGCCGAACACCTTGGAGGCGGGCGCGACGGTGCGCAGGATCTTTTTGCCGATGTCGGCAATGCCGCCGAGCGGGTCGGCAAATTCCTGTCTTTTGAGGTCGTAATAGACGGCGTTTGCGCAAAAATCGCGGCGGCGGGCGTCGGTGAAGATGTCCTCGGTGAAGGTGATCTCCGCAGGGGAGTGCATGCCGCGCACATATTTGTCAGAGCGGAAACGGGTGAACTCGTAGCCGATGTTTTGGGGGTCGGCAAGTTTTACGGTGCCCGTGTTGCGGTAGACGGAGGTCACGGTAAAACCGCAGCTGCGTGCGGCGGCGAGGAGCTCCTCTTCGGGCATGGGGGAGGCGAGGTCGAAGTCGGTGCGGGGGGTGATGGGACAGCCGCAGAGAAAGTCTCTCACGCTCCCGCCCACGAGATAGAGCGGCTTTTCGCAGGCGTTTGCGAGCGCGATCAAGTTTTCGGGAATGGTCGGTTTCATCATATTATCGGCGGAAAAAAGATTTCCGTGAAGAATATTATACCAGCTTTCAAAACAAATTGCAATTCTTCGCGGAATGTTGTATAATGATACGCGGAAAAGTTTTGCGGGGGAAATATGTTTTACTTTATCGCAAAACCCTTAAAGGGGAAGAAGGCAAAACTGTTTGAAGAGATCAAGGCGCGCATGGAGCGCGAAAAGCTCCCTTACCGTTTTTTCGTCACCTCCCATAAGGGGGAGGGCGGGGAGCTTGCGGCGAAAATTTCCGCCTCGGACGGATCGCCTATCATCGTCGTGGTGGGCGGAGACGGCACGCTGAACGGCGTGCTGTGCGGGCTCAAAGACCCTGCGGCGTGTACGCTCGGGCTGATCCCTGCGGGGACGGGCAACGACTTTGCGGCCGCAGCGGGCATTCCGCAGGGGATCAAAGCGCTCGACCTCATTTTGGGGAAGGAGCCCGTCTTTACCGACTATCTCTCCTTTTCAAACGGGCTGCGCAGCCTCAACATCGCGGGCGTGGGGATCGACGTGGATATTCTTCTCCGCTGCGAGCGCATGAAACACTTCCGCGCCAAGAGCAAATATTTTCTTTCCCTGCTCACCTCGCTGCGCAAGTTCGGCGGGTTGAAGATGAAAATTTCCGCAAACGGCGGGAGCGAAGAGGGCAACTTTCTCCTCGCCGCCGTGTGCAACGGGAGCCGTTTCGGAGGCGGCATTCCCATCTGCCCGCCCGCAAAGATCGACGACGGACAACTCGAACTCGTCTATGTGGAGTGCCCCAAGCACAAACTTGTCCCGCTCATCAAGCTCATGCGCGGGAAGGTGCTCTCCCTGCCGTACGCCCGCCACATTCTGTGCCGCGAGGCCGTATTGGAGATGGAGCCGCCCTTCACCGCCCAATACGACGGCGAACTCCACGAGAGCAGCTCTTTCCGCGCGGAGATCGTTCACGGGGCGCTCAAAATGTTCAGGGGATAGTATGAATCTCTACCGAAACATTCTCAACAATCTGCCCACGGCGGCGATCGTGGTGGACAAAAATCTCAGAGTGCGCTATGCAAGCCGCGCGTTTCGGGACTATTTTCCGATGTCCAAGGGCAAAGGCACGTTAAAGGACGCCATCGGCTGTGCGGAGGCGGACTGCGGCGGCGGCGAAAAGTGCGCCTTCTGTCCCATGCGCGCCCTCTTTCAGGAGGCGATCGCCAATCACGGGCTCGCCTTCCGTCTCGTCGTCCTGCGCAACGCGGCGGGGGAGAACGTGCCCCTGCGCATCAAGGTGCAGCCCCTCGGCAAGCTGTATTTAGGGGTGGTGGACGGCTCTTATGAGACGGAGATCGCGCGGGAAATGTACTCCGCGCAGGACATCCAGCAGCGCCTTCTCCCGCCCGCGACGCCCTTCGGCGGCGTGCCCTACTCCTTTATGTTCGAGCCCTGCCGCGAGATCGGCGGGGATCTTCCCGACGTCTATTTGCAGGGGAACTGCACGATGGGGCTCCTTGCCGACGTGTCGGGCAAGGGCATTTCGGCGGGCATGCTCTCCGCGTTCGTCAAAGCGGGGTGGGACAGGAGCGAGCCCTCTCCCGCAAAGGCGCTCAGGACGCTGAGCAAAAAGTACCGCGAACTCAATCTCGACGAGCGTTCGTACATCACGGCGGCGGCCGTGCGCATTGAAGAGGAGGAGCGGCGGGTCCGCTACTGCGTGGCGGGGCACAACGCGCCCCTGCTTCTCAAAAGCGACGCGGGGATCGACGAGATCGTGATGAGCGCGCCCCCCGTCTCGAATTGGATCCCCGACTTCGGCTATGAGGACAGGACGATCTCCTACCGCCGAGGGGACATTCTCGTGCTGCTCACCGACGGCGTGATCGAGAGCCGCAACGACAAGGGGGAACAGTTCGGGCTCGAACGGGTGGAGAGCATTTTGCAAAAGAGCGCGGGCGCGGAGCGGTTCATCGAACGGCTGAAAGAGGCGCTGCGGGAATTCTGCGGCGCGTTCGACGACGATATTACCGCCATCGCGTTCGATCTTTGATCTTTTTCGTATTTTACGGCACGCAAAAAGGGCTCCGCGCGGGAGCCCTTTTGCATGTCTTTGTTATTCTTCGAGGAAGAGTTTGTTGTTGAGTGCGATCATGACGGCGTCGAGGATGGTGAGGATCCAGAATCCGCCGAAGATGGTGATGACGAGCGCCATAATGAGGTTGACGGTCGTCTGCTTTTTCAGGAAGGCGGACCAGCGGACGAGGAGGTCGAGGATCCAGCCGACGAAGGGAATGATAAGCAAAATGATCTGTACAAGTTTGTTTTGGTTATGGAACCAAGTGTCGAAATTCATATAATTTCATCTCCTTATTTTTTCTTTTGCTATTATTCTACACACTTTGCGGCGGAAAGTCAACCGAATGACAAAATTTTTTGTACTTTTTTGCGCAAATATGTCACCAAAAGCTGCCCCCGCAGCGCGAGGGGAGGGCAATTCAAGCTGCCCCCGACTTGTTGGGGGGGGGTAGGGAAGGGGGCACCACTTGGCGCCCCTTGCAGGGGAGCTGGCGAGGCGCCAGCCGAGACTGAGGGGTTTTCAGAGACCTTGCAGAACCCTTTCGGCATTCGCTCCGCTCATGCCACTTTCCCTTTCAGGGACAGCAAGGAAAAAATGAAAACCATTCCCAAATGTCATGTCGCCCCGCCCGCACGTTCTATGTTGTCTAAGGGCGGCACGAGCCAAAGGCGAAGTACCGAAGTGGAGACATCTCTACCGCATTATAACAAGGCGAGATTTCTCGACTCCACTTCGTTCCGCTCGAAATGACAGATTGGGACTGGCGAAGAATGTCGTCCCCCCTTTGGGCGCTTACGCGCCACTTTCCCCCGCGCGTTTCGCGCGAGGGACAGCAAGGGAATCCCTCCCCTTCCCTCTCACTGCGTTCGGGTACTCTCCCCCGCGCGGAACGCGCGAGGGACAGCCTTTCTTGCTCCTTCTTTCGCGCAACAAAAAAGACCCGCTCGGGTTGAGCGGGCCGCTTTTGTTCTTTTATGCGTTTGCAAAGATGAGATGCTTGAAGAGCAGGCACCAGATGAGGTCGATCCAGCCGAATGCAAGCCCGAAGAAGGTGCAAAGGATCGCAACGACCAACGTTACAATGCTCTTCGTTTTCAGGAACGCCGACCATCTGACGAGGATCTCAACGACCCAGTTGACAAAAGGGATCAAAAGCAAGATGATCTGAACAAGTCTGCTTTGTTTGTTAAACCATGTAGCCATAATCATTTCTCCTTTATTTTGATAGTATCATTCTACACGCTTTCGGGGGAAATGTCAAGAGGTTGGCGAAAATTTTCGCGGAATTTTTACAAATTCGCACGCATATAAATTTCCCCGTTTTCCACCTTCTTCCAAGCAAGGGAAAGCCCTTCCAAAACCAGATAGGAATGGGGGGAATCTTCCTTCGGAATGGACACCGACCCGCAGTTCACATAGGTGCAGTTTTCCCGCTCCTCGAAGGCGGGCACATGGAAATGCCCGTTAAAGAGCACGTCTCCCTTTTTGAGGCGGGCGGGCGTGTTGTGTCCGTGGGTAAACACCGCCGTCCTGCCGTTCGGGAGGGGAAGTATGCAATAGTCCGCGCCGATGGGGAAGTCGAGCACGAGGGTGTCCACGTCGCTGTCGCAGTTGCCTTTGACGCACAACAGTTTTTCTTTCATGCCGTTGAGAATTTCCGCGCAGCCGAGGGTGGAATATTCGGGCGGCAGGGGGTTGCGCGCGCCGTGGTACAGAAGGTCGCCGAGAAGAAGGATCTTATCGGGGGCCTCCTCCTCCGCGCGTTCCTTCAAGAGGCGGCAATAGTATGCCGAGCCGTGAATGTCCGATGCGATGAGATATTTCATGCGTCCTCCATGAGTTCTTTGATCTTTTGCAGAACGCCCTTCTCGTTGTTCGAGGGAATGACGTTCGGGATATGCGTTTTCAAGGGGGGATAGGCGTTTTCGGTCACATAGGAATAGCCGCACGAAAGGAGCATTTCGTAGTCGTTCATATGGTCGCCGAACGCGGCGCACTCCTCCCGCTTGAAGCCGAAATGAGCGCGGATAAAGTCGATGGCCCTTCCCTTGTCGGCGGTGGGGGCGGAGACGTCCACCCAATCAAAGCCCGAGATCGCCGTGCGCAGGGCGGGCAGACGGGAGGGCAGGAGCCTGAGGCAATGCTCGGAGGCGGGCAGTTCGTCGTACACCGCGATCTTGCAGATCTTTTCCCGTCCGAGGACCTGTTCGAGCGCTTCCACCCGCTCGCAGTTGGTGTAGGCGAAATGGGCGTAGGAAGAGAAGGGCTCTTCGCCGTTTTCTATGTATGCGCAGTTCTCTCCGCAGAGCATGGGATAGACGCGGGGAATGGCGCGGATCGCTTGCAGGGCGTCCCGTACGCAGTCCTCGGGCACGGGGTCGAGCCAAAGCGTCTTGCCGCGATATTTCACGAGCGCGCCGTTCTCGCAGATGAAGAGCAGTTTGTCCCAGACGGGGGCAAAGAGGGTTTTGAGATTGGCGTATTGCCGCCCGCTAGCGGGGGCGAAGAGGATCCCTCTCTCGTGAAGTTGTCCGATGAGCCCGAAAATTTCCTGCGGCATCCGCTTTTCGTCGTCGAGCAGAGTGCCGTCGAGGTCGGTCGCGATCAATTTTATCATCTTTATATCCACGGCGCAAACGGCAGGAGCAGAATGCGCAACAATTTTTCGGCGGGCTTTTCCTTGGCGATGGGGGAGCCCGTTTTCCAGATCTCGTCGAAATCCCGCACGGCGTCGGCGGCAAAGGAGGCGCTTTCGAGCACCGCCCCGCACTCCGCCTGCGTAAAGAGGCTGCGGCGGTCGAGGTTGTAAGAGCCGAGATAGGCGTATTTCCCGTCCGCCGTCATGCTCTTGGCGTGCAAAAACCCCGCCGTGTACTCCCGCGCCTCCCCGCCTGCGGCGAGCAGTTTGCGCGCATAGTGGCGGGAGAGAAGGAGCACGCTCCGCTTGTCGGGGATATGGGGGAGCATGAGCCGTACTTTCACGCCCGCGCGCGCCGCGTTTTGCAGGGCGTAGAGCAGCCGTTCGCTCGGCACGAAATAGGGAGTGCAGATTTCAAGGGTCTCTTCTGCGGAGGAGACGAACCGGAAGAGTACCTCTTCCCCCGTCCGTTGCGCCGTGCCCGCGCCGTCCGCAAAGGGGACGCAGGGAAGGGCGTTTGGGAGAGCGTCCGCAGAAGGGGGCTCCGCAGGAGCCGTCTTTTCGCCGAAGAGGAGGGCAAACTGCGCGCAGACGTCCCCGCTCAGTCGCACCGCCGTGTCCTTCCAATGCCCGAAACGGATCTTTTCGCCGATGTACTCGTCCGCAAGGTTGACGCCGCCCAAGTAGGCGGCCGTGCGGTCGATGAGGGCGAGTTTGCGGTGGTCGCGCGCATTCAGCCGTGAGAGAGCGAAGGGACGGAGCGGCCCGAATACCGTTGCGGCAATCCCCCGCGCCCGCAGCCTGCGGGCAAACTTGCGCGGCAGTTTCGCGCAGCCGAAATCGTCGTAGATCAGTTTGACGCTCAGCCCTTTTTCCGCTTTTTCCTCCAAAATTTGCAATACGTCATCAAAAAACTTTCCCCGCGCAAGAATGTAGTAGTCGAGGAAGATCTCTTTTTTTGCGGCGCGCAGGTCGGCGAGCAGGCGCGGATACATCGCCGCGCCCGTCGGAAAGTATTCCGCATGTGCGGCGCAGCCGGAGCGCATTCCCCCTGCGGCCGCCAGCGAGGCGAACGCCGTCATCCTGCCCGTCCCGAGCGGCACGCGGGCAGCGGGGGGAGGAGGGGTCTCCCCGCGCAGAAAAAAGCAAAAAATCCCGCCCAACCACGGCACCGTAAGCAGCAAAAGTCGATACGTTTTGCATTCTGCGGGCGAACGGGCGAGAATATAGAGCGCCGCGCACAGGGAGAGCACACGTTCTCCCGCCGCGATGGGGGCAAGCGCCGCAGGCAATTTTACGGCGAGAAATATCCCCGCTCCGAGGAGAAGAAAGAGCGCGAGGCCGCACGGAAACAGCCTGCGCAAAAGACGTCTGCGCAGCATATGTAGAACGCAGACGGAGAGATCAAAGCAAGTTGATGATACAAATTTCGTCCGAGGGACGGTCGGGATGTTCGGCGAGCTCGCTCAAAAGGGATACCATCTTGTCGGGGCGGAAGGTGAGGAAACGGAAGGAGGACAGATCCACGCTCTTGTTGGCGACGAGGTTGATCGCCGTTTCGAGGTTCTCCGTCCCGTCCGAAACGCCGTGCACGGACAGCCGTTTTTTGATGACGCTTGCAATGTCGAGCGGGAAGGCGTCCTCGCCTGTGCCGCAGAATACGAGGTGTTTGTCCTGCGCGCAGACGGAGACGGCGAGGGAGACGTCCGTCTCACCCGAATCGGTGACAAAGACGACGCCGTCCGCAAGCCGTCCGCCCGTGACGGTGCCGACCAGCCCCATCAGGCTCCCGTCGGTGGGGGAGGTATAGTAGACGCCGCGCATTCTTGCGAAATCCAGCCTGTCTCTGCGGGAATCGATGAGAATGGGCGCCGCCTGGCGGTAGATGAGGAGGCGGGCGACGAAAAAGCCGAGCATGTCCCCGCCGATGACCGCGATGTGTTCCCCCCGCTTGACGTCGAGCGCGTCCACGGTGGCCTGCGCAAGGGCAATATGGTACAAGAGCAGCGCTTTTTCATCGTTGACAGAGTCGGGCAGAAGGGTCATTTCGTCCTCGCCCGCATACACGAAATCGCGCAGGAATCCGTCGCATGTCTTTCCGAGAATGCGGAAATCGTCCTCGGTGAAGGAGCGTTTTTGCGTCCCCGTGTCGAGCGCGGGGAGATAGGAATGCAGAAGAACGCGCGTTCCCTTGGGGAAGAGCGCGCTGCCTTCGTCGCTGATCACGCCCGTCGCAAACCGCCCGGGGATAAGGGGGTATCTGATTTTTCTCTTGCCCCGGCACAAAAGAGCGTCCTCATGGGTGACGAACACCTTGGTGACGCGGACGCGCCGTTTCCCCTCTTCGGGAACGAGGTCCTCTTCGGCCATTACAAGATTGCCCGCTGCGGTCAGCTTCCAAACGTTCATATCGGCTCCTCTTCTTGGTTTCCGCTATATTCTATCATATTATACCGCAACCGCGCCTGTTTTGCAAGCGATTTTCAAAAATACCTGTCTTTTGCGCGAAAAAGGAAAAATTTCGGCGCAAGGGCAAGTTTTTGCAAATGCAAAGAAAAATCAGTTGACGAGCAACGAAAAAATCGCTATAATAAGGTTTGCGTACATGTTTGGAAAGCATGCGCCTAAGATTTTTTTGTGAGGTGTTTGATTATGAAAGACGGCATTCATCCCAAGTATCATGAGGTGACGGTTGTCTGCGCCTGCGGCGAGACTTTTAAGACGGGCACCACCAAGGACGTGGAAGTTCTCAAAGTGGATATTTGCAGCAAGTGCCATCCGTTCTTTACGGGCAGACAGAAGCTCGTGGATACCGGCGGACGCGTAGACAAGTTCAAGAAAAGATACGGTATCTAATGCACTCCGGCCTCACGAATGCGGGGCTGTTTTGCTATTTTCTGGTTGTTTGAAAGCGGCGGAAGGAAATGAAGAAAAAGACAAACATTACTTACATCGGCGGGCAAGCGGTGATACAGGGCGTCATGATGCGCGGGAAGAGCGGCATGGCGACCGTGGTGCGCGACGACAACGGACAGCTCCAAATGGAGGCCAAGCGTATCACCCCTCCGGAGGCGCGGAAGAAATGGATGCGCGTCGTCTTTTTGCGCGGGATCGTCAATTTCGTGCTCTCGTTGGTGGGGGGGATGCAGGCGCTTCTGAGAAGTTCGGAGGTCGCCATCGTCGAGGATGAGGCGCCGCCCAAACTCAATAAATGGGTGGCGGAAAAATGGAAAGTGAGCGTATCGGATATCGTCACCGCCGTTGCCACGGGGCTCGGCGTGATCATTGCGCTCGTCCTTTTTTTGTTTTTGCCCCAGCTCTTTACCAACATGATCTCCGACGCGGCGCCCGACTATATCCCCGCGCACGGGCTGTGGTATTATCTGCTCGAAGGCGGGTTCCGTCTCGTCGTGTTTATCTGTTACATTCTCTTCACCCTGCTTTTCAAGTCCCTCAGGGAGACCTATTGCTATCACGGCGCGGAGCATAAGACCATCAACTGCTACGAATACGGCCTTCCGCTCACCGTGGAGAACGTGAAGAGCTGTTCCCGCTTGCACGACAGGTGCGGCACGACCTTCCTCTTCATCGTGATGTTCATCTCCATCATTTTGTTCTCGCTGGTCGGCTGGCTCGTGGGCAGCAGGATCCAGACAGGGCTCGAAGCTCTCGACTTTGCGCTGGTATTTCTCATCAAGCTCGTCTTTTTGCCCATCGTCGCGGCAGTCTCCTATGAGGTGCTGCGCCTGCTCGCAAAAATTCAGAGTCCCATCGTGTTCCCGCTCAAAGCGCCCGGGTATCTTCTTCAAAAGCTCACCACAAAGGAGCCCACCGACGAGATGATCGAATGCGCCATCATGGCGTTTCAGAAGGTGCTCGATATGGACGCGGACCCCGAATCGCCCGAAAAGACGTTTGTCACGGAGACAAAGCTCTCCAAATTGCAGACGATGATGAAAAAGCACTTTGCGGAGAAGGGGATCGACGAGGCGGACGCCGAGTGGATCCTGTCTCTCACGTTGAACGTGCCCCGCAGCGAGCTCAAAACGGAGCGGGTCATCACACAAAAGGAGTGCGGACAAATTCTGGCGCTCTACGAGGAGCGGCTCACGGGAAAACCGCTCTGGTACATCTTCGGCAACACCGAATTTTACGGCTACCGGATCGAGGTGGACGAGCGGGTGCTCATTCCCCGTCCCGAGACGGAAATTCTGGTGCAGCAGGCGATCGCCGCCCTCTCGGAGGGAGACAAGATGCTCGATCTGTGCACGGGCAGCGGCGCGATCGCGATCGCCGTCGCGTGCGAGTGCGCAAAGGACAGGAACGTCTCTGTGACGGCGGTGGATATTTCGGACGACGCTTTGGAAGTGGCGCGCAAAAACGTGCGTATGAACAAGGCGAATGTAAATCTTTTCAAGAGCGATCTTTTCGAGAACGTGCGCGGAAAGTACAATTTGATCACGGCGAATCCGCCCTACATCAAGACGTCGGAGATCCCGTCTCTTCAACGGGAGGTGCGCGATTTCGAGCCGCATTTGGCGCTTGACGGCGGGGAGGACGGCCTCGAATTTTACCGCCGTATCGCGAGCAAGATCAACCGTTACATCGTGCGGGGCGGAATGCTCATTTTGGAGTGCGGCGAAAACCAGGCGCGGGACATTCTCAAAATTTTCTCCAAGTGCGACTATGCGATGGTTGTGAAAGATTTGAGCGGGAAAGAGAGAGTTGTGAAGATCGTATTTTGAGTTATTCACGCGTTTCTTTTCTTCCTCCCCCCTTGCCCACCCCTTGGAGGGGTGGGTGTCTCCGAAGGAGACGGAAGGGGTGTCGGCCGAAAATAAACGCCGTGAGGAAACGTACATTATCGTCTTAACCTACTCAACCTCTCATTCGCCTTGTCAGACAATAAGCCGCAGGTATGCGGCAAATTGTGGGCGCTTATGGAAAAGCGTGGTTTTCCAACGCGCAGTCATTGGGGAACAGAATTCTTGCCCGCCCTCGCGTAAGCGGGGGAGGGGTAGGGGAGGGGGCACCACTTGGCGCCCCTCATAGGGGAGCTGTCACGAACGTAGTGAGTGACTGAGGGGTTTTCCGAGACTTTGCAAAAACCCTTTCGGCATTCGCTCCGCTCATGCCACTTTCCCTTTCAGGGACAGCAAGGGAATCCCCCCTTTCCCCCTCGTTTCACTCGGGTACTTTCCCCCGCGCGAACCGCGCGAGGGACAGCGTGAGAGCAGATTTCCTTGTTGTCTGCCGCATTCCCTGAACTTCTCAATATGGATAAAGTAAAAGACATTTACGACAAATATATCGCGCTCGGGGAGAAACTGTCTGACCCTCTCGTCCTTGCGGACATGGAGGAGTGGACGAGGATCTCCAAAGAGCGCGCCGAGATCGAGGAGATCGCGCAAAAATATTCCGCCTGTCTTGCGGCGGAGCGGGAGATGAACGGCGCGTTTTCCGAGGCGGAAAATGAGACGGGGGAGATGAAAGATCTCCTCTTGGAGGAGGGCTACGCCTGCAAAGAGCGGCTCTCTTCCCTCCAAGAGGAACTTCGCTTGCTCCTGCTTCCAAAGGACAAACGGGATGAGCGCGGCTGTACCCTTGAACTTCGCGCAGGCGCGGGGGGAGAGGAAGCGGCGCTCTTTGTCTACGATCTCTACCGCATGTACCAGAGTTATTGCGAACGCCGCCGTTTCAAGTGGGAAGTCGTCGACGTCAACGAGACCGAACTCGGCGGCATGAAGGAGGCGATCGTCAACATCAGCGGCAAGGGCGCCTACGGACGGCTCAAATACGAGAGCGGCGTGCACCGCGTGCAGCGGGTACCCGAGACGGAATCGCAGGGCCGTATCCACACCTCCACCGCGACCGTCGCCGTCCTCCCCGAGGCGGAGGACCTCGAAGTCGAGATCGACGAAAAGGACGTGCGGGTGGACCTCTACCGCTCCTCGGGCGCGGGCGGACAAAAAGTCAACAAGACGGAGACCGCCATCCGCCTCACCCACTTTCCGACGGGCATCGTCGTCACCTGCCAGGACGAGCGCAGCCAGCTCAAAAACAAGGAAAAAGCCTACCGTGTGCTCAAAGCGCGCCTCTACGACTATTACAGGAGCCGCCAGGACAACGCGGAGGCACAAAACAGAAAGAGCCTCGTGGGCACGGGGGACAGGAGCGAGCGGATCCGCACCTATAACTTCCCCCAGAGCCGTATCACCGATCACAGGATCGGGCTCAGCGTCCACAACATGGAGAGCTTTCTCGCGGGCGATCTCGACGGAATGATCGACGCGCTCGCCCGTGCGGACCGCGAACGCAGGCTCACCGAATCCGAATAACGCAAAAGGAGTTTGTATGACAGGCAGAATCGCAAAGCGGATCGGCACGATCTCTCCCTCTCTCACCCTTTCCGTCAGCGCCAAGGCAAAGGCGATGAAGGCGGCGGGGGAGGATGTTATCAACTTCGGCGTGGGAGAGCCCGACTTCTCCACCCCCGAACATATCGTCGACGCCGCGAAAGAGGCGCTCGACAGGGGCTGTACCAAATACACGCCCTCTTCCGGTCTCTTGGAGCTCCGCCGCGCCATTTGCAGTAAATTCCGCCGCGACAACGGGCTCGAATACGAACCCTCGCAGATCATCGTTTCAAACGGCGCGAAACACTCCATTTTCAACGTCTGTTTCGCCCTTATCAACGAGGGGGACGAGGTCATTATCCCCGCGCCCTATTGGCTCACCTATCCCGAAGTCGTCAAGTGCTGCGGCGGCGTGCCCGTCTTTGTGCAGGCGCACAAGAAGAACAACTTCAAAATCACCCCCGAACAGCTCAAAGGGGCGATCACGGAAAAGACCAAACTTTTTATCTTCAACTCCCCCTGCAACCCCACGGGCGCGGTGTATTCGGAGAAGGAGGTGCGCGCCCTCGCCAAGGTGTGCGAGGAGGCGGGCATCTTTGTGCTCTCCGACGAGATCTACGAAAAACTCGTATACGGGGAAACAAAACCCTTTTCCTTTGCGGCATGCTCGCCCAAGATGAAGGAGATGACAATCACGGTGAACGGCGTCTCCAAGACGTACGCGATGACGGGCTGGCGGATCGGCTATCTCGCCGCGCCCCCCGACGTTGCAAGGGCGATCGACTCCTTCCAGAGCCACGCCACGAGCAACCCCAACACCATCGCGCAGTACGCCACGCTGAAAGCGCTCAACTCGCCCGAGGCGTCGGTAGAGGAGATGGTGGCGCGGTTTTCGCGGCGGCGGCTCAAAATGATCGAGCGCATTTCGGACATGCAGAACGTGTACGTCATCATTCCCGAGGGAGCGTTTTATGCCATGCTCGTCGTCGGCGGGGTGTACGGCAAGAGTTTCGGCAGCAAGCAAATCAACGATTCGGTGGACTTTGCCGACTGTCTCCTGGATGCCGCAAAGGTCGCCGTGGTGCCGGGGAAGGCGTTCGGTGCGGACGACTGCGTGCGGCTGAGCTATTCCCTCTCCATGCGGGACATGCTCGAAGGGCTCGACCGTATCGACGCCTTTTTGATGAGCCTTTCCTGAGCGGCAAAGGGCGTCTGCCGCCACAATGGCGGCAAGTGATAAATTGAGGAAAAAATTTTTCAAAAACCTCTTGAAAAGTTTTCCGAAACTTGTTACAATAGAAATATCAAAGGCGCTAAAGGCGCATCAGGAGGTTATCATGATCAAAATCATATGCGGACCCAAAGGGAGCGGAAAAACGAAGAGGATCATCGACGCTGCGAACGACGCGGTGGCCGTTGCCAAGGGGCATTTGGTTTTCATCACAGACACTAAGCGTTACATGTACGATTTAAAGCGCGAGGTGCGTTTTATCGATGTTACCGATTATAATGTGGCGGGCGAGGATGCGCTCTGCGGCTTTATCAAGGGCGTGATCGCGGGCAGCTACGACAACGAGTATGTGTTTGTAGACGGCGTAGCGCGCATTGCGGGCAAGGCCATCAAGGACATGGCGCAGATCTTCTACATGCTTGAAAAAGTGGCGGACATGCGCAACCTGCAACTCTTTGTCACATGCAGCTGCACCGAGGAAGAACTCCCCGAATTCGCGAAGAAATATATCTGAGAAAGTTCACGAAAAATCTTTTGCTGGCGCAGTAATTTGGGAAACCATCGAAGCCATTCTTTAAATGTCATGTCGAGCGAAGGCGTTAGCCGCAGTCGAGACAGCTCATCCGCATGATAAACAAGGCGAGATTTCTCGACTCCACTTTGTTCCGCTCGAAATGACAGATGAAGAAACGCGGGACGAAATGACAGAATAAATACGCCCCATTTCAGTTCATTTCGCTTGCAAAAACCCGCCCACGCGGGGCAGCAAGGGTTCTGCCCACCTACGGGGCGGCCTAATAACGTCCGAAAAAATTCATATTGAGCCGTCCCGCGCGTCGGGACGGTTTAGGCATGTAAAAAGAGAAAAATATGGAGGGATCATGAAATTTATCAACACAAGAGGGGGCGCGGCGGTCTCAGCCCCCGAGGCGATCGTGCGCGGAATGGCGGAAGGCGGCGGGCTCTTCGTTCCCGAGGTCATTCCGTCCGTTTCCGCAGAGGAACTAAGCGCCATGCTCGGCATGAGCTACCCCGAACGCGCCGCATTCATCATTGCAAAATTTTTCGACGAGTTCCCGCCCGATGAGCTCTTGCACGCTTTGGAGACCGCTTACGCACAGTTTGAAAGCGACGACCCCGCGCCGCTCGTTAAAATCGAGGAGGGGCTCTTTCTTTTGGAACTCTTCCACGGCCCCACCTGCGCCTTCAAGGACATGGCGCTCTGCGTGCTCCCGTATCTTCTGCGCAAAAGCTGCGATCTGCTCGGCGTGAAGGAGGAAGTCCTCGTTCTTGCCGCCACGAGCGGCGATACGGGCAAAGCTGCGCTTGAAGGGTTCCGCGACGCGCCAGGCGTAAAAGTCGCCGTATTCTACCCCGAGGAAGGGGTGTCCAAAATGCAGAAATTGCAGATGGTGACGCAGGACGGCGACAATGTCGACGTGGTCGGCGTCAAGGGCAACTTCGACGACTGCCAGGCGGCGGTGAAGAAGATCTTCCGCTCGCAGGAAATGAGGGACAAGCTCAAAGAGAGGGGGGTCGTACTCTCCTCCGCAAACAGTATCAACATCGGCCGCCTCGTGCCGCAGATCGCTTACTACTTCTCCGCCTATTGCGACCTTGTGAGTTCAGGGCAGATCGCACAGGGCGATCGTGTGGACTTTGCCGTGCCCACGGGCAATTTCGGCAACATTCTGGCGGGCTATTATGCAAAACGTATGGGACTTCCCGTCGGGACCCTCGTGTGCGCCTCCAACCGCAACAACGTGCTCACCGACTTTTTCAACAAGGGAACGTACGACAAAAAGCGTCCCTTCTTCCGTACGATGTCTCCCTCGATGGACATTCTGGTGTCGTCCAATTTGGAGCGGCTGATCTTCGAGATCTCGGGCAGAGACAGCGCGCTCACCGTCGAGCGCATGCGCTCGCTTGCCAATCCGGGGCGGTATTCCATCCGTGCCGAGGAGCTGAAAGCGCTCGGGGCGACCTTCTTTGCGGGCTATGCAAACGAAGAGGACACGGTGGAGTGCGTCTATGAGTTCTTTGAGGAATTCAACTATCCGCTCGATACGCACACGGGGGTGGCGATGCACGTTGCGCGCAGCTATTGCCGCAAGCGCGCCGAGGATACGAACGCCGAGCAGCGTCCCATGGTGGTGGTGAGCACGGCGAGCCCCTATAAATTCCCGCAGGCGGTGTATTATGCGCTCACAGGCAACGATGTGAAGGACAGTTTCAAGGGAATCAAGCGCATTCATCTCATCACGGCAATGAAGGTGCCCGAGAGTTTGAAGGCGCTCCGCTACAAGCCGCCGCGCTTTAAAACGGTGGTGTCTCCCGATAAAATTTTTGAAGAAGTGCTGAATTTTATTGGAGAATGAAGGAAAGAGAAATAATCTGCGGCGCCGAGGGCTTTTGCCCTCGGCGCCGCAGATTGATTTTGTTTTGCGTTGCTAATTGTCATTTCGCCCGGTGTTTCTTCATCTGTCATTTCGCCCCGCGTTTCTTCATCTGTCATTTCGAGCGGAACGAAGTGGAGTCGAGAAATCTCGCCTTGTTATAATGCGGATGAGATGTCTCGACACACCTCGTTCCTCGGTGGCTCGACATGACATTTTTGGAAAGGCGTTTTGCGTTCCAACACTATGTGCGCAAGCAAAAGATTTTTCGTGAATAAATCCACTGCGCGGAGCAGGGCGCCCCTGCGGCAGCGCCCACAATTTGCCGCATGCTTACGGCTTATTGTTTGAGCATAGCGAATGAGAGAGCAACTCGGTTGATGCAGGAGGAAGGTTTCCTCGCACAATTATTTCCGAAGTGACACCCCCTCAGTCACCTGCGGTGACAGCTCCCCCTCCAAGGGGGAGCCAAGGGGTGGCACGAGCAAAGAATTGTGCGAAACTACTTTATCAGTTTCTTCCAAATTTCTTCAAAGCGTTCTTCCATTTGCAGCACGTCCTCGGCGAGTTTGCGGATATCCTCGTCCTCTTCCTCGTCGCTCATGTCCGCAAGGCTCGATTTGATCGCCGTAATTCCCATCACGGTGCCCTGCGCCATCATCTCCGAAATATGCGCGCGGGAATTGTCCGTCATGGTGCTCATTTTAATGCTGCTCCACATCATCGCCTTTTTAATGGGTCCCGGATCTTTGAGTTCGATGTTCTTGTCCTTTGCGAGGATCGCCGCTCTTCCGCACATGTGCTCGTATTCGTCGTGCTGGCGCAGAAGTTCCTCTCTCACGTCGCCGTCCTCCGCCTCGGGCAGAATGTCCGAAATCGATTGCAGCGCAAGCTGACAGTTGCGGTGGACCTCCGAAAGTATCTCTTCGCTCTTTTTGAAAGCCATAATTTGTCTCCTTTGAGGGTAGTTTGAGAAAAATTGCGTTTCCTATGCAAAACCGCTTGACATTTCCCTTGTCCTGTGATAAATTGGATAACGAGTCGCTAAGGACGGGCACAAAGCGTTTTTGAAACAGAGAGCCGCCTAAGATGCCTTGCGAGACCTATAAGGAGGTACAGAAAATGTACGCGATCATCGAAAACGGCGGAAAGCAGTATAAGGTTTCCGAGGGCGACGTGGTGAGAGTGGAAAAGCTCAAGGCAAATGTGGGCGACGAAGTCACTTTCAACGTGCTCATGGTGGGCGGAGACGACGGCGTGAAGGTCGGCAAGGAAGCCGAGGGCGCAAAAGTCACCGCAAAAGTCGAAGCGCAGGATAAGTTCAAAAAGATCATCGTCTTTAAGTACAAGTCCAAGAAGAACGAGCGCAAAAAGCAAGGTCACCGTCAACCGTTCACGCAGGTCAAGATCGAGAGCATCACGCTCTGATCTGCCGCAAAGGGGCATTTGCCCGAGAATTTTTCAAAAAAGGAGAAAGAAAAATGTTTTTTATCGCATTATTCGCTCATAAAAAGGGTACCGGCTCTTCGCACAACGGCAGAGACAGTAACGCAAAGCGCCTCGGCGTCAAGCGGCAGGACGGCCAGCTCGTACACGCGGGCACGATCATTGTCCGCCAGCGCGGCACGAAGATCCATCCCGGTGAGAACGTCGGCATCGGCGGCGACGATACCCTGTTTGCTTTGAAGGACGGTGTCGTCCGTTTCAAGCGTTTGGGCAGAGACAAAAAGCAGGCAGTCATTGAAGAAGTAAAAGAAGCGTAAACACAAAGCCTCCCGTTTTCGGGAGGCTTTTTCGTATGAGGTTTGGTAGTCTTCGTTTCTTAATGAAAACTAAGGATGAGATGTCTCGACTACGCTCGACATGACAATTTAAAATACTATGTCATTTCGACCAAGCGTAGCGCGTGGAGAAATCTCACATTATACAAACTAAGGTAGAGATGTATCGACTACGCTACTTCGCCTGCGGCTCGTGCCGCCCTTCGACAACATAGAACGTGCGGGCGGGGCAGAGTGACGTAATTTAGGAAAGGCTTTACTTGGCTGCCCCTTGAGGGGGAGCTGTCACGAAGTGACTGAGGGGGTGTCATTTCTAATTATGCAACACCCCTTCCGTCACTCGCGTTGCGCGTGCCACCCACCCCTCGAGGGTGGGCAAGGAAAAGAGAAAAATTACCTCATACCTCAACCATCTTCAAAACGCATTCGCCGGTATTCGTGTGGCCGAAGATGTACAGCGTGCCGTTCACATAGCAGGCACGGGCGTCATCGGGCTGTGCGCCGACGTCCTCCACCGTCATAAGTTCCACGAGGTTGTAGCCGTCAAACCGCAGCAAGAGATACCCGCTCTTATGTTCGCCGTCCGCGCCCACTTGCAAGCCAACGAGCCCGCTCTCCGCGTCGATGAAGTAGGCTTTGAATCGGGAGGAAAACTCCGCCGCCAGCTTAAATTCGCAAAGCGAGGTCACCTTCTCTTCGTCCGAGGCGTAAACTTCTATTTTGAGTTCGTCGAACCCGTCCCCATAGCCGATTCCGAGCAGCGTCCCGTCGAAAAACTTGATAAGGCTCAAAGAATACCCCGGGATCGTGCCCGTGTGCTTGTAAGTGATGTGGCTGTAATCGCTCAGATCGAACTCGAACACGGGGTCGAGCACCTCATAGTATGTCACTTTCGCCGTGCAGACATAGGCGGTGTCTCCGTCAAAGCGCACCGATTTCACGCTCTCGCCCTCGGGCGCAAAGTCCTCCACGGCGGCGATTTGCTTGAAGTTTGAAAGGTCGAAGCAGTAGAGGTTGCAGGTCGGCTCGTCGCCCGTCGTCACGACGCGAAGAACGCCCTTGTGTTCGTCGAGGGAATATTGGTCGACGATGCTGCCGAACGCCGTCATCTCGCCGCAGTAGGTAAGACTCCTGCCGTCGTATGCGGTGCGGGCGATCTCCGTCATGTTGCGGTAGTATTTGTCAGGGCCGTTGACTACCTCATATTCAAATTCAAATGCCTTGCGATAGGACCGCGTGGTGTAGATGTTCTCTGCCGAGACGTAAACTTCCTCCGAGAAGTCGAAGTAGGCAAGGCTCGCGTTGGCGGTCAAAACGTCCGCCGCAAAGGAAGTGATCACGGTATAGCGCGCACTTGTCGGGCTTTCGGGCAGAACGATGTTCTCCATGGGCAGAATTTCTCCGTCCACTGCGGGCAGATATTGTTTTTGTTCTGCAAAGTCGGGGTCTCTTCTCACCGTAAAGTTGCTGACGAGAAGTAGCGTATTCCCCACGAGGCGGGAGGAGACGTAGTCGCCCGAGACGGAGACCTTTGCAAATTCGCGGGGAGAGGAAGGGTCGGAGACGTCGATCCCGAGAATGCGGGTAAAGAGCGCCTTCGCGTCTGTGTCGTAGTAGGGGACGAGGATGAGAAGTTTGGTGCAGTCCTCGGTCAAATACATCTCCCGCCGCTCGCCGTAGCCGTTGTAGGCGTAGAAATCGTCCGAAATCTCATACGTTTTCACTTTTTCGCCGTTTATGGCGTAAATATTGAGGATGAGTTTGGCGGGGTCGGTACGGTCGGGCAAAACCTGCTTGTCGCCGTTTTCGTCCAAGATGGGCTCCCCGTTTTCGTCTGCGAGGACATCATTTATATAATGGGTCGCGGGGACATAACTCAGATAGTAGAGGTATTTGTCGCTCCGTTTCAAGAGGTCGCCCTCCACAACGCCTTCAACCTGGTTGTTCGTCACTTCCTCATAGTGTTCGTCCGAGGTGGGCGGGTCCTCTTCGACGATAATTCCGCCCGAGGAGGGCGACTCGGGTATATTTCCGTCTTCGTCGACATCGGGCGCGGCGTAGCCGCCGCCGAAGAGGGGGGCGAGCGCCATTTCCGCGAGCTTTTCCAAATTGTTTGTTTTGCGGGGTTTGGAGCAGTTGAGGGAGCCGATCTCGTCCATGAGGGCGTAATATTCGCTCCCCGCATAGGCGGAAAGGTCGTATCCGCCGACGGTGTAGGGGACAAAGAGGGTCAGATTGAGGGCAAGGAGGTACACCGCCACTGTGGAGAAGGCGGAGATGAGCGCGATCCTGAGTTTCTTTTTCCGTTTCTTCTCCGCGTCCGCCTTTTCGAGAATTTTATCCACCCGTTTGTCGTAATTATCATAGGTCATCATAGCCGAATCCTTCCTTTAAGAGAATTTCTTTGAGGGCGGTTTTGGCCCTCGCGAGGAGGTTGTACACCTTTTTGCGGCTTTTTCCCGTCATCTCGCAGATCTCGGCGATCTTGTAGCCGTCAAAATAGGAGAAGTAGAGCACGTCGCGGTAGTCCTTGGGCAGCCTTTGCAGGGCTTTGAACACCTGCCTGTCCCGCATACGGTTGACTGCGGTGCGCTCGGCGTTCTCGCGGACGAGCGCCTCTTCATAGCCCGTGAGGGAGAGCTCCGCGTGGCGTTTGGAGCGCAGATAGTCGAGACACTTATTTTTGGCGATTTTATAAAGATACGCCTTAAAATGCAGCGTGTCGGGGAGCTGTCTGCGCTTTAAAATGAGCGCGGCGAAGGAGTCCTCCATGACGTCCTCGGCGGCAGCATAGTTGCGCACATAGAGGTAGGCGTATTGGGTGAGCCCATCGCTGTATGCGCGCACGAGTTCTTCGAGCGCGTTGGGATCGCCTTGCAGATAGCGGCGGTAGCTACTTTCACCGTTTTCTGTCATCGTGCACCTCCTACGCAAATAAGACGGATGAAAATGGAAAATTACTCACGAAAAGTATAAACTTTTGGGAAATTTTTGTCAAGGCGGGGGCAGTGAGGGTAGCGTAACGGTATTCTAAAATACGTCATGTTGAGCGGAGCGAAGCGGAGTCGAATGGGTCTCTACCGCATTTTAATAAAGGCGAGATTTCTCCACTTCGCTCGCGTTGCTCGTTTCGGTCGAAATGACAATTTGAGAATGCGCCGCTCGAAATGACATTTTGGGACAGCAAGGGTTTCTGTCGGCACCCCGCTCTAACGCTTGCCAAGTTTGGGCGTTTATGCTATAATGCCTTCGGTATGAAGGTGTTTGCGGTGAGCGATCTGCACCTCTCGGGGCTCATGAACAAGCCGATGGACGTGTTCGGCCCGGGCTGGGAGGGGCATTTTGAAAAAATCAAAGCCGATTGGGAGCAAAAAGTCTCCGATGAAGATATCGTCCTCATCGGGGGAGATACCTCGTGGGGCATGTATCTGGAAGAGGGGGCGTTCGACCTCAGATCGCTCGCACCGCTCAAAGGACAAAAAGTGTTCATTCGGGGCAATCATGACTTCTGGTGGAGCGCCATTTCCCATGTGCGCGCCTCCGCGCCCGATGATACCTTCCACTTCTTGCAGAACGACTGTATCAAGCTCGGCAAATACGTCATCGCGGGTTCGCGCGGCTGGACATGCCCCGGCAGCGCGGATTTCACCGAGCACGACATGGCGCTCTACCTGCGCGAGGGGGAGCGGTTCAAACTCGCCTTCAAAGAGGTCCAAAAGGTGCGGAGCGAGGGGGACGAGCTCATCGTGCTCATTCACTATCCCCCCTTCAACGTCAAGTTGGAGGACACCGTGTTCACCGGACTGTTCGAGGAGAACAGGGCGGACAAGGTCGTGTTCGGACACCTCCACGGCGCGGGATATTTCCCGCTCAAATGCGAAAAGAACGGCATTTTATACTACCTCACCTCCTGCGACAAGCTGCACTTCACCTTGACGCAGATCTGCTGAAAACCATTTCGGGAGCAAATAGCGTGAACAAAAAAGACTTATTGGGGCTCTATGACTTGTCGGCGGAAGAGATCGGGGAAATTCTCGGTTTGGGGCTTTCCTTCAAGGCCGCCTTAAAGCGGGGAGAAAAGCAGTTCTCCGCGCTTGAAGGAAAGTCGGTCGTTATTCTCTTCTACGAGAACAGCACCCGCACCCGAACGAGTTTCGAGCTCGCGGCAAAGTACTTGGGGGCGCAGACCGTCAATATCTCGGTGGCGACTTCCTCCGTGCAGAAGGGGGAGACCCTCGTCGACACGGGAAAGACCCTCGACGCGATGAAAAATGACTTCATCGTCATCCGCCACCCCATGGGCGGCGCGCCCAAACTGCTCGCGGAGACGGTGAAGGCGCACGTCATAAACGGCGGCGACGGCATTCACGAACACCCCACGCAGGCCCTTCTCGATATGCTCACGTTAAAGGAACACTACGGGGATATCAAGGGCTTAAAGGTCGCCATTTTGGGGGACATCCGCCATTCCCGCGTTGCAAAGAGCAACTTATACGGGCTTACAAAGCTCGGCGCGGAGGTAAGGCTGTTCGCCCCCAAAACGCTCATGCCCGAGGGCTTGGAGCGGGAGGGCGCCATTCTCTGCACTTCCCGCGAGGAGGCGGTGGAGGGAGTTGACGCCGTGATGGGGCTGCGGATCCAGCTCGAACGGCAAAAGGCGGGCAATTTTCCCTCCCTCGGCGAGTATGCAAAGTATTACGGCGTGGATGAACAAATTTTGTCTCATGCGAAAAAGGGCGCGATCGTTTTGCACCCCGGTCCCGTCAACAGGGGGGTGGAGCTCACGAGCGCAGTCATAGACGGAGCGCAGAGCTATATTGAAGATCAGGTCCTTTCGGGGCTTTCGGTGCGCATGGCGGTCCTGTCTCTTCTTGCGGGAGGTAGCGTATGATTTTGAAAAATGCGGAACTTGTACTCAAAGAGGGCGTCGTCCGCGCGGACGTCACCGTGGAAAACGGAAAAATCTCTGCGATCGGAACGGCGGGCGAGGGAGACGAGATCGACTGCACGGGGTACACCATTTTCCCCGGGCTCATCGATATGCACGTCCACCTGCGCGAGCCCGGCTTTGAAAAGAAAGAGGATATATTAAGCGGCAGCCGCGCCGCCGTCAAGGGCGGGTTCACGCAAATCTGCTGCATGCCAAATACAAACCCTGTCGTCGATAACAAAGTGGTCGTCGCCTACATCAAGGCGCGGGCAAAAGAGGCGGGGCTGTGCAAGGTGCACCCCATCGGAGCCATCACCAAGGGTCAGAAGGGGGAGGAGCTTGCCGCGATCGGCGGCATGAAGGCGGCGGGGATCGTCGCCCTCTCCGAGGACGGCAAGAGCGTTGCCGATACCAAGCTCATGGCAAACGCCATGCTGTATGCGAGCGATTTCGGCTTAAAGTGCCTCTGCCACTGCGAGGACGCATCGCTTGCAAGCGGCGGGGTCGTCAACGAGGGATACAATGCGACGGTCGCGGGGCTCAAAGGGAGTTTGCGCGCGGCGGAGGACATCGTCATCGCCCGCGAACTGTGTCTTGCCGAGAGCCTTCATCTGCCCGTGCACATCTGCCATGTGTCCACATACAGCGGCGTGCAGCTCATCCGCGAGGCAAAGGCGCGGGGGGTGAAGGTCACCGCCGAGACCTGCCCCCATTACTTTACCCTCACCGACGACGTCATCAGAACGTTCGATACCAATACCAAGGTCAATCCTCCGCTCAGAGAGGAGAAGGACCGCCTTGCGATCATCGAGGGGCTCAAAGACGGCACCCTCGATTGTATCGTCACCGACCACGCCCCTCATCACGAGGACGACAAGCGGGTGGAGTACGATCTCGCCGCATTCGGTATCAGCGGCTTAGAGACGAGTTTCGCCCTCTCCTACACCCAACTTGTCAAGACGGGCGCGCTCACACTCACGGAGCTTGCCGAGAAGATGAGCGCAAATCCCGCGCATATCCTGAATTTGGAGGGCGGGGAGCTCAAAGTCGGCGCGCCCGCAGACCTCACGATCGTCGACCTCAACCAAAATTGGAAGATAGACCCCGCAGAGTTTGTCAGCAAGGGCAAGAATACCCCCTTCGGCGGGAGAGAAGTGTTCGGAAAAGTAATTTATACCGTCGTGGACGGCGACGTGAAATATTCTCTTTCAAAGGGGAGCAAGGCATGATCGTAGATACCCTCATCGAAAAAATTGTAGAGACCCAAAACCCCACCTGCGTGGGGCTAGATACCTCTTTCGACTATCTCCCCGAGGAAATGCAGCATGTTTCGGGCGCGGAGGGCATGGCGGAGGCCGTCTTTGCATTCAACAAAAAGATCATCGACGCGGTGTACGACATCGTACCCGCCGTCAAGGTACAGATCGCCTACTACGAGGTGCTCGGCTCTTTCGGTCTTTCCTGCTTTGCGAAAACCTGCCGCTACGCAAGGGAGCGGGGGCTCGTCGTCATCGCGGACGCAAAGCGGAACGACATCGGCGCGACGGCGGCGCAATACGCGAAGGCATTCTTGGGCGAGGAGAATTGCTGCGACCTTCTCACCGTCAACGGCTATCTCGGCACGGACGGCATTTCCCCCTTTATCGAGGAATGCGAAAAGAACGATCGCGGCATTTTCGTCCTCGTCAAAACGAGCAACCCCTCCTCGGGCGAGCTGCAAAACCTGCGCCTTCAAGACGGGCGCACCGTGTATGAGTGCATGGGTGACATGGTCTCGGAATGGGGGAAAGACAGCTGCGGCAAATACGGCTATTCGCGCGTGGGCGCGGTGGTCGGGGCGACCTATCCCGAGGAGGCGAAGATCTTGCGCGCCCGCCTTCCCCATACCTTCTTTTTGATCCCCGGCTACGGCGCGCAGGGCGGGAACGCCGAAATGCTTAAAAACTGCTTTTTAAGAGGGGGCATGGGCGGGATCGTCAACAACTCGCGCGGGATCCTGTGCGCTTACCGGACGCGCGGGGGAACTTACGACGGGGCGGCGCGGGCGGCGGCGCTCCAAATGCGGGCGGACCTTAGGTCCGTCTTGGGGGAAATATGCGCGAACTGACCGCAACCGTTCTCGAAAACAAAAAGATCGCCGAAGAAATTTTTTCTCTCACCTTCGGCGCGGAGGAGATACCCCCCGTGCGGGCGGGGCAATTTGCCATGGTCGGCGTGGAGGGCTTTCCGCTCCGCCGTCCCCTTGCCGTCTGTAAGGCGGAGGGGGAGCGGGTCACCGTCTGCTACCGTTTGAAGGGCGAGGGAACGCGGCGGCTCGCCGCGCGCGAACGCGGAGAGAAAATTTCCGTGCTCCTCCCTCTCGGCAACGGCTTTTTCGTGGAAGAAAAGGAAAAACGGGTCGCACTTGTGGGCGGCGGCGTGGGCATTTTTCCCCTCATCTCCGTCATCCGCGAATACGTTGAAAAAAAGGAAATTTACGCCTATATGGGGTTCCGCAACAAAGCGGCGCTCTGCATGCAATATGAAATGCAGCGGGCAAAGGAGCTCGTCATCGCAACGGACGACGGCTCGGTCGGCTATCGCGGGACCGCCGTGCAGGCGTTGATGGAGAACATCGACAGGGTCAAGCCGGACGTCATTCTCTCCTGCGGCCCCACGCCCATGCTGCGCGCCCTCAAAAGCGCGGTGGCGGGGCGGAATATCCCCACCTTTGTCTCCCTCGAAGAGCGCATGGGTTGCGGCGTGGGGGCATGTCTCGTGTGCGTATGCGAGCTTACAAATGGAGAACACGCCCGCGTCTGTAAAGACGGTCCCGTGTTCGGGATCGGCGAGGTGAATTTATGAGCGATCTTCGGGTAAACCTTTGCGGCGTGGAACTCAAAAACCCCGTCATTCCCGCCTCGGGCACCTTCGGATTCGGGCGGGAATTCAACGAACTGTACGATATTTCCATACTCGGCGCGGTGTGCACCAAGGGCCTCACCCTTGAACCCCGCCTCGGCAACCCCGTGCCCCGCATTGCGGAGAGCAGGGGCGTCATTCTCAACGCCGTTGGGCTGCAAAACCCCGGCGTCGGGCACTTCATCGAGCACGATCTGGCGTGGCTGAAAGGCAAGACCCGCGTCATCGCGAACGTCGCGGGACGGGAGACGGAGGAGTACGGAACCATCTGCGCGCGGCTCGACGAGCTCGTCGATTTTGTCGAACTCAACATCTCCTGCCCCAACGTCAAATGCGGGGGAATGGCGCTCGGCGTCAGACCCGAAAACGTGGAAAACGTCACCCGTATTGCAAAAAGCGCATTAAAGCGCACGCCGCTCCTCGTAAAACTCTCCCCCAACGTGGAGAACATTGCCGAGAATGCGCGGGCGGCGGAACGAGGCGGCGCGGACGGAATTTCCCTCGTCAACACCTTCACGGGCATGGTCATCGACATCGAAAAGCGGCGCCCCCTTCTTGCAAACAACACGGGCGGCGTTTCTGGCGCGGGCATCAAGCCCATCGCCGTGCGCATGGTGTACGAGGCCGCCCATGCGGTGAGTATCCCCGTCGTCGGCATGGGGGGGATCGTCACCGCCGAGGACGCGATCGAGTTTCTCATGGCGGGCGCGACTGCCGTCGAGGTGGGCACGCAGAACTTTACCGACGCCCTTGCCTGCCCCAAAATCATAGACGGTATGGAAAAATGGTGCGATTACCACGGTGTGGAGCGCATTTCCGACCTCGTGGGCGCGGTCAAAATGAACGGCTGAGGAGTGTTTATGCTGAATTATAAGCAACGGTTTATCAAATTCATGGTGGAAAACGAGGTGCTCCTGTTCGGGGACTTCACCTTAAAGAGCGGAAGAAAGGCGCCCTATTTCATCAATACGGGGAAATACCGCACGGGCAGCCAGATCGCCCGCCTCGGGGAATACTACGCCGAGTGCTATTCGGCGCACGGCATAGAGGCGGACGTGCTCGTCGGGCCCGCGTATAAGGGGATCCCGCTCGCCGTATCCACCGCCATCGCGCTTGCGGAGCGCCACGGCGTGGACGTGGGATTCTGTTTCGACCGGAAAGAGGCAAAGGATCACGGCGAGGGCGGCCTGTTCGTGGGACACCCCCTTAGCGACGGCGACAGCGTCTGTCTCATCGAGGACGTGATGACTTCGGGCAAGGCGTTCCGCGAAATTCTGCCCAAGCTCGAACAGGAGGCGAAGGTCAACATCGCCGCCATGATCATCTCCGTCGACCGGCAGGAGAAGGGGACGGGGGAGAAGTCCGCCGTCGAAGAAGTGTATGAGGCCTACGGCGTTCCCGTCTATTCCATCGTCACGGCGGAGGACATCATCGGGGCCATCGAAGAGGGAGTCATCGGGGGGAGAGAGTATCTCTCCGCGATGAAGGAATACCGCGCCCGTTACGGCGCATAAAAAAGCCGCCCGTCCTTTTTGGGCGAGCGGACGGAGCGGCGGAAAGCGCTCATTGCGTGAGCGTATTTGCGGCGAGCTCCAAAAGTTTGTTGTTTTCCCGCGCCCGCTTTAAGGTGGCGGGGGTCACCGTCTCCCCGGGCGCCGCAACGCCCTCCACGGGCTTTTTTACCTGCCGTCCGAGCACGCCGAACTCCTCCCGTCCGGACGCCACATCGTCAGTTCTTTTGTCCTTTTTATCGACCCGTATTGCGTTTTGCGCAGTGCGGGCCACTTTTTTCTCTCTTTGGGAGGGGAAAGCGGCAATGACCGCGTCCCCCAGACAAATGCGGGCGGCGGGCAGCGTCTGTGCGCCCCCGTTCCACACCGAGAGCGTACCGTCCGTGTCGTAGCCGTTGCAGCGGCCGAGAAAACGCCCCTCTCGGTCGAACACCGCCTTTCCGACGGGGCAGGGGAGCCCCGAAGGCGCTTTGAGGCGGGCTTTCCCCGCGCAGACTTTGTCATCGGAGAAGGTGAGCTCCTTTGCGGGCAGAATAAATTCCTCTTCCTCGCCGTCAACGCAGACGAGGCAGGCTAAATCTCTTTGATTTTTGCATATGTATGCGCATTTCACATACCCGAGCTCTTTCCCCTCGCGGGAGAAAACGGGTTTTCCGGGGAGCAAAGAAAGTTGCATAACGATTACCTCCGCCGCTATGCTATGCCCTCCGCTCTTGCTTGCGTCCGCCGTTTTTTGTATATTTCGGCGATATTTTGTCGGACGCGGCGTTGCAAGTCATACAAAAAAAGAAAAAATTGCCAAAAGAATCTTGACGGACAAAAAAAAGTGTGTTAGAATGTTAGCGTGAAAATAGGCGTCTCGGAAAGGGAAGCCATATCGGAGGATTTTTTATTATGGCAAATGTAAGAGTTGCAATCAACGGATTCGGCCGCATCGGCCGCCTCGCGTTCCGCCAGATGTTCGGCGCGGAAGGGTATGAGATCGTCGCCATCAACGACCTCACCAGCCCCACCATGCTCGCACACCTCTTGAAGTATGACTCCGCACAGGGCAGATATGAACATGCGGATACCGTCTCGGCGGACGACGAAGCGGGCACCATCACCGTCTGCGGCAAGACCATCACCATCTACAAAGAGAAGGACGCGGTCAACCTTCCCTGGAAGGAGATCGGCGTAGACGTCGTGCTCGAATGCACGGGGTTCTATTGCTCCAAGGAAAAGAGCCAGGCGCACATCGACGCAGGTGCAAAGAAGGTCGTCATTTCCGCTCCTGCGGGCAACGATCTTCCCACCATCGTCTATGGCGTCAATGAGAAGAAACTCACCGCTGCCGACACCATCATCTCCGCAGCTTCCTGCACCACCAACTGCCTTGCTCCCATGGCATATACGCTCAACAATGCATATCCCATCGTCAGCGGCATCATGACCACCGTCCATGCGTTCACGGGCGACCAGATGGTGCTCGACGGACCTCACAGAAAGGGTGATTTGAGAAGAGCGCGCGCTGCAGCCGTCAACATCGTTCCCAACTCCACGGGCGCTGCAAAGGCGATCGGTCTCGTCATTCCCGAGCTCAAAGGAAAGCTCATCGGCTCCGCACAGCGCGTGCCCGTTCCCACCGGCTCCACCACGATTTTGGTTGCAGTCGTCAAGGGCAAGGACGTTACGAAAGAGAGCATCAACGCCGCTATGAAGGCCGCCGCTTCCGCATCCTTCGGCTACACCGAAGAACAGCTCGTCTCCTCCGACATCATCGGCGAGACCCACGGCTCCATTTTCGACGCCACCCAGACGATGGTCACGAAGATCGACGACGACACCTATCAGGTACAGGTCGTCGCTTGGTACGACAACGAGAACTCCTACACTTCTCAGATGGTCCGCACCATCAAGTACTTCGCCGAGCTGTAATTTTCAGCTGAATTGGTTGAATAAAGAGCGCCTTCCCCTCGGAAGGCGCTTATTTTTTGCGTTCGTTCCATAAATGAGGCCGCAGGCGGGGCGTTTCGTAAAAGAAACGCCCCGCCTGCGAAAAAAATCAATAATCTTCCTTTAATCCAAGCAAAAAATCCGCGCTCACGTCAAAAAACCGCGCGAGCTTATAAATCACTTCCGCAGAGGGCACTTGTTTGCCTGTCTCCCAATAACTTACGGAGGCGTTGCTCAAATTCAGCGCCTTGGCAAGGGCGTTTTGCCCGATGTTTTTTTCCGTGCGCAACTCTTTCAAGCGCTCCGCAAACAGCGTCCTGTTGAACTCCTCCATAAAATCATTCTAATAATAATTAGTGTTTTTTGCTTGACTTCTAATTATTATTAGCATATAATCAATTTATACGGAGGAAACATGAAGAATAAAATTATTATTTTTTCGCTATTTTTTCTGATTGCGGCTGCTGGGCTCGGTCTTTCCGCCTGCGCCCAAAAAACAAGAACGGTTTACACCGAAAGCGGACTTTGCCTGCAAGAGCAAGAGGATGGATATACGGTTTGCGGAATCGGAACTTATGAAGGGGCGGAAATCGTAATTCCGGAAAGGTTTGAAGAAAAGCCCGTTACAAGGATCGGGAAAGAGGCTTTTTCGGGCTGCGGGCAGATCACCCGCGTCACTATTCCGCAAAGTATCACATGGATCGGACCGAACGCATTTTCGGGTTGCAAGGGCTTGACGGAGATCGAAATTCCCGACAGCGTGACGCTCATCGGCAATCACGCTTTTTCGGAGAGCGGTTTAACGGGCATTACGCTTCCCGACAGCGTGGTCTCCCTGGGTGACAACGCCTTCCGCGCCTGCAAAAATTTAACGCAGGCAGACATTCCCGGGAGCGTCGGAGAACTTAGGTGGAACGTTTTTTCGGGATGTGAACAACTTTCCGAAGTGACGCTCGGCGAGGGGATCGCCGAAATCAGAGCATATGCCTTTTCCTATTGCAGTTCGCTTTCCGAAGTCACGCTGCCCGAAAGTGTGGTTTCCGTCGGCCGCTATGCCTTCCAATACTGTGATTCTCTCAAGAATATATTTATTCCGGAAAAAGTTATATCGCTTGGAGGGTATGCGTTTTTCGGCTGTAGCTCGCTGGATACATTCTCCATTCCGCAAAGTGTAAAAAGTATCGGAGAGGACGTTTTTTGGGATACTGCATTTTATAACGATCCGGCAAATTGGCGCAACGGTGCGCTCTATCTCGACGGCTGTCTGCTGAAAGCGAAAAACTCCGCGAAGGGAGAATTTACGCTTGAAGAGGGAACGAGGTTGATCGCCGATAAAGCCGCTTACGGCTGCGAAGCGATCTCTTCGCTTTCCATCTCCGAGGAAACTTTATACATCGGGCAAGAGGCGTTTTCAGGTTGCGATGGGCTTATGTCCATACAAATTTTCGGCGGCGTAGTAAAATTCGGGAGATCTGTATTTTACTGTTGCAGCAATCTTGAGCAAATCGTCATCCCCGACAGCGTGACTTGGATCGGAGACCAAATCTTTTATGGCTGCGACAAGATAAAAACAGCGACAATGCCCACCTCTGTCATTCCGTTGATCACCAAGGCGAATCTGGAAAAGGTGGTTTTGACAAGCGGGGAGGAGATTGGCGCGTCTGCCTTTTCGGGTGCAAAAAACCTTACTTCCGTGACTCTTCCGGACAGCATAGCGAAAATCGGCAGGAGCGCGTTTTCCGATTGCAGCTCGCTCACGGGAATTGCGTTTCCGCAGGGAGTGACGGAGATCGGCGAGTCGGCGTTTGCGGGTTGTCGCGCATTGGAAGAGATCGTGCTACCGGAAGGCATAGAAGAGATCGGAAACAGCACTTTTGTTTCTTGCGTTTCACTTAGAAGTATCACGGTGCCCGACCGTGTAACAAAAATCGGGAGTTCGGCATTCAACGGTTGCGTCAGGATCACGCAAGCAAAGATCGGAAGCGGGGTCAAAGAGATCGGCTCCGATGCGTTTGAGAATTGTTACCGTTTGGTGGAAGTGTGGAACCGTTCCGGATTGACGCTTCAAAAGGGGGAGGAAAAGAACGGGAAAGTTTGTCTGTATGCGAAAGCCGTTTATTTGGCCGACGAGAGCAGCAGACAGACGGTCACCGCCGAAGAGACCCTTTTCTACGAAGATGAGAAAGGGGCGGTTTTGCTCGACTATTACGGGAATGCAGCGGAGCTTTCCCTGCCCGATCATTCGCCCGACGGGAAAGACTATGCCGTCTATCAAAAAGCCTTTTACGGGCGCGATGACTTGAAAAACGTCACCCTCGGCGAGGGGGTGACGGAGATCGGCAAAGAGGCGTTTTATAATTGCAGCAACCTTTTGAACGTTGAATTTGGCAATCGTTTGACCGTGATCGGCGAAGGAGCCTTTCATAATTGCGGTGGCCTTCTGCACGTTGAAATACCGGACAGTGTGACGGAGATCGGCAAAGAAGCGTTTTATAATTGTCTCAATTTAACGTCGGTCACTCTCGGCAGCGGGACCGCAAAGGTAGGGGAAAGCGCCTTTGGGAATTGCTATAAGTTGATAGAGGTGTATAACCGCTCCGCTCTTTCCGTAACAGGAGGGGAGAGCGGAAACGGCAGGGTCGCGGAATATGCCAGAAATGTTTATCAAGCAGCGGGGGAGAGCAGACAGATCGTCAAAGACGGATTTCTTTTTTATGAGACGGAAGAGGAATGTTTGCTTCTCGCTTACATAGGCGAGGAGGAAGAGATCGCGCTTCCGCAGAAGTCTCCGGGCGGGAAAGAGTATGCGATCTATCAATACGCATTCGCGGAAAGCAATTTGAAAAGAGTGTTTTTACCGAAGGAGATGGTTGAAATCGGGGGAAAATGTTTTATGAATTGCAATAAGCTTCAAGCCATATGCTATGCGGGCGATGTGTCCGAGTGGAAAAAGGTCAAGGGAAGTTCAAACATTTCCGCCGATTTGTTGTATTATTACTCCGAAACTGCGCCGACGCAGGAGCAATGGAAAGAAAGCGGCCATTGGTGGCATTATAGCGAAGAGAACAAAGCGGAGGAATGGGAAAAACCGAAAACTTAGGAGATCGCCGATTTTCCGCTGCGGGCGGGGGCGTTTCGTAAAAGAAGCGCCCCCGCCCGCCTTGTTTTTATCCCGTTATTTTCCGCTCCCCGCACGCATAAAATAGGGAATATGAGATTCTTTGCGGAGATCGTAAAATCGCTCGGCGCGGAAGTGGGAAATTGTGTGCAGTACACCGTCGTCGAGGGGCAGGGCGGATACTTTCAAAACGTCAAACGGCTCGATACCTTCACAACTTCCCTCATCGTCCTGCGCGGCAGAAAGGGGGGCGTGCGCGTGGAGGGGAGGGATCTCTCTCTCGGCAAGTACGGCGGGGGAGACGCCGCCGTCAAGGGCGAAATTTTCAAGGTGGAAAAGCTATGAAATTTTTGCGTCAATGGGGGAGAGTGCGTATCACCCTCACTTCTTTGAGCGCGGAGCGGGCGGCGGATAAGCTCGCACGGGCGGGGGTCGCAGTCTCTGCCGTCAAAAGAGAGGGAAAAAACGGCCTCTCTTTTGAAGTTGCCCGCAAAGACTGTGAAAAAGTTTTTGCAATTTTGCGCGGTTCGTGCTATAATATCGTTGAAGTGCGCGCACGCGGACTTGTTTCTGTGTACAAAAAATGTCTCGCGCACATCGGGCTCCTTGCGGGCGCTCTCCTGTTCGCCCTCTGCGTGACGGGGTTTCAAAGCCGCGTCCTCCGTATCGAGGTGGTGGGCAGCGGGGCATACTATGAGCGGGAGGTGCGCGCCGTCCTCTCCGAAAAGGGGATCAAGCCCCTCTCTGCGCTGCCCCGTAACTTTACGCCCTGCACGGCGGAAATTCTCTCCCTCCCGAACGTCAGCTTTTGCGAAATGCGCGCCTCGGGCGGGGTGTTGACCGTGGAAGTCTGGGTGAGCGACGAACGCTCTCCCCTTGCGGGCACTGCGCTGCTCTCCCCTGCGGCGGGGAAAATCGAGGAGCTCGTCGTCCTGCGCGGCACTCCCTGCGCGGCGGCGGGGGAGGAGGTCGAAGAAGGACAGGTCCTCGTCCGGCCCTTTGCGGTCTATGGGGAGGAGGAGCGTGAGGTCGTCGTCATCGCGCGCGTCACCGTATCCTATCCCGTCTCGGCCGAGTACGGCGGCACGGAGGAAGAGGCGCGGGCGCAAGCCCTCCTCGATTTCGGCGGGGACAGCGAACTCGAATTCACCCCGACGGAGCAGGGATATTCGGTCACGGGCAGGGCATTCCGCTCTGCGGCGCTCAACTTTTATTGAGAGGAATTGTTTTGGGAAACATTACGGTAGAAACGGGCGAGCTGGACAAGCTTGCCAAGATATTGGGGGTTTTTGACGAAAATCTCAATCTCATCACGCGTGAGCTGGGGCTCTCCGCCCATGTAGAGGGAACGAAGATCTCCTTCGAGGGCGAGCGCGCGGAGATCGGCGCGGCGGTCGTGGAGAGCCTGCTCTCCATTCTCGGCGCGGGGGAGAGTATCGATAAAGGAAATCTTTTATACTGCCTCGAACTTGCAAAGGAGGGAAAGAGCGCGGACTTTGGCGGCATGATGAAGGATATCGTCGCCGTCACTTCGCGGGGAAAGCCCGTCAAATGCAAGACGGTGGGGCAAAAGGAATACGTCACCGCGATCAAGAAGAACACGGTCACCTTCGGCGTGGGACCTGCGGGCACGGGCAAGACCTATCTTGCCGTCTGTCTCGCCGTCGCCGCTTTCAAGAGCAAGGAGACGGAGAAGATCATTCTTACCCGTCCCGCCGTGGAGGCGGGCGAAAAGCTCGGGTTCCTCCCGGGGGACTTGCAGACAAAGGTCGATCCCTATCTCCGCCCGCTCTATGACGCGCTGCAAGAGATGTTCGGGCTCGAAACGTATGGAAAGCTGCTCGAAAAGGGGGCGATCGAAGTCGCGCCGCTCGCCTATATGCGGGGCAGGACGCTCTCCAATGCCTTTGTCATTTTGGACGAGGCGCAGAACTGCACCCGCGAGCAGATGAAGATGTTTCTGACCCGCCTCGGCGAGGGGAGCAAGATGGTGGTGACGGGCGATTTGACGCAGACCGACCTTCCCGACGGCAAGACGAGCGGGCTCAAACAGGCGGTGACCATTCTCAAAGACGTGGAGGGGATCGCCGTTATCACCCTCACCGAAAAGGACGTGGTGCGCCATCCGCTCGTCATGCGCATCGTGCGCGCCTACGAAAAGGACGAGCAGAAAAAGAACAAAGGAGAAAGGAGATGAAATCTGACGCTGTAAAGCCGGTAAGAGGAACAAGTCTTTTGCGCAGCGCGCTCGTGTTTGCGCTGTGCTACGTCGTGTTCATTCTCTTTATCTGGCTGATGATCGTGATCAACAATCCCGAAGGCTGGAAGAGCTACTTTACGAACGACTTTTCCCGCTTCCTCTCCCTCTGCGTGTGCGTGCTGCTCCTCTTTTACATCATCTTTTATTACTACTATTTCGAGGACAGAGCCTTTCTGGCGCAGGCGAAAAACGCGCTCCTCATTTTCTCGCTCATGACCGTTTCCGTGCTGATCTGCTATCTTTTGGGGCGATTCGTGAGCGTATTTGCCCGCCCGATGGCGCTCCTTGCGCTGTTGAGCCTCTTCCTCTTCAATCGCAGACAGGCGATCTTGCTCAACTTCGTGTTTTCGCTGTTGATCTTCGTGATCGATACCTATGCGGACAACTTCGCATCTTCGGGGGCGGGACTTACGGCTCTTCCCGGGATCGCGGACAGCGGCGTGCAGGCGGAAGTGTATTTTTCGCTCATGCTCGGCTTTGTATGCGGCACCTTTGCGGTGCTCACGGCGGGGAACGTCAAAACGCGCGGGGGGATGCTGCTCCTCGGCACCTTTGTCTCCATTCCCACCGTCGTCATCATTTTGCTCTTGGAGCTCCCCGCGTTCAACGTGCAGGCGCAGACGAATTGGATCGCATATATCGCGTCCGCAGGGTACGGCATTTTGGGCTGTTTCCTCTCCTCGGCGCTCACGCTCTGTTTCTTGCCGGTGCTCGAATTTACCTTCAACCGTCTCACGGTATTCCGTCTGCGCGAACTGACGAGCGCGAACGTGCCCCTCATCAAGCGGCTGAGGACGGAGGCGCCCGGTACCTTCAATCACTCCCTCATTGTGGCGCAGCTTGCCGAGTCCTGCGCGATCGCCATCGGCGAAAATGCCGAACTCGCCCGTGCGGCGGCGTACTATCACGACGTCGGGAAATTGAAACAGCCCGACTGTTTCACCGAGAACCAATCGGGGTACAACTTGCACGACGAACTCACCCCCGAACTCTCGGCGGACATCATCCGCTCGCATGCGACGGACGGCTACGACCTCTTGATGGCGGCGCGGCTGCCGAAGGAGATCGCGGACGTCGCGCGCGAACATCACGGCACCCTGCCCATCAAGTTCTTCTATGACAAGGCAATGCGCCTCTCGGGCGGGGACGCGAACATCAAGGATTATTCCTATCTCGGGCCCACCCCGCACAGCAAGACGGCGGCGATCATCATGATCGCGGACGCTTCGGAGGCGGCGGCGCGCGCCATGAAGGACAGAACGCCCGAGAGCGTCGAGCGGGTCGTCCGTTCCATCATCGAAGAGCGGATGGATCTCGACCAATTCGCCGACTGCGACATCACCATGCGCGAACTCACCACGATCAAAGAGACTTTGGTGGACGCGCTCTCCGGCGTGCACCATCACAGGGTGAAATATCCCTCCATCCGTTTCAACCGCGCGCGGGAAGTTGTCAAGGACGAATACGAGGACAAAGATGAAAAGTAAGTTTTGTCTGGATTGCGACGGTCTGAGCCGCAGGGAGCAGAGGGCGCTCTGTAAGGCGCTCGGCGGGCTCGCCGAGAGCGACGCCCCCCTCCTTTTGGAGCTTGTCTTTGTCTCCAAAGTGGAGATCCGTTCCCTCAACGCACGCGAACGCGGAGTGGATAAAGTGACGGACGTATTGAGTTTTCCCGCCGACAACTTCAAGGCGGGCGAGCCCATTTTTGCCGCCGAACATGCCGACTGCGTGGAGCCCTCTGCGGGAAAGACATGGAGAAGGCGGGGAGCGCGGCTCTATCTCGGCAGCGTCGCCATCTGCAAAGAGCGGGCAAAGGAGCAGGCGGAAGAGTACGGGCATTCCTATCGGCGGGAGCTTTGCTATCTCGCCGTGCACGGGGTATTGCACTGTTTGGGGTACGACCATGAGACGGAGGAGGAGCGCAGAACTATGCGCGAAAAAGAGGAATCCGTCATGCAAAAATTGGGGTTGATACGAGAATGAAGAGCGGAACGGTAGCCGTTATCGGCAAAGCAAACGCGGGGAAAAGCACCCTCATCAACGTGCTGGTGGGGGAGAAGATCGCCATCACGTCGCCCAAGCCGCAGACCACGCGGGACCGTATTTTGGGCATTGTAAACCGCGAGGAGGGACAGATCGTCTTTGCGGACACGCCGGGGATCTATAAACAGCGCAACGAGCTCACGGGGCTCATGATGCGCACCACCGAGAACACGAGTAAAGACGTGGACGTCATTTTGTTCGTCCACGACGGGCACGCGGGTGTCACCGAGGGCGACATCGCGCTCATGAAAAAGTACGCCGCACTTTCGCTGCCCATGCTCATCGCCTATACGAAGATCGACATCATGCCCGAGGAGCGCATTCCCGAGGACGTCAAAATGCTGTTTGAAGAGGGGGTCACGGCGGACGTTTTTCCCGTGTCCGCGCGCAAGGGGAAGAACCTCAAACGGCTCGAAGAGGCGATCTTTGCCGCATTGCCCGAGGGGGAACCGCTCTATCCCGAGGGGATCGTCTCGGACAAGAGCGAGCGGTTCATGATTTCGGAGATCATGCGGGAAAAAATCTTGCTCAAATACGACAAGGAGATCCCGCACGGCGTGGCGATCGTCATCAATACCTTTGAAGAGCGCGACGACGGCGTCGTCGAGGTGAATTTGGACATCGTCTGCGAAAAGCAGAACCATAAGGCTATTTTGATCGGCAAGCAGGGCAAGGCGCTCAAAGAGGTCGCCTCGTTCGCGCGGCAGGACATGGAAAAATTTTTGGGCAAAAAGGTGTTTTTAACGACTTACGTCAAAGTGCGCGAAGATTGGCGGGATCGCGGCGGAATGCTCCGCGAGCTCGGCTACGTCAAGGAAGAGGAATAAAGGTCGCCGCCCGCCCCCGCGCGCCCGCGCGGGGGCGGGCGGCAAAACTTAGCGCATAGTTCCCCCTTCAACTTCCCAAACTGTAAGGGAAGGGGGAAGATGATGAAAGAGGACGAATTCCGCAAAGCGCGGAGCGCGAAACAGATCGCGTGGGAGATGTTTGAAGAGACGGGCAATCCCACCTATTACATGTTATACAAGCAGTTAAAGGACTGAGTATGGAATTTAAGACGGACGCCCTCATGTTGAAGGCAGTCGACTATGGCGAAAACGACAAAATGGTGACCCTTCTCACTGCTGAGCGCGGCAAGATCGGCGCCTGCATGAAGGGGGTAAAAAAGGCGAATGCGCGGCTCAGATTTGCGGCGCAGCCTTTTTGTTTTGCGGAGTATGTATTCGCCGAAAAGGGGGGGCGGCACACGGTGACCTCGGCGAGTCTGCACGACGGGTTCTTCCCCCTCTGTGAAGATGTGGAAAAGTACTACGCGGCGGCAGTCGTGTGCGAGGCGTGCGATAAACTCATGTACGAGGAAATGCCGGGCGGGGAATTGCTCGTGGCGGCGGTCTCCGCGCTTTCGCGGATGTGCGTAGAGGATGCGGCGTTCCCGCTGATTACATTTTTGCTCAACGCGTTGCGCCTTGCGGGCTATCCCGTCCGCGCCGAATTGCCTATAACGGGAGTTGATACTCTTGCTGTCCCTGAAAGGGAAAGTACCCGCGAAGCGGGGGAAAGGGTTCTCACCTCAGTTGTTCCAGATAGGGGGATAAGCTCTCTCTTCTTCGACTTGGAGCGCGGTGCTTTTTCCTTGGAGAAGGGCACGCCTGCGAGCGCCGTTACTTACGATGTCATCCGCGCGGCGCTGGGCTACGAGGCTCCCCCGCGCACGCGGGACGGCGAAAAGCGCGCTCTTCGTCTGCTCTATTCCTATTTTGCCTATCAAACGGACAGCGAGCTCTCTTCTCTGCCCGAATATGTGCGAATGCTGTAAATAAGGTGTAAGCAGAAATTTTTATGAATTGAATTGCGGCGGGGCGGGCGCAATTTGCGCCCGCCCCGCCGCTTGGTTTTCTTTGAGGAATGCTTGCGAACCCCATCGCTTTTGTAATGGAATCAAGTTTTTCCAGGTCAAACATTTCGGAACAAAGTTCCTTCGCTATACCTTCCGTATCTCAAATTGCTTGCCGTGGTCGAAGCGTCCGCGAGCCAAGTGAGGGGCCCCTCTCCTGGGGATAAGTCAATAGACCAAGAAACAAACCAACCGTTCGGGTTTTCAAAATGCACTTCGCGAAGTCTTATGCAATCGGAAAACACCCCAACCGCAAACAGGGTCACGCTCTGTGGGATCGTGATCTGTTCAAGCGCGCTGCAACTGCGGAATGCCCAATTACCGATCTTGGTCAGTCGGCTCTTACCGTCGAAGGTCACGCTTGTAAGCGCGCTGCAACCATCGAACGCCGAATCTTCGATCACAGTCACGCTTTGTGGGATCGTGATCTGTTCAAGTGCGCTGCAACCTACGAACGCGCGTACTCCGATTTCGGTCACGCTGTCGGGGATAACCACGGCGCCTTTGATCATCGGTGGAGCAAATAAATTTCGTCTTTGTTTTTGTTATACAAAATCCCGTTTTGGCTGCTGAAATTTTGGTTTGAGCCATCAACAATAATTTTTTCAAGCGCACTGCAACCCGAGAATGCTTGCTTGTAGATCTCGGTCACGCCACTTCCGATTGTGACAGAAGTCAAACCGCTGCAACCTACGAACACATATTGTGCGATTTTGGTTGTGCCGCTTCCGATCGTGACAGACGTCAATCCGTTGCAAAGCTCAAATGCCCACGGTTCGATCGAGATCACATTGTTCGGGATCTGCAACTCACCGGTCAACCCGCTGCAACCCGAGAACGTGGCTTCCGAAATGATCTTTACGCTTTTTCCAAGCACAAGTGTTTTCAGATTGGTACAGCCGTTGAAAATCGGACCATGATGACCGTCTATCCATGCGGTCTTGCAATTTTCTGCATTCCAAGTTACAGTCGTAAGCGCGCCGCAATCTTTGAACGTAGAATCCCCGATCGTCGCCATGTTTTGAGGGATCGTGATCTGTTCGAGTGCGCTGCAATCCGAAAACGCAAATGTTCCGATCGCAGTCACCTTTTCGGGAATGGCGATCCCCGCCAAATTGTCGCAATCATAGAACGCAGAATCTCCGATCGCAGTCAAGGTGTCGGGAAGGGAAATGTTTGTTAGCCCGTCGCAATCATAGAACGAAAAATCTCCGATTTCCGTAATGCCGCTACCGATGGTGATCGAAAGCGAGCCGTTGCAATCCGAAAACGCATACGCTCCGATCGAGATCACACTGTCGGGGATTTTCAGTTCTCCCGTCAATCTGCTACAACCGCGGAATGCTTCATTTCCGATCGAGACCGCGTTTTCGGGAATATTGATCTCAGTCAACCCGCTGCAACCTGAGAACACACCGTTTCCGATCGAGATCACGCTGTCGGGAAGTTTCAGTGCGCCCGTCAACCCGCTGCAACCCGCGAATGCATAGTTTCCGATCGATATTACGTTTTGTGGAATCGAAATACTTGTGAGAGAAGAAACTCTTCGATCGTACGATGCGTCGAAAGCCGATTCTCCGATCGCTTTGACAGGCAAGCCCCGATAAACGGAGGGAATCACGATATCCGTGTCCCACGCCGTGCCGAGACCCGTGACGGCGGCATATTCGTTTCCCATTTCATCCTTGCGCTTTTGGTATTGTAAGCCCTCGGTACCCTCTTCGGCGGGAGCCGCACCGTCCGCGGTCACCTTTCCAAGATCTTTTACGGTGCCATCCGAAAGCGTGACCACAAGGTGACCGTTTTCATCTATTTCAAGCGATTCAATGCCGAGCCCGTCCTTGCCGTTTTCTCCGTCTTTGCCGTCTTTGCCGGGGTCGCCCTTTTCACCTTGGAGCCCCTGCGCGCCGTCCTTGCCGTTTTCTCCGTCTTTGCCGTCTTTACCGGGGTCGCCCTTTTCGCCCTTGAACATTGCGATGAGTTCTTCGAGCGTGCCTTTGAACCCGAGCTCTTGCGCCGAGGCATACACGCGTTCCATCGACCAAAGGTCGGCTTGCTCTTTTTCGGGCTCTCTTTCGGGTTCCTCTCCGCAACCTACTAACCCGAACGCCATGCAGAGGGTCGCTGCGATCGCCAAAAAAACGATCAAAAATTTGTGTTTCATAAGTTTGTCTCCTTTTATTTCGCGAGCAAAAAATAAGGACGTTCCAAACAAGGGAACGCCCGCAAATAAGTACCCCTGTTGGTTTGCGTCTCAACATCCCTAAATGGGCAATACCGGATACATAGGAAATTAGGATACAACTAAGCCGCTGTATCCGATTTTTTCCTATTTTGTTGAGACGCATAGCCATTATACCATAGCGACTTTGATTTTTGCAAGATTTTGCGGAGCGATTTTCACCTGCTTGTCATTGATTTTTTTGCGCGGCTGTGATATAATCAAACTGTGGTATCATTAAATCTATAATCGACAGGAGGGCGAAGATGAGTTTTGAAAAAGTAACGGGCAAGCTGGGTTTCGGCTGTATGCGTCTGCCCATGACGGGCAAAGAGGTGGACTATCCCCAATTCTGCGACATGGCGGACGAATTTTTGAAGGACGGGTTCAATTATTTCGACACGGCGCACGGGTATCTCGGCGGAAAGAGCGAAACGGCCATCCGCGACTGCGTCGCCGCCCGTCACCCCCGCGAGAGCTTTTCCCTCACCGATAAGCTCACCGAAAATTTCTTCCGCAGGGAAGAGGACGTCCGTCCCTTCTTCGAGAGCCAGCTCAAATTGTGCGGCGTGGACTATTTCGATTTCTACCTCATGCACGCGCAGAATGCGGGCAACTACGAAAAATACCGCCGCTGCAACGCCTACGAGACGGCCTTTCAGCTCAAAGAGGAGGGCAAGATCAAGCACGTCGGCATCTCCTTCCACGACAAGGCGACGGTCCTCGACCGCATTCTCACCGATTTTCCCGAGCTCGAAGTCGTGCAGATCCAATTCAACTATGCCGACTACGAGAGCCACAGCGTGCAGTCCCGCCTCTGCCTCGAAACCTGCCAAAAACACGGAAAGCCCGTCATTGTGATGGAGCCCGTGAAGGGGGGGAATCTTGCCAAGCTCCCGCCCGAGGCGGACAAGGTGTTCCGCGCCCTCGGCGGCGGCAGCAACGCGAGCTACGCCATCCGCTTTGCGGCGGAGCAGAAAGGGGTGTTCATGGTGCTCTCGGGCATGAGCGATCGCGCGCAGATGAGAGACAATCTCTCCTATATGAAAGATTTTCAGCCCCTCACCGAGGAGGAAGAACGGGCAGTCCTGCATGTCCGCGCCATTCTTGCGGGCAAGGACTTCATTCCCTGCACCGCCTGCCGCTATTGCACGGACGGCTGCCCCAAGCAGATCTCCATTCCCGATCTCTTCTCCTGCATGAACCAAAAAAAGCTGTACAAAGATTGGAACAGCAACGTATATTACAGCAACTACACCGCAGGGCGCGGAAAGGCGGGCGACTGTATCGAGTGCGGCAGGTGCGAAAAGTCCTGCCCGCAGCACCTTGAAATCCGCAAACTCTTGAAACAGGTTGCAAAACAGTTTGAATAAAGGAAATATTTATGGAAAAGGTGCAGTCCCGTCTATCGGGCGGCGCAGAGGAGAAAGCATGAATGACAGGGAACGGGCAAGGGCGCTTTTAAAGGAGAACACTGCGCTCACCTGCGTTTTTGTGCGCGGAGAGGAGATTTCTACGAGCACGGAACGGGGCGTAAAGCCGCTTATCATGCTCTTAGACGAGGGAAAAACGCTTTCGGGCTTTTCCTGTGCCGACCGCGTGGTGGGCAGAACCGCCGCGCTCTTGTATGTTCTGCTCGGCGCAAGAGAGGTGCATGCCGAGGTGCTGAGCCGCACGGGCGAAGAGGTGTTCAAGGCGCACAAAATCGCATACAGTTGCGATGTTTCGGCGGAGCGGATCGTCAACCGTGCGGGCACGGGCTTGTGTCCCATGGAGCTTGCCACCGAGGGCATTTCCGACCCGCAGGAGGGACTGAATGCGATCCGCAGAAAATTAAAGGAACTTGCGGGGTAACCCCACCACTTTTAAACCCCCTCCGCCGGAGGGGGTTTTGTCTTCCCTGATATTATCTGTCATTTCGACCGAAGCGAGCAACGCGAGCGGAGTGGAGAAATCTCTACTATTCAGCTGTCCCCCGCGCACATCACTACTTTTGCCCTCCCCCGCGCTTTGCGCGGGGGAGGGGTAGGGGAGGGGGGATAGGGGGAGTGGTGTCTTTTGTTCTGCACCACCTCAGTCACCTACGGTGCCAGCTCCTCCTTAGGAGGCGCCAAGAGGGGTGGGCAAGAAACCGCGTGCGCCGCTCAATCTTCCCGTTTCCAATAATAATCGTAATAACCCAAATATTCCGCCGCTGTTGCGGGATCTTCAAGCCCCGAAACAGTTCCTGCGTCCGACATGTCCGGATAGTACGACGCTTTCCACCCGTTCGGGTTTTTGAAATAAACTTCTTGGAGACGCCAACATTCAACAAACGCATTTGCTCCGATCGAGGTCACGCCGCTGCCGATCGTGACTGTAGTCAACCCCGAATTAAAGAACGCATAATCTCCGATTGAAGTCACGCTGTCGGGAATGATTACAGAAGTCAATTCGTAGCAATGATAAAACGCATAATTTCCGATTGAGGTTATTTTGTCGGGAATGTCAATCGAAGTCAATTCACTACAACCCCGAAACGCCTCACTTCCGATCGCGGTCACGCCCCCGTCATTTGGAATGATGCTTGTCTTGCAACCCACAACCAAAGTTTTGCTCCCTGTTTCGATCAAACAATTATTTTGTGCATGATAGGTTTGATTGTCGGGATCCACGTTTATTTCCGCCAGCTTACTGCAAAAACCAAACGCGCCATTGACGATCGAAGTCACGCCGCTGCCGATCGTCACCGAAGTCAACCCGCTACAACAAAGGAACGCCCAACTGTCGATTTTTGTCACACTGTCGGGAATTGAGACGCTCGTTAAAGTCCAAACGCGAGGATCATAACTTCCGTAAAATGCATATTGGCCGATTTCTTTCACGGGCAAGCCGCGAAAGGTGGAGGGGATCACAATATCCCTGTCCCAAGCCATACCGAGCCCGATGACGGCGGCATATTCGTTGCCCTCTTCATCTTTGCGTATTTGGTATTGCAGTCCTTCGGTGCCCTCCGCAGCGGGGGGTTCGCTCTCCGCAGTGATCTTGCCCAAGTCTTTGACCGTACCGTCCGAGAGGGTCACTTTCAGGTGCCCGTTTTCATCTATTTCGAGCGATTGAATGCCAAGCCCGTCAATGCCGTTTTGTCCGTCAATTCCGTCTTTTCCGTCCTGTCCGTCTTGTCCGTCAATTCCATCCTTACCGTCCTTGCCGTCCTGCCCGTCAATTCCGTCCCTACCGTCTTTGCCGTCCTGCCCGGGGTCGCCCTTTTCGCCCTTGAACATGGCGATGAGTTCTTCGAGCGTGCCTTTGAACCCGAGCTCCTGCGCCGAGGCATACACGCGTTCCATCGACCAAAGGTCGGCTTGCTCTTTTTCGGGCTCTTTTCCGGACTCTTCGCCGCATGCCGAAAGTCCGAACGCCATACAGAGCGTCGCTACGATCGCCAAGAGCACTACCAAAAATTTGTGTTTCATTTGTTTTTATCTCCTTTTTTATTTTATTGTTGATTGTTTGTTTGCCCCGCTGTTTTGAATCTGTCATTTCGACCGAAGCGAGCTCCACGAGCGAAGTGGAGAAATCTCGCCTTATTACAATGCGGTGGAGATGTCTCGACTACAGCTTACGCCTTCGCTCGACATGACATTTGGAAACATCACCCATCCCCTTAGTCCCCCTCCCGAGGAGGGGGTTCCGTTGGCGGGTTTCGCTTTCCTTTATACAAAAATAAGGACGCCTCAATTCGAGGCGCCCGCTTCGAGTATCCCCGAATTGTTGCGACACAAAACCCTAACAGAACATAGAGATAAGGATACACCGATGCCGTTGTATCTTCGCTCTGTTAGTATTCGGTTGTGTCGCAATTTCATTCTACCACGGCGAAAAATAATTTGCAAGGGTTTGTCCGCAAAATAATTTTACTTTTTGCGCGATTCGCGCTATAATGGAAAAAAGAGGTATTTTATGGCAAAGAAACCCTACTATATCACCACGCCCATCTACTATCCCAGTGGGAATTGGCACATCGGGCATTGCTACACCACGGTCATCTGCGACGCGCTCGCACGTTTCCACAAGCTCATGGGGGAGGACGTGTTCTTCCTCACGGGCACCGACGAGCACGGCCAAAAGGTGGAAAAAGAGGCGGCCAAGCGGGGCATTACCCCCCGCGAATTCATCGACCCCCTCGTCGCCGAGCTCAAAGATATGTGGAACCTCCTCGACGTCGAGTACAACCGCTTTATCCGCACCACCGACGAGGACCACGTTCGGGCGGTGCAGCGCATTTACCAAAAACTCTATGAAAGCGGCGACGTGTATAAATCGGAATACGAGGGCTACTACTGTACCCCGTGCGAATCGTTCTGGACGGAGGCGCAGCTCAAAGAGGGCAAGTGCCCCGACTGCGGCAGAGAAGTCACCCTCCAAAAGGAGGAGAGCTACTTTTTCCGCCTCTCCAAATATGCGCCCGCCCTCTTGGAGCACTACGAAAAGAACCCCGAATTCTTGCAGCCCAAGTCCCGCGTCAACGAGATGGTGAACAACTTCTTAAAGGCGGGGCTCAACGACTTTTCCGTCTCCCGCACGACGGTGAAGTGGGGAGTGCCTCTGCCCTTCGACGAAAAACACACCGCTTATGTGTGGATCGACGCCCTTTCCAACTACATCACCGCGCTCGGGTACGGCTCTGAGCGCGGCGAGCTCTACAAAAAATATTGGCCCGCAAATCTTCACATGGTGGGGAAGGAGATCGTGCGTTTCCACGCCATCATCTGGCCCGCTATTTTGATGGCGCTCGGCGAGCCGCTCCCCAAGCAAATTTACGGGCACGGGTGGCTGCTCATCGGCGGCGAAAAATTGAGTAAGTCCAAAGAAAACGCTCGCCCCGAGCTCACCGACCCCTATGAACTTGTCAAGCGGTACGGCGCGGACGCGGTGCGCTACTTCCTTCTCCGCGAAATTCCCTTCGGCAGCGACGGCGAATACACCACAGAGCGGTTTTTGAAACGGGTGAATTCCGACCTTGCCAACGACCTCGGCAATCTCGTCTCCCGCACGACGGCAATGATCGTGCAGAATTTCGAGGGCCTCCCGCCCTGCGGCGAGAGAACTGCGCTCGACCTCGAACTCGAAGAGATGGCAAACGGGCTGTTTGCAAAGGTCAAGGACGCGATGGACAGGCTCAATGCGCCCGACGCGCTCGAAGATATCTTCGCCCTCGTAGGCCGCGCCAATAAGTATATCGACGAGACGACGCCCTGGCTCCTTGCGAAGGACCCCGCCCAAAAGGAGCGGCTCGGCACTGTTTTATATCATCTTGCCGAAGTCTGCCGTATCTGCGCCGTCCTCTTAAAGCCGTTCTTGACGCGCGCGACCTCTCTCATTCTGCAAAGTTTCTCCTGCCCTGCGGACATGGGCTTTGAAAGCGTGTCCTTCGGGTATCTGCAAGCGGGCGCAAAGGTAGAAAAACTTCCGCCCATCTTCCCGCGTATCGACGTTGCAAAGGAACTCGCCGCCGTGGAAAAGCTGGTGAAAGAACTTCACACTCCCTCAGCTCCTTCGGAGCAGCTCCCCCTCAAGGGGGAGCCAAGCGAGGGTGGTTCCGCCCACAAGGGAACGCAGGGCGGCGCCTCCTCTGTCATTTCGAGCGCAGCGACTGCGGGCGGCGCTCCCACTGTCATTTCGAGCGCAGCGACTGCGGGCGGCGCTCCCACTGTCATTTCGAGCGCAGCGACTGCGGGCGGCGCTCCCACTGTCATTTCGAGCGCAGCCGAGAAATCTCAAATCACCATCGACGACTTCGGAAAGATCGAACTGAAAATCGGCGAAGTCATCGCCTGCGAGAAAGTCAAAAAGAGCGAAAAACTCCTACATGAGACGGTGAAAGTGGGGGAGGAGACCCGCTCCGTCGTCTCGGGCATTGCAAAATTCTACACGCCCGAGGAGATGGTGGGAAAGCGGGTCGTGCTCGTCACCAACTTAAAGCCCGTCAAGCTCTGCGGGGTTCTGTCCGAGGGCATGATCCTCTGCGCCGAGGACGAAGAGGGGAATTTGACGCTGCTCACTCCCGAAAAGGCGATCGCAAGCGGGGCGAAGGTCAGATGATCGACGTTCACGCTCATTTCGCGGAGGAGGGGTACGAATTTCCCGCCGAGTGGGAAAAGATCAAGGCGGCGGGGGTGAATACCGTCATCCTCGCGGCGGACACCCTCGCACATGCAAAATGGCACGCGGAATTTGCCAAAACGCACAACGGTTGCTATTTTACGGTGGGCGTGCACCCCTCCGAGCTCGAAAATTTCGGGCGGGAGACGGTGGAGACGCTCGAAGAATGGGCGGCGGACGAGAAGTGCGTCGCGGTGGGGGAGATCGGGCTCGACTATCACTATCCCGACCCCGACAAACGGGCGCAGCGCGCGGCATTTGAAGCGCAACTTGTAATGGCCGAAGAACTTTCCCTTCCCGTTGAGATCCACTCGCGGGACGCCTGTGCCGATACGCTCGCCATTCTGCGGGAGCACTACGGCCGCTCGGAGCGCGGGTTTCTGATGCACTGCTATTCCTACGGTGCGGAGAATCTTCCCGACTTTCTCGAACTCGGCGCATACTTTTCCTTCGGCGGCGTCGTCTGTTTCAAAAATGCAAGACGTGCCGTGGAAAGCGTGCGTCTCTGCCCCATGGAGCGCATTTTGTCGGAGACGGACAGCCCCTATCTGAGCCCCTTTCGCGGGGAGAAGAACAGCCCTTCCAACATTCCCGTCATCGTGGAAAAGCTGGCGGAATTGAAGGGGGTCACTTTTTACGAGATGTCCGAGGCGATCAAAGGGAACGCCGCGCGGCTCTTTCCCAAACTCAAACCATAAACAAAGAGAGCCTTTCGGCTCTCCTTTCTCATCTGTGGGGAGGGTCGTCCCCTCGGCAAAAAGTATGCGCAAGGCACCGCTCTGTTATCGGAGGAAAAGCATGGAAGAAAGGCTTGCAAAATACAATTTTACCTTTAAAAAGCGATACGGTCAGAACTTTCTCACCGATTTGAACCTTCTGCGCGCCATTGTTTCGGACGCGGGCGTCAACGAAAATACGGTCGTACTCGAAATCGGCGCGGGGGCGGGCGCGCTCACCCGTGCCCTCTCGGAGCGGGCAAAAAAGGTCGTCGCCTACGAGATCGATAAAAGTTTGCAACCCGTCCTTTCGGAGACCCTTTCTGGGTGCGAGAACGCCGAAGTCGTGTTCCGCGACTTTTCGCGGGAAGATCTGCGCGAAGTGGAACAAACGCTGGGCGGGGAATACCTCGTCGTCGCCAATTTGCCCTACTACATCACGACGCCCGTCGTCATGAAGTTCGTGGAGGAAGGAAAAACCTGCCTCGGGCTCACGGTGATGGTGCAGGAGGAGGTCGCGCGCAGGTTCTGCGGTGAGGCGGGTACTTCCGACTACGGCGCGGTGACGGCGGCGATCGCAAGGCGTGGAACTGCCAAAGTTACCCGTCTCGTCTCCCGCACCCTCTTCACCCCCCGCCCGAACGTGGACAGCGCGGTCGTCAAGATCGACTTTACGAGCGGCGGGTTTGGGGTCAGGAGCGAAAGGGCGTTCCGCGAAACGGTGCGCTGTGCCTTCCTCAACAGGAGAAAGACCCTCGAAAACAACCTCATGCACGCCTTTTCCCTTTCGAGGGAGGAGGCGGGGGAATTGCTTTCCGCCCTCTCCGTTCCCGAAGGCGCGCGGGGGGAGACACTCCCGCCCGCACAGCTCGGGGCGCTTTCCGACCTCATCTTTGAAAAAAAGAGGGCGCTTTTTCTGTAAATATCTGCCGTTTGCGGAAAAAATCTTCTTTGAAAGGCTTGAAATTTTCCCGTAGATAGTGTACAATAGGCAATAGTAAAAACCGCAAATCATTAGGAGGAATATAGTATATGGCAAAAAAGTACTGTTATCTTTTCACCGAAGGTAACGCGAACATGCGCGAACTCCTCGGCGGCAAGGGCGCAAACCTTGCAGAGATGACCAACATCGGTCTGCCCGTCCCGCAGGGGTTCACCATTTCCACCGAAGCCTGCACCCAGTATTATGAGGACGGCAGACAGATCAACCCCGAGATCCAGGCAGAGATCATGGAGTACATCGACAAGATGGAACACATCACCGGCAAGAAGTTCGGCGATCTCGAAAACCCGCTCCTCGTCTCCGTCCGCTCGGGCGCGCGCGCATCCATGCCCGGCATGATGGACACCATTTTGAACCTCGGCCTCAACGAGCAGGTGGTGGAAGTCATCGCGAAGAAGTCGAACAACCCCCGCTGGGCTTGGGACTGTTACAGAAGATTCATCCAGATGTTCTCCGACGTCGTCATGGAAGTCGGCAAGAAGTACTTTGAAAAGCTCATCGACGAGATGAAGGAAAAGAAGGGGGTCACGCAGGACGTCGAACTCAACGCCGACGATTTGAAGGCCCTTGCAAACCAATTCAAAGCGGAATACAAAAAACAACTCGGCACCGACTTCCCCTCCGACCCCAAGGTCCAGCTCTTCGAGGCGATCAAGGCGGTGTTCCGTTCGTGGGACAACCCCCGCGCAAACGTCTACCGTATGGACCACGACATCCCTTACAGCTGGGGTACCGCAGTCAACGTGCAGATGATGGCGTTCGGCAACATGGGCGACAACTGCGGCACGGGCGTTGCGTTCACGCGTAACCCCGCCACGGGCGAAAAGGGGCTCATGGGCGAATTCCTCACCAACGCACAGGGCGAGGACGTGGTCGCGGGCGTCCGCACTCCCATGCCCATCTCCCAGATGGCGCAGGTGTTCCCCGACGTCTACAAGCAGTTCCAGGAGGTGTGCACCACCCTTGAAAATCACTATCACGACATGCAGGACATGGAGTTCACCGTCGAGAACGAAAAACTCTACATGCTCCAAACCCGTAACGGCAAGCGCACGGCTGCGGCTGCCATCAAGATCGCCTGCGACCTCATCGACGAGGGCATGATCACCGAGCAAGAGGCGCTCATGCAGATCGACGCGAAGTCCCTCGACATGCTCCTTCACCCTCAGTTCGACCCCAAGGCTTTGAAAGAGGCGGACAAGAACAACGTCGTCGGCAAGGGCATTGCGGCCTCTCCCGGCGCGGCTGCGGGTACCATCGTGTTCACCGCAGAGGACGCCGTGAAAGAGGGCAAGAAGGGGAAGAAAGTCGTGCTCGTGCGCCTTGAAACCTCTCCCGAGGACATCGAGGGCATGAAGTTTGCGCAGGGCATTCTCACCGTTCGCGGCGGCCAGACCTCTCACGCGGCGGTCGTGGCGCGCGGCATGGGTACCTGCTGCGTCTCCGGCTGCGGCGACATCAAGATGGACGAGGAGAATAAATGCTTCACCTTGGCGGGCAAGACATACCACGAGGGCGACGGCATTTCCCTCGACGGCTCCACCGGCAACATCTATAACTGCATCATTCCCACCGTTCCCGCAGATCCCAACAGCGGCTACTTCGGACGGATCATGGAACTTGCCGATAAGTATAAGGCGCTCGGCGTCCGCACCAACGCGGATACCCCCAAGGACGCAAAACAGGCGGCGGCATTCGGCGCGCAGGGCATCGGCCTTTGCCGTACCGAGCACATGTTCTTCGATCCCGCAAGGATCGGCGCCTTCCGCGAAATGATCTGCTCCGACACCGTGGAGGAGAGAGAGGCAGCTCTCGCGAAGATCGAGCCCATGCAGCAGGCGGACTTTGAGGGCCTCTTCGAGGCGCTCGGCGGCTATCCCGTCACCATCCGTTTCCTCGATCCTCCGCTCCATGAGTTCGTTCCCACCGAGGAGGCGGACATCGAGGCGCTCGCAAAGGCGCAGGGCAAGACGGTTGCACAGATCAAGCAGATCATTTCCGATTTGCATGAATTCAACCCGATGATGGGTCATCGCGGGTGCCGTCTCTGCGTCACCTATCCCGAGATCGCGGTCATGCAGACGAAGGCGGTCATCAAGGCGGCGATCGCGGTCGAGAAGAAACATCCCGATTGGAAGGTCGTGCCCGAGATCATGATCCCGCTCACGGGCGAAGTCAAGGAGATGAAGTTCGTCAAGGACATCGTCGTCAAGACGGCGGACGAGGTCATCGCGGCGGCGGGCGCAGAGCTCAAATACGAAGTTGGTACGATGATCGAGATCCCGCGTGCGGCGCTCACGGCAGACGAAATCGCAAAAGAGGCGGAGTTCTTCTGTTTCGGCACGAACGACCTCACGCAGATGACGTTCGGGTTCTCCCGTGACGACGCGGGCAAGTTCCTTCCCGCATACTATGCGAATAAGATCTACGAGAGCGATCCGTTTGCGAGATTGGATACGGTCGGCGTCGGCAAGCTGATGAAGATGGCGGTCGACCTTGGCAAGAGCACCCGTCCCGAGCTCCACTGCGGCATTTGCGGCGAGCACGGCGGCGATCCTTCGTCCATCGAGTTCTGCCACAACATCGGTCTCACCTATGTTTCCTGCTCGCCTTTCCGCGTTCCGATCGCGCGCCTTGCCGCAGCGCAGGCTGCTATCAAACAAAGCAAGGAGAAGAAGTAAGCCGTTTTGGAGCTTCTCTATCAGCTTTGAGGAAGCCAAAC
>CANROE010000006.1 GCA_947632195.1 uncultured Clostridia bacterium | reverse complement strand
ATTTCGACCGAAGCGAATGCAATGAGCGAAGTGGAGAAATCTCACATGATTGTAATGCGGCAGAGATGTCTCGACTACGCTCGACATGACAAAGAAAAAGGTAGAGATGTCTCGACTACGCTCGACATGACAAAGAAAAAGGTGAGATGTCTCGACTACGCTCGACATGACAAAATTACAAGGAAAATATGGGAGGAAAGGAGACAAAATGAAAGGTTTTCATCCTATTTCAAAAAAGAAAAAATGGCTGATCGGGGCGCTGACGCCTGTTATGGCGGTGTGCCTTGCGATGGGCCTGGTGTTTATGAATGCGACCGAGGGGTTTGAGTCTCCCGTGTATGCCGCTACGGGGTTCAACAATATCGTGAACGCCAATATCGGTATGCACCCGAAGTGGATCGAAGATACATGCATCACCGCAAAGGCGGGCGGCGTGGGCGATACCTATACCAGCAAACATAAGGTTTGGCACGCGGACGTTACCACAAAGGCGCAAGACGGCGTGGGCAACGACGTTGTTATGGAAAAGTCGCCCTCGTATGTGTTCCAAGGCAACGAAGAACACGCCGCCGAACTTATCAAGACGTACAGCCTGAAAAGGGGCAACGAAGTTGTATTTAACATTACGGACGGGGATTCGGCCGCAAAGGTGTGGGCGGACGCCGTCGCATTTGCGCAGACCCTCGGCGAAGCCACTCCGCTCGCCGACAAGAGCCTTGCGGGGGAAACTTCCAACGCGGCGTGCGGTGGAAACGGTGAAAACCATGACGGTTTCCGCGTGGGCACCAACACGGGCACGCGCAACATGTACAAGGGCAACTTCTTCATCAAAAACACGGATGAGGACGGGAATCAGGTCTCGCTCGGGCAGTACATCATCGTGCGCTTGCAGGCCGACTGGACGGCAAAGTCCATTACGACCACTGCTCCCACGGCTGTTGAAGGGCAAACCGTAACTAATAAGCAGTCGTCCGGCAGCAGTGATTATCTCACCAAAGTTACGGGGAGCAGCAGTGCGGTCACAACGACGTCGTTCAACTATGTAACGAATACCGGAAACAATACGCCGAACGTTTTCGGCAAGGGGACTTATCTTCCCACGCAGACCTCGGCTGACGGCTTTACCCGTATCGACAGCAACGACAGCAATTACGTCATTTCATGGGACCTTGCAAGCAACAGTTGCGACTATGACGGTGCGCAAAGTGGGCAATACGGCTATGTCTATAACGATAACTGCGCGTTCTCGTATGGCCGCATCAATGTGCCGACGGGCGTGTATATCGTGCTCGACCTCAACGGCCACAAAATCGACCGCGCGCTGACGTCAACTACCGCCAACTACTACGGCTCGGTGTTCCATATCGATTCAAAGGCGCGGCTCGAGATCATGGACAGCACCGCCTACGAAAACGCCTCCGCCGCCCGCATCGAGGGGACCAGTGCGGCGGGATACAATGCAGACTCCGTTCACACGACCAACCACAAAGGGACCATCACGGGCGGCCAAGTTAAAAGTACCGTTACGAAGAACGATAATAGCGCTACATTACAGCTCCCGCAGACGCTCCGCGCCACCCTGCAATCTAACGGTGGCGGGTTCAACCTCTCCATGTGGGCGGACGTCGTTGTCCACAGCGGCACGATCAGCAATAACGTGAACGCTTCTGGGACGGGCGGCGCGTTCTATCAGCGGTCGAAGGCGGCCGTCACGGTGTTCGACGGCTATGTGCTCGACAACCAAGCGAACAGCGGCGGCGTCACCAACCTCGGCTCCGGCTCGGGCTGCCCCTTTACAATGTACGGGGGCGTTTTGGCGTACAACAAGGCGGCAAGCGGCGACGGCGGTGCGGTCAACCTTGCGGAAAGCAGTTACGGCAACTTCCACGGCGGCGAGATCATGTATAACGAGGCGACCGGTCAAACGACAGTCGACGACAAGACCGTACATGTTACATACGACGGCAAAAAACCAACCTTTTTCGGTTGCGGTGGCGCGATCTGCCTTGCGGGGAATACGCTCGGCATTCTCGAAAACGTTACGATTGCGAACAATAAAGCCTCGTCTTCGGGAACGGAAAGCGCTTCAAACCATCAGTATTCTCTCGGCGGCGGCGGCGTGTTTGTGAATCCCGCCGTCGGCGCGGTGGACGAAAAATGGAAGACCAAAGACGGCGTTACGGACCACGCCTTTAAGTTCCGCGGCTCTCTGCAGATCTATGGCAATACGGCAGGCAGTACAACGGATAACGTCCATTTGGGATACGGCTTTGTGGGAAGCGGCTTTTTGCCCGGTTTGATAGGCGAGACGCTGGGGTCCGATTATACCGGCTATCCCAAGATCGGCATCGGCGGGCCGCTGATCGCCAACGGAATCGTTGCAAATGTCGGCGTGACGCTGGGGAATTACAGTTTCAATAGTGGAATATTTACAAGCGGCTACGGGAAGAACGGAAACCAAACCGTGGATACCTTCCTCTACTTCTCCTCGGATAACAGTCAATATTCGGTTGTGAATCAAGGGGAAGGCGAGGACCGCGAAGCAACGCTGGGGACGAAAGTCCAAGGCAACAGCGGAATTACCTGGGTCATCGAGGGCACGGGCACGGACGCCGATACCGACTTGAGCGACCCGAACAAGGGGGAAGCGACCCTCAAAATCGTCATCGGCAGTAGCGGAACTCCGACCTTCTACTATAAAAACCCGAACAATAACCACGGGCTTAATAGCGAGTTGACGAAAGTAGACGGCTCATCGAAAATGAACCAAAATGTCCCGTTGACCAAGGGTGACCCGACCGACGAATTGCTCAAAATTCTGCAAGATAGGTTTACATACTCGAGCGGTTCGCTCGAATTCGAATACAGCATGTTGAAGGTGACCAAGATCTCGGCTTACACCGGGTCGCCGAACTTCGGAGATACCACCTTTACCGTGCCGGGAGGGGTCTTGCCGATCGAGACCTGGGAGAGCACGCAGACGTCGCCCGGTGACGAATCCACCAAGCCCACCTATACCATAACGAATACCTTCGATAACGCGAATTTCCACTTCAAATTGGGCGAAAAAGACCTTACCGCGACGAAAGGCCAACCTTCGGATGACATGAAAACGGCCATCAGCGCGACGGACGGCAGTATTTCGTATGCGGGCGAATATTCGGTGCTCGTTTCGGGCGCGCGGTATACCAACCCGAGCTTCAAAATCAAAATCAACCAGGTGGGCGTGGAAGTGGGCCGCACCCTCTACTACAACGGCCAAAACATCGCGACCGAGTTACAATGGCTAAAAGACATCGACTGGGACGGGAGCGGTAAGATCGCAGAGAGCGGTGAGGATGCCAAACTCGGCGATGAGCACGATCAGCCCTACTTTATTTACAGCGGCGGCTATTACTATCCCATCCTGAACGCGGACTACGACAGGTTGCAGGTTTTCAGCCTGTACGATCCATATACAAAAACCCATACCAGCGTGGCGAAGGCGTCGTTCACGGGGTATGTGCTCGAATTTACATACGCAAACCAATATTTCGGCACCAATCAGCCCGTGCAATTCGGCAGCCACTCGGGCGGCGGCATCGAATATCAGACAATGCACCGCCAGCCCGGTGCGACAAGCGCGGGCATCGGTACCTATGTGCCCGGCGTGAGAAACGCGGGTATGTATACGGTGCAATTCATCTCCTCGCGCTCGGCGGAATCGGCCGAAGCGGGCAACGCGGACTATGAGGCAACCGGCGTGTACTTTGCCGCCAACAACTTTGCCTTCTCCTCCGGGATCAATATCTATGTCGAGCCCGCCTCCGCCGAGGTGGAACTCACCAAACAGGCGCAGGACGGCTTTACCTATAACGCCCGCGAGATCGGCGACGAGTCGATCGTCATCTACGATAATACCTCCAATACCCACGTCAATCCCCACCTCGACGACGCGGCGAAGCTCGAATATTTCCTCTTCGACGACCTCAAACTCAAAGCGGGCGTCTACGACAAGCGCACCAAACTTTATTATACCCTCGATCAAATTGCCGATTGGAAGAACGTGCGGCCGTACGGGCAAAAGGAAAAAGATGGAGAAGAGGACAAGGAATGGGCGGCCGAAGGAAAGGCGAAAGGCGGGTACTTCCCGAGCTATAAGGATGAAGAATTGGAGAGTGCGCCCGTGGTGCTGTGGGACAGCCAAAAAGACGATAAGTTCGACCCTGCAACAGCGAATATTCCGGACGGACTTTTGAATGATACTAAGGGTGCATTGGAAGCATTCCAAGCGCTGTATAAAAAGGATGTCGACCCCACGAGCACCGGGAAACTCGTCTATATTGTGGATCCGTCGTCCTTCGAGAGCGGCGGCGCAACTAAACTCGACAGCAACCCCACCGACGCCCGCCGCTACATCGTGTTTGTCACCCTCGATCTCGACGCGGGTTACGAAGATTATAACTATGTTTTCGACCAGGACGCCGAACACCTTGTTGGCCTCGGCGGCGTTACCCCTTACTTCTGGGCGTTTGAATTCACCGTAAATCCCGCCGAAATCAACCCGTTCGAGGGCAGCTCGGCCGTCGGCGACAATAATACCGCAGTTACGCTCACCAAAGACGTTTGGTACAACGGCGACAGCTACGGATATAAATACTATTCTACAGTTGATAATGGGGAAACAACGTGGCAGTTCAAACAAGACGAACTCTCCGAACAAGCCAACCTGCCCACGGTCATTTATTACGGGGCAGGCGCGGGCAGTGAGCTCGTCCTCGGCGACGACTACGAGATCGCATTTAGTTCCTTCAACGGCACGAATCCGGACGGAACAAGCTCGTTCAACTACCTCGACGCTTCGGTCGGGCTCGGCAACGGCCCCGCATTTGACGGGTTCCACTTCGGGGCGTATAACCTTGCCGTCAAAATCACCTTCGGCGGCAAGAACAAAAACTACGTCAATAAGAAGTATGAGGCCGGCACGCCGAACGGAGAGGGCACGGCGTACGAGGACAGCGACGGCGCATTCTACATCTATTTCCGCATTTGCCCCGTTGTGGTGTCGGCGTCGGGCAGTCTTTCCTATACCTACGACGGCGGCAGTTTCGACAGGGCGCGCTATCTCCCGCCGAACGATACATACGGCGCGTGGTATGAGTCGATCTTCTTCCTCGTGCAGGACGGCATCACCACGCCCAACGAATTGATCGAACATCAGCATGAGTCCGAATATACAACGGAGGGCGATGTTCCGGGACGCACGCTCGAAGAACTTTGGGGCGGCGTCGAGGTCAGAGGCGGCGTACCCTACGGCGATACTTCCTTCTACAAGGGCAGATATACGCTCGGGAGCGTTTCGGTTGCTTACTCCAACGAAGAGTTCAAGAGCCATGATATCGCCTTCGGCCTCGGACTGTACTCCTTCAGGACGGGAAGCCCGAATTACCAAGCGACCCCGTATCACCTTACCACCGCCGCGTATGACAACAACGGGCAAACCGGCACGAACAGCGACGGCGTAGGCGTTGCGCCCAACGCGGGCGTAACGTGGCTCCTGACCACCACCGTCAACGGCGTGCAAACGCAGACCTTCAACACGTCGTCCAACTTTATCATCAACGAAACGGACAGCTGGTTAGACGTCAGCATTCTGCAAAAGGACATCTCAAACGACTACGGCAGCATCGTCAAGTTCGGCGAAAAGGCGTACGACCACGTTTCGTCGGGCGGCTCGCCGCTTACTTCGAGCGCAACGGGCGCAAGTTACCCGTTTGCGGGCAACAATTGGAGTTACATCCCCGCCGTTACGTTCGACTACGTGCCTTCGTTCAGCGTGGCTCTCGCGGGGGACAGGACCGAAACGAGATATTACGAGTTCGGCAAAGTGTATCAGCACGGTTTGTCGAAGTATGAGGGCGAAACGCTCAAAGTCGCGCTCAGCGGGGACGAAGCAGACGGTTTCAGCGGCATAACGCTCCTTTATACGGGCAATGAGGCCGTGTCGGGAGAAAACGGCGCAATCGTCCGTGTGACCGGCATGGGCAACTACACCGGCACCTTCCGCCTCACGTTTACCATTGACCCCGCCGAGATCGAGGCAACGATCGACGATAGTTCCAAGACGGGCGAAGTGCGCTACGATATGCAGCCGCACGCACCCAAGATCAATTACGAAAATAAGAAAGATTACACTTCTTACCTTTCGGGCAGTGACGGTCTGACGGGCGAAGGGTCCGGCATTACCTACAACGGCCACCTCTTGCAATACACGGGGGCAGGTTCGCCCACGCACACCGCGCCCGTGCCCGGAGGTTCGGGCTATCAGGCGCCCACGATAGAGTATCGCAGTCTGCGTTCCGAATATCGGGGCGCAACTGACGAGTGGACGACCTCCCAGCCCGTATATGCAAAAAAATACAAGATAAAGGTATCTACCACGAGTTCGGACTTTGTGTTCGTAGAAGACGACCCTGATGTCGCCCGCGACTTTAAGCATGAGGCGCCGGAGGGCGAAACCAAGGACGTAAGAACGGTGTACGGCGCATATACCATTTTGCCCGCCATCGTGTCCGTGAAGGCGAGCAATTCCACTTCCACAGTCACCTATAACGGCGACCCGCAGTCGCCCGTGTTGGAGTTCTCGAATACAAGTCTAAGCTATGTGATCCCTCATGACGATGACTATTCGATCACCAATTACTCGCTCACGGGCGGAACCTATACCTACAACGAGGCGACGGCTCCTAAGGATGCGGGCGTGTATACCGTGACGATCGCGCTCACAAAGACCGCGCTTGGACAAGGCAGTTACTGCAACTTCGCGTTCCAATCGGGTAGTTCCACGGCCACGACCGCGACCATTACCTTTACCATTGAGGCGGCGGAAATCGACGTAAGCGTCGCAGAAAAATCGACCTATAACGGAAACGGGCAACAGCCGGACGTTACGTTTACCAACAGTGAGCGCGGAAACGACGCCGTGCCCAAAGAAGGCGAGTACAGCATCACTTACAGCGGCGACAAATTGGGCGACGACGCATATCCCAAGAATGCGGGAGCGTATACGGTGACGGTCACCCTCACCGGAAACGGCCTGCGCAACTTCAAGTTGAAGCAAGACGACGATAGACACCCCTTTACCATTGTGCCCGCAACCGTTACCGCATTCCTTACAGAGGGCGAGAACAGCAAGGACCCAATGAACACCAGTATCAACTTCGATAACGAAGAGCACAAGGCGGGCGTGGGCTTTACCTCGAACACCGCCGCCGTTCCGGGGGCGGATGCGTATGAGCTTACTTACAAGTATAACGGCTGGAAGACCGGCTGGAACGTGAACAACGAGGACGCGTTTACGAACGCCGGATACTACACCGTAAGCATTGCTTTGACGGAGCACGGCAACTTCTGCTTCAGCGGCACGGCGGAAGACAGTTATGTCTATACCCGGGATTTGTCGTACAATATCAATCACCACTTCCTTATGAAAGATGATCTCGTCTTTAAGGCGAAGAGCGACGACTCTCCGATCTACGGCTTACAGAAACAGAACAACAGTGTCATCGTCGGGCTGGACGGAGAAAAGGAAACAGACATTGTTTACACGGGCGATCAGATCAAGCCGATCGAAGGGCTTACGATCACGGGCTCGGATAAAAACACCCATACATTGACCCCCAATGAAGATTATGTGATCGCTTATATCGACAATACCAATGCGGGCAAGTGCAGTGTGACCGTTACCGGTATGCATAACTTTGTGGGCACACTGGAGCTTTCCTTTACCATCAACCCCAAGTCGCTCGGATCTTCTACGGAGCAAGATTATAACACCAAAAAGAACGGCAACGATATCTACTGCAAGCCCGTGACGTACTACGTTTTCAACGGCAATGCGCAAACCATCGTCGTCAACATGACGTACGAGGCGGGGACAAAGACAAACACCCTTGTGGAGGGTTCCGATTATACCTTCCTCAAAGCGTATTTGAACGGAGAAGAGAAAAAGGAGGTTTCCTTCACAGACGAAATCAAAGAAGCGGGCATCTATACCATCCTCATAAAGGGAAAGGAAAATGGCAACTACACGGGCATTTACGTCTTAGAGGTAGAAGTGCTCCCGGCTGGCATTACGGCAAGGGCGGCAACCGAATCGTTCACTTACGACGGCAACTCGCACCTCAGCGGCGTCATCTTCGTTGCGGGCGCGGATACGCCCGTGCCCAAGACAGTTAACTGGGATGACGAAAGCAGACACTTCAACCCACAAGGGAACAATTGGGTCTGGAGCAACGACGAATTCACCCTCACCATCAGCTATATCGATGGTTACACGCCGTTTGCCGAGGGAGCATTTGAGAACGGCAACGAATTCAGAAACGCCGGCACCTACACCGTTAAGGTCGAGTTCGCCGAGGGCAAGAACTTCAAGTTCGCCAAACCTACCGACCCCTTGAACGATAGGGTCATGACGTACACCTATACCATCAATCCTGCCGTTATCGCCATCACCGAATTCAAAAACAAAACCTACAACGGCCAGGAGCAGGGCGTCGACATAACTGACGACACCTTTGCGTCCGTCAGCGGAGGGTTGAATGGTGCCGACATTCTCAGTCATCTCCGGAGCACAAACGGCTTCACAGACGATCAGATCACATACGATCTCGAAAACGGTGCAAAGCCCAAGGACGCCCAAAGATACAACGTAACCGTAACGCTGAAAAATGGCGGCAACTTTGCCTTCGGCAGAGGAACCTCTACGCGTTATACATACACAACGACGTCTGCCTTCACGATCGATCCCTTCGATATCAGAAAGATCGAAGAAAGCGATATCACGATCGCCGGGTGCACCTATACGGGCGTGACGCTTACGCCGGACGTCACCGTGACGTGCACGCTTATCAAAGGCAAAGCAAGCTATACGCTCGTCAAAGAAAAGGACTTTAACGTAAGCTATATGAACAACGTCAACGCTTCGGACAAAGCGGAGGCGGTCCTTGTCGGCGTGGGCAACTTCACCGGAACAAAGATGGTGAACTTCACGATTGAGAAGAAGTCGATAGGGGACGGAACAACTAACGACGGCGAAATTACGGCGGAGGGGGCAGAGAATGCCGAATATAACGGCCTGCCGTACAACCCCAATCTTACGATCAAGTATTCGCCGAAGGACGTAAATGGGCAAATCAACGCGCTCATTTTGGGCGAAGCGGGAAGCAGCGCCGACTACCATATTTCGTACCTCAACGAAGACGGCACGTCTTTTGAAGGGGTGCCCCAAAATGCAGGCATATACTTAATTTTGGTAACGGCAAACGACGGCAACTACACGGGGTCGTTCAAGATCAAATTTGTCATCACACCCACCACTTTAACGTTGGAGTTGAACGGTGCCAAGGAGTACATTTATACAGGCACGGCCGTCCGACCCGATGTATTCTTGCTCTCGACCAACGGCGTTTCGCCCGAGTCCGGTAAGGACTACGAGGTAGGAGCTACCACTTATCAGAACGATAACAAAGTGGCGGGAGCCGACCATGGCAATTACACCAATGCGGGTACGTACACCATCACCGTTACCATAAAGAGCGGCAACTACGTATTCAAAGACGAAACCGGAGACGTAAAAACCGCTTCGGTATCCTACCGTATCCTTCCCGCAAGGCTCGAAGTTTCGCTCAGCGATGCGTCCGCGGCATATAACGGCGAGGGACACAACCTGAAGGATAAGATCGTCTTTACCAATCTGGACGGTACGATCCTTCCGGGTGCCTCGGAATACACGATCGCCTACGACATAAAAGACGGCAGCAAGGGCGAACTTGACGGCAGTTTCCCGCTCACCTTGGGGAATTACACCGTAACCGTAACGCTCAATAAGAACGGCAACTTCATTTTCGATGCGGCAGGTTACAACACGTCGGATCCCGATACTTACGTTCCCTCTGCATATGTTTTGAGCAAGGACCTCGATTATGTCATCGGGCAAATGAATACGACGGTTACGCTGGATACTCTTTCGCTTATCTATAACGCAAAAGATCAGAAGCAATCGCCCGTATTCGGGACGACTGTCATCACTTCCGACGACTACACTGTAGAATACAAATATTCGCCGTTGAGCCAAAGCGCGTTTGTCTTGGCGACGGACTTTGCCAATGCCGGCAGGTACGAAGTGACGGTCACGCTGAAAGCGAGAGACGGGTACGATCAACCGTTCTTTAAGCTCGTAAACAGCACCGCCGGTACGGTGACGGACGGAACGAGTTGGACGGCGGAATATACGATCGCGCAGGCAAGCGTACACGTCGAGCAAATCAAGAATTCGGGGACGTATAACGGCAAAGAATTCAATCTGCGCAGCGATGAATACTTCTCCTTCAACAATCTCGACGGCAACGAGAGCGTGGTCCCCGAGGCATCGGACGATGACTATAACGGCTATACGGTGAATTACAGCGGCACAGAGAAACCCCACCATACCGATACCTATTCGGGAATGCTGATCTTGGGCCACAATTTCAAGGTCGACAACGCGAACTTCACCTTTACGGTCACACCCCAAATCGTGGGCGTGGGACTTTACAAAGCGGGCGACGAAGTGAAAGCGCAAGACGCGTGGGAAGAGTATACTTCCATGGCGTACGACGGTGCGGTGCACAATATGTTCGACCTCATTTCCATCCTCTTTACGGATACGGTGAACAGCGAACTCTACGGTCTCTATAAAAACCACACCGCGGACGATGCCATAAGCTCTTATTCCGTTCAGTACAACGGCAGCATCTTTGACGAGGCAAACATTAAATTCTCGGCCGCAGGTATCTATACCATTACGGTTGTTTTGACCCCGGGAGGAGACTACTCGTTCGGTTACAACGGGAATTACATCTACCAATCGATATTGTCGTTTACCATTGAGCAACTCGACATCGGATCCGCAGAGGTGCGTCTCAAGCTTGTGGTAACGGGCGGGCCTTACTATTATACCGGTTCCGCCATTACGCTCGGCGAAAAGGATGTGGAGGTTTATCTCATCCATCGGCACCAGGAAGGGAACGACTGGGTAGACTACGACGAGCGTGCGCCCGAAGGACTGAAGCCCGTTCAGCTCACCCCGACTCAGTACATCCTTATGTATGCCAACAATATCAATGCGGGCACGGCCAACGTTACCGTTATCGGACAGGGCGCCATTACGGGACAGGATCATGCAACGTTTGAGATCCTACCCAAGCCGCTCGGCAAGCGGGGCACGGGGAACAGCTGGACGATGGAAAATGAGTTCTCCATCGAGAATCTCGGCACTTTCCTTGCGGGGGTAAACGTGTTCTATTACAACGGCTCGCAGGTCTCCCTTACGCCTTCGGTCGTGTACACGCCCGCGTCTCTTTCCGGGTTTACGATTCAAACGAGCGATTACACCCTGTCGTGGAAGACGAAAAACGGCAGTGCGTGGACCCCTGTCACCTCATCCACCCCGACGGATGCCGGCGAGTACATTTTGAGGGTCACGGCGAAAAGCGGCGGCAACTATGCGGATCAGTTCGATGTAAACTTCCGCATTCTTCCCGCCCAGATCAAGGCGGAACTCGGCACAAGCGACAACTACTACACGGGCGAAGGGCAGAACGCCGCGATCAATTTCTACTATTTGAGCGACGACGTGACCCTCAACGGCTTGGCGATCCCGAGCAATGCCGTTGCACACACCGTTTCCTACACGGGAGTAGCAAGAGGGCTTCCGATCAATGCCGGCTCCTACGGCGTCACGGTCACGCTTACGGAGGCTTGCAAGAACTTCGTATTCTCCTACGGCGCAAACGGGCTTCCCGATGAAGCGAGGGGACGGACATACACTCTGACGTCGCAGTTCGAGATCAAGCGTGCGCTCGTTCTGGCGGAGCTGAATACGCCGTCGGCCACTTATACGGGCAAGGCTTTCGATTGCAAGCCGTACATTGCGATCACACCGCTCCGGGGCGGTTCGGAGAGCGATGCCTGGAAGAGCGCGATCGCCGACTTCACGCTCGCCTATCTTGACAAGGACGGAGGCGTTTCGGCTCCTTTGACCGTCGGTGAATATAAGATAACGGTCGAGCTCAACAACCCCAACTTGGAGTTCTTCACCCCCGCCGATTCCCGGGACGGCAGAGTTAGCACGCCGTTTACATTTAACGTTTCGCGTGCGAGTTTGAGGGCCAAAGAGGGCGGTGAATTCGATGACGGCCACACAAACGAACCCATCAACGGAAAGGACTTTAACCTGAAAGTACCCGGTCGTATGGATGGCGGCCATATCATCTACGATCCTGCTCATGCCGTTGTGTTCGGCATCACGGCAACGGAAGACTTCGAGCTGTTCCGCGAGGAAGATGTAGTTTCCATCAAATACACCGTGCGCACCGCCGCAGCCGCCTCTGCGTTCGCGTATACGGGGAGCGGTGTGAACTTCACCGGTTCGGGCACGTTTGATGTCGAAGTCGAAGTCACCTCTGCCAATTATGAGACGGCGAAGTTTACCGTTCACGTCGTAATAGACACGAAAGATATCATCATTACGACGGACGGCACCATTTCCACCACATACGGCGACAGCGACTCCGTAAGCAGTGAGGCGCTTTTGAACGCATTCCTTGCGATCGTCACCGAAATTCAAGGCGTTCCCGGCGGAGTCACCGGACTTGAAGAACAGAAAGATTGGCTCAAAACATGGGGACTTGGCGTTTCCGTGGTATTCGGTGACGATGATATATCTACGGCGGGCAAACTCAAGGTGGGAAGCTATAGTCTTAAACTCACCCTCGGCCTTGCGGATAAGAATGTGTGCTTTTCCGCCGCAACGTCGGGCGACGCGTCGGTTTCCCGAGACGGACTGTATGAGGTCGCCAAGAAGGACATTGCGCTCGATTGGGATCTCGGCGATATAGAGTACGACGCAACGTCTCATTACGGCGCCCTTCTCTACAAAGAGGAAAACGGTTCCAAGCTCAGCGGCGTGTTCCATACGGCGGTGCTCGGCGGCGATGAGGTTTCCTTTGCAAGATACACAATTTCTCAATACAACAACGCTACGAGAGAATGGAATGCCATCGTCGGGGCGACCGATTTTGCATTGCGGAACGTCGGCAGGTATAAGATCACAGTCGGCGGAACGTTGAACGGTGCAGACAGCGCAAACTATTCGTTCTCGGGCGCGGACAGGGAATTTGAAATTACCCGCATGGTCGTGTCGGTCAACGTGGCGGACGCGAGAATTGTTTACGGCGAAGATTTCAAGACGGTGCTCTCACTCGCATTCGACAACGTTGCGAAATTTGAAGAGATACTGTCGCGTGAGGCGGACAGTGACTTCGGTAGAGCGGTGATCGAGAGTTTCTTAAAGAGTCTACTCGTTTTGCAGGCACAGGCCGGTGGCGCCGTGTACGACGGTCTCGGCGATTTGCCGCCCATCGGACGGTACTATATCAAATTCGGCGCAGGTAGCGGTGTGGATGCGGACGGAAGGATTTTGAACGACGACGACATCTATTCCAACTACAGTTTCGTGATCTACGGACAGTACGGCGGCGCGCCTTACGCTACGCTCACCGTGTTCAGCACAAACGTCACGGTTATCCTGAACGATCGGGACGTTGCGCTCGAGATCGGTTACGGCGAGTACAAGTACTCCGCAGGGCTTACCGGCAACTACGGGGAAGATGAGAAGTTCGCTTTAACGGCCCGTCTTTCCGAGTACATTTTCGAGAATATTTTAGGAGCATTCGGAAGCGAAAGAAGAGTGCGCAGCATCGTCGGACTCGACGAAGTTTATCCCGGCGCCACATGGGAAGAACTTGCAAATCTCATTACGATGAATTGCTGGTTTGAAGTGGTCGATCCCAAGATTTCCACGGGCGGATATCTCATGCCGGGCACCTATGACTTGAAGATCCTCACAAAAGAGGAATGCGGGTTCAACGTTTCGTTCCTGCCGAATTACAGCGGAACGCTCATAGGGCAGAGCGGAGCAAACCGTCTCGTGATTTCGCCCAAGACGCTCGACATCGATTGGGCTACCGCAGGTGCCGACGTGAGTGTAGACGGTAACGGGAATGTTTTGGCGGCTTACACCAGCTTCGCTTACGGCAATCGTCCGCTCTTTACGAACATAAGCGAAGGCGACGATGTGGGCGATCCCATCTTCCATGTATCCGACCTTGGAGGAGCGACTCTCGCAGAGGGACCCGTTAACGTCGGAAACTATTACATCTATGTAGACGGCATTGCGGTAGGTGCGGATAACGGTTGTTACGTTCTCCCCGCCGACCTCCGTACAGGGCTGGAAATCGTACCAAGACGGCTTACCGTCAACGTTCATAACAGCACGAGCATTTACGGTGAAGAACTTGCATGCCTTGCATACGATGTGCCTTGGGATTGGGAAAACCGCAACGACACGGTAGACGATCTCCACATCACGCTCAAGAAAGCGGACGGCAAGAATGCGGGCAGTTACTCTATCCTCGGCTCATACAACAACGCCAACTACGATTTGAGCTTTACCGAAGCGACCTACGAGATCACACAGAGAGAGATAGAAGTGCGCATGGACGACCTCACAAGCTACTATGGGGAGAGATACAAAGACTTCACGTTCACGCAGACGGGAGGAAGTTTCGCGCCCGGAGAAACGCTCGCCGACCTCAAGATCGTGGGCACTAAGGCCGGAGGTGCGGATGCGGGTGAATACGCCATATACGGCGAGGACGTCGATCCGAACTACCATATCACCGTTCTTCCGGGCACATACACCATATTGCAAGCGATAAACGAATGGTATGGCGATTTCTCCTTCGGCGGCTGGGGCGCGGGAGATCCCCCCAAGGACCCCGATCTGCCCGGCGCAAAGTTCGGAGATATCGAGGTCAGGTACTATTACGACGAGGCATGCACGCAAGAAATAGAGGACCTTGCCGCATTGCCCGAGGGCGAGTACTTCATTAAGTTGACCGTAGACGAGACAAGAAATTATACGGGGCTTTCGGCAACGTATAATTTCCCGGTAGAACATGTCATCGATGCGACACTTTATGTGATTCTCTTCGTCTCGCAATTCGTGATCCTGACAGGAGCTCTTATCTTCATCAGGAGAAAGAAATCGGACGAAGACAAAAATAACAAACAATAAAAAACATTTAGGGAGTAATACTATGTTGAATTTGTTGAATTTGATCAGAATCGGTAACTGGGAACTTCCGTGGGATCTCGAAACAGGGCTGTTTTGGTTGCTTGTGGCGCAAATCGTTCTCATCGTGTTTATGGTCATCGTCTTTGCGATCATCATGCACCGTGTCAACAAGGAGAAGGCGACGAAAGCAGGCGAGGATGAACTCACGGGCATTTCCGTAGATACGCACGCCGTAAAACAGCAATTTACGGTGGGTGATGAGTTTACATGCGAGGGACTTGTGGTGGTCGCCCATTACAAAAACGGTGCGGACAAAATCGCCGTGGATTACGAAATTCTTCCGCCCGATTTATCGAAGGAAGGCGAAAGCCGTGTTGGTATCTTGTTGGGCGAACAATCTACCTTCTACACCGTTTCCGTCGTGCAGCCGGAAAACGAGCCTACGCCCGCAGAGGAACCTGTCGAAGAACCCGTCGAGGAACCTGTCGAAGAGCCCGTTCCCGAGCCTATCCCAGAAGAACCCGTCGAGGAACCCGAGGAGGGCGCGGAGATCTTCATGGAGAGCGTAACGCGCTACAACAAGAGTTTCACGGCAAAACTCATCCAGTCGGACGACGTGGTGAAGAGCTGGTACAACGAACTCAAAAACGAGCTGCTTTCCTATAAAAAGGTCAAATCGCGCAGGAGCTGGAAACGCGAAAGCTATCACTTCGGCAGACAGAACATCGTGCGTTTCTCCTTCCGAGGGAAGACACTCTGCGTGTACTTTGCCCTTGATTACAGCGAATTGGAAGGGACAAAATATAAGATCGAAACAGTTGAGGACAGTACGAGTTATGCGGATACGCCGTGCCTGTATCGCATAAAAAATGAGAGACGTGTGCGCTATGCTAAGGACCTCATCGCGATGGTCATGGAGCGCGTCGGCGCGGAGCGGAACGAAGAATATGTGGCTGAGAACATCCACATTCCCTACGAGGAAACCGAGGCGTTGATCGATAAAGGTCTCATCAAGGTCAACGGCGTCGCGCGTCAAATCGTCTCTCAGGATACTTCGGAGGAAGCCGCCATCGCGGCAGTTCCCGAAGGCGCTGGAGACGGTGAAGTCTCCGCCGAAGAACCCGCCGTCGAGGAAACGGAAGAATCTGTCGTCGAAGAAAAGACGGCCGAAGAACCCGCCGTCGAGGAAACGGAAGAATCTGTCGTCGAAGAAGAGACGGCCGAAGAACCCGCCGTTGAGGAAACGGAAGAACCTGTCGTCGAAGAAGAGACGGCCGAAGAACCCGCCGTTGAGGAAACGGAAGAACCTGTCGTCGAAGAAGAGACAGCCGAGGAACCTGCCGTTGAGGCAACGGAAGAACCTGTCGTCGAAGAAGAGACAGCCGAGGAACCCGCCGTTGAGGAAACGGAAGTTGAGGAATTGTCTACGCAGGAACTTGACGACGTGCGGTCCTATGAAGAAAAGGAAAAGGACGAGGATGGCATCGAGGTCGTCGGCGTGATGTTCCGCCATCGCGGGAAAAAGGTGTATTGGTTCGATCCGAACGGAAAGACGTGGGAGAAGGGCGAGATCGCTTTGTACATAACGCCCGATGTTTCCCCGCAGGAAGTGATCGTCGTAGATAATGCGAAGATTTCGCCGAGCAAACTACATCTTCCCTTGAAACCTTTGCACAAGGCAACCATTCGTCCGCAGTCTTCCAAGAAAAAATAAATCAGAGTGGTATCGGTAAAAGTGCGTTGCAGGTATTCTGTATGAGTTTGGGGGGATGCAATGCGGAGACAAACGGGACATTCTCACGGATGTCCCGTTTCTCTTGGAAACAAACTCTGATTCGTGTTGTAGGAGTAGCAACGAAAAACCGATCGGAAAATCAGAGTGCCTCTCGATGATATGCCAAAATATCTTGAATGTTGCTTTTGCGAGGGGAAACCGAATCCGAATTGAGAAGTTTGTCGGCACGATCAGGGGTGATGCCAACTTTTTTCACAATCAGTACTTCACGGAAATTGACAGTATCGCAAATTTTTGGCGCCGCACTCAGCTGCGGCGCCTCTATTTTCTTGCGTGTAAGCGCGTCATTCCGAGCCGAACTGTTATAACGAAGTCCGACATGGAAAGTCTGCGAGGGAATCTTGCTACGTCCAAGTACGTTTTAATGTCATGTTGTCCGAAGTGGAGACATCTTTAACGAATTATAAATAAGCGCATAAGGGCAGTTTTTTGTTAGAATTTGTTTAAGTGTTGTCTGCCCCTGAAATTTATTTGCGTCATCTGGAAATTTTATATATAATAAAATAAATTTAACTCTGTCACAGAGTTTGTTTTCGGAGAAAAAACAATGACAAAATGGAAGAAACTTGTCCCTGCGGCGGTTGCTTGTCTGGTGCTGTCCCTCTGCGGGGCGCTCTTTGCCGCTTGCGGCCAAAACAAAACCGAAACGGTCACCGTTGACGGGGAGATCGTCTTTGAAAGCCGCAGCGAATACGATTACGATACCGATATTACCCTCTCCTTCACCCCGAACGAAGGGGAGCTCAATGCCCCCGCCTCCCTTTCCTATCGCGATTCTGTCGGAAGGTCGGTCACGGCGGATGGATTTACGCTCGTTCAAAGTGGGGAGAGCTACTCCCTTCTCGACGAGAACGGGCAAAGCTATGCGCTCGATCTTGTTTGGAATTCAAAAGATCCCAAAGACGACCGCGTTACCGTTTACGGCGATTTTGTCTCCGACAAGCGCTTTGCCGAGTACGAGGAGCACAAAAAGGGGGAACGTTTTCTTCTCGAAGAGGGACACTACGGCGCGGGAAAGCTCGACGCCAGCGGCAAGCAATGGCGATTCCGCTGCGAGCCCATCCGCCTTTCGGACGGGAGCGAGCTCTGCATCTATGCCGAGGCGGACGGCGGTACCGACGCGTTCGTCCATAAACAGTACGGCCCCCTTCAATTCTTCACGCAGGAGACGAAGGACGGCGACTATCTGCTCTATTGTTACCTCATTCCGGCGAACGGGAACAGCGAGGAAAAGCTGCTCGTCCGCGACGTCGTGCGGTTTGTCCCCGACTGCAAAAAAACACAGCCCCGTACGTTTGAAACGATCGAGATGTTCTTGAAATACGGGGAAGTCGTCTATGCGGCGGACGGGTTCGGCATTGAAGAGGGCGACGAGGTCTTTTCCGTCTACGAATATCAGGACTGGGAATGGTCGGACGGCAGTATGCACGATTTCGCTTGCCCTGCGGGAAATCTCATCCATGTGGAGGACGCGGACGGCGACTTTCTCATCTATGAGTATTGGAAGTACGACAACGATCTCGTTTGCGTCTATTTCAAATGCGACGGCGATAATGTCGATTGGGAGAGCGCCGCTCCCGGGTGGCACGGACTCCGCTATTCCAAGGACGGAAAGTGGGGGACGGAGATGTTCTACCACATGTCGGGCGACGACCCCGTTTTCGACGCGATGTTCGCGTTCGGGCCAATGGAAAGCGGCGAGGTGCAATTCTTCCAAGGCGCGGACATCGTCAAAAACGCGAGCGGCGATTTCACGGTCACAACGGACGAGGGCGCATGGCACGTCACGCTCCAATACGGCGGTCCCGAAGTCAAACTCATCTTTACTGTGGAGAAAATCGTCACCCTCAAAGGGGAAGTCGTCTTTACGCACGAGAGCGGCAATCCTTATGACACCGCGATCGAACTCTCCTATTTCTCGGGAGACAGCGAACGCTCGGAGGATCCCGCGACCCTTTCCTTTGAAAACGCCGAAGGCGAAACAGTGACAAAGGACGGTTTCACCCTCTCCCTTGAAGAGAGCGTTCTCACGGACGCGGAGGGGAAGAGTTATCATATCGAATGTACCGAACAAAACGGGAAAACCTTTGTGACCGTGCACGGCGAATATGTCGTGACCCGCACCGTTGGCGATTACGAAGCGCACGAAGAGGGGAAGCGGCACTACTTCGAGGAGGGCTACTTCGGCTTAGGTGCGCTCGATCTCAGCGGCCCCGTCTGTTACTATCATTTTGAGGATATGGAGAGCTCGGAGAGCGACTATCTCCGTTTTGACGTCGACAGCGCAATCCCCTACGAGATGGACGGGGAGGAGCACTTCTATTTGAACTATACCATGAACGATGGGGGAACTTATATCATCTATTATGACCTTCTCCAAGTGAGCGGCGAAGATAAAATGCGTGTGACGGACATCGAATTTTATTCCCCCGATGCGGAGTGCGTCGATTTCTCTCTCTACTTCATTGACATGAGGATCAGGTACGGCGAATGCAAGTATGCGGAGGACAGCGCTCAAACGGGGAAAGGAACGTTCTATGTGTTCGAGGACGGCGGCTGGACGTGGCCCGACGGCACCGAGCACGATCGGCTCACCATCTGCTACAAACGGGAATTTTTGTCGGAGAGCGAACTGCTTTACTATTTCGACATCGGCGACGGAGACGTGGGCATCCTCGCGTTTACCCTGCAAAACGGGCGCCCCGACCCCGAGACCGTGCGCTACGGTTGGCGGACAGTCTTGCACACTGCGGACAGCCGTTACGGCGTCGACGCCTTCTGCTACAACCCTGCAGAAGGCGAATACGCGCTCGGACACCTGTTTGCATTCGGCGACTTTACGGAGGACGGAACGATCGCGCCCTTTACCGTAACAAAGACGGAAACGCTCGACGAAAGTACGGTCGTGGCGGTCACAGCAGACGGTAGCAGATGGGTGATCGGGCTCAGTCTGCAAATCAAAGAGGGCGGCGAGTACCTGCGCATTCTGGTTGAAAAATCGGATAAAAACGCCGCCGTCGATTACGCCAATTTCTTCAATTGGGCGTACCAAGAGACGGACGTTGAAGGCAAGGAGGCGGATGTGTTCTTTGTCGCCCCCTCTGCCGTCAACGGGGGAGCGGGACAGGAGATCCTCGATTTCACCCGTTCGAGCGCGCGGAAGAATTTCATCGGCGCGATCGACATGGAGAAGGGCATTTACGACGACAACGCCCGTTTCTTCGCTCCCTTCTACCGCCAGGCGGTGCTCTATACCTATTCGTCCGAAGTGAGCTCGGCGGAGCGGGAGGGCTACCTCACCTACGCCTATGCGGACGTCAAAAACGCCTTTGAATATTACCTCAGGAATTGGAACGAAGGCCGTCCCATCATCCTTGCGGGATTCTCGCAGGGCGCCGATCACTGTCTCCGTCTCATGAAAGAGTTTTACGGCAGTACATTGAAAGACCGCCTTGTCGCCTGCTATGCGATCGGTTGGAGCATTACGCAGGAGGAGCTCGACGGCGCGGGCTTAAAGTTCGCGGCGGGCGAAACGGACACCGGCATTATCGTCTCCTTCAACTGCGAGGCACCCTCCGTCAAAGATTCGCTCATCATTCCTACGGGGAAAAAGTCGCTCTGCATCAACCCCTTGAATTGGGAAACAGACGGGGCGGCCGCCGAAAAGTCCCTCAACAAGGGCGCGTGTTTCTACAAGGCGGACGGCTCTTTCATCGAGGAGAAAGAGGGGCTCACGGGCGCATACATCGACGAAACGCGGGGCGCGCTCAAAGTGCCCGACATCGATCCGAAGGAGTACGATAATACGCTCGGGATCTTTGAAGAGGGGATCTATCACTATTATGACTATCAATTCTTTTACCGCAATCTCGAAGAGAACGTACAAAAGCGGATAGGCGCGTTTTTGCAGAACGCATCGTAATTTGAGGAACACATCGCAAACAAAGCGGGCGGGACGGGACGCGTTCCGCCCGTACGGAAGTACACGGGAGGAGAGAGGATGAGTATTTACGAGACGTTCGTCTATGGCAAGCGGAGAGGATTTGTCTACCTTCGCTATGTTGCCATGATCTTCTTTTTCCTGTCGCAGCTGGCGACCTATTTCGTCATTCTGAACGCCCTCCAACAGGCGGGGAACGCCCTCAACGCCATGGAGGCGGGCGACGTCGCGGGCGCGGTGGCGGCATTTTCCGCCCTGCATATCCCGGGGGCATTCGGCGTTCTGATCGACATCATGCGCAACCTGGGGGCTCTCGTCGTTCCGCTCTATTTCGTGGCGACGGTTTCCTTCGTGCTCAATCTCAACCGCGCCGAGATCGGGCGATTCACGCGGCGCACCGCGATCTTGTCCATTCTGCTCTTCTTCGCCGAGCTCGTCGTCTATTCCATTCTCATCGGGTTCGTCACTTTGTTGGTGATACAGTTGTTTTCCTTTATCGAGACGGCAATGGGGGGATATGCCGAGATCATCGACCTCGTCAACAAACTCATCGCGGCGGTGAACTCCGAGGGGCAGCTGCTGCCTGCGGACAGCGTGGCGGGGCTGCTGGAAATCGCGGAGGACTTTCTGACCGACCAGATCATCATCGTTCTGTTGAAGAACATGCCTTCCTTCAACCTCTTTCTCGACCAGCTGCTCTGTCTCTTGATGTGTATCATCTTCTGTACCCGCCCCAAATGGGCGAACACGCGGACAAAACTTGCGCTCTTCCGTTCCCTCGGCGCGATCCCCATCGCCTACATTCTCGCCATCTTTATCGTCAACGGGCTTACGCGCTCGGGCGTTATCATGCCGGAAGTTCTGGTTTTGTGTCTTTTCCCTGCAAGGCACCTGCCCCCGTTCCTGTTCATCGGCTGTATCTTGCTGTGCAACCGCTTTTATCCCGTGCGGACGCTGCGGGTGGAGAAAGGACTGCACACGCTCGCTCTTAGGAAAAAGACCTATTCTACCCGGTCGTTTGAGAGCGTACGGTCCGCAAAAAGACGGGCCTTGGAGACGGCTGTCTTTTTGAGCGGCTGTCTCCTGCTCTTATGCGCGCTCGACTATCTTCTCGGCACCTTCTCTTTCGCGGGGAAATGGGGGCTCGGCAAGTTCTACTATGCCGCGCTGTGCATTCCGTTCCTCTTCTTATTCGACGACCGCAAGCCCACGTCGCGGCGGCAGTATTCCGTCTTTTCCGCCATCTATCTGTTGGTCATTGTCGTGATCGTCTTGATCTATCTGTTCTTTTAAATGCGTGCGTTTGACAAGCGCGGCGAAGTGTGCTATAATAAAAAAATAAAATGAATGTTTTCGGAGGAGAAACACGATGACCATTGATAAGAAAGGGCAGGGGACGGAACTTGAAATCTCCGTTTCGGGGCGCCTGGATACGACGACGGCGCCCCAGCTCGAAGCAGAACTCAAACGGAGCATTGACGGCGTTACCGCCCTCGTGTTCGATTTTTCGGAGCTTGAATATCTCTCTTCGGCAGGGCTGCGTGTGTTGCTTGCGGCGCAGAAGGTGATGAACAAGCAGGGCTCCATGGTGATCCGCCACGTCAACGAGACGATCATGGAAGTGTTTGAGATCACGGGCTTTTCCGAGATCCTTACGGTGGAATAAAGAAACGGAGCGGCTTTCCCGCAAGAAAAGCGGAGGAGAACATGAAGGAACTGACGATCGGCGCAGCGGTGGAAAACATCGAAGAAGTCACGGAATTCGTAAACGGACAGCTGCAAGCGGCGGGGTGTCCCGTTAAGGTGCAAATGCAGATCGACGTTGCCATAGACGAGTTGTTCGGCAACATCGCCCGCTATGCCTACGGAGAGGGATCGGGCTTTGCGACCGTGCGCGTGGAGTTTACGGAGGAACCCCGTGCCGCCGTTCTCACCTTTCTCGATCGCGGCGTGCCGTTCGATCCGTTGCAGAAAAAGGACCCCGACATTTCGCTGTCTGCGGAAGAGCGGGGGATCGGCGGATTGGGCATTTATATGGTGAAAAAGACGATGGATCGAATGTCCTATGAGTATCGGGACGGACAGAACATCTTAAAGATCGTCAAGAATTTTTAAAAGCGGGCCCGGGACAGATGACCGGAGCAAAGGAAGGAAGGGCATGGACAATCCTATTTTCAGAAAAAAGAGTATCGAGCGGGCGTCGTCTCCGGAACAGCTGAGCGATTATATCCGTGTGACAAACCCCGGCATATGGATCATTCTGGCGGCGGTTTTTCTCTTGCTTGCCGGCTTTTTCGTATGGGCGGTCGTCGGAAAGGTGGAGAGCAAAGTCACCGCAGTTGCGGTCGCGCAGGACGGGACAACGGTCTGCTATGTCAAAGAGGCGGAATTTTCGGGCATTTCCGAAGGCAACACCGTGCGGGTGGGCAGCAAAGAATACACCGTGTCAACAGTTTCGGGAGAGCCCGTCGCGGTGGATGACAGCTTTACGGCTTACACGCTGCATGTGGGCGGCCTTCAACTCGGGGAATGGGTGTATGCGGTCACGCTGGATGCGGAGCTCCCTGCGGGCGTCTATCAGGCGTCGATCGTAACGGACAGCATTTCTCCCATTTCTCTCCTCTTCCATTGAGGTGCGCTTATGTCGAAAAAGAAACAGAACAAACCGCTCACCAAAGGGGCGGCAAAAGTGCCCGTTGCCATGCAGATGGAGACGCTCGAATGCGGCGCCGCAGCGCTCACGATGATCCTTGCCTACTATGGCAAGTGGATCCCGCTCGAACAGGTGCGCGCCGACTGCGGCGTTTCCCGCGACGGCTCCAACGCGCGCAATCTGCTGAAAGCCGCCCGCAATTACGGGCTCTCGGCTAAGGGATATAAGTACGAGCCCGAACAGCTCAAAACGGCGGGGAAATTCCCCTGTATCATCCATTGGAATTTCAACCATTTTGTCGTTTTGTGCGGATTCAAGGGGAAGAAAGCGGTGCTCAACGACCCCGCGAAGGGCAATTACACCGTCTCCATGGAGACCTTTGACAAGAGCTTTACGGGGATCTGCCTGATGTTCGAGCCGACGGAGAACTTCGTGCCTGGCGGAAAGCCCAAGAGCATGCTTGCGTTTGCGAAAAAGAGGCTCGTCGGCGCGGGCATTGCGGTGGTGTTCGTCGTTTTGACGACCGTCCTCATCTCCTTGCTCGGCGTGATCCAGCCCGTGTTTTCGCATGTGTTGCTCGATAAATTGCTGACGCAGGAGAATCCCGAATGGTTCTATCCGTTCTTCGGCCTGCTTGCGGCCGTCTCCGTCGTCCAGATCGTCGTCGCGTTCATCGAAGCGCGCACCATGTGGAGGATCGAGGCGAAATTCACCTCCGTCGGAGACTCCACCTTTTTGTGGAAAGTGCTGCGCATGCCGATGGAATTTTTCTCCCAGCGGATGGCGGGGGACATCCAGCTCCGCCAGAAAGCGAACGGCGAAATTGCCAATACGCTCGTAAATACCCTGGCGCCGCTGGTGCTGAATACGGCGATGATGGTCTTTTATCTCGTCATCATGGTGCAATACAGCTGGATCTTGGCGCTCGTCGGCCTTGCGTCCATCGTCATCAACCTGTTTATGTCCCGCATTATTTCCAAAAAGCGGGTGAACATCACCCGCGTGCAAATGCGCGACGCAGGCAAACTTGCGGGCGCTACCGTTGCGGGGATCGAAATGATCGAGACGATCAAGGCAAGCGGCGCCGAAAACGGCTATTTCGCGAAATGGGCGGGCTACCAGGCGAGCGTCAACACGCAGGAAACGAGATACGAAAGATTGAACCAATATCTCGGGCTCATTCCCACCCTTGTCACCTCGCTGGCGAACGTCGCCGTTCTCATTCTCGGCGTCTGGCTCACGATGCAAGGGGAGTTTACCGTAGGTATGGTGATGGCGTTCCAGGGGTTCCTCGCCTCCTTCACCGCGCCCGCGATGACGCTCATTTCCGCAGGCCAGACCATTCAGGAAATGCGCACGGAGATGGAGCGGGTAGAGGACGTGATGGAGTATCCCACCGACGTGAACTGCGAAAACAGCGAGGCGGGCGGAGAGCTGAAAGAATACGATAAGCTCTCCGGCCTCGTGGAGTTGAAGAACGTTACGTTCGGCTATTCCCGCCTTGCCGCGCCGCTCATCGAAGATTTCAGCATGACGCTCAAACCGGGCTCCCGTGTGGCGTTTGTCGGCGGGTCGGGCTGCGGAAAATCTACGCTCACCAAGCTGATTTCTGGGTTGTATCAACCGTGGAGCGGCGAAATTTTATTCGACGGCAAGCCCATCAAGCAGATCGATCGCGGCGTGTTTACGGGCTCGCTTGCCGTTGTCGACCAGGACATCATTCTTTTCGAGGACAGTATCCGCAACAACATCAAGATGTGGGACAGCTCCATCGAGGACTTTGAAATGATTCTCGCCGCCAAAGACGCGCAACTGCACGAGGACATCATGCAGCGCGACGGTGGTTACAGCTACGTCATCACCGAGGGCGGCAAGGACTTTTCGGGCGGGCAGCGACAGAGAATGGAGATCGCCCGCGTGCTTGCGCAGGACCCGACGGTCATCATTCTGGACGAGGCGACGAGCGCGCTCGACGCCAAGACGGAATACGAGGTCGTGAAATCGATCAAAAACAGAGGGATCACCTGTATCGTTGTGGCGCACAGGCTTTCGACGATCCGCGATTGCGACGAGATCATCGTTCTCGACCAAGGCAAGGTCGTGGAGCGCGGCACGCACGACGAACTGTATGCAAAGGGCGGCTTCTATACGCAGCTCGTCTCCAATGAGTAGGAGGGACGGACATGGGTTGGTTTGACGAACAAATCAAAGAGCGGAAACAACGCGACCAGGAAACTTTTGAAGAGACGTTCGTGGAAATTTCGGACGCCATCACGGGGAAGAACATCTCCGCCATGCTCGCAGACGAAAAGGGCAAGGCAAAGAACGCCATCGCCGAGATCCTGGGCTACTATCATGCAAAGATGCAGGATGTCCCCGATTCGGTCAAGGATATGAACGAACGGCTCGAATATCTCATGCGTCCGTACGGGATCATGCGGCGCTCGGTACAGCTCGAAAAGAGGTGGCATAAGGACGCAGTGGGCGCCATGCTCGGCGTAAAAAAGTCGGACGGCACCCTTATTGCGCTCCTTCCGTCCGGTCTTTCGGGGTATTCCTATTTCGATACCGAGAAGGGCAAACGGGTGAAGGTCACCCGCAGGAACGAGGCGCTTTTTGAGGGTGAGGCGATCGCCTTTTATAAGCCTTTCCCGCTGAAAAAGCTCAAAACGGGCGCACTTCTGAAATACATTGCGGGGATCCTCTCCCCTGCGGACTACATTTTAACGGCGGTTGCGGCGCTGGTCGTCACGTTGGTGGGGCTGCTCATGCCGAAACTCAACCAACTGTTGTTCGGAGCCGTCATCGAAAGCGGAGACATCACGCTGCTTGTCTCCATTGCGGTGTTCATGGTGTGCGTAACGCTCTCGTCTCTTTTGATCGAAGCGGTGAAATCACTCTTGATCGCGCGCATCTCCACCAAGCTGAACGTGACCGTACAGGCCGCGACCATGGCGCGGCTGATGTCTCTTCCCGCCGACTTTTTCAAAAATTACAGCGCGGGCGAGCTCTCCACGCGCGCAGAGTTTCTCAATACCCTCTGTGCCATGCTGGTGGAAGTCTTTCTTTCCACCGGTCTAACCTCCCTCTTCTCCCTCATCTATCTGTCGCAGATCTTCGTGTTTGCGCCCGCGCTGGTGATCCCCGCCGTTGCGGTGATCGTGGTGATGCTGCTTTTTGCGGTGATCTCCACCGTGGTGCGCGCAAAAGTCTCCAAAAAACAGATGGAGTTGGAGGCGAAAGAGAGCGGAATGAGCTATGCGCTCATCTCGGGCGTGCAGAAGATCAAACTGACGGGCGCGGAAAAGCGCGCCTTCTCGCGGTGGGGCAAACATTACGCGGAATTCATCAAGATCTATTTCGACGAGCCCGATGTTCTGACTTACGGGAACGTCATTACGCTGATTATCACGCTTGCGGGCAATTTCGCCATATACTTTATGGCGGCGCTGAGCAAAGTCTCCGTTGCCGATTTTTACGCGTTTAACACGGCTTACGGCATGGTGTCCGGCGCCTTTGTGTCCCTTGCGGGGATCACCCTGACGGTCGCGAACATCAAACCCATCCTGCACATGGTAAAGCCTATTCTGGAAACGGTGCCCGAAGTTTCGGAAGGCAAGCAAGTGGTGACAAGGCTTTCTGGCGGGATCGAACTCAACAATATCACCTTCCGTTACAGTGATAACATGCCCAATGTTTTGGACAATCTCTCCCTCAAAATCCGCCCGGGGCAGTACGTCGCCTTCGTCGGCGCAACGGGGTGCGGAAAGTCCACCCTCATGCGGATCATGCTCGGGTTTGAAACGCCCCAGAAGGGCGCCGTGTATTACGACGGAAAGGACATCGCGGGCATCGACTTAAAATCGCTGCGCCGCAGGATCGGCACGGTCATGCAGGATGGCAAATTGTTCCAGGGGGACATCTATTCCAACATCACCATTTCCGCGCCCTGGCTTACCCTCGACGACGCGTGGGAGGCTGCGGAACTTGCGGGCATTGCCGACGACATCCGTAAAATGCCGATGGGCATGCAGACCCTCATTTCGGAGGGCAGCGGCGGCGTCTCGGGAGGACAGCGCCAACGGCTCATGATCGCGCGCGCCATCGCCCCGAAACCCAAGATCCTCATGTTCGACGAGGCGACGAGCGCGCTCGACAATCTGACCCAGAAAAAGGTCTCGGATTCCTTGGACCATCTCAAATGCACCCGCATCGTCATTGCGCACCGCCTCTCCACCATCAAGCAGTGCGACAGGATCATCTATCTCGAAAACGGGAAGATCGCCGAGGACGGCACCTATGACGAGCTTATCGCAAAAAACGGCAAATTCGCCGAGCTTGTCGCCCGCCAGCGTCTCGAAGGCTAATTGTTAGAATTTGTTTGAATGCGTTTCAAGCTATTGCATTTTGCAAAGAAGCATGCTATAATGAAAGTACAAAAACCGCTTGGGCGGAATATCGAAAACTTTAATTCGGGAGATCACAAGAATGGAAAACAAAGAAAATAAGAATGAGATCGAAGAACTCAAAGACGAAGAACTCGACGGAGTGGCCGGCGGCACGGATTTTTCCAAGCTCGGAAAAGCAGACGGCGCTGTGTCGTTGGGAAAGAAATACCAGCAGAGCGAGATGCCCTCGATGGGGAAGGTGGGAACGCCCGCACCCGCGCAGCCCTATAAGCCTACCCAGAAGTTTTAAACCCGGCCGAAGGAGGGCGGACGAATGGACGAAAAGATGTTGGCAAAGTTCCGCACGGCAAAGTCGGCGGAAGAACTCGCCGCACTTGCCCGTGAAAACGGCGTGCAAATGAGCGCCGAGGAAGCCGGTGCGCTTTTCACCCGCCTTACAAGTGAGATCGCGGATGAGGATATGGACATGGTCTCCGGCGGGATCAAATATTCCGGCTCTATGCAGCTGCCCTTTAAAAAGACGTTTTGACGGGCGCTGTTTGGGGAGCGAAGGATACGGCACGGCTATGCCGTTTTGGCGTTGACCCGACAGCAGCAGTCACCGGCAGTCCCTTTGCGGCCGCCGGTGATTTTTTTGAGGAGAAGGAGAGATGGAGCGGAAAGGCCCGAACGGCGAAGAAGCGAAAAAGAATATTTTAAAGGGATTTCATGAGGCGCTGAAAGCGCAGGATAACGATCCCAAAAAGCCTAACGAACTCGATTCGACTTGCGGCGTCGACGACGATGAACTCGTAAAGCGTTTCAAAGAGGCGATCGAGCAGGAAAACAGGAAGAGCAAAGAACAGGGTTTGCCCATCACGGGCTACGACCATGAGCGGAAATCGTCCTACATCGAATACCCGGACGGGAGGCGCGTTTATGGAGATGAAACCTGAGATCATCGTCTTTGCGGGGCCGAACGGGAGCGGAAAGAGCACCGTCACGAAAATGGCGAAGATCATCCAGCCCTACATCAACGCGGACGACATCAAACGCGCGACCGACTGCACCGACATGGAGGCGGCCGTCCTTGCGGAGGAAATGCGGGAGTATGTGCTCTCCCTCGGCAAGAACTTTACCTTCGAGACGGTGATGTCCACCGACCGCAACATCAATCTCTTGCGGCGGGCGAAAGAGGCGGGATATTTTATCCGCTGTATCTATGTGCTGACGTCGGACGTCAACATCAACATCCACCGTGTGATGAGGCGGTTCGCCTCGGGCGGGCACGACGTCCCCGCAGAGAAGATCAGGGAGCGATATGCCCGCGCGCTCGGGTTGATCCCATCCCTTTTGGAAGTATGCGATATCTGTCACATCTATGACAATACCGATATGCCCTTCCGCATTTTCAAAAAGAGGAAGGACGCCTATTTCTATTGGGAAAACAACTTTTGGGATAAAGCGGCGATCGAGAAATTGACGGGGCTCACGCTGTAAAGCTGTACAAAGCTGTGTAAAACCGCTGCGATAAAAAAAGTCCGGCAAAGCCGGACGATCGTCATTCTTCGGAGGCGAAGGCGTAACCGAGGCCGAATTCGGAGAGGATCAAATTCTTCCCCGTAACGGCGAACAGCGTCTTTTTCAGGTTGGAGATGTGAAAGCGCACAACGCTTGTCTGCATGCTGGAAGCGTTCCACACCCTTTCGTAAATGACGTCTGCGGGGAAAAATTTCCCGGGGTGCGCCATCAGAAAGCGCAGAATGTTGAATTCGGACGAGGTGAGTTTTACGGGCCGGCCGCCATAATACGCCGTGCGCAAGCTCATATTCAGAGAAAGCCCGCTGCAAGTTACGGTATTGTTGCGCTGCGGCAACCGCAATGCGATCCGCGCCGCCAGCACGCGCGGGGAGCACGGCTTGAAGATGTAATCGGCCGCGCCGAGCGCGAGAAAGCGGAGCACCGCGTCGTCGTCCGTAGTTGCGGAATAGATGACGATGGGAAGCTCTCTTCCGAACAGCTCGTCCGCCGTTCCGTCGGGGAGGGCAAGTTCGGAAACGATCATGTCGAACTTTTCCTCAAAGAGAAGGGCGCGTCCCTCCGCAAAAGTCTCCGCCGTACGGCAAACGAACCCCTGCTGCCCCAAATAAGAGCAGAGCGGAGCTGTTACGCTTGCGTCGTCTAACATGAGAATTTTACGGGAAAGGTCCATGGCACTTTAAAGCGCGGCTGCGCCGCTGCGATAGAATAGGCTGATTATAACATATTTTGCGAAAAAAAGCAACAAATGCGCCCCATTTGCGGACAATTTCCTCTATGCGATTGCCTTTTCGCATAGGGATATGGTACAATAAAGGCGGAGAATACGAGAAGGTGAGGATATGACGCCATTCGATTTAATTGAACTTTCCAAGCAGGCCCATTCTGCGCGGGAGTTGGTGGAACTTGCGCGGCAGCAGCGGATAGAGCTGTCCGAGGAGGACGCACAAATCTATTTCGACCGCTGGAACGGTACGGGGGAACTTTCCGACGACGATCTCGATATGGTCGGCGGCGGCACGGAGCAGCTTGCGGGGAACCTCGTCTGCGCGCTCTGTTTAAAGGGAGACCGCCTCGGCATCGACGTTTCGGGCTGCGGGTATTACTGTTACCGCTGCCAATGCCGCTGCGCAGTGAAAAGTCTATAAAAATGTATCAAAGGCGAAAGCCGATCAAAGCGCCCGCGCGGGTCCCGCGCGGGCGCTTTTCATCGTTTTTTCAAGCAAGGTGGTTGAAACGGACTGCGACCATCGTGATGTCGTCGAATTGCGGCGCGCTGTCGGCAAAGGCGTCCACCGCCTTCTTCACCCGCTTACAGAGGGCGGTGGGGTTCGGCGCGTGCGCCTCGTTGAGGCAACTTTGGAGGCGCTCCTCGCCGAAGAGTTCCACCTGCGGGTCGGTGGCCTCCGTCACGCCGTCGGTGTAGAGGAAGATCTCGTCCCCGGGCGCAAGCTGCAATTCCTGTTTCTTGTAGCGGGTCATGTCCATGCCCGCGAGAATGAAGTTCACCTTCGTGCGCAGATATTCAAACGTACCGTCCTTGTGCTTGATGAGGGGCGGGTTGTGCCCCGCGTTCACGAAGGAGAGCATGCCCGTTGAGAGGTCGATGGCGCCCATCCACGCCGTGACGAACATGTCCGCCGCGTTGCTCTCGCAGAGACGGCGGTTGACACGGGTAAAGACTTCTGCAATGTCCATGCCGCTCTCGGTCATGTTGCGCAGGTGGGCCTTTGCGGTCATCATGAACATGGCGGCGGGGATCCCCTTGCCCGAGACGTCCGCGATCATAAACACGAATTTGTTGGGGCCCGCAAAGTAGAAGTCGTAGAAGTCGCCGCCCACTTCCTTTGCTGCGTCCATGGAGGCGAAGATATCGAACTCGCTGTGGTCGGGATAGGGCGGGAACACAGAGGGCAGGGCGGAGAGCTGAATGCGCTGTGCGAATTCGAGCTCCTTGTCGAGCCGTTTCGCCTCCGCCTCTATGTAATGTTTCAAGGTGGCGACGGTGGCGTTGATATCGTCCGAAAGGTGGGAAAATTCCAAGCCGTCGCGCACGTCCACCGCAACGTCGAGGTTGCCCTCCGTGATCTGCGCGAGGGAGCTGTTTACCTTGTCGATGTTGCCGACGATGCGCCTGTTGATGAGCAGGTAGATAAAGACAAATAGGGCGGAAAAGACGATGATCTCCACAAAGAGGAGCACATATACCGAAATGTTGCGGGTGAGCGCCGCATCCCGCTCGGGGTAGACCGCGATGATATAATAGCCCTCGGTATGGCTGTATTGGCAGTAACTTTTTATGCCCGAAACTTCGGTGAGGAAGGGCTCGCCCTCGTCAAAGCGGTAGCCCTCTGCGCCGAGGTGGGAAAAGGTATCTTCCCTGTGTCCTTCGGGCGCGCTGATGAGTTTGAACGTTTCATCGAAGATGAGCACGAACCCCTCCCGCCCGAGGTGTCTGTTCTCCGCCGCGATCTTCACGCGCTCTTCGAGCGCTCGATAGTAGCTCTCCGAATTGAGCCCGACCTGCACAAAGCCGCCGTTCGGCAAGAATTCACATTCGCCGGGGGAAAGTTTTTTGCCCGCATATTTCATGAAGATGTTCGCGTCTATGGAGATAGGGCCGTAGGGCTGCACATATTCCTCGGTATTCCCCAAAAGGCACAAAAATTCTGCCGACTGCTCCCCACCGTCCCCGTCGGAATGCATGTCAAAGCCGATGAACTCCTCCTTTGTGGATTGTACGATAATGCCGTTCTCGTTCACGATGTTGATCTCATCCCCGTAGGCGTCGAGGAAGGAGAAATCGGCCCCGCTTTGATGGCGGTCCTTTGTGAGCTCTTCGGCTGCGCTCCGCGCATTTTCCAAAAGTTTCAAATCGGAGGCCTCGCGGATGTCCTCGGTGACGTCCCGCGTGACCATGGAGAGGGTGCGCTTGGTGTCTGATTTTACGATGTTGCCCTGTAAGAAGTAGGTGAAGATACTCGTTGCCGCAAATGCCACGGCGACGCAGAGGAAGAGAATGGTCACAAAGATCTGTGCGATCGTCCGTTTTCCGAAGGAGAAGAGCTTTTTCCCGTCGAGGAGGGAGACGATCATGGCGGAGACGGTCACGGAGAGGGTGTTCACGAGGATCATCGGGATGGACGCCTGTTCCACCACGGAGAACGCCTTTTGGATGTCCGTCATGTTGGTGAGGAAGATGAGCAGCATGTGCAGGACTTCCGTAGTGAGCGCGATAAGGAGGGTATACGACCACGAGGGGGCTTTGTTCCCGAACAGGAACTTTCTGCACAAAAAGCCGAACACGCCCGCAAGCGCGGTGGAGACGGAGCATGCGATCACGGTGTAGGCAGCGCTTGCGTTCCAAAGGACGCAAAGCGCCCGTTCCGCGCCGCCGATGACGCCCGCAATGATCCCCGCAGGGCCGCCGAGGAACAATCCCGCCGTGAGCGGAGCCGCGTCGCGCGCGTTGATGAGCGCGGTGCCGATGTTGGTACTGAATACCTCCGTCGCCATGACCGTGATCCCGCCGAACACAATGCCGATGATGATCTGGCGGACGAAATAGCGCAACTTACCGAAGGGAGTCTTTTTTTCGAGCAGATAAAATCCGACGCATGCGGCCATCGGAAGTAAACTCGCTATGATCAATAAAAACACCGACATATATGTTTTCCTTTCTTTTTCCCTTCGTTATAAGTGTATGGTTTTTTTGCCCGAGGGCAGGGGTATATAAGAGGGGCATTCTTAATTACGTCATTCCGAGCGTAGTCGAGGAATGTCCTTGTTTATCATGCGGACACTCTTCGACAAGCTTTGGGTGACGTGATTTAGGAATGGTGTTGCGCATATGACCTGCCCCCACATGTGGGGGCAGGTGGCGAGCAAAGCGAGACAGGTGGGGCTCCTTGCTGTCCCTTTTAGGGAAAGTGGCACGCAGTGCCGAAAGGGTTCTCGAAAACCCCTCAGTCTCGGCTGGCGCCTCGCCAGCTCCCCTACAAGGGGCGCCAAGGGCGTGTTCCAAAATACTGCGCGTTGGAAAACCACGCTTTTCCATAAGCGCACTCAATTTGGCAATTACTTTTGCCTTTTTGTTTTTACGAAGAAACTTGCGGGCGGGCGAATTGTTTCAATGAAAGAGCGAAACTAACCCCTCACGAAATTTTGTCGGAACGACAAAATTTCGTGAACTAATCGCTATTCATCAAATCGCAAGCCGCAGTGAGCCAGCCCGAGATGGGGAAGGCGGCGAGGATCACGACGAGAATGTATAAGATCTGCGGCAGATTGAACTCCACTTCGGACCATCCCTTGTAGACGATCTCGCTCAAAAGAGGCACGCTGAGCACGATGATACACACTGCAAGACATCCGCCGTAGAGGACGGAACGGATGACGTTGAGCGGCTTTAAGACGCGGTAGAGCATGACGATCCCGCCGAAGGTGACCGCTAAAATCAGCATGGGCTGGAAGTTCGTCTTGAACCCGTAGCCGTTGATATACGTCTTGCCGAAGTAGACGGCGAGCACGCACATGATGAGCGTCAGCGCCCCGGGAATACTTCGCGAGAGGACGTATAGGATAAATTTTCCTTTCACGCGGCTGTTGTTCGGCTGCAACGAGATGATGAAGGAGGGGACCGCCGCAACGAAGAATTCAAAGAGGAGCAGATGGCTCGGCAGGAAGAAGTACTGTTCCTGCATGATGACGCAGATGACGGCGAGCAGGGTGACGAACAGCGTCTTCATAATGTAGAGGGACGCGCTGTTTTTGATGTTGTTGATGACCCGCCGCCCCTCGTTGACGACGGCGTTCAAATTCGTGAAGTTGTTGTTCATGAGCACGAGGTGAGAGACGTTTCGCGCCGCCTCGCTGCCCGAGGCGACCGAGATCGCGCAGTCCGCCTCCTTTAAGGCGAGAATGTCGTTTACGCCGTCCCCCGTCATTGCAACGGTGTTGCCCGCCCGCTTGATGGTGCGCACCAGAATCGCCTTCTGTTCGGGCGTCACCCGTCCGAACACGGTGTATTCATTGGCGACGTTCTCCACCTCGATGTCGGTGAGCCCGTCGAGAGAGATATACTTGTTTGCGTTTGCCACGCCCACGCGCCGCGCCACTTCGGACACGGTGACGGGGTTGTCGCCCGAGATGATGCGGATGTCCACATCGTTTTCCTTGAACGACTTGATGGTCTCCACCGCCTCGGGACGGACGTTGTCGGCAAGGGTGATGAGCGCCATGGGGCGGAAGGGCCCCGGCAGGCGGTCGCCGACGATCTTCCCCTGCGAATAGGCGAGGAGGAGCACTCTCAGCCCCATCTGCGCATATTGTTTGACGATCCGCTCGATACGGGGAGACATGGGACGGAGCACAAATTCGGGCGCGCCGAACACGAAGGTCCCTTCGTCGCCGAACGTCACCGCCGAAAGTTTACGCTTGCTCGAAAAGGGGATGAGCGCAGTCGCCTGCATGGAGTTGGAGTGCCCGAACCTGTCTTGAAGGGCGATTGAAGTCTGGTTGTTGTCGTCGAGGGCGGTGAGCATGCTGCCCATGATCTCTTCCATCGAGTGCTCGGTGTAGTTTGCAATGATCATGCAGTCGCTCACCGTCATTCTGCCGTCCGTGATGGTGCCCGTCTTGTCGAGACACAGGACGTTGACGCGGGCGAGCATTTCGAGGGAGTTCATATCCTGCACGAGGGTCTGTTTCTTGGCAAGCCGCCTCACGCCCACCGCCATCGCAAGCGAGGTGAGGAGGAGAAGTCCCGAGGGGATCATGCCGATGATGACGGCGCCCGTGTATTGAATGGAATTGGAAATGCTCTCCCAATCGAGCTCGGAATAGGGCACGCCATAACTTCTCAGGCTCGTCCAGAGCATGAGGGCGGCGACGACGGGGATCATCACGCCGATCACGCGGATGAAGAGGCGGATGGAGTTCATGATCTCCGACTTGGGGCGTTTATACTTTTTCGCGCGAGAAGTGAGCTGGTTGAGGTAGGTATTTCTGCCCACTTTGTCGGTGCGGACATAGCAACTCCCGCTCGAAACGAAGGAACCCGCATACAGCGTGTCGCCGATCTGCTTTTTCACGGCGGCGGATTCGCCCGTCAAGAGGCTCTCGTTGAGTTCCACGTTCCCCTCGGCGAGAATGCAGTCTGCGGGGACTTGCTGTCCCGTTTCGAGCAGGAGCACGTCGTCGAGGACGATCTCTTTCATGGGGATCTCTTTTTTTACGCCGTCCCGCACCACTTTTGCGGTGGCGGATATGAGTACGGCGAGTTTATCGATCTGCCGCTTTGCGAGGATCTCCTGCGCAATGCCGATCACGAGGTTGGCCGTAAAGATGACGACGAAGAGAAACTGCGGGAGGTCCGCTCCCGCGATCGCGAGCGCCACAGCCACAGCCACGCACAAAAAGTTGAACACGGTGCACAGGTTGCCGATGAAGATCGCGGCGTACGACTTGGAATATTTTTTGTTGACGTCGTTAAAGAGGAATTGGCTGTTGCGCAGTTGCACCTGCTCTTCCGTGAGCCCCTTTTCGACGGGCGGGGAGAACCGCTCCACCTCCGCGCCCGTGGGGACATCTTTGGAACGGCGGAACTTGCGCATGAGCTTTTTGTGCTCTTTTTTGGATTTGGCGTCCTCCGAGCCGTTTCTGTCGAGAATGCGCGCGAAAAAAGAGCGGGCGCGGGAGACGGGGGACGCGGAAGGTGCGGACGGCACGGACGATACGGATGGCGCAGAAGGCGCGGGGGTCTCGGTGAGCTCGGGGAGCTCCGCGTTTTCCGCCGTCTCTTGCGCGGCCAGGGCGGTCTCCTCTTCGGCGGCGTTTTGCGGCGCTTTGGGAACTTTTTTCGTTGTTTCCGCAGGCTTCTTATTTGCGGAAGGTTTTGTCACGGTCTGTTTTTTCGTTTGGCCGGAGCTCCCGTTCAAGGGTTCGTCGGACGGTGTTTTCATAGTCACCTCTGAAAAACGCGAACACGTTTGTCGCTTTTCCTCTATTATACACGCGCGCGCGCAAAATGTCAACAGGAAAGAAATGTTTGAATTTCCTTGCAATCGGGATCAAAATGATGTATAATAAAATGCGAACGTAAAAAGAGGTATATTTTATGATAGACATTGCTCTCATTCGCAACGATCCCGATCTGGTGCGGGAAAATATCAAAAAGAAATTCCAGGATAAAAAACTCCCCCTCGTCGACGAGGCGATCATGCTCGACCAAAAGAAACGTGCGCTGCAACAGGAAGGGGATCTCCTCCGCGCTTCCCGCAACACGCTGAGCAAGCAGATAGGTCAGCTCATGCGGGAGAAAAAGACGGCGGAGGCGGAGGCCGTCAAGGCGCAGGTGAGCGCAAACGCAGCCCGCCTTGCCGAGATCGAAAAGGAGGAACCCGAAGTTTCCGAACAACTCAAAAAGGTGATGATGAGCATTCCCAACATCATCTCGCCCGACACGCCCATCGGCAAAGACGATTCGGAGAACGTGGAACGCAAGCGCTTTTTGGAGCCGAAAGTTCCCGATTTCGAGGTTCCCTATCATCTCGACATTTTGGAAAAGCTCGACGGCATCGACATCGATAGCGCACGCCGCACGAGCGGGCAGGGCTTTTACTATCTCACGGGGGACGTGGCGCGGCTGCATTCCGCCATTCTGAGCTATGCGCGCGACTTTATGATCGGCAAGGGATTCACCTACTGTATCCCGCCGTTTATGATCCGTTCCTCCGTCGTCACGGGCGTGATGAGCTTTGAGGAAATGGACGGCATGATGTACAAGATCGAGGGAGAAGATCTCTATCTCATCGGCACGAGCGAGCACTCCATGATCGGCCGTTTCATGGGACAGACCCTCGACGAGAGCAAGCTGCCTTTGACGCTTACGAGCTATTCCCCCTGTTTCCGCAAGGAGAAGGGCGCGCACGGCATTGAGGAGAGGGGTATTTACCGCATTCATCAGTTCGAGAAACAGGAGATGATCGTCATCTGCAAGCCCGAGGACAGCTGCATGTGGTACGAAAAGATGTGGAACTACACGGTGGAGCTGTTCGTCTCCATGGGCATTCCCGTCCGACAGCTCGAATGCTGCTCGGGCGATCTTGCCGACCTCAAATTCCGCAGCTGCGACGTAGAGGCGTGGTCTCCCCGCCAAAAGAAATATTTCGAGGTGGGCTCCTGTTCCAACTTGACGGACGCGCAGGCGCGGCGCCTCGGGATCCGCTATAAAACGGAGAAGGGGAGCGAATATGCGCACACCCTCAACAACACCGTTGTCGCACCGCCGCGTATGCTCATCGCCTTTCTTGAAAACCATCTCCGCGCCGACGGCAGTGTGGAGATCCCCGAAGTCCTTTGGCCGTACATGGGCGGCACAAAAGAGATCAGCGTGAAATAAAGTACGCCGTTATTTTTCATGAAGTATCTGTTTTTCGACATCGAATGTGCGTGTGTATATAAGAACGTCGCAAAAATGTGCGCGTTCGGCTATGTGCTCACCGACGACAAATTTCAAGTGCTCGCGCGGGAAGATATCCTTCTCAACCCGCGCGGGAAGTTTCACCTTACAGACCGCAAGGGGGGCGAGGGGCTCGTCCTCCCTTATGAGTACGAAGATTTTAAGAAGTATCCCACTTTCCCTGCGGAATATCCGCGTATCAGGGCGCTGCTTGAAGATAAGGAGAGCATCGTTTGCGGACATGCCACCATCAACGACGTCAACTATCTCAATTTGGAGACGAAACGTTACAAGCTCCCGTCCTTCCGCTTTTCCTTCCACGATACGCAGTTCTTCTTTATGAACGCGCAAAAGGAGTTCACGCGGCAATACGGTTTGCAGGCGATGGCGGAGGAGCTGGGCGTGGAATTCACTCCCCACCGTGCCGTAGACGACGCGTACGCGACCATGCGGGTGTGCGAGCGGCTCTGCGCGCGCGAAGGCACCGACGTCAAGGGTCTTGCCGAAAAATATTCGGTGCGTGCGGGCAGGATCGCGGGGTATAAGATCCAATCTCCCACTTCGGTGGGGCTCAGAGCCTATTATGCCGAGCGGGAAGAAGAGAAGGAAAAGCACATCAAGGCGCATGAGGAGTTCTACCGCTATGTGAACAAGCACATGCACCGCCGCAAGAAGGGGGGCTCTCTCGAAGGAAAGATATTCTGCTTTTCGCGGGATATCGAGGACGACGTGCCCGTCTCCCGCAAACTTGTGGAGGCCATTTTCAATTCGGGCGGACAGTACACCTCCCACCCCACCGAGTGCAATGTGTACATCGCCCGCGACGACGGCGGCGCCCGTTGCCGCAACGCCATCACGGCGGGGGCGGCGTTCATACCGCTCGAACAGCTGGAACAGGCGCTCGAAACGGTTTAAGGGAAGTAAAATGCCGAATTTACCGGAAACATTTCTGAAAAGAATGAAAGAAAGGCTGGGAAACGATTTCCCCGCCTTTTTGGCATCTTATGAAAGGCCGCCTCAAAAGGGCCTCAGGGTCAACACGCTGAAAATCTCTCCCGATGAATTTGTACGGCGCGCGCCCTTCCCTTTGGACGGACCCTGCTGCGGCGATCCCGCCTGCATGTATCTCACAGAGGAAAAAGCGGGGGCGGATCCCTATCATTTTGCGGGGCTGTACTATTTGCAGGAGCCCTCCGCGATGACGGTGGGGGAGACGGCGGCAGCTCTTCCCAAGGCCCGCGTTCTGGACTTGTGCGCCGCGCCGGGCGGAAAGACGACCCACATCGCCGCGCAGATGAAGGGGGAGGGGATCCTCGTCGCCAACGAGATCGACCCCGCGCGGGCAAGAACGCTCTCCCAAAACGTGGAGCGCATGGGCGTCACGAACTGCGCGGTCACGAGTGCGCCGCCCGAAAAGCTCGCCGCTCTGTTTCCTTCCTACTTCGATCTCATCTTGGTGGACGCGCCCTGTTCGGGGGAGGGAATGTTCAAAAAAGAGCCGAACGCCATTCCAGAGTGGAGCGAAGAGAACGTCGCCCGCTGCGCCCTGCGCCAGAGCGCCATTCTCGGCGAGGCGGCGAAGATGCTTGCGGAGGGTGGGCGGCTCCTCTATTCCACCTGCACGTTCGCCGAAGAGGAGGACGAGTGGCAGATCGAAGAATTTTTGCGCCGTCACCCCGACTTTGTGCTTTTGCGGCAGAGCAAACTCTATCCGCACCATTTTCGCGGCGAAGGGCACTTCTGCGCCCTGCTTGAAAGGAAAAACGGCCAAAATACTTGTCCTTCTCCCGCTAACACAAAGCCCTATCCTGTGCGGAGAAACGCTGCGGCAAACAGGGCGTTTGCCGCTTTTGCGGCGGACTTTTTCGACGTCTGTCCGCGCGGGGAGATCACCACGCTTGCGGACGGGAGAATGTATCTTGTTCCCGCAGGGACGCCCGATCTCACGGGCTTGCGGCTGTTGCGGCTGGGGGTGGAACTCGGCGAGTGGGACGGCAAGCTGTTCAAACCCGCGCACGCCTTTGCGATGGCGTTCGGGGGAGACGCAAGGCGCAAGCAAACGCTTTCCCGCGAGGAGAGCGAGCGCTATCTGCGCGGCGAAACGCTCGCAACCGACCTTTCGGACGGCTGGTGCGCCGTTTGCGTGGAGGAATTCCCGCTCGGGCTCGGGAAATGTGTGAAAGGTACCGTCAAAAATCATCTGCCAAAAGGGCTGAGAAAAGTCAAATAATGCAAGGCGCGCCGCAGCTTTCGCTGCGGCGCGCCTTGTATCGTCCGTTCAGGCGGCCTCTAAGATCTTCTGCTGTTCTCTGCGCAGGCGGAACCAGTTGATCAAGCCGTAGATGTCGTTTGCGAGAAATACGGCAAAGCATACGACCATCGCGAGATAACTTTTATCCGTATAAGACATCAGCGCCCAGAGGACGATCAGAACGACGTCGTTGATACAATAGGCAAAGGCGTAGAGGGGACTTCTGCGCACGCTCAAAAGCATTGCCGTGCAGCTTGTGAGGACGGAGACAGTGCTCCACCAAAGGTTCGGTGTGTTGAGCGCGCGTAAAATAAAGAAGAAGGCGACGGAAACGGCGAGCGAGACGGCAAGGATGATGGGATATTCCCGCAGTTTGAGACGGCTGATCTGCACCTCCGTCTTTTTCCCTCTGAAAGGATTTCTCAGCCACGAGATGACGGCGAGCATCGCTACGGGAGCGGACATGCACAGATAGGTGATGATCTCCCCGTAGTAGCCGCAAAAGTAGGAGATGATCGCGTAGAATATGGCAAAAATGACGCTCAGGATCTGTCCCGCGACATTTCCCTTCGCCATGAGAATGAGGGAGAGTGCGCCGATGAGCGAGGCGGAAAGTTGCAGATAATCGGTGTTTCCCGTGAGGAAGAAGGAGAGAACGATCGCCGCAACGGAACATGCAAACAGCGCGTATTCTACGGGGCGTACGCCGCGAAAGAAATTTTTGATCGCTTCCATTCTCTTCTCCTTTCGGAAAAAGCATTCCGCTCTGCGTTTACCTGAGACCGAAGTCAATGACCTATCAACGCAAATACGGAATGCTTTTCACATTCTCCGTGCCCGGTGGCACAATCAAGTTCTACGATCAGTATATCACAAAATTTTGTTTTTAGCAAGAAAAACCCCGACAATTTCGTCGGGGTTTTTTATATTTGCGCATATTTTTTATTCGGCCTTGTCGTCATCCTCGGACTTTTTGGCTTTCGAGGGTTTTACGCGCTTATCCTTGGGCGCCTTGATCCTGGTGCGCTTGCTTCTGTTTTTGAGCGCACGGCGGACAATGACTGCCGCGATCGCAAAGATGAGTACGATGGCAAGACTTCCCGAGGCGATGAGGAGCCAGATGTTCATGGGATCGTCCGCGTTCTCGTCATCATGGGTATGATCGTCGTCGGTGTCCGTATCGTCTTCCTGCGAAGGATATTGCCGTTCCACCGTCACGTCCGTTGCGGAGAAATCGAGGTAGAAGGAGTGGCGTTCCGCCTGGCCTTCCCGCGCCTCTTCGTCATGGAGCAACCATACGAGCTGCTCGGTGTAAGAGGACTGATCGTAGGAGTAGTAGGGGTTGCCGAGCTCTTCCGTATCCGTCGTCTCGTCGTAGCGGAGATAGGTGTCGGAGTCGAAGAGGGTGAAGGTGTAATAGCCTGCGTAGTCGTTGGGGAGATTGTCGTCCCTGCCGAGATAGCCCTCTTGCCCGGGTTCCTTGTTCGCATTGATCTCGTCTTTGATCGCCTGTACCGATTCGTTGCGGAGGGTCTCGAAGTTGGAGGACACATCCGTCGAGGAATAGTTATCGAAGAACACATAGCTGCCTGCGCCGTTCGTGACCGTTCCTTTCCGGTCGCCGCTCCAAACTTCGAGGCGGTAAGTTTTGGCGTCGCTGCCCGTATGGATATAGAAGTTTACGGTCGTCCATTCGCCCGTGCCCTTGATCTCCATGTGCGCTTCGGGGATCTTGCTCGCGTCGAAGAAGGTGTAGCGGTAATTTTCTGCGGGGAGCTGGTTGACAACGGTGTTGTAGGTATAGCCGTTCCCGTTTGCATTCTCCTGACGGTAGGCGTAATAACGTCTGTCGGATTTGTTGAAGTAGAAGGCGATCGCGCCGTCCTTTGTTACGAGGTTGCCGTCGCTGTCCGATTCGAGGCTGAGGAAGTTCGCATAGAATTTCTCGTCGCCTGTGTTCTGCGCATTCTGATACAGACCGTTGGGTTGCAGGGTGAAGAGGATCTTCCCGTTCGTTGCGTAGTCGTCCGAAGAAGGATCCATGTTCACGATGTTGCCGTCCTCATCGTACCAATAGGTATAGGTGGGGAGGTCGGGGCGGAGCAAGGTTCCCGTCTTTTCCGCAGTCGTATCAATGAGATAGATGTTCGCGATCGCGTCTTTGGAGGCCTTCACGCGCATGGAGATCCTGCGGTAGGAGGAGGCGGACACCGTCTCGGTCTCGGCGTAATAGCCGTAGGCCGCTCTTTGTCCGTTGATGATCGCGAGAGGCTGGCGGGAGCTGCCGAACAGGTTGGTCCACCATTCGTTCGCGTTTACGGGGTTGCCCGCCGCGTCGCCGAGGGCGGTTTTCCATGCCTCGTTGCCACGGTAGTAATCTTCGGCGTACTTGGAGCTCAAAAGTCCCGCGTACACGTTTTCGGGTTTGACATTGGGGATGTTCGGCTCGTTCTGCTGCACGAAGTCGCTGCCGCCGAGCGCGCCGCGATAGTTGGCGGGAAGGGCGGGACCGACTTTGAGGTCCTCTTCCGCCGTTGCGGACACGGAGTCGAACTTGCGGGTCTCTTCCACTTCGCCCGTGAGAGAGACTTTCTTCGCACGGTCGCCCGTGGAGACGTAGCCGTATTCGGTCTTGGTGAGCGTCTTGACTTCAAAGTTGGTGAACGCCGCGTAGCCTTCGCCGTAGCTGAACTTATTGGTGCCGACGATGGTGGTGGGGCCGTAGGAAAGTTCGATGCTGAACGTCTTTTCGTAGTCGGTCGCGTTCTCGATGAAGAAGAAGCACTGCGCCCAACCTTTGTAGATGTCTTTCAGCGCGTCGTCGCTGCTCTTGGAATCGATGTCAACCGCCGCAAGGGTGGTGCTGTCGAACGCGGTGATCGTCGTCTTATTCTCGCCGTCCACAACAGAGGCGCTCGCGCCCGTCAAACCGCTCTGGATCTTGCTCGTTTTTACAAAGAAAGAGATGAGCAGACGGGTGTCGGGAGCAAGGGTGAAGAGGCTGTTTTCCGCGCCTGCTGCCGCTTGGAGCTTTGCGGTGTAGGCGGCGCCGTTTGCTGACATGAGCAGGACGACCTGCGGATCGTCCCCGCCGAAGGGGAACTTATTCTCGAAGTCGTTTGTATAGATGTTTTTGAGATATTTGTTGGCAGTATCTTTGATGGCGCTCAAAGTCGTGAGCCCCGCCACGTTATCCGCGCTCTTGCCGAGGGAAGAGTCAATCTTTGCGGAGGTATAGGTGTTGCTGCCGGAAGTCTCTGCGGTGAGATCGGTGACAGCGCCTTTGAGCAATTCCGCTACGGTCTCGGCGTTGTCGTCGTTCGGCGCGTAGAGGTCGAGCGCAAAGGTCTTATAGGTCGCGTAAGGATAGACGTCGGAATCGAATTGTTTTTCGGCTTTGAGGGAATCGACGGAGCATTCGAGCACGCCGTCTTTGAGAGCGCCCTCGCCGTCGTCCGTGCGGATCGCCTTGTCGTAGTCCGCTGCGGAGACGATCTTGCAGTTGACGTCGTCGAAGAACGCATAGCCGTCCACGGCGTAATACTTATCGTCCGAGGAACCCTGCCCGAGACCGAGCACGATACGGAAGGTGCTCGACGCAAAGGTGCTTGCGCGCACATAGAGCGTGTATTGCTGCCACTGCCCGTCCGTGTGGATGTTGTAGATCTGCATCTGGTCGAGGGTGGTCCCGCCCACGGTGTTGGTCACGCCGATGTAGGCGCCGCCGCGCTGGGTGAGCTCGGTATCTTTGTAGTGGTAGAGGGCGTCCGTACGCACCCAAACGGAGACTTCCGCTGCGGTGCCCGCAGAGAGGGTGATCGTGGTGCTCGAAGTGTAGTACTGCGCCGTGCCGCGCACGCCGTCGTCTGCGGTGCGCTCGTTGTGGATCATGAGCACGCTCGTGTTGTTTTCGTCGTCCTTGGTCGCGCCTTCGTGCAATTCAAACACATTTCCGCTCGTGCCGAGTTTGACCTCGTCGTTGATCTTTTCCACGTCCTCGAAGTCGACGGAGTAGCTGTACTTTGCGAACAGCTTTGCCTCGTCGGAGTTCTTATCGAGGTCGTCGATCTCTTCGGAGAAAATGTCGAGGAATTTGAGGCGGTCATATGCGGAGACATTCGCCGCTTCCCAATTCGTGTAGGCCTCGGCGATCGTTTCAAAGGTCGTGACCTCCTCGGCGTCGTCGCCCTCGCCCTTCGTAAAGGTTTTGAAGTTGTAGCCGCCGGTCTTGGTGAAGTAATTCCAATCTTCGGCATCGATAACGCCCGACTTCGTATTTGAAGAAGGGGACCCCGAGGTGAACGACCAGCTGTCGGGGGAAGAGATGATGTTGTACTTGCCGAGAGGCTTGCCGTTGTCGTCGGGATCGACGAGCTTGTCCGAATAGAATTCAAAGTTGCCGTTTTTGATCACCTGCGTATCGGTGGGGGCGACTTTACTTTCCTCCTCGGGCTCTTCGGGCGTCGTCGCGCATGCTGCGAGCACCCCGAACGAGAGGGAGGCCGCAAGAGCGACGGAGAGCGCCGTCAGAGTTTTTTTCTTCCACTTTTTGTTTTCAAAGATCTTTGCCATATAACACCTTTTGTTTTATTTGGGCGCAGAACGAATAAACGTCGCGCACGCGCCCGCAATCGATTTTTCGCAAAATACCTTCTCTATTTTAGCCTAAAACTCTCTGCAAAGCAAGCAATTATGCGGGCAATCGCGCAAAAAAAGAGAAAAAATTTAGAAATGTCGCATTCTAATAGGAAAGAAAAGAGGAGAAAAGGGCATGAAAGGGACAAAACTCGGCGTGCGGTTTTTGGGCGGAGCGCTGATCGGCGCGGTCAACGGGCTTTTGGGGGGCGGCGGCGGAATGCTCGCCGTGCCCCTTCTGCGCGCGGGCGGGCTCCCCGCGCGCAACGCGCACGCCACGGCGATCGCCGTCATTCTTCCCGCCTCGGCGGTGAGCGGTCTCGTCTATCTTGCGGGGGGATTCGTCCCGCCCGGGACGCTTGTGCCCGTCGCGATCGGCGTTGCGGCGGGCGGACTGCTCGGCGCAAAGCTGTTGAACGTCCTGCCCGTGCGCGCCGTTACGCTCGCCTTCGGCGTCCTCATGCTGCTGGCGGGTTGGAGGATGCTCGTCTGATGTCCTTCTACTTGTATCTGCTCTGCGGGATCGCGGGGGGCGTCCTCGGCGGAATGGGCATGGGCGGGGGGACGCTGCTCATTCCTCTGTTGACCCTCTTTCTCGGCGTGCCGCAGGGGGTCGCGCAGGGAGTCAATCTTCTGTCCTTTCTGCCGATGTCCTTTCTCGCGCTCTCGGTGCACGCGCGCAACGGATTGCTCGAAAAAAAGGGGCTTTGGCAGCTCGTCCTGCCCGCCCTCCTCTTCTCGGCGCTGGGCGGGGCATTTGCGCTCTTCCTGCCCGCCGGACTTCTGAGAAAGAGTTTCGGGCTCTTTCTCGTTCTGCTCTCCGTTTTTCCCTTTTCCGCCGCGCTGCGCGGCGAAAAAAAGAGACGGAAAATATTTTAAAAATTTTAAAAAAAGAAAAAAATTTTCCAAAAGGGTATGGACAAACTTTGTTTCCTGTGTTAGAATAGTAACATAGAGTATTATGGGCGGAATGTTGCGTGTTTGCTCTTAAAAGGGTCCTAAGAAAATTTTTCGGTAAGTTTGAGGACGAAAAGAATGGCTAAAATAGGGATCATTGATTTAGGTTCCAACTCCGCGCGTCTTGTCATCGTAAACCTCTTCGCGGAGGGGTATTTCATGGTCGAGGACGAGCTCAAAGAGAGCGTCCGTTTAGGGCAAGATATGGACAGGGACGGCTTTTTAAAGCCGCAGCGCGTAGCCGAAACGATCAAAACGTTAAAAATGTTCAAGCGCCTTTGCGAGGCGTCGGGGGTGGAGCGCATTATCGCAGTCGCGACGGCGGCGGTCCGCCGTGCAAAAAACCAGCGCTCCTTCCTCGATGAGATCCAGGCGACCTGCGGGCTCAGAATGACGGTCCTCTCCGAAGAGGAAGAGGCGACGCTCGTCTATCGCGGGGTCATCAACTCTATGGACGTGCCCAAGGGCATTATTTTGGAGATTGGCGGCGGCAGCTCCAAGATCGTCTATTACAACCGCCGCTGCATTTTGCAGCACGTCACCCTTCCCTTCGGCGCGGTGACGCTCACCGATCTCTTCGCCGAGGAGGGTGTTTCCCCCGAGGAACAGACCGCCAAGATCGAAGAATTTTTCACCGAGCAATTCAAAAAGATCGAGTGGCTCTCCGAAGTCGATCCCGACGTGCAGATGATCGGCGTCGGCGGCTCTTTCCGCAATCTTTACAAGATGAACCGCATGGTGCGCAAATATCCGCTCAATGTGGTGCACAACTATACCTTTGCGGTGGAAGATTTCCGTTCCGTTTACGAAATGGTGCGCGTTCTGGACGTGGAAAAGCGCAAGCGGATCCGCGGGCTTTCTCCCGCCCGTGCGGACATTATGCCCGCCGCGCTCGCCATCATCAAGGCGTTTACCGATTATCTGCACATCGAATCCTTCCAGATCAGCGGTTGCGGGCTGCGCGAGGGGATCATGTTCAACCAGGCTGTCCCCATCACGGAGGAACGGCCCTTGTCGGACGTGCTCGGATATTCCCTCAACACGCTCGTCAAGTACTATCACTGCGATGAAAAGCATGTGGAGCATGTGGTGCATCTTGCCATTCAGCTTTTCAAGCAGCTGCGCGTTCTGCACAAGTTCCCGCGCGTCTATCTGAAAGTACTGAAAGTCGCGGCGAGCCTGCACGACTGCGGGCTTTGCGTGCGCTATTACAACAACCAAAAGCACAGCCGCTATATGATCCTGAATTCCGCGATCTACGGGGTCACCCACCGCGAGATCGTGCTCGCCGCCTTTGTGGCGGGTTGCCACAGGAAGGAGGACCTTCTTCCCTCCGATTGGGCGCGCTATAAAGATATTGTCTCCGAAGAGGACATGGATATTGTCCGCAAATTGGGAGTTCTTCTCCGCATTGCCGAAAGCCTCGACCGCAGCGGGCTCGGCATGGTGACGGGGGTCAACTGCGACGTTTTGGGCGATTCCGTCATCATGAAAACGGAGCTTGCGGGCGACGCGGCGCTCGAACTTGCGCAGGCGGCGAAGGCAAATCCCGAATTCAAGCGCACGTTCAAGAAAAATCTGGAAATTTTATAATGCAACTCATTCTTGCGAGCAATTCCCCGAGAAGAAGGGAGCTGCTCGCGCAATTTCATATTCCGTTTGAGATCGTTCCCTCTCGTTTCGAGGAGCTCGCCGAAGGGTTTCCGGCGCGGGAGACGGCGCTGCGCTTTGCACAGGGCAAGGCGGAGGAGGTCTCGGCGCGGTTTCCGGAGGCGTATGTGCTCGGCGCGGACACCGTCGTCTCGATCGGCGGCGAAATTTTGGGCAAACCCAAAGACGGGGCGGACGCAAAGCGCATGTTGCGGCTTCTGAGCGGGAAAACGCACTCCGTCTATACGGGGGTTTGCCTGGTCGGACGGGGCGTTTTTTTACGGGAAGCGGTGGAGACGAAGGTCACCTTCTTCCCCTTGCGCGAGGGATTCATCGAAGAATATGTTGCGGGCGGTTCGCCTCTTGACAAGGCGGGCGCCTACGGTATACAGGACGGCGGGCTCGTATCCGGTTACAGGGGAAGTTATACAAATGTCATCGGTCTCCCGTTGGAGACTGTGGAAACGTTTTTGAAGGAAGTACATCTATGTTAAAACTTGCGATCGATTTCGGGACTTCGGTCACCAAAATTTACCGTCTCGGCAGCGGCATCGTGCTTGCCGAGGCGACCTGCGTCACCGTGCAAAAAGATACGGGCGAGATCCGCGCATACGGCAACGACGCCAAACGGCTTTTGGGCAAGACTGCCGACCAGACGGACGTATGTTTCCCCGTGTATGAGGGGGAGATCGTCTCGGAAAAACTCGCGGCTGCCCTTCTCGAATATTTTTTGAGGAAGGCGGCGGGCAGGGCGCTTTCCATCGAGGCGCTCTTCTGCGTGCCCTGCGGGTTCCGCGCCGAATCCCGCGAAAAGATCTACCGTGTCGCAAAGACGGCGGGGATCTCCCGCGTGAACTTTGCCGAGAGCCCGTTTTTGAGCGCGCTCGGGCAGGATGTTCCCCTGAGCGAGAGCAATCCCGTGTTCGCCATCGACATCGGCGCAGGGGTGACGTCGATCGCCGCTTTCTCCCTCGACGGGATCATCGCGGGGATCTCGATGAACGTCGGTGGCAACAATATGGACATCCACATCATCGACCATATCGCCGACAAATTCAATTTGAAGATCGGATCGCTTACGAGCGAAAAACTCAAAAACACGGTGGGGAGCCTCATCGAGGACGACAACCAGTCCACCATCATCAACGGGCGGGACATCACGACGGGCAAGCCGCGTTCCGTCTCCGTCTCCTCGTCGGACATCGGGTTCCCCGTGCGGATCTACATCGACAAGATCATCGAATATGCCGAAATGGTGCTGAAAAAGCTGCCCGCAGAGGCGTCTGCGGCCGTTGGCAAAAACGGTTTGTACCTGTCGGGGGGCGTTGCGTCCCTTGCGGGGCTTGCCGACTATGTCGCGGAAAAAATGCAAATGGAGGCGCACATCTCGGGCGATCCGCAGATGTCCGTCGTGCTCGGCGGGGGCAGGGCGGTCGGCAGCGCTCCTCTTCTGCGCCGTATCAGAATGGAATAAGCTGTGAAAATCGTTTGACTTTGAAGAAAAAGTCGCTTATAATATCCGCAAAGGCGTCAGAAGCGGAAGAGACGCTGCCCACACTTTCTTTTCAGAGAGAAGAGCCCGAGGCTGGAAGGCTTTTCAAAGAAAGGGCGGCGGTATTCCCCCGCGAGCCGTTCTCCCGAACAGAACTTTAAGGAGAGCCGTATCCCGCGTCAAGGGCAAAGAGGCGCGCAAGTGCAGCGCGCAAAGACAGGTGGTACCGCGTAAATTTTCACGCCCTGTCAACCGAAAAAGGTTGACAGGGCGTGTTTTTGAAAGAGGTAAATGAATGGAACAGGACTTGGAATTATTGCAAGAGGCGACGGAAGAGGCGGAGGCCGCACAGGACAGCCGCGCGCTCTACGAGGTCAAGATGAAATTCCTTGGGCGCACGGGGAAAGTGACGGCGCTGCTCAAAGGGATGAAGGAGATCGCCGCCGAAGCCCGCCCCGCGTTCGGAAAGAAGGTGAACGCGCTCAGAGAGGCGCTCGAAGAAAAGTTTGCCGCGCTTGAAGAGAAGATCAAACAAAAGGAGCTCGAAAAGAAGCTCGCGGGCGAAGATATCGACGTCACCATGCCGGGACGTCACACAAAAGCGGGCGCGCTGCACCCCGTAACGCGGGTGAAGGACAAGCTCATCGATCTGTTTTCCGGAATGGGGTTCGAGGTGTTTGAAGGCCCCGAGATCGAGAACGATTATTACAACTTTACCGCGCTCAACACGCCTGCCGATCATCCCGCGCGGGATATGCAGGATACCTTTTATCTCACGGACGAATTTCTTCTGCGCACGCAGACGAGCGCAGGGCAGATCCGCGTGATGGAGCAGAAAAAGCCGCCCATCAAGATCCTTTCGCCCGGCAGAGTATTCCGTTCGGACGACGACGCCACCCATTCCCCCATGTTCCATCAGATGGAAGGGCTGGTCGTCGATAAAGGCATTACGCTGTGCGATCTTCAAGGCATGCTCGACGAGTTCGCGAAAAAGATGTTCTCGGAGACGAGCAAAACGCGGCTGCGTCCGAGCTATTTCCCGTTCACCGAACCCTCGGTGGAGGTGGACGTGAGCTGTGCCGCCTGCGGCGGCAAGGGCTGTTCTCTCTGCAAGGGGACGGGCTGGATCGAAGTGCTCGGCGCGGGCATGGTGAACAGGCGGGTGCTCGAAAACTGCGGGGTTGACCCCGACGAATATTCGGGCTTTGCCTTCGGTATGGGGATCGAACGTATCGCCATGCTTAAATACGGTATCAACAACATCAAACTTTTGACGGAAAACGACACCCGTTTCCTCGAACAATTCAAGGACTGAGGAGGAGAAAACATGTTATTGCCTTACAGCTGGTTAAAAGAATATGTCAATGTCGGTCTCTCTGCGGAGGAATTGCAGGCAAAACTCTTCTCCTGCGGCTTTGAAGTGGAGGAGCTCACCTACCTCGGCAAGGACGTAGAAGGGGTGTACACGGGTAAGATCGTAAAGTGCGAAAAGCACCCCGACGCGGACAGGCTCACCATCTGTCAAGTGGATTGCGGCGAGAAGGGCGCAAAGCAGATCGTCACCGCCGCGACCAACGTGTTCGAGGGCGCGGTCGTGCCCGTTGCCTTGGACGGCGCCACCGTCAAACACGAGGGAGGCGTACAGAAGATCAAGACGGGCAAACTGCGCGGAGTTACGAGCGAGGGAATGTTCTGCTCGGGCGAGGAACTCGGCATTTCCGACGATTTTTACGAGGGAGCCGAGGTCAACGGCATTCTCATTCTCGATCAAGGTACGCCGCTCGGCATGGACATCCGTCCCGTCGTCGGCATCGACGACTATATTTTCGACATCGCGGTGACGGCGAACCGTCCCGACTGCCAGAGTATTTTCGGGCTCGCGCGCGAGGTCGCCGCCGTCTGCAAATTGCCTCTGAAAGCGCCCGAAATCGCATACGGTTGCGCAAAAACGGAGGTGAAAGTCGGCGTGGAGGTCAAAGAGCCCAAGCTCTGCCCGCGCTATATCGGCCACTATGTCAAAGACGTGAAGATCGGTAAGAGCCCCCGCTGGCTGCGCCGCCGTCTCGCCCTCATGGGGCTGCGCTCGGTGAACAACGTCGTGGACGTCACCAACTATGTGTTGCTCGAAATGGGGCAGCCCATGCACGCGTTCGACCGCAAATTCCTGCGCGGGGATAAAATCGTCGTCCGCCGCGCCGCAGAGGGGGAGAAGATCGTCACCCTCGACGAGAAGGAATTTTCCTTGAACCCCGAGAATCTTCTCATCTGCGACGGTGAGCGCCCCGTTGCGCTTGCGGGCGTGATGGGAGGCTTGAACAGCGAGATCAAGGAGGACACCTGCGAAGTGTTCTTCGAGGCGGCGAGCTTTGCGCGCGACAGCGTGCGGAAAACTTCCCGCGCGCTCGGGCAGAGGAGCGATTCCTCCGCCCGTTTCGAGAAGGGAGTGGACCCGCTCTATACGCCCGCGACCGGCATGGCGCGCGCGCTCCATCTTGTGGAAGAGCTCGGGTGCGGCGTCCCCACCGATTACGGCATGGACGTCCTCGGCGTGTCGGCGGACGAAAAAGTCATTCGCACTTCCTACGCCGCCATCGACAAAGTGCTCGGCATCCATGTTCCCAGGGAGGAAGTGAACGGCATTTTGGAGCGGCTCTCCTTCGGGATCGAGGAGAGGGGAGAGGCGTTTTCCGCGACCGTTCCGCTCTGGCGGGAGGACGTGGACGGCTATCCCGATCTTGCCGAGGAGGTCATTCGCATGTACGGCTACGACCATATTACGCCCACCTTCCTCGAACATGCCACCGTCACCCACGGCGGCAGGACGCCCGCGCAGGAACAGGAGTGCAAGGCAAAGCGCACGCTGGAAAAGGAGGGCTTTTTCGAGGCGTGCAACTATTCCTTCTATTCGCCCAAGGACTTCGATCTTTTCCGCCTGCCCGAAGACGCGCCCGAGCGGAAAGCCATCAGAATTCTCAATCCCATCGGCGAGGATCTGTCGATCATGCGCACCTTCCTCATGCCGAGCATGTTGCAAAACGTGGTGCGCAACGTCCGCCGCAACAACTACGAAGGAAGGCTATTCGAGCTGGCGAATGTGTATTTAGGGGAAGAATTGCCCCTCAAAACGCTGCCCGAAGAGCGCAAGCACCTTGTGTTCGGACTTTGGGGCGAGGGAGACTTTTTCGACCTCAAAGGCGCGGTAGAGGCGCTTGCGGAGGCGTTCGATGTAAAACTGTCCTTTGTGAAAGGGGAGCGTCCCTATCTGCACCCCGGCGTTACGGCAACGGTGAAGATGGGGGAGAAAGAAGTGGGTGTCTTGGGCGAATTGCACCCCGAAATCGCAAACGGGTTGGCATTGGAGAAAAAAGTGTATCTCGGCGAGCTCGATTATGCGGCGATCTCCAAGCGGTTTGCAAAGGAGATCACCTATCATCAGCTGCCGAAGTTCGAGCGCGTACAGCGCGACCTTGCGGTGGTGGTGGAGGAGAAAGTGACTTGCGCCGACGTGCAAAATTGTATCCTTCACGCCTGCAAGGCGGTGAAACAGGCGGAGCTGTTCGACGTCTACCGCAGTAAACAGCTCGGACAGGAGAAAAAGAGCATGGCGTTCCGCCTCACCTTCGAGGCGGACGAGAAGGCGGAAAAAGCGCTCACGCCCGAAACGGTCGACGGTTTCTTCCACAAGATCGTCGGCAACTTGGCACATCATTTGAACGCCGAACTTCGGTAAATTAGGGTTCCCACACCCATGCAATGACGCGCGTAGGGAGCTCACGTTATTAAAATAAGGTAGAGATGTCTCGACACACCTCGTTCCTCGGCGGCTCGACATGACATTTGAAATGCTGATTCATATGGAAAAAAGTTTGGATGAAAAAATTTCGGAAAACATTAAATTTGAGATCGAACACTGCGGGAAAAGGAAGATAGACATTGCAAGAGCGTTGGGCATAGACTCCTCCTCCGTTTCCCAATATTGTTCGGGACGTTCGCAGCCTACGCTTGCCAATCTGTCTAAGCTGTGTAATTTTATCGGCGTATCGGCAGACGATATTCTCGAAATCGGGAAAAAATAAGACGGTTAAAAACGCCGCCCGCAGACCGATGTCTGCGGGCGGCGTTCCGCTCTTTTTTGCAACGCTCCCTTAAACGGCGGGCGCGAATTTCTTTTTCTTTTTGAGCTGGGTTTCGAGCTCCGTGCAAGCCTCTTGGAGCTCCACGGGCGTCTCGCTCACGTCCACGCCGTCCAAAATGTCTTGCAGTTTATATTCCTTTGTGAGATATTTGATGGTTTGATAGCCGATAACGGTAGTGAGCGTGCCGTTCACGAGCCCCTGCACGGAGCTGTCTACAAGGGTGGCAATGGCGGAACCCAAAATCGGGATGTCCCGCACTACATCGCCCATCGTCTTTACCACGGTGTTGCCCACGTTCATGCTGCCGAGCCCGTATGCCGTGAGCGAATTCGTGAGCACTCGCCCGAAGATCTTTACGAGTTTTGCGTCCGAGGGGCGGAACCCGTAGAGAAAGATGAGATCTTTGATGAGTTGCAGATTGACGACCACGATGAGCGCGGCGTCCACTTTTGCCGCCTGCGATACCATGGAGTAGGTGGCGCTCTTCAAAGAACTCTTGAAGATGAGATCTTTGGCGGACTTCTTAACCGAGCCCGAATAGAGCTCCGTAAGACATTTTCTGAGCCCCTCTTCGTCGCCCGTCTTGGAGGCGATCGCGAGCTTTCCGACCACTTGCGAATCGTACCAGCCCACGCCCTCGACGCGCGCTGTGAGATCGATGATCTTTTCCGCGATGTCATGGCGGAGCTTTTTGTTGTGCCGCTGCGCCTCCCGCGCCGTGAACGCGTTGACGTTGGTGATGAAGTAATCGGACTTCATGATCTTGCACAGCGGGACGATAAAAATGAATATGTACAGGATCAGACATACGGCGGCAACACCGTAGCCCACATATTCGTTGATTTTATAGACGTCGAGGGAGATGAGGGCGAGCACGGCAAAGAGGAACACGCCGATCAGCGCGGCGACCAAACGGAGCAGGAATTTTGCTCCGCGTACGTTTTGCCGTTTGGTGTATTTTTGCTCGTACTCATAGATGGTGAGCTTTCCGTCTGTCTGCGTGCTGTCGCCCGCCTTTTTCTCATAAACGGTGAGCCCTTTTTCGGTGTTCTTGCCCATAGCAAAACCTCCTGTAAAAAGCATACAACAAATCTCGCGATTTGTAAAGCGGTTTTTCTCTTTTTTTCGTTGGAAGAAAAAGACAGCCGCCCCCGAACGGTTGGTTCGGGGGCGGCATGCTTACCGTAATTTAACCTTGCTGCGCCTTGATGACAGCCTGGATGACTGTGTCGGGCGCCTGTTCGTAGCGGGCAAATTCCTGCGAGAATCTGCCTCTGCCCTGCGTCATGGAACGCAGGCTTGTCGCATAAGTGAGGATCTCGCCCTCGGGCGCCTCCGCCGTAATCACCTGCAATCCCTCTACGGTGTCCATGCCGATGATGCGGCCGCGACGCTTGTTGAGATCGCCCATGATGTCGCCGACGTACTGTTCGGGAACGGTGATCTTCATGGAGCAGACGGGTTCGAGAATGACGGGTCTTGCGCGGCGGATACCGTCGTCATATGCAAGTTTTGCCGCAGAGACGAACGCAACCTCCTTACTGTCCACAGGGTGATATTTGCCGTCGAACAGCGTCGCTTTCAGGTTGACCATGGGATAGCCCGCGAGCACGCCTTTCTGGATGGCTTCGCGCAGTCCCTTTTCCACGGCGGGAATGAACTGTTTGGGGACCGTGCCGCCGACGACTGCGTCCACGAACTCGAACACGCCGTCCTCTGCGCCCGGCTCGAACCGGATATTCACGACGCCGAACTGTCCCGCGCCGCCCGTCTGTTTCTTGTGTTTGCCTTCGGCCTCCGCCTTTCCCGTGATCGCCTCGCGGTAGGCAACGGTGGGAGTGGAGAATTCCGCGTCCGCGCCGAATTTGCTTTTCAGTCTCCGCTTGATGATTTCAAGCTGCACTTCGCCCTGTCCGCAGGCGAGGGTCTCGCCCGTCTCGGTATTCTTGCGCACCTGGAAACTCTTGTCCTCTTCGGCAAGGCGGTAGAGCCCTCCGAACACTTTGTCCTCGGTGCCGCGCACCGTGGCGTTGACGGCCATGGAGAGCACGGGCTCGGGGAAGTGGATGGGCTCAAACTGTACGGGAGCGGCAGGATCGCACAACGTGTCGCCCGTGCCCGTATTGCTGAGCTTGTTCACCGCGCCGATGTCGCCTGCGGTAAGCTCGGTCACGGGGATCTGCTTTTTGCCGACGAGAAGATAGATCGCGTTGATACGCTCCTCGGTGTCGGTATTGGGGTTATAGACGGTCATGCCCGAGCGCAGGACGCCTCGGCAGACGCGGAGATAGTTGAGTTTGCCCACGAAGGGGTCCACGGCGGTTTTGAACACCTGCGCCGCGAGGGGAGCGCCCGCGTCGCAATCCACGGAGATCTGCTCCTTCGTTTTGAGGTCGGTGGCGGGGAGCCCCGCGCGTTCGGCTGCCTGCGGCAGATATTCCACGAGCGCGTTCATGAGGTTGATCACGCCCTTGTTGAGCAGCGCGCTGCCCGCGAGAACGGGGATCACGCTGATGGAATGAATGCCCTTGCGGAGCCCGAGTGCGGTCTCTTCGGGTGTGAGAGCGCCCGCCTCGAAATACTTTTCGAGGAGCTCTTCGTCGTTTTCGGCGGCAGATTCCTGCAAAACGCCCTGCATCTCTTCGAGCGCGGACGAATAGGCGGCGGGCACGTCGATCTTTTCCACGCCGCTCGCGCCGAATTTGTACGCGTCGCCCGTGATGACGTTGATATAGCCCGTCATCTTGTTGCCGTCCATGATCGGGATCTGGACAGGGGCGATCTTGCCCTTATAGCGTTCTTGCAGGGCGCGCACCGTCCCCGCGTAGTCCGCGTTTTCCTTGTCCATGCCGTTGACAAAGACGATGGAGGGCTTTTTGAGTTTGAGGCATTGGTCGAGCGCTTTCTCCGTCCCGACCGTCACCGATCCGCCGGGGCCCACCACGACGAGCGCTGCGCCCGCCGCGCGCATGGCGGCGATGAATTCACCCTCGAAATCGTAGAACCCGGGAACGTCGAGCAGATTGATCTTGACGTCCTTCCAGGTGAGGTTGGCGACGGCGAGAGAAATGGAAGTTTTTCTGGCGATCTCCTGTTCGTCGAAATCGGAGACGGTCGTGCCGTTGTCCGTCTTGCCCATGCGTTCGATCACGCCGCCGTTCAGAAGGATCGCTTCCATAAGCGTCGTTTTTCCTTCGCCGCCGTGTCCGACGATGGCGATGTTGCGGATATTTGTTGCGGAAATACTCATAATTTTCCCCTTGGAATGTGAATTGCGGGCAGAATCTGTCCTCTATGAACAAAAGCCCACCTTTTCCATTATACAGCATTTCAAAAAAAAATCAAGGGGGAAAGCAAAAAAAGATAGTAAAATCAAAAAATTTTTCGCTGAATGAAGATTTTTTTCATTTGGTGTGATTTTTTTCTGATTTTCTCGTCAAAAATCTTGCATTTTTACCAAAAATGTGATAAAATCACTTAAAACTTTTCAAAAAAGGAAGTACTTTATGGAAAATCGGCAAACACCCGAAAAGAGCGCCCGCCGAGGCCTGCTCGGCAAATTGGACGGATTTTTCGGGATCTCGCGCATGGGCTCTACCTTCCGCATGGAGATGATCGCGGGCTTTACCACCTTCATGTCCATGGTCTATATCCTCATGGTGAACGCAAATGTGTGCTCCGAGGAATGGGTAGGGCTTTCTTTCGGGGCGGCGTACATCGCCACGGCGATCGGTGCGATCGCGGGAACTCTTCTCATGGCGTTGCTTGCCAAAATGCCGCTCGCACAGGCTCCCGGGATCGGCGTAGGCGCCTTCGTCATCTACACCCTGCTTCTGAGATATTCGGGGCTCACTTATGCCAACTGTATGCTGTTTACCCTCATCGACGGGGTGATCTTCCTCATTCTGACGGCGACGGGACTCAGACAAAAGATCTTTGAGGCCATTCCGCAGGCGGTCAGAAAGGCGATCCCCATCGGTATCGGCTTTTTCATCGCCTTCATCGGCATGCAACAGGCGAAGGTCATCGTCGCGGACGGCTCCACCCTCGTGAAGTTCTTCTCGCTGAGCGTCATGCCGAACGCGGGGAACAGCTTTATGGCGTGGGACGCCAAAGACGGGGTTACGGGCATGCTCCCCGCCATCGTCGCCCTTGTGGGGGTGATCGCGATCGCGATCATGTCGCATAAAAATGTCAAGGGCTCCATTCTTTGGGGGATCCTCGGCTCCGCCGGCCTCTTTTATGTTCTCGCGGGCATTGCCTACGGGTGCGGCTCGGCGGGCGCGGAGGCGTACTTTTCCTCCATCACTTTTGTGAGCCCCTTTGCGGCATTCAAGAGCTGGGGGAGCGAGGCGGTCGGAAAGGTGTTCACGGCGGGCTTTGATTTCAGCGGGATCGAGGGAGGCGCTGCGACCGCCGTGGTCGTTCTGCTCACCTCCGCGCTCTCCCTCTGCATGATCGACATGTTCAACACCATCGGCACCTTGTACGGGACCTGCAAGCGGGGCAACCTCTTGGACGAAAATGGGACGCCCATCCGCATGAAACGCATGATGTTCTGTGACGCGCTTGCTACCTGCGTCGGCTCCATGGCGGGTACGACCACGGTCACGACCTTTGTGGAGTCCTCCTCGGGGGTCGCGGAGGGAGGAAAGACGGGTTTCACCGCGCTCACTGCGGCAATTCTGTTCATCATTGCCATGTTCCTCTCGCCCATTGCGCAACTCATTCCGAGAAGCGCCGTAGCGCCCGCACTCATCTGGGTGGGTGTGCTTATGATGGAGACGATCAAGGACATCGATTGGGCGGATCCTTTGGAGGCGGTCGTCGCATTCATTACCTTCATCGTCATGCTCCTCGGCTATTCCATCGAAAAGGGGATCGGCATGGGCATCATCGCCTATGTGCTCGTCAAAGTGTGCACGGGCAAGGTAAAAGAGATCGGCGTCACTACCTGGATCATCTGTGCGCTCTTCCTTGCAATGTTTCTTTTAACGTAACTGTTTGGAATTTTGAGCCGCCGCGCGCTTTCGTTCCCGAAAGCGCGCGGCGGCTTTTGCTTTGTCTTCGTTCTATTCGGAGAAGGGCGCACATACACTACCGAGAGGGGTTTCCCCGGGAGGTTTTTATGCGCAAATTTCTTTGCTTGGCGGTCGGCGCGGCTCTTTTCGGCTCGATGTTGGGGCTTACCGCCTGCGGCGCGAAAGAGCGTGCCGTTCGCTACAACATCTGCGGGGAGTATTTTCCCGAAGAGAGCAAGCTCGTAGCCGAAATGGAGGTCTCCGTGCCCAATTCCACGGAAAACACGCTGGATAAGCTCTCCTTCGAGTTGTGGGCAAACGCTTACCGTGAGGGCGCGAAGTACAGGCCCGTATCCGAATTATACCGTTCTTCGGCCTATTACGGCGGCGAAAGTTACGGCGGGATCGAGGTCTCCGCCGTCGGCGGCGCGGAGCGTTTCGAGGTGTGCGGCGAGGACGAAAACATTCTCTCCGTCTTTTTGAGCGAGCCGCTCTATCCCGGGGACAGCGTAACGCTCTCCGTCTCGTTTACCACGACGCTTGCAAACGTGGATCACCGTCTCGGCGTGGGGCGCAAAAACGTCAATCTCTCTCATTTTTATCCCGTGCTTTGCAGTCACGACGGGCAGGCGTTCCGCGAATACGTCTATTCGAGCAACGGCGACCCGTTTGTGGCGGACTGTGCGGATTATTCCCTCTCTCTCACCCTTCCCGCAGAATACCATGTGGCGTACAACGGCGTCGGGTCGTCGCAGACGTCGGGCGGAAAGCAGACGGTCTCCGTGACGGCCGAAGGAGTGCGGGATGTGGCGCTCGTGTTCGGGAAAGATCTGAACTGCATGACGGCGGAGGCGGGGGAGATCCCCGTTGAATATTGGTATATCTCCGATCCCGCGCCCGCAACGACTTTGAAGGCGGCCACCGACGCGCTGACCTATTTTTCGCGCACTTTCGGTGATTACGGCTATCCCCGCTATGTCGTGGCGGAGACGGATTTTCCCTACGGCGGAATGGAATATTCGGGGCTTGCGATGATCTCTTCTTCGTTGCAGCGCGCGGATGTTCCCGCAGTTGTCGCACACGAGACCGCCCACCAATGGTGGTACGGCATGGTGGGGAGCAATCAATTTGAAAACGCCTGGCAGGACGAAGGGCTGGCGGAATATTCGGCGGCGCTCTTTTTGGGGGCGTTTCCCGAATACGGCGATACCTACGAGGGGGCGATGAAACGCTCCGAGAGCGGATACCGCGCCTTCTTCTCCTACCGCAGCCAAATCGCGGGCGAGGCGGATACCACCATGAACCGCCCACTGACGGCGTACACGGGGGAATACGAATACCGGAATATCGCGTACGACAAGGGCGTGATCCTGTTTGACCGCGTGCGCGCAACGGTGGGGGACAGAAAGTTCTTCACGGGGCTGAAAAATTATGTTTCCGGATTCACGGGCAGGATCGCTTCGCCCGAGGAGCTCATCTCCTGTTTCCACAAGGCGGGCGCGAATGTGGAGGGCCTGTTCAAGTCGTTTACGGATGGGGCATGCGTAATCTGATTTTAGTTTCGCACAATTCTTTTCCTTGTGCTATGCGCAAATCGCTCTAATTGTCATTTCGAGCGGAGCGCGAAGCACGGAGTCGAGAAATCTCACATCGAAAATAATTGTGCGAGGAAACTTGCGCTTGCGCCTTAACTTGCTTGTCCTCTCGTTCGTTTCATCGGACACTAAGCCGTAAGAATGCGGCAAATTGTGGGCGCTTATGGAAAATGGCGATTTTCCAACGCGCAAATGATTTAGAAATCTTTGAAACCGTTCTTAAATCACGTCACCCTGCCCCGCCCGCACGTTCTATTTTGTCGAAGGGCGGCACGAGGAGCGTAGCGACGAAGTAGCAATGTCGAAGGGTGTCCGCATTGTAACAAGGAGATGTTTCGGCTATGCTCAACATGACGTAATTAGAATAAACCCCTCTCCCCTTCCTGAGGAAGAACCACAAATCGCGGCATTCCTCACTCCTCATTTTTTTGCAAAAATGCTTGCAAACGGCAGGGCGGGGGATTATAATAATGACGCAGAGGAAAGATCATGCCCATTTTAAGTTACACTTGCCCGCGCTGCGGAAAGAAATTTGAAGAACTTGTCAAGCGCTATGACGAAGAGGCGTTCTGCCCCGCTTGCGGCGGAAAAGCGGAGCGGGAATGGTCGGGGGAGATGTACTCCTCCACCGGCAAACCGCCCAAACATTGCAGCGGCGACTGCAAGCATTGCAGCGGCTGCCGATAAATTTTGTATGCGAAAAAGGCGGGTCGTTCCCGCCTTTTTTTCTGCCCGCAGGCCTTTTAAATTCTTCTCGCCTCTATAAAGTAGCTCTTGCGTAGCGGCGTGATCTGTTCGATCTTGGCAAAGTCGGAGGCAGTGTGCAGAATGTAGTTCCCGCCGAGGTAGAGCGCTACATGTCCCACACGCTCGATCCCCGTCCTGTTTTGGCGGGAGGCGTTGGTGAAAAAGAGAAGATCTCCCCGCGCGATGTCCTCCCAAGCCACCTTTTCGCCCTGTTTGATCTGCGTGCGGGTGTTGACGTCGAGCAAAATTCCCGCGCCCTTGTAAAAGATGTATTGCATGAGAGACGAGCAGTCAAACTCCGCAGCCGTGAAACTTTTCAACAAATTTCCCTTGCCGTCGTGCAGACGCACCGCGCCGTACACATAGGGCGTGCCGAGCAGCGCCGCTCCCTCCGCAATGATTTTTTCGGTATTTTCGCTGCCCGTTGCAAGTTTTAAGAGTTCCGTATAGCGGCTTTCCGCGCTCACATACGCCCTTTTGCCGAGATAGACGGTCTCGTACCAATTCCCGCTCTTCCCCGCATACAGGAGGAGCGTCCCTTTCTCCGCCTGCGCAAACGCCCCGTATCCCGTCCCCGCGCCGGAGCGCACGTTCAAACCGTCAACAAGCACCCGTATGTATGCCGTTTTTGCCTCTTTCGGTTCAATCTCGGACGATTCAACTTCGGGCGGTTCGTTATTGGGTGATTCGATTTCGGGCGATTTAACTTCGGGTGATTCGGGCTCCTGCGGCAGGGGAGTGGTTTCCTCGCGCTCCTGCGGCAGCTCCGCCTCCGTTTCGGGCGGGAGAGGGGCTGAGACTTCTTGTTTTTCTCCGCACGCGCCGAAGGGGAAGGCAAGGAGCATCGCCCCCGCAAGCGCAGCAATTTTGCAACCGTTTCGCATTTTGTTACCCCCATATATTGTTCTCGGAGACATTGTAGCAGACGCGCCTATTGGGAATCAAGAAAAAGATACAGGTGACTTTCCGGTAAATGCGGCAAAGATCTCCTCGGCGGGAAATATGCGGAAAACACTTGATATTTCCCGCGCGCGGCGGTATAATAGAGCGGTAAAATAGAGAGGAAAAAAGAGGTGCGTCTATGGAATTTACAAGTTTTGACGGAAAAAACATCCATGTGTACGAGTGGCTGGCGGTAAAAGAACCGAAGGGCATGGTGCAGATCGTCCACGGAATGGCGGAGCACGCCGCCCGTTACGACGCGTTCGCGCGTTTTTTGAATGAGCATGGGTATCTCGTCATTGCCGACGACCATCGCGGGCATGGCCTTACCGACCGCGACACCCTCGGCTACTGTAAGGGAAATATGTTTGCCGACACGCTCAAAGACGAGGCGGCGCTCACCGATTTTTATCGCCGCAAATATGCGGGACTGCCCTACTTTTTGTTCGGATTCTCCTACGGCTCCTTTGTCGCGCAGGCCTATCTCGGCAAATACGGCGACAAGCTGGACGGTATCGTCATCGGCGGGAGCAATTACAAAAAGGACTTTGAAGTGTATCTCGGATCCTTTGTTGCGGGAATGGGTTGCATTTTCGGCGCGAAGAAACCTTCCAAACTCATCGAGAAACTCTCCTTCGGCGCATACGCCAAAAAGTTTGACAACGGGCAGTGGCTGAGCACCGATCTTGCCAACAACCTCGCTTACGGACAGGATCCGCTCTCGGGGTTTACCTGTTCCAACCGCTTTTACAAGGACTTTTTCAAGGGTCTGCGCGGGCTGTACACAAAGAAGTATGCGATGGGGCTCCCCAAAGAGCTGCCCGTGCTCCTCATCTCGGGTGCGGACGACCCCGTGGGAGACATGGGGAAGGGCGTAAAAAAACTCGCGGCGTACTACCGCGAGCAGGGCATGAAGAATTTGCGCATGGTGCTCTTTGAAAAGTCCCGCCACGAATTCTTGAACGAGCGCGACGGCAGAGAGGAGAAGTGGGGGACCGTCCTCTCCTTCTTCGACAAAGTGTTTGACGAAAAGGTATAAAACAAACAAGAACGAAAAACAGCGGGGAACGTGTTCCCCGCTATTTGTTTGTTATCTGTCGCGCTGCCCACCATTTCAGAATCAGTGGCGGCTATTCATAGCATTGATGTAGAGGGCGAGCGCAACCCGTCCGTATCAATTCGCCGCAAATAGAAACTTTATAAATAGAAAAAGGAAAGGATAGGAGAGTGAAAAATTTACTCTCCTATCCCAGTGAAGATAGAGCTAATTAAATTTTAATAGTAAAATCGAAAGTCGCTGGACTAATAAAACAGTGAACCCGCCATGAGCCAGTAATTATTTCCCCGTCTTCATCTATAAAATCATCAAGCGAAATAACAAAGAAGAATGTATATTGTTCTCTTTCAGTAATTGGATTATCTAAAATGTCAAATCCGTTCACATCTTCATTTTTTTCTATTGTGGTATAAATCTTTTTTTCTGCGGAGAGATATACATAGATACCGTCTTTATTTATTCGATATTCGCTTGTTGTATCTATAGTGAAAGTCAATTCAAGAGTAACGGTCGACTCAATCTGGTTAACTGTGTACTCCAAAGAATTTAGTTGAATACTTACACTATCATCAGACCAAACATCACCAACACCGTACATTTGCTCCGACTTTGGCTTGCAAGATGTACACATGCAAGGTATTAACAATATCATGGAAATGATAGGCAACAACAAAGTCTTCCTCATTACTTACCCCCAAAAAGAATAATCTCTAACTTTTAAGAAAGTCCCAAATCCTTCACCTCCCAAATTCCATCCATAAGCGTCCAAATCAAAATATCGATCCCCAGCTACTGGTGTTTTCCAATTATCGTTTAGGATCATTAAATTTTTATACTCTCTCCATTTTATGAACCAAACTTTATGGTCCTTGTAAAACTGTTGATACCCTTTTACCACCATCGAATGTGAACCGTATTGCCCTCGCGCAGTATTCCACATGGTGGGATAGCCGGCATCTATTTCAGCCTTAACTTGAGATTCGAAAGACCAAATTAATACTAGCCACGCATATCTCTTAAGATATTGTTTGAATATCCAAATTCGTTCATAACATCCATATAAATATTAGCCATATTGATCGAAGTCCATGTGCCGGAAGATAATATTCCGTTTTTGTACGAAAAAAGCGTGTGTTCGCACGCTCTAAAAAGCGGCGGTATGCGCTTTTTCGCGGTTATCGGTCCTGTTTTTCGACAAAGCGGTTGGGGGAATAGGTGGAAAGTCTGCTCCGTTCCTTCATCGCGGTGTACACACGGTCCCTCAGCTCGAACTTCCGCTCCCGCTTGGGGAGGTCCCCGTCGGGGAAGAACGGCCCGTCGATGTATACCGTCGCTTTCACGCCGCCGAACGGCTTGCGCTTACGGTAGGTGGCAGTAAAGGCGAATACGGGCTTTTCCGCTGCTACGGGGTAGGTAAAGGAGACGGCGGAAAAGGGCCGTATTCCCGTATAGAGGGGCCAGATGTGCGCCTCGGGATAAATGGCGATCACATTTCCGAGCCTTGCCCGCGTTTCAACCACTTCAAGGAACTTTTTTGCCAGCGCGGGGCTGTCGGGAACGGGCATTCCGCCCAGATCTTCTACGGCGCGTTTCAAAAAGGGAATGGAAACGGCGTCGGCGTCCACAATGACATATGGCTTTTTGGGGAAAGCCGCCATTGAGGGTGTAAAGGCGTCGCCCGCCGCGCGCGTGTGATTTCCGTACAAAAAATATCCCTCTTTGCGGTAGGGGCGGAGCTTTTTCCGCCCCACGATTTTTTGCCCGTAAAAAATTTTGAGATAGAGAAAACACACGGGAGTGGCGATCAAGTGGTGCAAGATCCACGCAAGAACGGCGCGTAGTTTGTTTTTCGGGAGATACTCATAATTCTGCGGAAGGGGCTTTTTTTTGATATTCGTTCCCGCGAAATCGTCTTTCAGCGGGTCCGCGTAATAGTAAATTTTCTCTTTCATTTGGTTTTTTTCGCTGCGGCGGCGTCTTTGAGCATCTGCTCCATTTTCCGCATCTGCTCCTCTTGGCGGAACTGCTCCCGAAAATCGCCGTACTTTTTTCTGTACGCCGCGACCTTTTCGGGGGAGCGGTAAAAGTAGGCGATTTTTTCCGCGAGATCGCGCGCATCGCCCGCCTTGAAGAGGCAATGCTCGTCGAGAGCAAAATTTTTGGTCGCGCTCCGCTTGGAGTTGCAGATGACGGGAACAAGTCCTGCGGCGATCGCTTCGAGGCAGGAGATCGCTTCAATCTCCACAACCGCCGTGTGAACGTACAGATCGGCGCCGTGCAGGGCGGCGGGGAGTTCGTCTCGCGGGTAGAACTTAAAATCGGCGTCCACACCCGTCCGCGCGGCAAGCCGTTTGAGTTTTTTCTCTTTGGGGCCGCACCCCGCAAAACAAAGTTTCACGTTGTCTTTGAGTCCGCATTTTGCAACTGCTTTGATGAGCGTATGCTGCGCCTTTTCCTTGCTGAACCTGCCCACGCAGAAGATCGTGAATTTTTCGTTTGGGTGTTCCCGCTCCGTAGGGGCAAAAAAAACATCGTTCACGCCGTTGGAGATCACGCGGCAGGGGAGTTTTCGCTTTACCTGTCTTTCAAAGAGTTCCCGTATGAACTGCGTGGGATAGTGGACGGTATCTACCCGCTTATAAAGCAGATGATAAAAACACAGGTAGGTGATGTGGTTGGCAAGGCGGTTGTTCATACAGGCGATGTGCGCGGTGACGTTCTCCGCCTGCGCATGGAAACTCGCGGTCACGGCAATCCCCTCCTTTTTCGCAAGTTTCGCGGCGGCGATCCCGAGGGGGAAGGGCATTAAAACGTGTACCGCGTCCGCGCCCTCTATGGCGCGCGAAACTACCCGCTTGTCCGCCTTTGCAAGGGAAACGTTGTTCGCTTTCAACAGCAAATTCAAAGGCCCGAGGTTTTTCACGGGGACCACGGCAAAGCCCTCTGCGCCTTTTTTATCCTGATCCGCACAGACGACGGTTACATCATGGCCCCGCTCTTTTAGAAAACCGATCAGATTATATGCCGCAAGCGTTGTGCCGTTGTTCGGCTTGCCTAAAACATCGCAGACGATCACGATCTTCATACGCACCTCATTTTGTCACTATTTGTCATGATAAAATATTTAATTGTCATAATTTTATATGATGCAGAAATTATAGCATATCATACAGAGCCTGTCAACAAATTTAATGAAAAATTTGTAAAAAAGAGGGAGATTTGCGGCAGTGAATTGTCAAACTAAGTGCAACAGAATTTGAGATTTTGTTCAAACAAACTCTGTGGAGTTTGGAAGAAAAGAATTTTTTTGGGTCTGGCGTTGAGAAACGCCAGATTCTTTTTTAGGGTTTTGTCGCTCACACGAGAAAGATCCCGTCCTTTGGGATAGAATTCCCGTAGCAATCCATTTAGGTTTTCATTTGTTCCCTTCTGCCATGCACAATAAGGATCGGCAAAGTAGACGGAACAATGCAATGCCTCTTCTATCTCTCTCCAATGGGAAAACTCGCTCCCTCGGTCACAAGTAATCGTCTTTATTGCCCCTTGGGGAAGTTGGGATAGTGCGGTAATCACTGCCTTCGCCATCGTTTCCCCGTTTCTGTTCGGAATCTTAATTACAATGTAAAACCTCGTTTTTCTCTCTGCAAGCGTTGCAAAACATGCTTTGCTCTTCCCTTGCCCGCTCACCACCGTATCCGCTTCCCAATGTCCGAACTCTTTTCGTGTGTATACACTCTTATCTCTTTTCCGTATGCTCTTCCCCGTCGTAAACCTTCCGCCGTTCCCGAGTCGTTTCCTCGTCTTTCCCTTCCTTCGCAGTTTCTTCACATCTCCCTTCGCCACATATCCCTCATAGAGCCAACGGTAGATCGTCTTAAAAGAAGGCATCTTTAACTCACACGGGGTTTTTGAGATTTGTTCGGGTGACCACGTCAAGGATAACTTCTCCGTGATATAATCCGTGACTTCCTTTTTCCAAAACATTCCTCGGTGGCAAAACGTTCTGCGGAACATATACTTCTTCTGTGCCGTGTGGGGATAATAGGTGTTATATTCATACCGATGAGTATAGTTCCTGCCAATCTCACGGGAGATCGTACTCGGACTTCGCCCCAATAATTCTGCAATTTTGCGAAAACTTACCCCTTCATTATAGTATTTTCGTACACAAGCGCGCTCTTCTATGGTAAGATGGTGATAGTTCATTCGGATCTCCTGTGTTGTGGTTTGATTTTGCAACTCTATTATAACACAGACTTCCGTTTGAACTACTTTCTTTTATCTCCCCGTTGCACTTGATAGTATAATTCACCGCGGCGTGAAAAAGGCGGTCCGCATAGAGCGGACCGCCTTTTGGGCGATGATATCATTTAAGGCCGCACGCGGCCGTTTGGGCGGGTCAGTTGAGCACCGTCGGGTCGAAGTTGAGGGTGTATTGGTTGGGGCCGCGATCGTCGGGGAAGAGGGTCGCGCCGGGCACGACGGGAAGGGTGAGCGGATTGATGAGCGCGTCCGCCGTGAGGTTGGTCACCGCCGCGCGGAGATAGGGGAACATCGTCTCCGTCGCATTGATCGCGAAAATGCGTCTGTCCTCGTCTGTGTTCATGTTGTTCACCTCGAATACGCCGACAAACCGTGTAAGAAGATTGAAGGGTTTGGGAGATTCTTCGGTGCTCTCGATCTTGCATTCGAGAATGACGATATTGATCTTGGGATTTTCGTTCGCCTGCCGGATCTGGCGGGAGAAGAAGGGCTTGATCTCGAACTTGGTGTCGGGCGCCGCTTTCATGGGATTGACTTTAAAGGAGAGTTCGTCCGCAGAAAGCGCTTTGAGGGAATATTGGATCATGGCAGTAACCTCGCTTTTTATTTTTTTCTTTTATACCACAAATAGTGTACCATAAAACGGGAAATAAGTCAATATAAGGAAAAAATTTTTCCGAACTTTCCGCCGCACGCCTCAAAAACGGGGTTGTGGGTTTGACAGACGGACAGAAAAGTGCTACAATGCGGAAAGATAAAAAGGAGGCTTTTTTATGTTGAAAAAATGTATTGCCGAGTTTATCGGCACCTTTGTGCTCGTCGTATTCGGTTGCGGCGTGGCGGTCGCCACGGGTTGCACGGGCAACGACGGCATTGTCGCCACCGCGCTTGCGTTCGGGCTCGTCATCGTCGCCATGGCGTATTCCATCGGGAACATCTCGGGCTGCCACATCAACCCCGCCGTGTCCACCGCGATGCTCGTGAGCGGCAAGATGACCGCAAAAGACTATGCCGGCTATGTGCTCAGCCAGATCCTCGGCGCGCTTGCGGGCGCGGCGGTCGTCGGACTCTTCTTCGGCAGCTTTAAAAATCTCGGCGGGAACGCCGTGCAGACGACGCTCACAAACGCTTACGGCAGCACGGGTGCGCTGTTTGTCGGGCTCATTGTGGAGATCGTTTTGACGTTCGCCTTTGTGCTCGCCATTTTGGGCGTCACGAGCAAAACGGAGAACAAGGCGGTCACGGGCGTTGTCATCGGACTTGCGCTCACCCTTGTGCACCTGCTCGGCATCCGTCTTACGGGCACGTCCGTCAACCCCGCCCGCTCCATCGGCCCCGCAATTTTGCAGATGATCGGCGGCGACTTTACGGCGATCTCGCAGATCTGGATCTTCATCGTCGGTCCCATTTTGGGCGCGGTGCTTGCGGCGGTGCTGTATAACTTCCTCGAAGGAAAGAAACAGGAGAAGGCAGAACAGCCTGCGGAAAAGGAATAAGAGAATTTTTGATTTTAATTTAAGGAAAGAGGAACGGCCCGCCGTTCCTTTTTTCGTGCGCCGAATCAAAACTGCGTCTATTGTGTTCCGACTCACATATCAGAAGAAACGAATCTCATCACTTTTGATTTATGATTGAAATTTTTTTACACATAAGTAAAAAATTGTGCGAAAAACTGTTGACAATTCTTTTCTCATATGTTATCATAAAGAAAAACGGAGGTGCTACAAATGAGCGCGGTACTTAAAATCTGTCCCGCCTGCGGAAACGAGCTGCATATTTCCGAGTTATCCTGCGCGAAATGCGGGATCAAAATTCAAGGGAATTTTGTCGCAGAACAAACTTCCGAATTGAACCCGAAGGAATGGGAATTCGTCAAAATGTTTTTGCGCACGGAAGGAAACCTTTCTAAAATGCAGTTGCTTCGGAACGAATCTTATAGCGGGATAAAAAACACGTTAATGTTAATCAATCAAAAATTGGAGGGAAATAGTATGAACAACAATGTGATCGAAAATTTTTCGAGCGGGAAAGAGGACAGCAAAGTCGTAAGACGGCTAAAAGAAAAGATCGTTGAATGTGGCGGCAAGTCTTACATGCCCGTTTTGAAGGGCGAACCCGTTCCATTTTGGCTTTCCTCATCGCAAAATGGTTTTGAATCGCAAGGACTGCGTGGCGTGGTTTTGGAGTGGAAAGTGTTTGACGCGATCGTGAAAAAAGCGAGATCGCTCGGCGGCATGATGTATCGTGGCGACGCCGCAGCGCAAAGCGGCGCAAGGGTAGGGAGCAAAGAGTTGCCGCCGACAACGATCGACGCGTTTATTTCCACCGAATTTTTCGGGGCAAAAGTAGGCGACACGGTATTGCGCCGTTCCACATATTTTTCGGGTATTCTCGCATGGGCGGGGATCGTCACGAACCATAAAAGCCAAGGGAATGGCGGCTTTATAACCGTGAATGCAGAATATATGACGGAGGACTAAGATGGAGGCTCCCGATAATTGCCCGATGTGCGGAGAAAAGGACGGCTGGATCAAGGTAGACGAGGGGAACATGGGTTTTAGCGGAGGCAAGGCGCTTGTGGGAGGAATTTTATTGGGTCCTGTCGGTCTTGTCGCGGGAGTTTTGGGCAAGAAAAAAGCTCAATTCCATTGCCGCAACTGCGGTTTTTCTCATGAATATGTGATAAAAAAGCAAAAGTAAATCTTCTTGTCGTCCCAAATAATTTTATTTTGCTCCCGCATTCTCTCTATTGTCATTTCGACCGCAGCGAGCAATGCGAGCGAAGTGGAGAAATCTCACAAAATTAGGACTCCCGAAAAAGATTGCGGAGCAAGATTTTTCGGGAAGAGGAGCCGCCGCACGCAAACGGAGCTTTTCGCAAGAAAAGCGTGAAACGCGGGCGTGCGGCGACGAGGGGCGAACCTGCGGTTCTCCTTCTGCGCGATAATAGCAAGTGCCGCGAACAGCATTGGCTGTTCGCGGCACTTGGTGTGTCCGACTGGAGTACTTCGCGGGCAAAGCCCGCTTGTGCCGCGCTTAGAGAAACAGAACTGCGCACGGGGCGAACATACGGTTCTCCTCCTGTCGCCATTATGCAAGTCCCCGCATGCCCAAACGGGCATGCGGGGACTTGGTGTACCAAATGATAATAATCCGAACCTTGTAGTGCCTGTTGGCGACGGGTTCGGATTTATCATTTTCTTCAAGAAATAAAAATAGCGGCGGACAAAGTATCTTTGTCCGCCGCATCGTTTTTGTCATTCGGGATTTATAAACGATAACCCTTGCCGCCATAATCTCGGCGGATCCCTATGTTGTTTCAATGGGATATATTCTTCGATTTTTTATTATTCAGTTGTTTTTCCCGCCGCTCGGCTTGCCATGCTTCAAAATCTCTCTTTCCTTCTTCCGTTTCAAATAACTTTTGGATTGCAGGCAGTAATGCTCGCGCCAGCGAGTCGATTTCATAGTCGGGGATTCCCGTGGTGTTTTTGCGCTTTCTTCCCATTATTGTTTAACCGATATTGTTTCCTCCTTATAGATTTATTAAGTTGTTACAGCAGGGACAGGATGATGACGATAGTCTGCACGAGCAGAAGCGCAGGGGTAGCCCAAAAGAGAAACTTGCGGAAGCCGCGCTCCGTTCTCA
>CANROE010000005.1 GCA_947632195.1 uncultured Clostridia bacterium | reverse complement strand
ATCGACGGCGGCTGGATGGTATATTTCGCCGATGAAACGGGTGCGGATACGATCGCGTGTCATATCAAAGAAAAGGATTTAGAGCTTGTTTGTCGCTAAATTGGACTACAAGTATCTATGCCGCGCTCATGATGCATCCACTCTTGACAAAATTGGTGTGGAACTACTTTGAAAAGGACAACGTGAAAATCGTGGAGAACAAGCGCGGCGAGTATTCCCTATACGGGAAAAGATATGCCAAGAAAGACCGCTATCGGTGGTAAACGAACGGCAAAAATTCGCAAAAAACCTCTGAAAAATGAGAAAGTGGTTGTTGCACGGCGGTATATGCCGTAATTCTCCCGAAGCTCTATTTACTCAAAAATGCCCGTTTTTAGGCGCAAAACGCGGGAAAAACGGCAGAAAAAGCTGTGGCACATTGTAGCAAATAAAATAATGCCTATCCTTCCGCATCGGCCGTAGGAAGCATGGCCCTATCTGCCGTCTGCAAAAACAGCGCCGTACACATGCACACGGCCGCAATCAATGCACAAAAGATTACCGCAAGTTTTTTCTTGATGTTACCTTTCATATTGATACCCCTTTTTGTTCAGAATAGCCTTCTTTGTAAATGTCGTTTTGGTTTGTTTGTGTTTATATTTTATAGAGTCGCTTGATATGAACCGTCGGCGCTTCCACGTCCCTAAAAGGCTGATAATTTGCGCCGTTTTTGCGGTCGCCATAGGTCTTAGGTGACCGCAGTCACAAGCACCAAAGCGGCGCACAGCAAAATTGCAACTAATTTTTTGGAAAAACGTTTACCCATAGTTTTACCTCATTTTTGAGAATAATCTCACCAATAAATTGTTATCTATAATATTCTATTATAGAATTATATCACCCCCCCCCTCCCCCCGCTGTCAAGTAATCGACAACAATTTTATGAAATCTTAACGATTCTTGACATTTTCAAGTCGTTTTGCACAAAACTTTCAACTTCCCTCTCCTTTTTGCACTTTTTTTCATTTTTTTCGTCGTGTAAAACAAGAAAAACCACCGGTAAACCGGTGGTTTTGCACAACTTCTATGTTTTAGCTTTTTATTAAATCTGCGTTCTACTGTTTTTTCTACGGGTGCAAACGGTCAGACCACGATGTCGTATTTATCGAGACTGATGATCCTCGCGCTGCCGCCTTCGGCAAAAAAGGCAACTCCCGAGCCGTCGGAATAGACATTGCCCGTCATCGTCCGCTCGCCGCCGTTCAAAAATACCTCGCAGCTCGAAACATCGAGAAAAATTCGCATGCTCAGACGGTTCCCCTCCGTCGATACCTTTACCGAACGCACCGTAGCGTCCTTCTCTTCCGGATCGTGAGAGATCTCCACGCCCATGCGCGAACGGTCGAATATCACCCTGTCCCGTTCGCGGTCATAATAGATGCGCGCGTCGTGCTCGCCCCCTTGATAGAGTTTGATGCCCACTCTCTTTGCCGTGCCGAGGTCAAGTGTAAAACATAGCTCGATTTTCGTACCGTTTACCTTCGTCAGTTCGTTGCGGTTTCCGATGATCACATTGCCGAAATGGACGGGGTTCCAGCGGTAGCGCTCGATCTCGCGGACGGGGTTTTGAAAGAGTTTTCCGTCCTTCAAGGAGAGCTCGCGGGGCAGGATCATGGCGCCCGCCCAGCCGTGTTTCGCCGTGGGAATAAACCGCTGCCACATCTGCATCCAAGCGATCATCACCGTGCGGCCGTCGCTCGTTTTCATCGTCTGCGGAGCATAAAAGTCAAACCCGCCGTCGATCTCATCTTCATACGTCTTTTCAAACACGCCTGTTTTCTCGTCGAGCTTGCCGAGCATATAGACGGAAGATTGCACGTTTTCATACCGCCAATCGTCCGTTCTATATCCCTGCGGGCTTGCGAACATGACGTCGCAACCGCCGAGCTCGAAAAAATCGGGGCATTCGTAGATGCCGCGCGTCGTGAGATTGTCCCGCCGTATCGTACCCGCAAACTCCCACTTTTTGAGATCGCGGGAACGATACAGCAAGATCATGCCCTCGCTCTTCTCCGACAACGCGCCCGCGAGAAGATAGTAATCTTCCCCCCGTTTGAATACTTTCGGGTCGCGGAAGTCCGTTTTCAGACAGCCTTTCGGGAGCTGTTCCCCCGAAATGACAACGCCGAGCTTTTCAAAGGACACCCCATCTGAGGAGACCGCCAGAGACTGCGTCTGCCGATCCCCCATGACAGAGGTATAGATGAGATAGAGTTTGCCGTCCTTGACGACAGAGCAGCCCGAAAAACAGCCGTCGCGGTCGTCCTGCCCGTCGGGGGCGAGCGCCGTCGGCTCCAACTTCCATTTGACGAAGTCTTGTGTGGTATAGTGTCCCCAATGCATGGAGTCCCACGAGGGGCCGTAGGGATAGAATTGATAAAACAGGTGGTATTTCCCGAACGCCTCGTTAAAGCCGTTGGGATCGTTCATCCAGCCCACGGGGGGCATGGCATGATAGGTATGGCGGCTGCTGCCGTTTACGGCGGCAAGATTGTGCACGATGTAAAGATCGGCGATCCTTGTGCCGTAGGAACCGCCCGCCGGAATAGAATTCTTTTTCATCGGCTTTCCCCTGAAAGGTTAATAGGTGTAGGTGTACTGTTTGAGATCGGAAAACGTTACGCCGTCTGCCTTCGACCAAAGCATGACGTTTTTGCCGCTCACGCCATAGAGGCGGACGGTGAACGCGGCCTGCCCCTCCACATAGAGCACACCGACGGAGCCCTCCTGAATGTAGGTAAAGGAATAACTTTCGCCCGCTTTGAGCGCTACGGGGATCTCGGTGATGTGAACGCTGCCGAGGTTGAAATCAAGAGAGATCTTTTCGGCGGAAAGGGTGATCGTCTTATAGCTCTCCCGTCTGCCGTTGTAATCGAATGCGAACCCGAAGTCGCACGCCGAGGCAAATCGGAACTTCCCCGTCACCATGTACCGCTCGAAACAGCGGAAAGATTCCACATAGTCGTCCGCTTTCAACTCGACCGTGCTTTCGGACACAAGGACGCGTTCCTTCGTGCTTTGGGTATATGCGTCCACGGGCGCAAGGCGAATGCCGCCCTTGCCGTCCGAAACGACCTTCTGCACCTGCAAATTGCCCGCCCAGCCCTTGACGTCCTGCGTGGACGAGACGGAATCGGAGCGGCGCGCCCAGCCGATCATATAGGTGTTCGTACCGTCGGAGGCGTGTTTCGCCGCATAGAAGAGCTGTCCGTCAAGGGGTTTCGGAGTTGCCGTATAGGGACCGTATTGCGTATCCGCCGTCGTGTACCACACATCGCCGTCCTGCGCGGAGAACGTCAGATACCACTTGTCGTCCACCTTAAAGGTGTCCGAGCATTCGAGGTTGTAGACCGTGCCCGTGATGACGGAGGCGTCCCGCGCATAGATGGAGCCGCCGTAAGCTGCGCCCGTGAGATCCTCATTGAGGGTGTATTTGACGATGTTGGCGTTGCCGCTGATGGGCGTCGTGATCGTGAGCACGATCTGATGATTCGCCTCGTCATAGTACGCCTGCGGGTCGCGGAAGTCGTGCTTTCCGACTGCGGCGTCGGGCTTGATCTCCCAACCCTCCTTCTTGGTGAAGGAAGTGGGGCTCGTGCCCTCGGCAACTCTGATGACCTCGCCGTTGTGATCTTGTTTCCACACTTCGGAACCGTTGTTTGCCGTGTAGAAGAAGTAGTACTTCTCCCCCACCTTGACGACAGAACCCGTGCCGATCATCGTCTCCTGTCCGCTGCCCTCCGCTTGGAGAATGGGCTCCTGCACTTCCTCATAGTGGACGAAGTCTTTGGTCGTGGTGAGATAGACGGAGTGGTTGAAAGAATCGCCCCGATCTTTCAGATAGTAGATGTAGTAGGTGCCGTTCTCGTAGTAGGGCATGGTGTCGCCGACATAGCCCTGTCCCGCGCTGTCCTTTTCGGGCAGGAAGTTGAATTTGTAGTCGTAGGCGTTCTCCTGCGCGCTTGCGGAGCGCAGCGTGGAAAAGTCCTTGTCCGAAGGATCGGTGTCGAGTTCCTGTTTGCCGTCCTCGTTTTCGCCGCAACCGACCGCGAACAACATCACGGCGCTGAGCGCAATGGCGATCGCCGAAAGTTTCTTGATGAATTTCATGATAATTACCTCTTAAAATACTTCTTCTCTCGCCGGCATCGCGGGGATCGCACCCTCGCGCGAGACGACGACGGTTGCCGCACGGTTCGCCCTTTGCAGCATTTCGTTGAGTTCCACGTCCGTGAGACCTTCGATCCCACGTCCGAGAAGTTGATATAAAATCGTTCCGATAAAGGAGTCCCCCGCACCCGTGGTGTCCACGACCTTGGAGGCTGTATCCGTCGGCTGCCACGCTTCCGCCGACTTGGTGTAGACGGACGCGCCGCCCTTTCCCTTGGTGACGAACACGAGCTTGACCTCTCCTTGAAAGAGGGCCTTTACCGCCTCTTTTTCATCGGAGATGCCCGTGATGTCGAGGAGTTCTTCGTCGCTCACCTTCACGATGTCCGCAAGCGGCAGAAATTCGCGCACCGTCCGTAACAACTCCTCCGCGCTCTTCCAGAGGGAATAGCGCAAATTGGGGTCGAAACTGATGAGCGTCCCTGTCTCTCTCGCCCTTTTGATGGCGGCGACGTGGGCGCGCTTTACGGGCGCGTCGCAGAGGTCTACGCTGCCGAAGTGGAGAATATCTCCGCGCGCAAAGGGCACGAGTTGCACCTCGCTTTCATCGAGCAGCATATCCGCAGACGGGTTGCGGTAGAACGAAAAGCTCCTCTCCCCCTTTTCGTCGCGGGCGACAAAGGCGAGCGCGGTGTTGGCGCGGTCGGTGCGGAACACAAATTCTGTGCCCACCTTTTCCCGTTTGAGCGTTTCCACAAGAAAATTCCCGAACGGATCGTTGCCGAGCTTGGTGATGATGTTCGCTTTTTTGCCGAGCTTTGCGACGCAGACGGCGACGTTCGCGGGTGCACCGCCCGCATTTTTGCGGAAAGTGACCGCCGATTCGAGAGCGCCCGTCTCCTGCGCCGTGAAGTCGATGAGCATTTCGCCAATCGCATAGAGTGTGTTCATAAATTACCTCTTTTTTAGCCGTTACCTCCGCGATAAAATTTTACCGCGGAGGTTCGGTTTTTGATAGATGATTCAGATCAAGTTATTTTGCAAGTTTCTGTACGCCGATCTTGATCTCGGAGATCTCGATGGTGACGCCTTCCGTAAGTTTTGCAAGTTCCGCCGAGCCGAATTCGAGAATGAGCTCGCATTTGCTCTCTTTATACACGACTTCGGTGGTGAACGAAACTTCCGTCTCGGTCGTGCCGATCTGCACGGGGTCGTTCTGGAAGTGCGCACGGCGATAGATAAGACCGCTGTTCCAATCTGTTCCGCAGTCCATGTCGTGCAGGCAGACGTCCATTCCGATCGCGGCGGAAGCCTTTACCTTGAAGGAGACGACATAGTACGCATTTTCGGGAAGAGTGATGGGGTTATCCCAGAAGCCGATGACGAGCTTGTTCTGACCGCCCACCGTGCTGCCCTCGTGGATCTTGTAGACGAGCTTGCCGTTTTCGATATAGGCGGTGCCGATCCCCTTGTTTGCGAGGTCGTCATCCGAACCGTTGTACACGGCGAACGGATATTTGCTGTTCGTCTTGTTGGAGGATTCTCCGCCAAAGAGCACGAATTTGTCCTGTGCAACGCGGTCGGTCGTTTTATTGCCGTTCACTTTTCCGAAGTCAAAGCTGATGAGCGTCAACTTGTTGGAGGCAACGCCGTTTTCATGCTTTCCGAGGTAGAGCCGGCAAACTGCGTCGGTGAGGTTGGCGGCTTTGTCCTGCCCCTCTCCCGCAACAAATGCCATTTCGATCGTCTTTTCTTCATTTGCCGCAAGCGAGAAACTGTGATAGCTGTCGCGCATCTCCCAACCTTTGAGACTGTCTTCGACGCAGACGATGAGCTCGGCGATTTCGGCGGTCGCTTTGACCTTGAACGTATAGTAGTACTTTTCGCCCTTCGTGATCTCGAGCTCAGGAAGCCCGATCGCGACCTGCGAATACCAGTCCGCATTATTCGCGTCGTCGTAAGTAATGGCGATATCCGCACCTTCCGTGCCCTGCGTGACCACGGCGTGATCGTTGGGATAGAGTCCTTCGACGCTCGTCTTATAATCTGCAGACTTGAGAGATTCTTTGCTCTCTGTGCCCGTCGTCTTGTAGATGGCGATCTTTTCGATGGAGAACTTGAACTGCGCGGGGTTGTCATTTCCTCCGAGGCAAATGCGGAAGAGGATCCCGACTTTTTCTTTGTTGATCTTCTTATCGGTGAGCGAGAACTCCAAGGTGATGGGCTTGACGGTCGTTCCCACTTCGGCGCCGTACAACCCGTGGGGCGCATCTCCCGTGGCGTAATTATCGTCGTTGCCTTTTCCGAGGTTCTTTCCGTCCCAAGTGTTCGTTGCCGCATCTGCATCGTCGAGAAGCGCCTGCATGTTGATCTTTGTGTTGACGGACGAGCCCGCCCAAACAACGAGTTTATATTCGCCCACGGTGAGATCGCCGAAATGCCGCGTAAGCATGAGCTTGTCGTCGCCCGCGTCTTTGAGATCGGTCACGTCAAAGACATACGCGCCCTCTTTGAGTGTTGCAGTCGCTTCGGGACCGTCGATGACTTTATCCCAATAGTGAGCATCCTCATCGGCCGCTGTGGGAGTGGTGAAGTCTGCGGTAAACACATTTTCAAGCTTGCCCGCCGCCTGTTTTACTTTAAGGGTGCAGTATTCGGTCGTTTCCAAACCGCCCGAATCTTTCACGGTGTAGATGATCTCATAGCCGATCTCATCTGCCACGGTGGGCGTCGTCTTGCCGTCTTTGAATTCGAGCCCGTTCGCGGAGACCTCGATCTTGGAGGTGAGGTCGCCGTCCTCTTTGTCGGTAGCGGTGACGCCTTCGAGCGCGTCCCACTCCTCGCCCGCCATTATGGTGTCTTCAACTTTGACGCCTTCGATAGTGGGTGCGGTGTTGTTTTTATTGTTGTTGTTGCTATTGTTGTTGTTTTCCGTTTCGCCGCAGCCCGCAAGCACCGTGAGGGAGAGAGCCGCCGCCATTGCGATCGCTAAGATCTTCTTCATGATTTCCTCCTCGTTTTTTTAATTTCCATTGACGTATCTGTCGTAAGCTGCTTGATACACCTTTTGCACTTCACCGATGCCGACGGCGGTCGATACGGCCTTCGTCTTGTGCTCTGCCCACGTTGCGTCGTCGAGCCCGTTTCTCAGCCATTTGAGAATGTTTTCGCGGAGATAGTTGTCGACGGTCGTCTGAAAGCGGCTGAGCGTGTTCAGCTCTTCCTTGGTAAATTGCAGGTTGGGAACGGGCGATACCGTGGAAGGAACGTAGGGTTTCGCGTATTTTTCAAGCCGCTCCAAACGAAGTTTTGCACGGGGCTCCATTTCGACGGTCGTGTTCCACACGTCGCCCGAGAGATAGCAAAGACCGAGGGGCGCGTTTTCAAGGCGGATCTCGTCTGTCGTCTTGCCGGCGGGCGGATCCTTTGCAACAAGTTTGCCGTTGTCCTTTTCTTCCTCAAAGGCAATGCCGATGGGACCGTAGTTGATCTGCGCCGAAATTTCGGGCAGGTAATATCTGTCGAAATAGGTGAGGAGCACCTCGACGTTGGGCGTTCCCTTGAAGAAGATGACTTCGCCCGTGGAGATCTCGGGGTTGTTGGAAACACACACCGTCTGCTCGCCGTTCGGGCCCTTCAAAGGCTTGCAGCAAACGTAATTTGTGGGATCGCTGACGACCGTCTCGCTCTCCCACCAATAGAAGGCGCCGTACTTCTCGTCTTTTCCCGTGCCCTTGCCTTGTGCAAGGAAGTTATCCTGCGACACCTCGAAGGAGACGGAGTCGATGAGGCCGTTTTCGACCCAAGTATGAAGGTACTGCACTGCCTCTTTGAACTTATCGTCGAGCACGGTGTAGGTGACCTTTCCGTCCTTGATGATGCGGTGTTCGAGGTTATCGTTGATCCCGAACATGCCGTAGAGGTCGCACTGGTTTCCCTGCCAGTTGTTCCACACAAAGGAGAGCGGGCGTTCGTCCTTGGCGTCTCCGTTGCCGTTCATGTCGTTGTTCTTGAAGTAGGTGAGGAGCTGCTCCATCTGCGACGCAGTGAGTTCCAAACCGTCCTTCACCTGATCTTTCGTAAGCCCGGTGACGGCGTTTGCGTCAGCCGCCTTCTCCGCCCACGTCTTGTTGATGAAGAGCAGGTTGGGGTTCTGCAAAAGTCCCATTTCCTCGATACGGGGCAGGGAATAGATCTTGCCGTCGATGCTCGTGACCTGCTTTTTGATGTCGGGGCGAGCCTCCAAGATCTTCTTGAAGTTGGGCATGTATTCGAGATAGTCACTGATAGCAAGGAGGGCGCCGCGATCCACGCCGTATTTGGACGTCTCGTTGGAGGTAAGTCCCGCGTGATAGATGGCGTCGATGCCGTCGTGCTTGCCGAGTTTGAGCAATTTCTGCTCGCCGTAAATGGATTCGGAGACATTCTCCCAGTCAACGTAAACGTTGGTCTGCTTGAAGAGCGTCTGCATGATGTCCATATCGCTGTAGTCCTTTGCGGACGCGTTCTTGGAAGAGTAGATGTGGAAAGAGAGCTCCTTCGCGCCCGTCTCGTTCAGAATGGGCTTGGAAGTATCCGTCCACTGATAGCCGTATTTGTCTTTGAGTTCTTCGACCGAATTGGCCGTGCGGTCGTCCTTTTCGCCGCAGCCCGCAAAGGCCATCATCGCCGCACAGCAAAGCGCAACTGCCGTAATGATCTTTTTCATAATTAAACTCCTTAAAAAATTTTTCCGGGTATCGGCGGAAGCGGGGTGAAACGGTATGGTTGGGGGAAGTTCCGTTTCACCCACACTCCGCAAAAGAATGGGCTTAGTCTTTCAGCGAGCCGACAAGCACGCCCTGCGCGAAGTACTTCTGCACGAAGGGATAGAGCAGGAACACGGGAAGGCTCGAAATGATGACCGTGACGTATTTGAGCTGGTTGGCGAGGCGGAACTGTTCGAGCATGGTCTCGCCGCTGCCGCCCACCGTCGATTCGGAGGCGGTGAGGATCTCTTTGAGCACGAGCTGCAAAGGATACATCTTGCTGTCGCTCAAAAAGATCATGGCGTTGAAGTAGCTGTTCCACTGGCCGATCGCATAGTACAGGGTGAGCACTGCGATGATGGGCGCGGAAATGGGCACGATGATGGAGACGAAAAGCCGTGCTCTGTTCGCGCCGTCGAGCTCCGCCGCCTCCACGATGGTATCGGGCACGCCCGTCTGGAAGAAGGTCTTTGCCATGAACAGGTTCCACGCCGACACCGTGCCGGGGAGGATGATCGCCCAAGGGGTATCGAGCATTCCGAGGTCGCTGATGACGTTATAGAAGGGAATGAGCCCGCCGCCGAAAAACATGGTGATCGTAAAGAAGATCATCCAGAACTTGCGGAGAGGCAACGTCTTCCTCGAAAGCGCCCATGCCGCCGCGAGCGTGAACGCAACGCTGATCACGGTGTACGCAGCCGTGTACCATATGGTGTTGGCATAGCCGATCCAGATGTCCGCACGGGAGAAACACTTGACATAGCCCGTGAAATCAAGATCGACAGGCCAGAGATACACTTTGCCCGCAAGGACTGCGTCTGCGCTCGAAAAGGAGGCGATGATGACAAACCACAGCGGGTAGATAACGATGAGTGCAAGGAGCGCAAGGACGATGTAAGTGATGATGTAATAAATTTTGTCGCCGAGCGGATCCTGCACCTTTTTGCGCTTATGCTTTTTGGGGGCTTCGGCGGCGGGAGTTTCGTAATTTTCTTTTTTGATAATATCTTCCATAGCCGTACCTCCTTAAAAGAGCGAGTTCTCGGAGAACTTCTTGGACGCGGTGTTGGCGATGATGAGGAGCAGAAGGTTGATGATGGAATTGAAAAGTCCCACTGCCGTTGCATAACCTGCGCCGAGTCCGCCTGCCGTAAGTCCTTGCTTGTAGACGTAAGTTGCGATGATCTCGCTTACGCCGATGTTGCCGTCCGTCTGCATGAGGAGCACTTTTTCGTAGCCGACGCCCATGAGCCCGCCGATGGACATGATGAGCATGACCGAAATGATGGGCATGATCGCGGGAAGGTCCACATGGAGCACCCGCTGGAAACGGGACGCACCGTCGATCTGTGCCGCCTCATGCTGGGACTGTTCCACCCCGGAAAGAGCCGCCAGGTAGATGATGGAGCTCCAACCGAAGTCCTGCCAGTTGCTCGACAGGATGTACATGGGACGGAACGCGCCCGATTCGAGGAAGAAGGAATAACGCTCCCCTCCCGCGCTTTCGATGATGTTGTTCACGAGCCCGTATCTGCCGAAGAAGAGATAGAGCATACCGACGAGGACAACGAGCGAGATGAAGTGCGGTCCGTTGAATACCGTCTGCAAAAATTTCGCGATCTTTTTGTTGCGCGTGGTGTGGAGCATGAGCGCCACGATGATGGGGAGCGGGAATCCGATGATGAACCCGAGGATGCAGAGCAGGAAGGTGTTCCACATCAACCCCCAGAACGCGTAGTTGCCCAAAAACGCCGAAAAATTGTCGAACCCGATCCAATAGCCTCCCCAGATCGAGTCGCCCGGCGTGAAATCCTGAAATGCGATCAACAGACCGTACATCGGGATATAGGCGAAAACAAACGTCACGACAACCGCCGGAATCAGAAAGAGCAAGTAGCTCCAATTCCGCTTGAAATTCCGTGCAAAATAACTGTTTTTGAACTTCGTTCCAAACGATTCCTTTTTGCTTTGCTGCGCTTCGGCGGCCGCCTCGGCGCTCACTCCCACGCCGGACGCTTCCGCAGTCTCCGCTTGCAAAAGCTTACTCTCCATAAAAATACCTCCTTATCACATTTCCGAGAGCCTCGGTCATTTCTATTATATTTTCACCCTTTTCGCCGTCAAGAGCGGTAAAACAATCCAAACAAAAATTGTGCATTTGCCCAATTCCATACTTCCGATTTGGACAAAAAGCCAAAAAAATATTGACATTCTCTCATTTTGTGATATAATTGAAACAAGAAATCCTCACAGGAACGAAATTCAATAACATGAAAAGAGAGAAAATCACAATTCAAGATATTGCAGATTCTTTGGGGCTCTCCCGCAATACCGTTTCCAAAGCGCTGAACGGGCAATATGTACCCCCGCGCACCCGTGAACAGGTCTTGAACGCCGCCATCGAGCTGGGATACAAGAGCTATCGTGCGGTCGCCTCTTCGGACGCGGAAAATCCCCACCACAGGATCGTCCTCATCACTTCCAAAATGCTCATGACGATGACCTTTTTTATCCATGTCGTGCGGGGCATAGAATCCGCCTTGATGGAAAAAGAAAACGTGGAACTTTTGCAATTCACCGCGACCAAGACATCCTTTTTCAACCGCCTTGTCGATTATCTGAACGAAAACAAGGTGGACGGCATCATCTGCATGGAGCTCTTTCAAGCGGACTATGTCCCCAAACTCATCGAGCTCGGCTACCCCATCGTGTTTTTCGATTTTCCCATCTACGTCTCCTCTTCGGGCAATTACGACATCGTTTTGCCCGAAAGTTTTTCTCCCGTCAAAAATTATTGTCTCTCGCTCATCGGCAACCGTGACTGCAAAACATTCGGTTTCGTGGGAGATTACACCCACTGCACCTCCTTTTACGAACGCTTCCTCGCCATGCGGGAGGCGGTCTTTTTGGCGGGGCTCGAATATGATCCCGCCCATTCCGTCATCGAAAAAGATTCCTTCCCCTACGGAAATGCGGCGGAACTTGCGAAAATGTTCGCGAAAATGCCCACCCTGCCCGACTGCTTTGTCGCGGCAAACGATACGCTCGCGATCGACGTCATCGAGGCGCTGAAAATTCTGCATAAAAAAGTCCCCCGCGACGTTCTGGTCGTCGGGTTCGACAACCTCGCGGAGGCAAAGTCCTACGACCCGCAGATCACGACCTTCAACGTCGATAAAACGGGTCTCGGGCGAAAGCTGCTTTCCGTCCTGCTCGACCGGATCGGACACCAGCGGCAAAAGACGCAGATCATCTACCTGCAATCCAAGCTCATCATCCGCCAGACGACATGATCGCGGACTCTTTGACAATACATCCCAAAAGTGATATAATGGCGCAGTATCCGCACGGCGGCGCTCCGGAGGTCCTATGACGGCTTTTCTCTCTTTTTTGCAAAACGATATTTTCTGCACAGTTCTTTCGTCCGTTTTGGGCGCGCTCTTACTCGTCCTGTTCGGCTATGTGGCCTTCCGCCTCTTCTGCGGGCCGAAATCCGCTCGCCTCACCTATCTCAAAAACTATAAAAAAGGGCGGTTCGCCATCATCTATGCGGTGGCGATCCCCCTCTATTTCCTCGGGCTGCTCCACACGGCGGAACAGACTTCCGGGGCGGGCAATTTCATCTTTGTCTGCTTTTTGAACTCCGTCTCTTCGACGCTCGACCTCGTCAAGCTCGACTTCGGCGTGGGCGGGCTCATCTCATACATGGTCCAAAATCCCGCGTACTATGCGGTGATGGTCATTCTCTACGCGCTGACGGCGGTCAACTTCCTCCTCTTCTCCGCATCCTTCCTCTGGCTGAGGATCAAAAACCGTTGCGCGGTCATCGGCGCCAAACGGGCAAAAACGCTCTATGTCGTCGTGGGAGACGATCCGAACTGTATCGTCTTGATGAGATCCATCCGCGACAGCGGGCTCAGCGGGCTTCTCTTCGCCTCGCCCGACTCCAAGCTCAAAGATCTCCTCTTCCTTGAAAAGCTCCCCTATGAGGAGTTCGATTTCCGCACCGAAAACGAACGCGCTTTCGGGCAAAAGATCGAAAAGCTCTTCGGTCCCTCCCTCGGCAAGGGCGGACCGAAGAAGAATGTGAACGTTTTTCTCGCAACGGGCGACGAGGAACGCAACCTCTTGCTCACGCGCGAGATGGCATCCGTCCTCGATAAGAAACGCACGCCCTCCGACGGCACTCTGAAAGCGGTTGAGATCACGGCGAAAGAGGGACTGCTCAAAGTCTATGTGTTCGGCGAACTTGCCAACCGCTCCGCCTACTCGGACTACATCGAAGATTCCCGCGCACATATCCAATATCTCAACCGATATGAGATGACGGCGGTCGACTTTGTCGGGCAATTCCCCATCACCCGTTTCATGGATGAAAAGCAGATCGACTTCGGCACGGGGCTCATCGCCGACAGCTGCGAGATCAACGTCCTGTTCATCGGTTTCGGTCCCACCAACAGGCAGATCTACCAAAAGCTCATCGCCGACAGCCAATTCTTCTCCCGTGGCCGCGACGGGATCTACCACAAAAAACTCAACTGTTACATCTTCGACCGCGCAAAGGCCTACCGCGACAAGGAGCTCAACTTCGGCTATTTCCGTTACAGCCAGGAATTTCTTGCCGAGGACTATCCCGGCCACGAGAACGACTATCTGCCCCTTCCCGACTATCCCGCCAACGACGGCACCGTATCAAGCGACGGAACCTCCGTCCCGTGGGAGCAGAATACCCACTTTTGCGAGTTTGACGTTCACGACCGCCGCAGCATCCGCAAACTGCGCCGTGTGTTCGCAGGGGAGGGAAATGTCTATACATATGTGATCGTCGCCTTCGGCGAAGATCTTGAAAACGTCGACTTTGCACGGAATCTCAGCGGGCTCCTCTACGCCGACCGCCGCCAAAATGCCTATCTCTTCGCCAAGGTGAAGAGTAGGAACGCCTACGACGCGCTCTTTGACGAGAGCCACAGAGAGAAAGCAAGCGGCAAATTCGCCATTCCCATACACCCCTTCGGCTGTACCGAGAGGATCGTCTACAACATTGCGAACATTACGGAAAACCCGCTCGATAAGCTCGCGAAGATGAAGTCCTTCGACTTTTTGCGAGATTACAGAAAAGAAGATTCGACCGAAGAGCGCCGCCGCCGGGCGTTGGAGCAATGGGCAAATGCGAGATTGGAGAGCAGAACATCCAACTTCTATTGCTGCCTCAATCTCCGTCTCAAACTTCATCTTCTCGGTTTCGATTACGCCGAGCGGGATACCGCCTGTGAGGACGCCTCCGACGAGTTCCGCAAGAAGTATTTCGGCACCGACGACCCCGAAGAGCAAGAACGCCTCCGCTGTCAGTTCAAGAAGGGGGCGGACGGCGCCTTCCACTACGACCCCGCCGTGTTTACGGACGGGTCTCTCCGCACCGCGCTTGCCCGCCAGGAGCACCAGCGGTGGAATGCCTGTTATCTCACGCAGGGGATCGTTCCCCTCTCCAAGACGGAGATTCGCAAGAAGATCGCACGGGATCCCGAACGCAAACTGCACGGCAATCTCACGACCTTCGAGGGGTTGGAGGAGTTCCGCCGCCTCAACAGCGAAGTGCGCGCCTACGACTATAAAATTTTGGACATTGCCGATCTTTTACTTCAAGAGGCCGGTTTCCGAATTATAAAGAAAAAGGATGAGAGACACAAATGAAAACATTTTTTGTATCGAGCACCTTTGCCGATATGCAGTTTGAGCGAGACGCGATCCAGGAGATCGCGTTGCCCATCATCAACGCCGAGGCAAAAAAATACGGCCAGTCGGTCTCTTTCTGCGATCTGCGTTGGGGGATCGACACGTTGGAATACAGCAGTCCCGCCGCAGACGAACGGGAACGGGAGATAAAAAACGACAGACGGATCCTTCGCATCGTCGACACCTGTCTCGATGAGATCGACCGCTGCAAACCGCCCATGATCGTCATTCTCGGCGACAGATACGGTTCCGTCCCGAAGGAAGAGATCATCCGCGAGGCCTCTTCTCGAAAAAATTTGCAGCTCGACGATTACGAGCTGAGCGTTACGGCGCTCGAAATCGAATACGGGTCCCTTTGTCCCGCAAAAAGAAACAGTCCCGCGTTCTTTTATGAACGCAAGATCCTTGATCCCGAGAAGGCGCCCGCCGGATACCGCGAGAGCGAAGAGCGCTACCGCAAAAAGCTCAACGACCTGAAAGCGCGAGTCGGAAATTTCAAAACTTATGAAATCTCCTTCGAGAACGGAAAGCCGCAAGGACTTGAAAAGTTTGCGAATCTTCTTGCGGAGGACGTCATCGGATATCTGCGCCCGCAGTGGGAAGAGTTCGCAAAGTCTACCCCCTTCGAGCGGGAACGCGCAGTCCAATGGCGGTATATAGAAGAGCGGGGCGCGGAGTTCTGCGGCAGAAAGCAGGTCGTAGAACATATCCTCTCCATGCTCGGACGGCGGGAGACGGTGGTGGTAAAAGGCGACACGGGCAGCGGGAAGAGCACCCTTTTCTGCGCGCTCGCTTTAAAGCTGCGGGAACTCGGCTGGGACGTCTTTCCCATTGTCGGCGGTCTTACGGTTTTCAGCAACGACGCCCTTGACGTTCTTCGCGGGGCGGTCTATTACCTTGAAGAAAAGCTGGGCGTCCCTCATTTCTCGGAGGAGAAGGATGAAAAGGGACAGCCCGCCGTACATAAGATCAACGAATGGCGTGAGCGGCTGGGCGTTCTCGGCAGCCGCTATTCCGAAAAACGGAAATTCATCGTCATGCTCGACGCGCCCGAACGGCTGCTGGCCAATCCCGACCGCGCCTCCCTTGCCTTTATCCCTCCCCTGCTCAATCCCTCTTTCCGCTTTTTTATGACCTGTAATTCCGATTTCCGCGAAATCGATTCGGACTATATTCCGCTCGGACCGCTCACGCAGGAGGATAAAGCCGAAGTGATCTCCGGCATTTTGTCGGGGTACGGAAAAAGTCTCGACAAGAATGTCGTTTCGGAAATGGTCGCTCTCGACGATTCCCAAAATCCGCTCTATTTAAGTTTTCTCGTCCAGCGGCTCGCCATGATGAACCGAGACGATTTTACGGCGCTGCGCACATTCGGAAGGGGCATGGAAGCGATTTCCGCTTATCAGTGTAAGATCGTTCGCGAGGCTCCTCGCGGGCAGGAGCGCCTCTGTGCGGAACTTTTAAAGGAGGCGGGCAACCGCATTGACCCCGCGCTCGTACAACAAGCGGCGGAATTTCTCGCGGCCTCCCGTTACGGGCTCCGCGAGACCGACCTCGCCGGTCTGCTCGGTAAGAGTTGGGATCCCCTCTCGTTCCGCCAATTCGTCTCCTATATGCAGAGCTGTTTCTTCCTGCGCGACGACGGCAGGATCGATTTCACCCATCAGAGCATTCGGGAAGGGATCCTGTCGCGGGCGGAGGAGCCCAGACAGCTCCGTCTCGGCATTCTGCGCCTGCTGGAACGGCTTCCCGCAGACGATCTCATCCGCCTTGAAGAGACGGCATACCAAGCCTATCTCGCAGACGATCCCGACTCCTTCCGTTCCCTGGTAAACGAGCTCGCAGCAGACGATCCCGCTGCGCAAAACCTTGTCGCGCGGTTTATTATTCACTGCTATTCGATCGCCTCGGAGGGCGGTACCGAATGGTTCGCAAAGGTCGTAACAGGCACCCCGATCTCCGCAAAATACGCCAACTTCATGAAAAACATGAACGAGATCAATGCCTGTTTCCTCGCCGTGATGAATCACGCAAAAATGTGTGCCGAAATTCAGGAGCCTTTTTACAACCACGCGGTCCGGTTCTTCGCAGAAGTGGAAGATAAGGACGAGATCCTTCCCCGAGCCGCCTTATTCCTCGCCGCCACTTACCAACAAACCGCAGATCCCCTCCTTGTTCCGAAGGCCACCCCGCTCCTCCTCAAAACAGCAGAATATTACCGGAATCAGATCGGGCAAGGGAACGCGGACAAAAAGAATATTTACTTTACCTTGGTCTCCCTTTTGGGCGCACAATACACAAGCACAAGAGATCCTCAACTCACAGAAGAACTGTGCCGCGCAACGGAGATCGCGGCGGAATCGGACGACCCCGAATCCCGCATGGCGCTCTTCACCTGCAAAAGCGCGCAGGCTTTCGCGGCATATGCCGACAGCGACTTCCGTGGGAGTATCTTGCTGGAATTTGAAGCGCTCGACCTCTTCGAGCCTCTATTTGACTCTACGCTCTCGTCCGAAGAACTTGTAAGAGGCATTATGATGGTGCAATCCTACGGCTCGCTCTACCAAAGCTCCCTCTTGCAACTGGAAGTCGTTACGCAAACTTTCGGGGACAACGAAGAAGAAAACGATGAAGAAGAGACTGACGAGGAGACGGACGAAGAAGAGGCGGACGAGCTTACATTTTTGCGCGAACTTGCGCGTTTTAATTCGGGAGAGTTTTTATTCGATGAGGAGGAGAAAAAAGAACAAGATCCACTGCAAAAGGCACGGGAAGATCTCATTGAACTCGCATGCGAATTTTTCTCCCGCGCGGAAGAATTTACGATGAGGCTCGCCGATAGAGGCGTCGCGGACGCAGAGGTCTTTGCGCTTATGATGGAGTTGCAAAAGTGCGATATACAGAGTTTTGCGCGGGAAAACTTCACCGAGGCGCTCGAAAATCTTACGCGGCTCGAACGGCAAATTTCCGCGATCAACAACCGAGATTACACGTTCGCAAGCAGAGCGACTCATTGCTCGGCACTCGGCATGCTGTCCCTGACCTACCTACATCTCGAACGCATCGACGAAGCCGCCGCCATTGTCGCGCGGGCACAGCGGGAACTCGATAGTCTGGAATTGTTCTCTCACACGCCCATCGTGTTGACGGCGGAGGCCAACGTCTATTTAGCGTTATCCGGCGTTCTTCTCTCGGGAAACAACGCTTACGATGCAAAGGAAAACGCAATGCTCTTCCGCCGTGCATTTCTGCATCTCGAACAAAACCCCATGATCGCGATCTTGTGCGGCGGGAAAGGCTTGGTGGACTTTGCGGGTGCGGGTTTCGTATCTTTACGTTTCTGTGACGAGGACTGGGAAGGGAAAGATGAGGAACTGCTCTTCTTCGCGGAAAAGACCCTCAAACTGCTTACAGAGGCCGATCCCACACCCGAAGAGGCTTGGATCGGTTTTTATGCCGGCAATTTCATTTTACAGCAAAACGGGATGAACGATTTCTCCCATTTACAGGAATGCACCCCCTATCTTATAAGCGTTATAGAGATGTCGGTCCAATGTGCGCTCAACATGACGGACGATGAGGATCTCCCGCCCGAGGAAAAAATAGACGCTTTAAAGATCGCGTACCCGCAGGCGGCAGGCCTTTTGTCCTATTACAGAGCCTGTGATATCGAAGAAAAAATCCGCAGGGCGGAATTTGCATACGGTATGGTCGAATTGATTATGCAAGATATTTTGGATCACCATCCGCAAGACGAAGATTGACCCTCCACTTCGGAGCGGATATCCCGCCTTGCCTTCCTGAAAAAGAAATAATCATCGGTGAACCGAAAGCGGCGAGGGAAACCTCGCCGCTTTCTTGATCATCCTGTTTTTCATTCGGAAAACTCCCTCTCACTCGATCCTCTCTTGCAGCTCTTTCAAAAAAACTTCGGCGCACCTCGGGAACACTTGATATTTTTTCCAGGCAATATCGAGATGAGATACGAGTTTCGGAAATAGCGGACGGAAACAGAGTTCGCTATTTCCCGACGTGTTGATGATGTGTTCAAGCCCCACGGCATATCCCACACCCTCGGCAACAAGCAGGGAGGCGTTATACAAAAGATCGTATGTGGCGACGATATTCAGTTCCTCTGACCGTCTTTGAAACCAATCGGTAATGACGCTTTTCCCAAGCGAGTGGCGGGAGCGGATCAAAGGCGCGTCCCTCAAATCTTCGGGCGTGACAAATTCCTTTTCCGCGAGCGGACTGTCCCTGCGCATAAGGACGCCCCAAGTATCCACAAGCGGAAAACGCAGATAGTCGTACTTCGTAAGATCGGCAGGTTCAATAAAAATGCCGAAATCGATGAGCCCTTTGTCGAGCTTTTCCATGATGGTCGCCATATCCCCACTGAACAAATGGAATTTGACGGCGGGATATTTTTTTTGCACGGCATGAGCGGCCTTTGCGACAATTTGCAGAACGTAACTTTCACCCCCGCCGATGTAAACGTCGCCTCTGATCTCCGTGACGGGCGCGGAAAGCTCCGTTTCCGTCTTTTTTTCCAGCTCCAAAATTTCTTCGGCGCGTTTTTTGAGAAGTTCCCCCGCCTCGGTCAGCGTGATCTTTCTGCTCCCGCGCAAAAAGAGCTGTTGCCCGAGTTCTTCTTCGAGATGTTTCATCTGCCGCGAAAGGTTGGGTTGGGACACATACAATGCCGCCGCCGCTTTCAGAATGCTCTCCTCGCGTGCCACTGCCAAAAAATATCTGAGTTCCCGTAATTCCATAAATCTTTTTTTAAAATATTGTACCGCTACATATTATACTTGTCAAGCATACTATACCTATAAAATATAAGTATTTGACATATCGAATACTTTACCATAAAATATCGGTGTAAATTAGAGGCGAATATGACGAGAGAACAATTTAGCGAAACTACAAAAGCAAGAACCTACCTTGTCGCAGGGTCTGATACGCACCTTTATATGCACGAAATGTCGCAACGCGCGCTTGCGTTTACAGCGGAGATCAACGGAACGTATCACAAGCCCGAGGAATTAAGGCGGTTGTTTTTTGAACTTATCGGAAAAGAATACGATGAAACTTTCGGACTGTTCCCGCCCTTTTCCACCGACTATGGACTGAATATCACGCTCGGCAAGCGTGTCTTTATCAATTCGGGCTGTTGCTTTCAAGATCAAGGCGGGATAGAGATCGGAGATGATTGCCTCATCGGACAGCAGGTGGTGATCGCAACCTTAAATCACGATTTGGCTCCCGAAAGGCGCGGCAATATGTTTCCCGCTCCTGTGAAGATCGGAAACAAAGTTTGGATCGGCGCACACGCCACAATCTTGCCGGGAGTAACAATCGGTAATGGGGCTGTTGTCGGCGCGGGTGCAGTCGTCACAAAGGATGTTCCCGAAAATGCCGTTGTAGCGGGCGTTCCCGCAAAAATTATAAAAATATTCTAAAAGGAGACAAAGAATGAAAGTTTTATTGTTCAACGGTAGCCCACGGGCGAATGGCTGTACTTATACGGCGCTTTCGGAAATCGCAAGCGTTTTGACCGAGCATGGTATAGAAACGGAGATTTTACAGATTAGCAATAAACCTGTGCAGGATTGTATCGGTTGCGGCGGCTGTGAAAAGACCGGTAAATGCGTGTTTAAGGACGACCCCATAAACGAATGGATAGAAAAAGCAAGGGCGTCAAACGGTTTTGTATTCGGGACACCCGTCTATTACGCTCATCCGTCGGGACGTATTCTTTAAACGGATAAATCCGCTTGGACGAATTTTATAAGATAAAGGAGTAAAAAATCATAAAGGAGCAAAGTTATGAAGAAAATATTCGGAATAACCTTGATGATCATGATGGCATTATTCACTTTTTCGGCGTGTAATAACACGAACCCAAGCGGCGGAACAAATCATACGACGGCAAATTCATCAAACGTGCTGATCGCTTTCTTCTCCTGCACGGGGACGACGAAAGGCGTTGCGGAACATATCGAAGAAAAAACAGGTGGCACGCTCTATGAAATTGTGCCGCAAATCCCCTATACCGAAGCTGACCTTGCCTATTATACGGGTGGCAGAGCCGATAAGGAACAAGCCGATTCTACCGCTCGTCCTGCGATAAGCAGGAGCGTGGAGAACATGGAGAAATACAAAGTCGTCTTTTTGGGCTATCCCATTTGGCACAGTCAAGCGCCGAAAATCATCTACACTTTTCTTGAAAGTTACGATTTTTCGGGCAAGACGATCATTCCGTTTTGCACCTCGCACAGTAGCCCAATCGGTTCGAGCGCGACAAATTTACATTCTCTTGCGGAGGGGGCAACTTGGCTTGACGGCAGAAGATTTCCCTCGGGAGCTTCGCAAAGCGCGGTCGATGAATGGGTAGATTCGCTCGGTCAATTCACGTCCGACGTTTCCGCGTTCGATTTGGGTAGCGGCGAAAATGGACACGCACCCACGGTAACGCTCAACAGCGGATATGAAATGCCGATCTTGGGACTTGGCACTTACTCCCTTACGGGCGAAACGTGCAAAACCTCGGTGAAAGCGGCACTTGAAAGCGGCGTTCGCCTTATCGACACCGCGCACATGTACGGCAACGAAAGGGAGATCGGAGAAGCGATACGGGAATCGAATGTGCCGCGCGAAGAGATTTTCGTCATTACAAAAATCTACCCCGGCGAACAATATTCTCACCCCGAAGAAGCGATACAAGAGTCGCTCGACAAACTAAATATCGGCTATATCGACATGATGCTCTTGCACCATCCCGGCGCGAATGACGTTAAGGCGTATAAGGCAATGGAAAAAGCCGTGGCAGACGGGAAGATCCGCTCTTTGGGACTGTCAAATTGGTATATCGAGGAGATAGACGACTTCATTTCACAGGTGGACATCAGACCTGCGCTCGTGCAGAATGAGATACACCCGTATTATCAAGAGCAAGCCGTCGTGCCGTATATGCACAATTTGGGAATTGTTGTGCAGGCATGGTATCCGTTCGGCGGCAGAGGGCATACGGGCGAACTCCTTTCCGATGAAACGATCGTAAAAATTGCCGAGGCGCACAACGTGACGGCGGCGCAGGTGATCTTACGTTGGCACTTACAGCGCGGCGTTGTGGCGATCCCCGGTTCTTCCAACCCCGACCACATAAAAGAAAACATCTCGGTGTTTGCCTTTTCGCTGACGGATGAGGAAATGGATGAGATCGCCGCACTCGACAGAAACGAAAAGCACGATTGGTATTGAGGCGATGCAAAAGCAGCGAGGAAAATTTCCTCGCTGCTTTTTTTCTTATTTTTTCATACATATGCGGCAAAACACGGTTCAATCATTTCTATTGCCGCACTTTTACCGTCCTCCGGGGCCCATTCCGCCGCCCGGTCCCATGCCGCCGGGGCCGCCCGGAGCAGTTCCGCCGGGACGTCCGATCCCGCCCGACGAGCCCACCGTCGTGATGATTTGACTGATCGTGAACTCACACAGACTGCTGTCTCCGCCGTAAATCTGATAGGTCTTGCCCTTTTCAAGTTCGGGGCAAGAGAGGATGACCGATTGACATGTCTTCGGCGTTTGGAATGTAAAGATCGCGTTCCCGTCCTTGTCCGTCAAGGAAAGATTCGTTCCCGCCGCGATTTGCTCGCTCCGTGCAAACGAAACGACGTATTGCGTGGAATTTTGCGCGGGCGTTTCCACCATACCGATGGGCCCTACGGCAAAGAGATACCCACCAGTAACGACCGTTCCGCGCTCGGAATCGATGGAACAGTCCATATTGCTCGTGGGACCCGCCACATAAGTCGTGCCGCCCGAAATCAAAATCGTCCCGTTGGAGTCGATCCCGTCGCCGCTTGCATTGACATAGACCTCACCGCCGCCGATGATGATGTGCTCTACAACGCGCGTGTCGTCGCTCGCGGCGTTGATCCCGTCGTCTTGCGCCGTAATCTCTATCGTGCCGCCAAAGATCTCCACATAGCCTCCTTCGATCCCCTCATAGCTCTTCGTCACGGTAATTTCTCCGCCCGTGATCTTCGTGAGGACGTCGCTCGTCAAGGCGTCGTCATAGGTGGAGATCGTGAAACTGCCGCCGCTCACGGAAAGCGTGCCGCTGTTTGCGTGGATCGCGTCGTCCGTACTGTCGATGATAAACGTGCCGCCTTCGATGATAATGGAGTAGTCGCCCTCGGTGACGGTGATCTCCTTGTCGGGATCGCTTGCGTCCGGATATTCGATCTCCCCGACCTTGATCCCTTTACAGCCTTGTGCAAGGGCGTACATCGCGTCCCGCCCCATGTAGTCGGAGGCAACTTTTTGATAATCGTTTCCATTCTTGATATAGCGGAAATCATCGGCGGAGAGCTCGTATTCCGTCCTGTTCTGCGCGGTATCGGCAACGAAAATGCCGCTCGTCTTGATATTGTAATTGCCGCCGTCGAGATAGACAACGGTATCTGCTTGGATGCCGTCGCCCGCCGTTTGGCAGGAATAATCGACGTTTTTAAGAAAAACGTAGCCCTCTGCGGTCGTGAACGCGATCGTCTCATCGTCGCACTCCGCGTTGATCCCATCCTTTCCCGCAGACAGAACATTGATTTTTGCGTTTGCGGCAGAAACGGAGAGCGCGGAAATCGCGTGATTGGCCGCCGTGAGCGTGAGCGAGCAATCGACGACAGAGAGCTCTTTGGAGACCTTGATTGCGTTTTTTCCTTCGCTTGTCACCGACAAAGAGCCCTTTCCGTTGAAAGAGAGCGCGCCCTTGACGTGGACGGCGTTTTCCCCTTCTGCGGTGGAAACAATGGAATTTTCGCCGACGAGTGTCATCACAACTTCGGCTTTTTTGTGATCTGCGCCGTTTAGGGCAATGGCTGCTCCCGATTTTATCTCCGCGCCGTCAAAGATGAGGTGCAGTTTCAAACTGTCCGCGCCGAGCGAAATTCCGCCGTATTTGCCTTTAAAAAGATAGGTCCCGCTCTTGGAAATCGTATAGACATCGTCCGTCGGCGCGACCGTGATCGCTCCGTCCGCAGAGGTGTTTTCGGACAATTCGGTAAAATCTTTGTCGGAAAAAGCGTCTTTCATTTCGCCCGTAACGTCGTCGGCGCTGTCTGCGATTTCTCCCGTGCCGCCCCCGCCGAGATAGTCGCCGGGGTTCACGAAGTTCTCCTCCTTTCCGCAGCTTGACAAAACGCATACGGATAGGGAAAGCGTCAATAGCAAAATTATAATACGTTTCATATCTGCCTCCTCTTGACGGCAGTTACGCCATGGATGCACTTTCAACGCCGCCTCTTGTTTCGTCTGCGGCGCGGAATGCGTTGCTGATTTTCAACAGCATATCGAGCAACGGCCTGAAATTTTCAAATTCGCTGTCAGCAAGCTTGCCCTCTTCGTACCTCTTTCCCAAGCCGGATTTGATCCAATCGCCTAATTTCGGAGCGCTACGGTAACGGTTGCTCTTGTTGGTGACTAAAAACTCTTGAATGATCTCCTGTATGCACGTCTCTGAAAAATAATCTTCCACCAAAAAATTTTTGTCGACGTCGCTCTCCGGGGATGGCGGATACAGCAACCCCACAACGCCGTCCTCAATCTCAAAATACTCCTTTGTGTTGTCGAAGCTCTCTTTTTTGATCCCCAGAAACTTTGAGAGCGCCTCCCTGCCCGCCTGGTCGCGGTCGAAAACATAAATGTATTTCTTCCCCGCGAGGATCTCTCCGATGTGTTCTTTGAAATACTGCGCATTCCCCGCCCCGTTGAAGGACTGTATATGGAAATCCAGCGCCTGATATTTATCGTCGGTATTTTTGAGGACTTTCAGCGCTTTTTGGATATAGTTTACGTCGTCCTTGCCCTCCAAAAGCAAAAAGGGTTTCTCCGATTGGATGTACTCGTTAATAAGCAGCTGGGAGAGACTGTCTCCAAACAGGCCTTTGAGCAAATTGAGGTCTTTCCCCTCGGTAACGGTGACTCCTTGCTCCGTCTTTTGCAACCCCTTCAATTCTCCTTCGCCGTAGAGCGGGGCGAGCGCCGAAGAATGGGTGGACATAACCGTGCACACGCCCTGCTCGATAAACTTCTCCGTCAGCTCCTTTACGACGGGTTTCTTCATTTCGTGGACGTATGTATCCGGCTCGTCAAGCAACACGAGCGTATCGCCGCCGGCAATCAGCTGATAGAGTGCGGAGAGAAGCGCCAACTTCTTTTCCCCTTCACTCAAATCATCCAACGTAAAAGTCTCAAAGCCGATGGAAATTTCCTCAATGAGCTTTTTCTCTTTGGGGAGAAGGGCAAGCGAAAGGGCGTTAAATAGTTCCGCAGCGCCATATTCGGATTCAAAGATATGCTTGATCTCTTCAAACCCGAACTCCTTTTCTCCTTTGGAAACATATCCCAACTTGCTCAACAAGACAGAAACTTCGTTGGTCTTGGTGATCTTTTGGTCGGCGAAACGGAATCCGACCCGCTTGATCGGGGGAAAACCAAGCGCCTTGTACTGCTCTTCGGCATAGACGCTCAAAAGTAACAGCGCCATGCTCCAATGATAGTGGTTGGCATAGAGCATTTTCAGCTTTTCGCATCGGTTGCTCAACAGAGATGCCGTATATTTCAAGTAAATCTGTTCATAGAACCCTTTCCAAAGTCTGTCTGTCTCACCGCTGTAAGAGGCAATGACTTGGCTCGGAAGGTATTCAAAACGGTTAGCGGCATAGTCCTCGGCGGTGATATCGCAAGCGTCCAACGCCAGCGTGGAAGACGTTTGCGCAAAAGCAATTTTTTTGCCGCCCTTTTCGTAACAAATTTTGCAGCGGAATTTCAACTGCGGGACCGTGCTCTCGTACAGTCCCCTGAAAATCTCCGAAAGCGCCTCCAAAACGTTGCTCTTGCCGCTGCCGTTTGCGCCTATCAGAACGGTGACGCCAGAGGGTGAAAAATCAATTCCGAAATTGCGCAGGTTTTTATAGGCCTCAATCCAAAGAGAGAGAAGTTTCATCCTTCCACCTCCGTCGGCGTTCCGAAAACCGCCCTGTCGAATTCTTCAAGGGCCGTCCTTTCAAGCGCGAGAGCCGTCTCGCGCGCAGCGATGATTCCATCCCGAATGCGGTCCCACTCCTCCGTCAACCGATTTTGCTCTTCTATCGAAGGCAACGGAATGGCCAGCTCCTCCAAAAAGGACTTCCGCACCCGTTGCTGTCCCGCAGAGCCGGTAAAATAGCCGACAGCGCTCTCGCGCAGGCGGTAAGTTCTCAAAAGATAATACAAAAAACGGGTAGTGATGTGCGTTTCATCCGCACGCAAAACATAAAATTCGGTGGATCCGTATCCGATCCCGTTGGTCAATCCGCTCGCCACTGCCGATTTCCCGTTTTGCATACACGGCGTGATCTTTGCCCAAATAATATCCCCTTCCCGAAAGCGCGTGAACCCTCCCGCAGAGGCCTTGCAAGTGCGGCGCTCCTTGATACAGCCGTCCGTTTCGGAGATGCACTCCATCGGAAGAAAAGTGACGTCGGCGTCCGCAGGCAGCCCGATCGCAACGGGCGGATTGACGCAGGCAACCTGAGATAAAAGAACCTGCTCGTATTTCCCCGAGTGGAAGATGCTGCTTTTCGCGCGGTCACGGACGTCCCATGAATTCAACTTTGAAAAATTCATCCGATCCAGAAAAGCGGCACGTTCCCCGCCTGCCGTCTCATCCAGCCGCAGATCAGCGCCGATCCGATTTTCCAAAACCCGATAATCGCATTTCAGATAAAGTTCCCGTGCGCATTCGACCAGACGGTTGTATTCCGCAAGGATATTTTGTTGCTCTTCAAGAGATGGGAGCGGCACACGGGTATTCAAAAAAGCATCTTCCCGAAGGTAATGACGGTTGGTGGTGCCGTTACTACAAACGTCCCAAATTTTCTGAAATCTGTCGCCGGAGAGAATTTTGGTCAAAAATTGGGGGAGGATCACGGAACGGTCAATTTCGTAGACCCAAAAATTCCCCGTAATCACGCCGCCCTCCAATTCCTTCGGGACAATGCCGAACGCACCGTTTCGGGCGTCGATTTTAGATAAAAGGAGCTGCCCTTCTCTGATCAAATATTGTTTCTTGGTACCGATCTCCTCTCCCAAAAGACGGTCGCGGAGAAAGATCCCACCGTTTTCGAGTTTGATCTTGGCCCGCTTATATTCTTCGCCGTCCAAAATTGTGACGGGTTCCTTTACACGTTTTAAAAAAGAACCGATTTTTACATAGCGATACCGTCCGCCCGTTACATCGGGAACCGTATAGCCCGCGACTGCCCAATGCCGGAGCTCCCTGTATGGAATCGCATACAAAAACGAATTTTCCATGTTTATTCTCCGATCACAACGGTCTCCGTCCCCTTCCGGCGCGTGAGTGTGCCGTCCGCAGACAGTTCATATGTGTAGGACGAGCCGCAATCCACCCATAAGCGGTTTTCCTTGCGATAGGGCTCAAACTCCTCACGAACCGTTTCCAGCTCATTACGGCAAACGCCGCCCGTTGCCGTAATGCCCGCTTTATTCACCTTTGCGATGGGAATCTGATAGTCGAACATCTCTTTGACAAGGGGTTTTACCTCTCCCGCGATCGCCTTTTGCAGGATTTTTTTCCGCAAAACGTATTCCTTTTTACCGATCTTCTTTTCGGCAAAATCGCGCTCGATCGCAGCAAAATCCTCAGCATGGCGGGCGTCAATTCGCGCGGTCGCGGTCTTTACGCAATCTGTGTAGCGGGCGCTCTCCTCTTCGGTGAACTTTTTGAGAAATACCAGGCTCGGCTTTACGGACGCCCCCGCCTTGATGAAAACATCCTGCGGAATGCTGCATATAAGAACAATTTTCGCTTTGCTCTCAAAGAATTCCCTTACCGTCTGCAAATTGCTGTTATTGAGAACCCCTTCGGGAAGAACGATCCCCATTCTTCCGCCCGGTTTCAAAAGGCGCAAGCACCGCTCAACAAACAAAACTTCTGTCAGCGAGGACATTTTCCCCACTTCGTACATGCCGAGCAAAGATTTTTCCTCTTTTAACTTTTTGTCCGTCCCCTCTCCGAGCTTGATCGCGGCACGCCGTTCAAGATCCTCTATCTGTCTCCGATAGGCATCGCCGTACGCGGCAATGTATTCCTCGATCCGTGCACGGTCCCCGTCGATGTCCTCCTCCTCAATATATTGATCTCTTGCGACGCTGGCGCCGAAGGGAGGGTTGGTCAGAATGAGATCGAACCGGCCCTCAAAAATGCCGTCGATATTGATGAGCCCGTCATGATGGTACACACCGCCGTGTCCGTCGCCGTGCATGATCATATTCATCTTGCTGGTACGCGCCATACGCGGATTGGCGTCCGTACCGTAAATGCAGTGGTAGGACAACTCGTCCAAGCGAGAATAAGCCTGTCTGTCGGTATCGTTGTGGATGTGTTCGAGCTCGGAATTGAGTTTTTTAAAGACGGTTTCTATCCGCTTGTTCAGTTCGATCTGCTGCTCCTCGGAGGGCGTCTCCGGATACTCCGAAGAGATCTGCTGTTTGAATTTTTCCTTTTGGCTTTGAATATCTTTCTCGATGGCCTCGCGGATATAATCAAACGCCTTGATCAAAAATCCGCCGCTTCCGCAACAGGGATCGCAAATCAATTCGCCTTCCTGCGGGTCGAGGACTTCGGTCATAAAATCGACGATCGTTCTCGGCGTGAAAAACTGCCCGAGTTCGCCCCGAAACGTCGTTCCGAGGAACTTCTCGAAAGCGATGCCCTTGACGTCGTCGGAAGTATCCGAAAGATTGTATTTTTCGAGAAGAGAGAGAATGGATTTGAAACTTGTCTCTCTGATTTTGATTAATTCGTTTTCTTCAAACAAGCGGTCCTTTTCGTAGGAATGTTTGGTTTCTTCAAACAGTTCCTGCATAAAAGATTTATTGATCCCGCACCTCGTAAAAGTCGGAAGGGCGGGCGCCTCGTAATCCTGTTCCTGGCGGTTAAACTGTTCCAGAGTAAATACCTGTGAGCCGCAAGATTTTCGCTCGAAATCGATCTTGATAAACAGCAGTTTACTGATCTCATCGAATGCAGCCTCGGGAGACAGTTTATCGTTATTTCGGATTATATTGTGGCATTTTAAAAGAAGTTTGGTAAATTCCTCCCGTGTGAAAGCCTTTGTCTGCGATAAAATTTCTTTCAAACGTTTTTCGTCTCCGACTTCGGCGGCTTTCGGTATGGTAACGATTTCGTTCAGCTTTTTGGGTGCAAATTCCTTATCTACACTAAAATATTTTATTTCTCTGTTGTTGTAAGTAATAAAAAAGCTTGCGCCCGCCCGAGCGGCATAGTTAAACCCTTGGAAATAATCTTCTTCGTGGATTTTCACGTTTTCCGCTTTGCATTCCACGACGATAAAAGCGGCTCTCCCCTCCCGTTTCTCTTCCTCGCTTTTCCAAACGACAATGTCGGCTCTTGCTTGTCCCTGCCCGCGATGGGCGTTATTGACCTGAAATTCTTCGCTCATTTGGTCCAAAGAATAGCCGAAAACATTGACAAGCATGCACACGCACTTTTGTCTGACTTCCTCTTCCGGCTTACAGACAAGCCATTTTCCTCTGATGAACGAAAAGATCTTTCCGTCCTCTTTTTTGATTTCAATGTTCCCGATGTTTTCCATCTCTTCACTCCATACCGGCACGGATAAGCGATATATGTAATATATTAACACTTTATTTGACAGACGTCAATCTTACGGCGCAAAATTTTTAGACAAAAAGGCGGAAGCCGAAACTTCCGCCGCAAACCGATGTCTTTTAAATGTTCTTTTCGACGGTGAGGATGTTCCGCCCGTCCTTATATTCGTAACGTATCCCATCCATGCTCTTTTTTACCATGTAGATCCCCAAACCGCCGATCCCGCGTTCTTCGGCAGAAAGCGTAACGTCGGGGTCCTCCTTTTGCAGCGGATCGTACGGCACTCCACGGTCGATAAAAGTTATGATCGCGGAGAGCGGCTCACGGCGGATCTCCACCCGCACGGTGACCGGCCCCACCCCGGGGCGATAGGCATAGTTTGCGATGTTTCCGAATAATTCGTCGATGGCGATGTCGATCCGATGGATCGTCTTTAACGGACAGTTCCACTCTTCGAGCTGTTCATTGACAAAATCGGTCACACGGTCGAGATTCTCCGTCTTTGCTTCAACGGTAAGCTCTTTCATTCTTTCACCTCCGCCTTTGCTTTGTATTCGAGGCAAAGCATTGTAATATCGTCAAATTGCGGAGCATTGCCCACAAACTTATCGATGTCCGCTTTCACGGCGGGGAGAAGCTCCGAAGGGGAAAGTTCGCTGTTCTCGCCGAGCACCTGTTCCAGACGTTCCATTCCGTAAAGGTGATTGCCCGCATCTGTCGCCTCCGTGACGCCGTCGGTGTATTGGAAGATCTTGTCCCCCACCTCCATCGTCAACGTGCCCGCACGGTACTTCATGCCGTCCATGCCCGCAAGCACGAACCCCGGCTTGATCTTATGCGGCTCAAACTTCTCTCCTTTTTTGCAGAGGAAGGGCGTTTCATGCCCCGCGTTGACATAGCGGAGCTCCCCCGTCACGAGGTCCAAAACCCCCATAAACGCCGTGATAAACAGCCCCTCGCTGTTGCTTTCGCACAAAAGCTCGTTCACCTCGGAAAAAACGGCGCCGAGATCGGCTCCCTTGGTCGTGTGGTCCTTGATGAGCGTTTTGCCGATGACCATAAAGAGGGCTGCGGGCACCCCTTTGCCCGAGACGTCCGCCATGACGATCGCAACATGGGTATCATCCACCATGAAGAAGTCGTAAAAGTCGCCGCCGACCTCCTTTGCGGGGTTCATCGTGGCGAAAATATCGAACTCCTTCCTGTCGGGAAAGGCGGGAAAAATGCAGGGCAGCATGGACTGCTGGATGTTCGCCGCGACGGAGAGTTCCGCCTCCGTTTTCATCGCCTTTGCGCTCTGGTTGACGGAATAGAAGATCATCCAGAATTCCACCACAAAGATGATACACATGGTGAGGTACAGCGGGAAGAACAACTGATGGTTGGGGAAGATGCCTACGCTGTTGCCGATGAGGTTGACGACGTAAAAGCCGATAACCGAGATAAACAGCGGCGGCACAAAGATCCCCATTCTCCCCTTCACCGCCTCGATCGTGGCGTGGAGGCGCTTTTTGAAGAACACGGCGTACAAAACCGCGATGACGATGTAAACGAACAGCTTGACGCCGATAAAGAAGAGCAGGTTGGGCACTTCGTAGGGGCTCTCCTTGATGAGCCCGAGCACGGGCGCAAGCAGGGAATCGGTGGTGCCGCAGAGCATAAACGTGGAGACGTTGCCGACAAGGCAACCCATGAGCGCGACCGAGAGTTTCGTGGACCAGGTATCCTTATACAAGATCTGCGAAATGATACAGACCATTGCCGAGAGGCCGAGGATCCCGAAGGCGTCGTTGGTGAGGTCGAGCCAATAGAAGAGGAAGGCGAGCCCGTACCCGATGATCGCGCCCGCGCCCCAGACGAGTGCGCGGATCCACCCCTTGTATTTCGGCATGAGGGTGATCCCCGTGAGAACGGCGCTGAATACCGATGCGAGATAAACCGCAAATGTCCATAATGCGATGACTGTAAAATCCATGTTATCCTCCATTCATCAAAACATATCCATGCCGCCGAGCGCGGTAAGATATTTTTCGAGATAGTCGTCCGTGATCTCCCGCCAGGCGTAGCCGAGCGCTTTCAGACGTTCCAGCGTATAGGCGCGGGAGAAGGGAATATAGTCGAAATCGGCGTTTCCTCTTTCGATGGAGAGCATTTCGACGGAGCCGCTCTTTTCCCCCGACGTTTTGAGTTCCTCGATCTTCTTCGCGAACGCTTCGTCGGAGACGATCCCTACGGGGCGGTCCATTCCTTTCAAAATGTCGAAAAGGCGGGAGAACGCCGTTTCGGCGGGCGGGCAGACGTGAAACGCGCCCCCCTCGCCGCTCTTACAAAGCGCGACGACCATCTTTGCGACTTCGTCTACGGGGGAGAACTCCACCGTGGAATCGTAAAGCGACTGCGGCACCGCGCCGATGTCGAGATAGGCGGAGAGCCTGCGCGTAAAGCCGTTGGAGCGCAAATTCATCTGGAACTCGCCGTCCGAAAGTCTGCCCTGCAAGTTGCCCACGCGCATGATCTGCACTTTGAGCCCCTTGTCCGCCGCAGCGCGCAGGAGGGCGTATTCCGCCTTGAATTTGGTGTAAATGTATTCGTTGAAGATGTGCTGCCCGACAAAGAGATCCTCTTCGGTGAACAGCATTTGGGAGAGCGCCTCCTTTTTGGCCATTCCCCCCACGCTCACCGTGGAGATCTGCAAGAGCCTTGCACCCGTCTTTAAGGCATAGGCGATGAGATTTTGCACCCCGCCCTCGTTGACGCGGGAAAGCGCGTCACCGTAGGCGAAATGCGCCACGTTCGCCGCACAGTTGATGATGAGATCGATCTTTTCTTCAAACGGTTCTGCAAAAAGAGCGGGGTTCGAGATGTCGCCCTCGACAGCCGTCCACTTGTTCTCTTCCGTAAAATCGTCCTCGGCATAGTAGAAGAGGGTGCTGCGGATCCGCTTTGCGGCGGTCATCGTCTTTTTGGAGCGGGCGAGGCAATAGATATGCTCCGCGCAGCCGCTTCTTAACAGCTCCGCAAGGATATGGTTGCCCAAAAAGCCCGTGCCGCCCGTTAAGAGAACATTGCCGAGTTTTCCCCCGAGCGGTGCGTGCGCTTTGAGATATTCCCCGATCCCCTCGTAATGGAGGTCGTGAATGGGATATTGCTCTTCCGTGCTTCCCCCTTCCATGAACTCCGCAAGTTTCGCGGGGGTGGGACAACGGTAGATGTCGCTGTATCCCGGCGCGTTCTCTTTGCGGATGCGCTCCAAGGCGAGCATGAGCTCCATTGCGCCGAGGGAATCGCCGCCGAGCTCGAAAAAGTCGTCGTCCGCGCCGACGTCGGTGACGCCGAGCACTTCCTCGAACGCACCGCAAATGCGCTTTTCAAGCTCGCTTTCAGGCGCACGGTAGGAGCCGCGAAAATCTACGTTTTCACTTTCCAGCTTTTTATAATCGGTCTTTCCGCCCGCCGTCTGAGGCAAGGCGGGTAGTCTTACAAAAACGTCGGGGACCATATAGGCCGTCAACGTCTCGGAGATGTGCGATTTGAGCTCCGCGCTGAGGTCCCTCGCCGCCGAGTAAAAGGCGACAAGGTGCTCGCTGTGGCGGCTCTTTTTGACGAGACACGCCGCCTGCGTCACCTCCGCAAAGGAGAGCATGGCGCTCTCGATCTCGGGAAGTTCGACCCTGAGGCCTCTCAGCTTGACCTGTCTGTCCCGCCGCCCGAGATAGAGCAATCTGCCGTCGGGAAGAAGTCGGCCCGTATCGCCCGTGCGGTACAGTCCTCTGCCACCCCGCACGATGAAGTGCGCGGCCGTCTCCTCGGGACGGTTGAGATACCCAAGTCCCAGCCCCGCGCCATAGATACAGATCTCGCCCGCGACGCCATAGGGAAGAGCGTCTCCGTTTTTGTCCGCAATGAGAATACCCGTATTTGCGATGGGCTTTCCGATGGAACGGCTGTCGCCGTCCTCCGTGATGGTCGCGCCGATGGTGACTTCCGTCGGTCCGTATCCGTTGAAGATGTGCGCGCCGAGTTCTTTGAGAGAGGCGATGAGAGAGGGCGGCAATACTTCGCCCGCCGAGAGCACCGCTTTGAGCTGTTCCGTCTCCGCAAGGAAACGGGGGTTGCGCAGATAGCTCGCAAGGCGGGTGGGCGTGCAGTGCAGCGCGTCCGCACCGTGGGCGGCGATACACTCCGCAAGCCGCTCGGGGTTGATCATGCCGTCCTCGTCGGCAAGTTCCACGAATTTACCGTTAAAGAGGGTCACGAAAAATTCAAACAAAGAGATGTCGAAACAGATGGAGCCGATCGCCGTGAGCCCCTTGCAGTATTTAGTAAAATAGCGGTTGAAGGGGTTGTTTTCGGGTTTTACGATGTTCGCGATGCCGCGATGGGTGAGCATGACCCCTTTGGGTCTGCCCGTCGTGCCCGAAGTATAGATCATATAGGCGACGTCCGTCTGCGAAACGGCGGGAAGGGTCGCGTTTCCGCCCTTTATGAGCTCGTCGATATCGAGCCCTTTTCCCGTCTCCGACGAGGTGATGAGGAAGGCGGCGGCGCTGTCTTGCAAGATGTAGTCGATACGGTCCTGCGGATAGGCGGGATCGACGGGAATGAACGCCGCGCCCGCTTTGGAAATGCCGAAGAGCGCGGGAAGAAGGCGTATATCCCGTTTGAGCATGAACCCGACCTTGTCGCCCTGTTTTACTCCCCGCTCTACAAGAGCGCGGGCGATCGCGTCCGATTGTGCGTCGAGTTCGGCAAAGGTGAGCGATCTGCTGCCGACATAGACCGCAGGGGCATTGGGACATTTCGCGGCGACGACGCGCAAAAGGGAGGGAATGGTCTCCGAGCCGTCAATGGGAAACTCTTCCCCGCGCACTGCGTTCAAGCGCGTCCTTTCCCGTTCCCCGAGAATGTCGATCTCGGAAAGCGGTTTGCCCGCCACGCCCTGCATGAGAATTTTTCCCATGCTCTCGAAGAAATAGCCCGCGCGCTCTTCGTCATAGACCTCTTTGCGGCAATCGAGCGAGCACGCCATATTCTCCCCCGCGAACACGTTCATGACAAGATGGTTGCCGATCTCGCCCGCAACACTCACGGAGATTTTATGCGGCACGGAGGAATCGAGAGAAAAGTCGTAATAGTTGAAACCGTATTGGGAAACGTTCTTGATCTGCGCAACGTGCGCAAGGCGGGAATAACCGATCTTTCTGTGCTGTGATGCCTCCCGTCCGACCGCCTGTGCGCGGCGGCAGAGGTCGGCAAAGTTGCCGCACCCTTCGAGCCCGATCCGAAGAGGAACGAGCAAAACATAGCAGCCGAGGGTGTCCGCCGTATCGGCATGACGGTTGCGGCGGGACATGAGCACCGTCGCCTCCTCCCCGTCGGTAGCGCGGGCAAGATAGAGGGCCTCCGCCGCCAAAAAGGCATAGGGAAGATGAAACCCTTCCCTTTCCGCAAACGCGGCGAGCTCCCCGACGAGAGCGGGAGAGAATTTATCGGAATAAGTCAGCTTTTCGCCCGTTCCGCCGTCCGGAAAGAGAGACGTCTCCTGCGAAAAACCGTCGAACTTCTCCTTCCAATAGGCGTCGTCATCCGCTCCTGCCTGCGCCTCCTCTTTGCCGAAATAACGGGAGAAAGGCAATTCCTTTCCCTCGATCGCGTCCAATACGCGCTGCGCAAAGAGGTACATGCCTCTGCCGTCCATAATGACATGGTGAAAGCGGGCGTAGAGGAAAACTTTCCCCTCTGCGGGAATGATCTCGACCTCGTAGAGTTTCTCTGCGGGGTCGATCCGCAAAGCGTCCCGTTCGCGCGTATAGGCGAGCGCCTCTTCCGCCGTCATCACAGGTAAAATGCGCGAAAGGCGGACTTCGCCGTCCTCAAAGCCTTCGCCCGTAAAGCGGACGGCAAAAACGTCTGCGGAACGGATCACGCGATCGGCGGCGCGGCAAACTTCCTTCGCGCCGTGCTCTGCTATCTCCAACGTGACGGAGATCGTATTGACCGCTGCGCCTTCCGCAACTTTTTCTTCCCGCAAAATTTCCTCCTGCGGAAGTTGCGGGGCATAGGATCTCAACGTGCTCATGGTTTATTCGATGGTGAGGATCTCGGAAAATCCCGTGATCTCGAACACCTCGGCGATCGTCTCGTTGACGTTCTTGATGACCATAGAGCCCTGCTTGTTCATGACCTTTTGCGCGGCCAGCAAGACGCGCAGACCCGCCGAAGAGAGATATTCGAGTTTTGCAAAATCCAGAACAAGTTCTGTTACATCGGCAATACTGCGCTTAAATTCCGTTTCAAGCTGGGGCGCCGTTGTGGTATCGAGTCTGCCCTCGAGCGCAACGACAAGTTTGGTTCCCTCTTGTTGTTTGTTGATCGTCATAACACCCTCCAAAAAGCGATAAAATTTGTTGACATTTGTATTATAACTTATTTCCCCGCCCAACGCAAGAAAAAAGAGTCGAATTTTTTGTGAAATCTTCCGTCCGCGCCCGCAAGGTACGGCCATATTGCCTTAGCGGAAGAGCTCATCTCCTTTTCTTGCGCAAGCAAAAAATGCACACGGCTGCGGCGCAAGATACCGCGAGCGCCGCAGAGAGGCAGATCGGCAGAACGGGCGAGGAATTTTCATAAGCAAAGACAAATGTGCAGAGCACATCGGTTTCCATTACTGCGTAATCGCCGTCCGCGAGGAATTTCAGCTCCGCGCTCTCCCCGTCGGAATACACGCCGAAAACATCGAACAGTTTCCCCTTTAACTCTGCGGGAATGCGGATACGCACCGTAAGATTGCCGTTTACGGGCGCCGTGACGCCGCCGTCCAGCAATTTTACGGAATACGCCGCACAGATCTTCATGCGGGATGCGCGCCCGCCGAAAAGGACCTCTGCATCGGTTTCCGCTTTTTCCACGCTGAGCTCCCATTCGGGGTCCATGCCCTCGCTGCTCTCGACCGTCACTTCCGGGGGAAGATAATCTTCCTCTCCCGCCGCGCCGTGCCCGCCGAACTCCGCATTTACGCGGAGCACGGTCAAAGTCGCCCGCATCTGAGCGATCGGTTCAAAATCGGCAAAATCGCCGTCGAACGTCGCCGTGATCTCATACACCCCGGGCTCTTTTCGGCCGTTGCCCGCATACGTCACCGTGACCCCTTCGGGGAGTTCCCCCGAAATGCCGAGCATATGGGCGCTGCCGTCCTCCTTTGTCAAACCGTCCGAGAAAGTGACGCCGCTCATATCGTAAACCGCCCGCTTGATCTCGTAATCGAGCTCCTTCTGTAAGCAAAGATAATTGGCTGCGCACTCCCCTTTCAGCTCGGCTCTGACCGTATAGTTTCCCGCATGTTCGGGGGCTTTCGTGTTGTCCTCTCCGTAGACGGTCCCGTTGTATGCACGTCCGAAATAGGTAAGGCTTTGTTCCAGAACGTCCTGCCCGACGATCCCTCCGACTTCGATGAGAAACTCGCCCACATGCAGATAGGTGAGCTTTTCGGGAGAAAGAATTTCCAGCGCGACCGATTTCGGTAAAATCTCGAACTCCGCCCTGCCGCCGCTCTCCGAAAAGATGTATTCATAATTATTCGCCCTTTCGCCAAAGACCGTGCGCATAGCGGCGGTGTAAATTCCCGCCAAAAGGGGAAGTTCTTTCACGGCGTTTTCTTCTCCGCAGTCGAAACGTCCGTCTTTTGAACGCCCGTAAAACGTAAACGCGGGCAGGACCATTCCCTCGTCGGCGGGCAGGAGCCCTTCAAACGCTGCGGAAACGCTCGGCTGCAAACCGTAGACCGCGCCCTCGGCTGCGACCGTCGCGCGAAGAGGACGCAATGTTACCTCCAATCTGCCGCCGACAAAGACGACCGAATAGTTCGCAAGCTCCGACGGGCCGACTGCCTCGATCGGGTACTCGCCGCCGACTCCGTCTCCCACTGAATAAGCACACCGCGCCGAAAACTTCTCTTCCAGCGCTCTGTCCGACGGGAGCAGTCCCGAAAAGGCGACCGTAAGAAGAGGCAGACCCTCCCCGTACACCGTCGTCTTGTCCTCAGCTGCCACGGTGAGCGCCGCTTTTTCGATAACGTATGCGCATTCCTGCGTCGCAAACGAGTAATTTTCCGCAGCGCTCCCCGCAAGACGGACGCTGACCCGATAGCTGCCTGCAAGGGTAGGCGCTTCCGTTCCGTTAAAAACGGTGCCGTCGTTGGCCGCCCCCGCATATACGAGTTCGGCGCGCACGTCATCTCCCGCAACAACGCCGGACAATTCACCGACCGACGCTCTCCTCTCGGCTCCGTAGACCAACCGTTCTGGCACTTCGAGGGTGGCCGTAAGCGGCCTTACCGCGACGGCATAGTCCGCAGGCAGAAATACCGCGCTGTAATTGGGGTTGAGACACCGGCAGGTCAAGGGGTAATTCCCGACCGTCATTTTGCTGTCGGGCGCGGCCGCGCCAAGATAACTTTCAAAGCAATATATGATTTCGAGATCGTCAAGCGTCTCTCCCTCTTTTCCCATCCATGTCCCCAAAGCGCCGTTTGCGCGCACGGCCGAAAGGGTGACCCACTGCGTTTGGGGCGTTGCGCCATAGACGTGTCCCGTGCAGTGCGGCGTTACGGTGATCTGTCTCGGAAGGATACAAAAGCTCGGGTTTTCTCCGCACGACCAGCGAAAAGAGATGTATGCGCGCTCTCCTCCCTCGTGCTGAGGCTCGCACAAATATTCTGCCGCGATTTCATACCGTCCCACAGGCAAACGGTCTCCGCTGTCCCGCTCTCCAAGGACGATCTTCTCCCCGTCTGCGCCGATGAGAACGAAACGGAAGTACTCCTTTTTGAATCCGCTGCCGAGCGGCTGTTCGTTTTCCTTTCCGTCCGCCGCCGTCACGGTGGCCGAGGCGATATTTTCGCACACCCTGCTCCAAAGCTCTTGCTGCGTATGCGCGGCGTCTCCGTATTCCCGCGCGGCATATTCCCCGTCTGCGGCACCGCTTTTCAAACGGAGCGTAATGAGGGCGGGATCGACGCGCACCGAAAAGCAACCGTACAGCGTTTCGTGGTTCTCTGCCTCCGCCTTGAAAAAGACGCAATACCCTTTCGGCAATGAAATATTCAAATCGGGATTGTCTGTTCGGTATTGTTTCCATTCCTCCGTTTCGAGGCCGCCCAAGTCGCCTTTCTGCACCCGTCCGAACAATTCCCGCTGTTTTTCTATCAATCCGTTGTCCGTGCCGTCATACGTCGCAAACGCATAGGACAGCGCAACCGCGCTGCCGTCCACTGCGGTGGGATAATCCTCTTCGTCCAGCTTTAAGGGATGCGTCGGCTGATCGGGCAGGAAAACATAGCCGTATTCCAAAGACCCGCCGCCGTAGTTCAGTTTTGCCTTCGCAATTTCAAACACGGCCTGTACAGTTTCGTCGTAAAAATAGTTGCCGATCTTCCCGCCCGACACGGCGGCCGTTACCCGATAGCTGCCCGCCTTTACAGGCGCAAAAGGCAAACCGTTGTAGAAAAGCGACACCCGCAGCGTCTTTTCATCGCCGTTGACGCAATTTTTCAAGGTGTAACGGGCGCGTTTTTCTTCGCCCGTATAGACGCAATCTTCGGCCGTCAGCTGCAATCTGAGTTCCCGCGCCTTGACCGTAAGTACGCCCGAAAGATAGACGATCTCGTAATTTTCCGCCGTATAGCCGTACGGCTGAACGGTATATTCCCCGACGTCGCCGAACGTTTCATAGCCGAAACGATACTCAATTGCACCGCCGAGCATGCTTTCGTTCTCCCCTTCCGCAAAGGCGCCGAATACCACGCCCCGCCCGACGGGCTCCTCGCCGTAGACGATTTCCGAATCCTTCGCTTTGATCGTAAGCGGCGCTTTGGATATCTTGAATGAAAACGTTATGTCCGCCGTGTCCTTCTCCGTACCCGCCCATACGCAGTTCTGTTTGTCAGAAAGAGCCGCCGTCACCGGATAAACGCCCGCGTTCTTTTGCACGTTGCCCGAAACGCTCACCTTTCCCTGCGTTACTCCCGCAAGACGGTATGTCTGCTCCGTGCCGTTATAGAAGAATTCCGTCCCGTCCGCACTGGGCACGGCCACCTGCAACACGCCGACCGTAATGGGAAGGCGAGCCGTCCGTTCCACCCCATTTTCAGCGTAAGACAGCATAACGTAGCTGTCCGAGACGAGATAATATTCCTCCGTACGCGGAGCTGTTACCCACGGCGTTTCGACCGTTGCACCCTCTACGGTGTCGTAAAAGAAATACTCTCCCGAAGGATCGCCGAACGCCGCCTTCACAAGAAACTCCCCGTAAAATTCGCGGTCGTATGCGGTCGCGGTCAACGCGCCTTCCGCCTCGATCGAATCGAGCGTCATCGGTTCGACGACCGCGTCCGTGTGTTTGGGACAGTCCGTCTCCGTGCATTCGAGAAAGAGCAACCGTTCACCCGCCCTGCCGCTGAACGACGGTTCAAACGTGTGCGCGGCGCTTTCCAACCGATCGCAACAAACGCCGCATTGTTTCCAATGACACACCTCGTCCGCAAAGAACTCCGCAAAAGGGATATGGCTGTCCGCAAAATAAACTTCCTCCTCCGAGATCCCACGGCAAGGATGGCCGTCGTTATCGAAAAAGTATTTGTTCCAATCCGCCGCCGCGTTGCCCGCCTCGGTGTAGCCGACGGTGACCGTGCCGTTTGCGTTCTTGACGCCGATCTCGGCGCCCTCGGTCAGTTTGCCGCCGACGGCGATTTTGCCTTTTCCCAAATAGAGATCGCCCGCCGCATTTCCGCAGATCCTGAGGCCCCCGCCGACGCGGAAATCGCCGCCAAAAAGATAGACCCCGCCGCCCACTTCTGCGCTGTTCCCCGAAATTTCACCGCCGCTCAACGTTACCTCCGTTTCGTATTCGGCAAGAATGCAGAGCCCGCCGCCCAAAAAGCGCGTTGTGTTCTGACAGATGGAGACCCCATCCGAAACTTCCAGCGTCCCTTCGCACAAGAGGATCCCGCCTCCGCCGTGCGCTGCGGTATTCCCGCAAATCTCTCCATCGGACACCGTGAACGATCCGCCGCCGACATACGCGCCGCCGCCCTCGTATCTCGCGCTGTTCTCCGCGATCTCTCCGCCGGACATGGCGATACTTCCGCTGTTATAGACATAGATCCCGCCGCCGTTTTCCGAGGCGATATTTCCCATGATCACGGTGTTTTCGAGCTGTACGGTGTTTTTACCCACATACAGCCCACCGCCGAAAATAGCAGTGTTATGCGCGATCGTGCCGCCCGAAACGGTGGAGACTTCGTTACTGTTTACCATGATCCCGCCGCCCTGCGAACCGGCGGCATTGTAAACGATAGAACCGCCCGTCATCGTGAACGCGGCGCTGCTGTTGACGAAGATCCCGCCGCCCTTCTCTGCGGAATTTCCCGCCACCGTGCCGCCGAGCAGCGTCAATGAGCCGCTCAACACATAGATCCCTCCGCCGTTTTGCGTGGAATTGCCTCCCGTAATGAGCCCGCCCGCGATCTCCGCCGCCAAACCGTTCCCCTCTGCGGTGACATCGTCTATGCGGTGGGTGCGGCCCTTAGGATCGCTGTCTTTGACGGTGAGCGCACCCACGGCGATCTGGATCACGCTGCCGCGCCCCTCTCTTTTCAGTGCGTAGCCGTTGAGATCGAGCGTGACATTGTCGCCCGACGTGATTTTGAGCGAACTTGCCGTAACAACGTCGTCCAAAAGTTTTACGCAGGCAGACGGCGCGGACGTCGCCGCCGCCCATGCCCTCGAGAACGTGTCATATTGCACGGGCTCTCCGCCTGCCGTCACCTCCGCGACGGCTCCCCCTATGGCCGCCTCTTCCGCCAATACATTCCTCGTCCGTTGCCGCAAGAGCGCCCACGTCCCCGCGATACAGACTAATAAAACCGCCATCAGAGAAAACAACAAAAATTTACGAAAAACTTTCATCGCCGATCCCTTTCTCCCGTAGTAAATATTTCGCTGCGCGGCGCACCGAAGCATGCCGCTCATTCAATTTTTTCAGATAATAATATATCAAATAAATCATAAAATTGCATCTTTTTGAATTAAAAAAATGACAAAATTTTCAAAGAAAATCAGAAAAGGGTGGAATTGCGCAGGGGTTTGTGTTATACTGTGGCTGACGGGCGGGATATTTTTGCCCGCCGCCGAAAAAAACGCGCGAGGAAACAGATGAAATTTTATGAGGACAACGGAAAGCTGATCGCCCGCGAGAGAAACGAAACGCTCCTCATCGAGGCATGGGGCGTGAACGCGCTCCGCGTAAGAGCGACCCAGAATGCGGCATTTTCGGGCGGAAACGGCGCGTTGGACGGGGCCGCAGGGAGAGGCGAAGTCTCCATCGGCACAGAGGGCGCGCACATCGTAAACGGAACCCTCCGCTGCGAGATCTCCGCGCGCGGCGTTGTGCGGTTCTTCCGCAGGCAAGAACTTCTTCTCAAAGAGTATTCCCGCGATTGGCGGGAAGCCAACGAGCACAGCCCGAGCATGAAGTTCCCCGCGCGCGAATACAGACCTGTGAGCGGTAACGACTATGAAATCTTTGTGCGCTTTGAAGGAGCGGAGGAAAAACTCTTCGGCATGGGGCAATACCAGCAGCCGAATTTCGACCTGAAAGGCTGCATTCTCGAACTCGCCCAACGCAACTCACAGGTGACCGTTCCGTTTTGCCTTTCGAGCAAGGGATACGGGTTCCTCTGGAACAATCCCGGGATCGGCACGGCGGTGTTCGGCGCAAACTACACCGAATGGCACGGAAAACTTTCCGAAGAGATCGACTACTGGATCACTGCGGGCGATACGCCAAAAGAGATCCTCGAAAATTATACCGGCGTGACGGGACGGGCGCCCGCGTTCCCCGACAATGCGCTGGGACTTTGGCAATGCAAGCTGCGCTACCGCACGCAGGAGGAAGTTTTAAGCGTCGCCCGCGAATACCACAGAAGAGGGATCCCCCTCGACGTCATCGTCATCGACTTTTTCCATTGGATACGGCAGGGAGATTGGAGTTTCGATCCCCTCTACTTTCCCGATCCTGCCGCGATGGCAACGGAGCTCAAAAAGATGGGGACGCGGTGCATGGTCTCCGTTTGGCCGACGGTGGACCGCAAGAGCGTGAATTTCGCCCCCATGCTCGACGAGGGACTGTTGATCCGCACGGAACGCGGCGCCATGCAATGTTTCGATTTTCAGGGGGATACCGTCATCTACGACGCGCTCAATCCCGCAGCGCGCCGCTATCTCTGGGAAAAGATCAAGGAGAACTATTACCGCTGCGGCATAGACATGTTCTGGCTGGACGAGGCGGAGCCCGAATACGCGGCATACGATCACGAGCACTTCCGCCACTTTACGGGTCCTGCGCTCAAAGTGGGCAATCTCTATCCCAAAGAACATGCGCGGGCCTTTTACGAAGGAATGCGGGAAGAGGGACAAACGGATATTGTCAACCTTTTGCGGAGCGCGTGGGTGGGCAGCCAAAAATACGCGGCCGTCGTTTGGTCGGGGGACATCCGCTCCAACTTCGCGACTCTGCGCGACCAGTTCGCCGCAGGCCTCAACATCGGGATCGCGGGGATCCCGTGGTGGACGACGGACACGGGCGGTTTCTTCGGCGACGTGACGGCGCCCGACTTCGGGGAATTGCTCGTACGGTGGTTCGAGTTTTCGGTATTCTGCCCCGTGCTGCGAATGCATGGCGATCGCGGGCCGCACGACATTCCCCCGCTCTCCGACCTCGACTACGGCGGCGGCTTCTCTGCGACGGGGAGACCGAACGAACTTTGGAGCTTCGGCGAAGAGATCTACCGTATCTTGAAAAAGTACCTCGAACTCCGTCTCTCTCTGCGCGCATACCTCAAAGAAGTCATGGCGGAGGCGAGCGCGAAGGGCTATCCCGTCATGCGGACAATGTTCTTCGAGTTCCCCGACGACGAACGCTGCTGGGAGTGCAGGGAACAGTATATGTTCGGCCCGCGCTATCTCGTAGCGCCCGTCCTTTGGCAGGGCATGACGGAGCGGGAGATGTATCTGCCGCACGGAAAGTGGAAAAATATCCACAGCGGAGAAGTCCTGGAAGGCGGCAAAACGGTCACCGTTCCCGCCCCGCTCGAAATCATTCCCGTCTTTGAAAAACTGCAATAAAGCCGAACGCGGGCGGAAACTTTTGTTTCCGCCCGCGTTCGGCTCTTCGATTATTTCTGCTGCACGAGTTCGACGATACGTTTGATCGCCGCCTCGACGTCGTTTCCCACGTTGATCTCCACGTCGCACACTTCGCTGTTGCGGTATTCAAAGTCGAGGGACATAATCCGCCGCGTTTTATCGTCGAGATCGATGTCCCGCGCGATGATACTCTTGATGGCCTCGGCGCGGTCTCTGCGCGTGAATACGAGCATGGCGCGCTGGCGGTACAAATTTTTCAGCGTGATCGCGCCGCAAATATCGATGGGGAGCACGGCGACGTTCCCCCGCGCCACAATGGGCTCGATGTCCTTCTCCGAAGTCCCGAAGTGATAGCCGCTGTAAACCGTCGTCTCGATGTAGCTCCCCTCCTTCATCTCACGGATAAATTGCTCTTCGCTGATAAAGCGGTAAGCCTCCTTCTCCTCCGTTTTGCGGCGGGGACGGGTCGTGGACGTGAGCGGCTTTTCAAATCCTTTCAGCTGCGTAAGCCCGTTTGCAATCTCCGTTTTTGAAGAGCCCGACGGGCCGACAAGACAGAGCACGCCCCCATCCGACAGAACGGGAAAATGTTCGGCGAAGGAATTGCGCACCATCTCGCAAAAATGCAGGAAATCGTCGTAACTGTTCACCGAGAGCAGCCCCGACAGATTGGCGTTCCACGGCTTGCGGAAGAGCACGGGATAGGCGGCGCGGGAACTCGAAATGTTGTGCGCGCCGTCGTCGAGCATAATGTCGAGGGAAAGCACGTCCTTACGCGTGCCGATCATGATGTTTTGGGGCGGGATCTCGGGAAAGTCCTGCACGAGCCGCTCCGCTCTCGCGCTCATGCAGCGGGCGGGGACTGCGGTGACGAAGAACACATCCGCGATCTCGGACAATTTCTTCACAAACTCCTGCGCGCCCTCCGTAATGGGCTGGGAACGGACGAACTCGGGGTCCGAATAGAGCGCAATGCGCTCGTCTCCGTGCCGCTCTGCCCCTCCCCAGCTCTTGATCTCTTCGATTTTGAGGGGTTCTTCGTCGGGGTGGCGGCGGTTGATGATGTCGACCGCGTATGAATTGCACTCGTAGAGGGTATCGTCCACATCGAGCCCTACGCGGATCCTGTATTTTCTCATAACATGACCTCTTGCATTTTGATGGTTTTATTATACATTCCGCGCGGCAACTTGTCAAGTAAGAATGGGAACAGGTTGACAAATGAATGTAAATGTGGTACAATAATTTTCTCGAATCTCACAAAAAAAGGAGCAGTCTGTGAAAAAGTTCAAAGAAGCACTCAAATTGGTCAAAAAATATCACAGGATCATCATTCACCGCCATGCGCACCCCGACGGCGACGCGCTGGGCAGCCAGATGGGGCTGTATCATCTCATCAAGGACAATTTCCCCGAAAAAGAGGTCTATATGGTGGGCGACGTCGCCACCCGTTTCCCCTTTGTGGAGGTGCAATTCGACGAGATCCCCGACGACTATTACAAGGGCGCGCTTGCGGTGATCCTCGACTGCGGTTCTTCCCGCCTCATCTGCGACGAACGCTACAAGCTTGCCGAAAAGACGCTGCGGTTCGACCATCACATCTACTGCGAGCAGATCGCCGATCTCGACATTGTGGAAAGCTCCTACGAGAGCGCATGCGGCGTGGTGACGATGTTTGCAAAGTGCTGCAAACTCAAACTCTCCCCTGCCTCTGCGACCTCCCTCTACATGGGCATGGTGACGGACAGCGGCAGATTTTCTTTCGACTCCACCACCGCGCGCACCTTTGAACTTGCGGCATTCCTCCTTTCGCAGCCCATCGATCTCAACACCCTCTACTACAATCTCTACGCCGAAGACTTCCCCGAGATCATTCAGCGGGCGGACAACATGCACAAGATACAATTTACGCCCAACAACGTCGCCTACATCTACACGGCGAAGGAAGATCTGCCCGAAGGCAGCGACGCGGCGCCCGTGGTCTCTTCGGGGCTTGTGAGCCTCATGCGCGACATCAAGGGCGTGTTCATTTGGGTGAACTTCACCGAGGGAGACGACGGCGTGCATGTGGAGCTCAGGAGCAACCGCTATAACATCAACCCCATTGCCGTAAAATACGGCGGCGGCGGGCACAAGAAGGCGAGCGGGTGCACCGTTCCCGACAAGGAGACCGCCATGGAACTTTTGAAAGATTTGGACGCGCTGAGCGCATCGGAGCCGGTATGAACGAAGAAATCAAATTAAAAATTTTAGAAAAGATCGAAAGCTATCAAACCATCGTCGTTTCGCGGCACATCCGCCCCGACGGCGACGCAGTGGGTTCCACCAAGGGCTTTGTAAAACTCCTCAAAGATACTTACCCCGCCAAGAATATCTATCTCGTGGACGAGGATTTTTCCGACTATCTCGCCTTCTGCGGCGGCGAGGACACGATTTCGGACGAAGTCTATGAAAACGCCCTTCTCATCGTCATCGACACGGGCACGCGCAAGCGCATTTCCAACAGCAAATACGGCTTGGCGAAGGAGATCATCAAGATCGACCACCACATTGAGGCGGACCCCTACGGCGATCTGAATTGGGTGGAAGATTTCCGCTCGTCGGCATGCGAGATGATCGCCGACTTCTACCTCACTTTCAAGGACCGCTTGAAGATGAGCGCCGAGGCCGCGACGTTTGTGTACATGGGCATGGTGACGGACAGCGGCAGGTTCCGCTTTGAGGGGGTGAAGGGCGAGACGTTGCGGCTCGCGGGCGCGCTGCTTGACTGCGGGGTGGACTATGAGACCCTCTTCGCCCATCTCTATGTGGAAAAGTACGAGGCGTTCAAGCTCAAAGCCTATGTGTATGAAAATCTCACCATCACCAAGAGCGGAGTCGCCTATATCTACATGGATAAGGCCACACAGGAGAAATTCGGCCTCACTTTGGAGGAGGCAAGCAGCGTGGTAGGCGAGCTTTCGGACATCGAAGGCAGTCTCATCTGGGTGGCGTTCATCGAGAACATGAAGGAGAAGAATATCCGCGTGCGTCTGCGCTCCCGTTTTCTCGGGATCAACGACCTCGCCATCAAGTATCACGGCGGCGGGCACAACATGGCGGCGGGCGCGACGGTGTATTCCGAGGAGGAGATGTACGCGCTTATAGAGGACGCCGATAAACTTCTCGGCGAATATAAAGCGACGCATGAGGACCTGATATGAGAATTCTTTTGACAAACGACGACGGGATCGAGGCCGAGGGATTGCAGATCCTCGTAAATTGGGCGAAAAAGCTGGGCGAGGTGTGCGTATTTGCCCCCAAAGTGCAGCAGAGCGCCAAGAGCCGCTCCATTGAAATACATAACAATTATGAAGTGAAAAAGCGGGACCTGTTCGGCGAGATCGAGGCGTACAGCGTCGACTCCACCCCTGCCGACTGTGTGCGGGTCGCGATTCTCGGCATGAAAAAGCAGTTCGACCTCGTGATCTCGGGCGTCAACTGCGGGCCCAACCTCGGCGCGGATATCCATTATTCGGGCACTGTGGCGGCGTGTTTCGAGGCGGCGGAGCAGGGCGTCCGTTCGATCGCCTTTTCAGCGGCGTTTCATTCGTTTGAGAACGCGGTGAAAAATCTCGACAGGGTGTATGAGGAGATCGGGCGGCGGAGAATGTTCGACTTTGCGCAAATCGTGAATGTGAACTTCCCCGCCGAGGGAGAGGAGATCCTCGTGACGAGAATGGGGCCTGCGATTTACAGCGACTCGTTTGATTTTTTGGAGGGCGACATGGTAAAGCCCCGCCTTGTATGCCTATACGAGGGCACGCGGAATTTGGAACTTGACACCGACGCCACCATGACGGGGCACATTTCGATGACCCCCCTTACCGACGATTTGACCGATATTTCGGCCCTCACGCGAATAAGCAAAAAAGTTGGGTGAAGGTGAGAAAGCTGTCCCCCGCGGAGCGGGGGAAAGTGGCGCGCACGCTCCAAAAGGGGCTCCTTTTTCCCTTGGCTGCCCCTCGAGGGGGAGCTGTCACGAAGTGACTGAGGGGGTGTTTTGTTTTTTGACGCGCAGACACCCCTTCCGCCTCCTCCGTCGGCACCCACCCCTCAAGGGGTGGGCAAGCCCTTGCTGTCCCTGAAAGGGAAAGTGGCATGAGCGGAGCGAATGCCGAAAGGGTTTCTGCAAGCTCTCGGAAAACCCCTCAGTCGCGCAAGCGCGCCAGCTCCCCTACAGGGGCGCCAAGAGTTTCCCTTTACACACAAAAAACGGGCCTTTCCGAGAGGAAAGGTCCGTTTTTTGGTCTACCGAATTACGGTTGATGAAATCGGTTTATGCGTTTGCCGTTGCCGCAGGTGTGCTATACACAACTTCGATAGAGTTAAATCTCAACTGTGCAGAAGCAGTAAACTCAAGCGAGGTTTGTGCCGTTGCAAATACCACATAAACATCGCTTCCCGAAACCGTTACCGTGACGCCTTCAACTCCGTTAAGAGATTTTTGAAGATCGCTTGCATAACTCGTGCTATTGCAATGGAAAACAATTTCCTGTACCGCCGAGGTATATTCAACTTTCACGGTCGACTTCGCATACACACGAACGGGGTTTTCATAGTCTCCGACCTTATTCGTACTGCTACTTTTTTCGTTGGTAAACGTAATTCCGTTCTTTTTCCACACTTGCGCGTCATCAGTCTGCGATTCACGTCCGTCACTCTTCTTTGCGAAAGAGAGTGAAGCAAGCAAAACAGAAGAATTTCTTACGATGACCGTCAAATCCTTGGTTTGCGCCGTTCCGCCTTCCGCATTTGCGGAAACGGTGATTTTGACTGAAACATCTGCCGTGCCGCGCGTTACGGTAAGTTTGTCGGTACCGACTGTAATCGCCGTGTTATCGCTCGTAAATGCAAGCGTTACACCTGTCACGGTAGATTTTGGAAGATCGATGTCTCCCGCCACCTTTGCGATAAGGGTAACGGCATTGATCGCCGCCTTGATCTTCTGATCGACCGTTCTCGGATCGGTGTAGGAAATCACGGTAACTTTGTCCTGTTTGTCCACTGTTGTGTTATTCGTGATCTCGAGAGTACCGTTGTAATTCTGAAGATATCCGTAAACGGTAATTGTCGCACCCACAGCCAAGTCGTTGGCAAGTTTCAGATAGATGTCATCGGGGTTGAGCCTGTAAAGCTGAATCCCGTCTGCCTTTTTCGCCGCTGCGCTGTCGGCAAGGTAAATGCTCGACCAGTTGCTGTAATCGTCGCTCCAAGAGCCTGCATCTACGACATAACCCGTAATGTAAACCTTGGTAGCGGTATAAGCGCCTTTGTCAAGAGCTTTTGCAACCGTGAGCGCCTCGGCGATAGTATAAGGATCATCCTGGGTGCCGCCTTCGGGAAGCGTGGGTTCTTCGGGTTCGGGCTGGGTGGTGCCGGCTTTCGTCCACGTTGTGAGTGTGGGCGTAATCGTAGAAGTCTTATCGACTTCGATCTTGTCCCCGTATCTCTTCACACAGCCGTGGATAACAATGTAATCGCCGACGGAAAGAGGGCTTGCGGTGGGAGCCGTAGCGGGCGCCTCGCCCAAAGCATCGCCATAGCCGATGGTGTAGAGAAGAAGCGTCGTCGTGCCGCCTGCTTCGTCTGCGATATAAACGCTACTTACAACCGAAACCCCTTGCTTGTTCGTGTAAATCTTACCGGCATCTGTAACGTAACCCTTGATATAGATATACGCATCTTCGCCGTTTACCTGATAAAAGCTACCGTCGGCTAAATCTTTGGCAAGATCGAGAACCTCCGCAACCGTATAAGGAGCGTCCTCTGTGCCGGGCACAATCGCCGCCATAGTGCCGAAGTGTGCAACATACTGACCGGAGGCATTCAAATTCTCGCCGGTAATGCGGTCGATCGTACTTGCGCTGATCGTCTGGTAATTACTATATGTACCAAGATAGTAGACTGTCCCGCTGACCGTGAACGTGAGCACCTTTGCCTCGGTGTTCCACATCCAAGGCTGCGTGGACGCGTCTACATAGCACCAACGGTGATTATCGTTGAGTTCCAGGAACTTGCCGCTACTCTTGAGCTTGATCGTCCAGCCTTCGCCGGAAGCCGCAAGCGTAAAGGTTGCAGCCTCGTCGGGATTTTCGGTCGTCGCGCCGAAGTCACCGCTGCTGTTCGTTGAAATCTCGCCGTTTGCATAAAGCCACTTTTCAAGCGAGCCCTGGTAGAGGGCGAAGATGTAATCTCCTGCCGCGGGAGCTTCGATCGCCTTGAAGGTGAGCGCGGAGGCGGCTGCAACGCTGAGCGAAATTTCTGCGGTTTCGGTTTCGCTACCGATCGTAAGAGTTGCCGTGAGCGTGAGCGTGGTCGCCTCGGCGGGAAGAGCGCTGATCGTGAGCGTGTTGCCCGAAACGGTGATCCATGTAGGTGCATCTTTCACAGCCCAAACGATTTCTGCGCCATAGAGATCGACTTCGGGAATCTTAACGGTACCCGCTACCTTCACTTCGGAAAGCTCAATCTCTTCGACACTCTTTTTTGCCAAATCAAGAAGCTGTGCGGCACTTGCCTTCAAATTACGAAGTTTGAAGAAATCGTAAGCCGCGTAGTCGCCGATCTTGTAGGTGACTTCGATGTCGTAATTCTTTTCACTGTCTACGGGGTCGATCGTGAACGTGCCGCCATTGATCGTAACGGTGGGATTGGTTGCACCTGCGACTTTGTAGGAAATGGTAACGCCCTCTGCGGAGGTAGGCATCGTGACTTCCTTATGTGCGGCAATCAAAGAAGAGAAGTTTGCCGCAACGGCGTCATTTACCGCCTTGATCGCAGCCTTGACCTTGGCGCCGTCGGTATTCGTGCTCTCGGCGGTAGCCTTGGTAATGTCGCTTGCGACGATGGGCTGGATCTGGAATCCCTTATAGTTGCCGAGAATACCCGTGACGTTGATGAATTCACCCTCGTTTACGTCGTCATAGACTGCGACGAGCGCGGCAAGTTCGTCATCCGTCCGATTCATATACTTGGAAATGCGGACGACGATCTCCGTGCCGTTCTTTTCGAGCGTGAAGAGGTTCTGATCGGCGCCGGTGGGCTTTTCGTATGTCTTGGAGGTGGAATTATAGTTGCCCTTGTGGAGCACTTTCCAACCGCTGAGGCTGACAAAGGTCGATTCATGCCACAACAGGGAAGGTGCGCCCGCAAGGAGGTCGGTGTCGATCGCATAGACCTTTTCTCTCGGGTCGATCGGATCCTTGTCGTCGATGACTGCAAGACCGCTGTTGCTCTTGTTCTCCCAAAGGCCGTTGTAGCTCGTGCCGGTAGCGCCCGTAACGGTGACATGCGCACCTGCAACATACTTATCTACCTGGTCCTCCTGGATCTCGACGTTGTAGAGATAATAACCGCTGCAAAAATCGTCGTCGATCATGTAGAAGGTCGCCTCGGGACCGTACTTCTCATGAATGAGCGCCTGATAGACATGAACAATGTAACCGCTGAGTTCGAGCGCGTAATCTTCCTGCGAATACATGTTCTTGACGATCTGTCTGTGGTCGAGAATGGGCGTTACGGAGAAGGAATATTTCTGCGTTGCGCTCTCTCCTGCATAGGTGAACTTCGCCGCGATCTCTACGGGCTTGACCTCTTCGGCGGGAGTGACGAGAACGGTGTCCTTCGCCGCGTTGAGGTTGATCCAAGCGTTGTACTTTTCGTCGATACTCCACTCGATCGTTGCCTCTTTGCCCTGGTACGTCGTCTTGGTTTCGAGCTTGAAGTCCTCCTTGACGGCGGTGTTCTTCTGGGCGAACTTGTAGTTCTTGATGAAGGTGAAGACGCTGAATTCATCGACGCGCACCGTGAAGTTCTTGGAGTGCTCGCCCGACGAAATGGTGAGGGTGACCGTGGTGACTTCGGTGGGAAGAGTGACTTTGGCGGTGTATTTATCGCCGCTGTCCTCGATCGCGATGACGTCGGTGTTGCTCGACTGCCACTTTACCTCAATGCCGGTACCGATCGTCTTGGGCAAGGTGAAATCTGCGTCTACGAGAGTTTCGTTCTGCGGAAGAATGTACTTCTCGATCGCGTCCTTCGCCGAAGTTCCGCCGCAGGCAACTGCGCCGAAAATAAGGCAAAGCATTGACACTATCATCAATAAGATGAGCGCCGGTTTCTTCTTGATTCTCATAACGTATCTCCTTATTTTTATTTGATCGTGATTTTGGAATAATCGGGAATGGTGACTTTACCCGAATTTGCCTCAAACTGGTAGCCGGCGGAAATCGTGAGCGTGCTCCCCTCCTTGATCGCGCCGTTATACCCCTCGGGAACAGTGACCATGAAGGTGAAGTTTGCGGTTTCACCGTCTTCACCGGGCTCTAATGCCGTGCCCTCGAATGTGAGCATCGTGCCGTCGAGCGTTGCGGAGGTCACCGTGACGTTGCCGTAACAGTTGTTCGTCACATAGTTGACGAACAACTCGCTCGCGGCGTCAAACATGAGATAATAGCCGCGCTGCGAACGCCAGGACTTTTCATCCTTGCCCTTTTGGTCGTTGTCTACCGTGACGCCCGAGATCTGCCAATTTCCGTCATACTTTTGCAGGGTGCCTGCGATGTGATACAGATCGCCGATCTGCATGGCGCCCGTAGAACTCGTGTGCCCCGCATACAGGTTGAGGGTATAGACCTTGCCCGTCTCATCGTCGTACTGCGCGATCGTGAGCGTCACCGCGCCCGAGGAGGCGACATATCTGTCGCACACATAGGCGTCAAGTTTGACCTTCATGTTCTCGCTGAACTTGGAGGAATCTTCGTTGATCGCTTTGAGGGAGAGGTCCTGTATCGCCGTATCGAACAGCGGGTCCTCCAATTTGGAGAACAAACGGAGCTCAATGCTGCGCGCGAATTTCTCCGCCTTCTGGAAATAGCTGTAATAGGCGTTGTCCGCATTCTCCTTGTTCGGGGAATAGCCGTTTTCCACGAGTTCGAGGTTGAGCAGCTTGAAATCGTCCTTGGCGGTCTTATACCACACATAGCACAGAGAGCGCTGGCCGACGGAGTCCTTTTCGGGAATGCCGCCGCTCGCCGATTCAATGACGATCTCGGTTGCTTCGTGCAGCCGCTCGTTGGTGAAATTGCTCGCCGCCTTGCCCCACTTCTCTACGCCGGCGGTGCTTTCGGGCGTGTTGACGCCCTGATAACGCACCGTGACATAACCGCCTTCGTTCAGTTTGAAGTTGGTGGTGTCGCCGTCGGTGGTGTTGCCGTTCAAGGTCGCCGCGCCGATGCCGTCTTCGCTCATGAGCTTTTTGCCCTCATAACTCTTGGTGAGTTTGAGCGTTTTGGTGATCGAATCGAAGTGCTCGGTGTTGTCGGCAATTTTATTGCCGCACGCCGTGAATGCACAGCACACCGCGAGCACTGCGGCCGCAAAAACTACAAATAATTTTTTCATCTCGGTTTTCAATCTTATTTACCGCCGCATGCTTTATAGGCGTCTCTCAACGCTTGTTCGGGCGTCTTTTGTCCAAGCAAAACGTATTGGACTACGCTCGTCATCTGCTGGCGCGCCGTGGACGAACCGACGAACGCGGGGGAAGTGAACAGACGCGTGTTGAACTCGTCGTTACTGCTCGCTTTCACGCACTTGGAAATGACAAGATTGGTGCCCGTAAGGCCCTTGCCGTCTTCATCCTTGCCGTCGACAAACAACTTGAAGTCCTCGTTGTCGTACACGTCCGTGCGCATGGGAGCGTAACCGCTTGCCCGCGAGAACTTCGCCTGGAAACTGACGCTGAGGAGTTCTTTGATGAACTGGAAGGTCATGATCTGTTTCTCGTCAGGATTGCTGGCGCCGTTGCCGCCCGAGAGCATGACAAGGGAAGGACCCTGGCTGATGCACTGGTTGTGGGTATCGTCAATTCCGGGGATGGGAGAGACTTCGGTCGTGAACCCGGTGCCTGCCTGGTGGCTTGCGCCGCCCGAGGAGCCGATGCAGAATACGAGGCCGCCTTCTTCCGGACCCTTGGTGAACAGAGAACTCGTGTAGCTGCCGTAGATCTCCTGCGTGGTGATATATCCCTTTTCATAATAACCGGCCATCTCTTGGAGCCAGGTTTGCGCCTTTTCGTTATTGAAGAGGAAATGGTTGTTGGGATCTACGCTCGTGTAACCGAAATCGAGCTGCTCGGACATGGTGATGAACCAGTTCGCCTCACTGTCGTAGCCGAGAGGCGTACAGGTGGGCCACTGCTGCTTTGCCTTTTCGCACATTGCCCAAAGTTCGTCCCAGGTTGTGGGAGGCACCGGCTTTCCGGCCTCGTCTTTATAGCCGAGGGTCAAGAGCGAGTCGGGATTGTAGAAAAGCACTTCGGTGGATTTGACGAAGGGAAGAGTGATGAGCGAGTCGGCAGTGAGGCCCGCTTCCGCATACCCCGTGAAGTTCTTGGCATAGCCTTCCTCGAAGTAACCGGTGACAAAGCTTGCAACATCCGCTTCGGTGAACCCAATGCGGTCGACCTTGCCTTCCTGTCCGCCTGCGCTGTAAGTGAACGATTCGCCGCTTTTAAGGAACTTGTTCATGTCGATGACCGTACCCGATTCGAGGTACTGCGCAACGTGGTCGGCATAGCAGTAAGCAAGATCGGGTTGGAGCCCCGCCGTGAGATCGGTACGCACCTTGCTCAGCACTTCGTCGTATCCGCCCGGTTGCGAATGCTCGACTTTCCATCCGGGATACTTTTCCTCGAACGCCTCGATCGCTGTGTCTGTTACCGGCACAAGATCTTGCCCCTGCGAGGAATAGAACACGATCGTGTGATCGTAGTCCGTTCCCTGGTCGCATGCGCCGAGAGCAAGGCAGCCCGTCAGAGCGAAACAGCTCGCCAACGCAACAGTTAAAATCTTCTTCATGTTGTTCTCCTTTTTTTGATTTTATCCCAATCGCGCCCCTTTGGAGCGCGAAAGAAACCGTAAATAATGAGCGATTAACCCTTTGTGCCGCTCTTGGATACGCCGCGCATGATGTATTTGCGGCAGAAGATGAACAGGATAAGCAAGGGCAAACTGACCATGCAGACCGCCGCCATTTTGAGGGAATCGAGCGGGGTCGAGCCGAAGTAGCCGCCATAGAGGGAGAACCCGTCGGGTTGCATTCTATCCACAAAGCCGCCCGTCACCCAGTTGGTGATCATCTGCCACGGCTGCGTGTTGACGAGACGGGGCCAGATGTAGCTGTTCCATGTGCCGATAAAGCGGAGAAGGGTAATGGAGATCAGGGTGGGAGCGGTGAGCGGGATCATCACCTTGATGAGATAGCCCATATCGCTCAATCCGTCTACCTTTGCCGCCTGGTACAGCGAGTTCGGGATCTGCATGAAGTTGTTCCGCAGCAGATAGATGTAATACACGCTGACGAGGAAGGGCAAAATGAGCACCGTGTAGGAGTTGTTCATGTGCAGCTTGGCAACCGTGATATAGTTGGAAACCGTGAACAGTTCGCCCGGGATCATCATGGTCGCAAGCATGATGGCGAAGAGAATGTTTTTCCCCTTGAATTCCATCCGCGCCAAAGCATAAGCCGTGATAATGATGATGACAAGTCCCAAAAGGGTGGACATGATCCCGACCACAAGGGTATTGATGAGGATCTGCCCGAACGAGGCGCCTCCGCTCGTCGTACTCGTCACTTGATGGAAGATCATCCAATAGTTCTTCCACTGGAATTCATGCGGGAAGAAGGTGGGAACGGACTCGCGGAATTCCATCTCCGTCTTGACGGAGGACATGAGCATCCAATAGAACGGCACGAATGCGAGCAGTGCGCACAGCGTCAAAAAGACATAGACGAGAACTTCTTTGACGATGTGCTTTACTTTGTCCCGTTTTTTCGCTTTCTCTGCGTCGAACCCCTCGTCGCCTGCGGAGAGATCCCATTTGCCGACGACAGCCTCGGACGCATTGTTCTTTTTGAAAAATTTCGGCATCTTCTCTCCTCCTTATCTGTAAGTCGTACGTTTTTTGGTGACTTTGTTGTTGATCCATGTGATGATCATGATGATGATAAAGAGCATCAACGATCCTGCAAACGCGTAACCTGTCTGTCCGAGTTCGATGTAGTTGTAAAGATACCCGACCATCGTGCCCATGTCGTAGTCCTGCCCCATCGTGACGCCGAACAGACCGACGATCGCCGAATATTGTTTCATGCCGCCCATGATACCCGTTACGAGAAGGTAACTGATCTGGGGCATGATCATCGGCGCGGTGATGTGCCAGAGGATCGTCCAACGGCTTGCGCCGTCCACCTTCGCGGCGTCGTAATACTGCTTGTTGATGGACTGCATCGCGCTGAACAGGATGAGGATCTTGAACGGAAGTCCCGACCATATCTCATAAATGATCGCGACAATGTACTTCGCCCATGGGATACTCAGACTGCCGATCTGCCAATGGGGCGAATTGAGTCCCACCCAGTCGACGGGATCGATCCCGAACCAACCGAGAATGATGTTGACGATACCGACCGTTTCGGTATTGCTCGCCGTGCCGATGATCTTGAAGAAGGTCGCGAACACGGCGCCCATTGCAAGCGCGTTGGTGAGGTAGGGCAAAAAGAGGATCGTCTGATAGGCTTTCTGCACCTTTTTGATGGAATTCAGCGCGACGCTGATGAGAAGAGCCAGCAAAGTCGAAAGAGGCACGGAGATAAACGTAAGGACCAACGTGTTCACCAAACACTGAACAAAGTTGGCGCCTCCTGTCCCCGTGTCGCCTTTCAGAACGCGGACGAAGTTGTCAAAGCCCCATCCGTTAAATCTTCCCGTCATGCCCGAATAGCCCTGTTTGAACGAATTGATAAATGCGGCAATGATCGGATAAAATGTAAACACCGCCATCAAAATGAGAGCAGGCGCAACAAAAAGCCAACCGCTCTGCGATTTGAGCCCACGGCGGATCTTTTCCCCACGGCTCAGCTGCGGCCCTTCGGGCACAAGTTCTTCTTTGGGTTTCTTTTGGAACAGTCCGACGAAGAAATCTTTCACCGCCGTGTACTTGTCCACAAACCAACCCTTGATGCGGGCGCCCAGATCGATAAAGTATTGAACAAACCTGTTGTGCTTTTTCGGAGGCGTTTCCGGCATCGAATCGATGTTGTCCTTGTTCTCTTCCATTATCTCAACCTCTCTTCCGTCTCTGCGTCAAACAGGAATAGCTTATAGGGTTTGATATTGAATTTCAGTTTTTCGGCGTCCGGAGGCAGCGCTACGTCGCTGTCGATAATGCAGCGTACGGTCGGCTTCGTGGAACTTTCATGCGTGGAAACGACCGATTTGTCTCTGCCCATGACCTCGATATGGTCCACATTGAGGGTGAATACCCCCGCTCTGTCATAGATGAATCCTTCGGGACGGATCCCGACAAAGACTTCGCGGTCGTCGAAGGAGGTACGGGTGATGACTTCGTCGCCGATATAGACCTTTCCGCCCTCGATCCTTCCCTTGAAAATGTTGATGGGCGGGGTGCCGAGGAAGTTCGCAACGAACAGATTGTTGGGATCGTCGTAGATGTCCTGCGGCGCGCCGATCTGCTGCACGACGCCGAGTTTCATCACCACCATCGTATCGCAGATGCTCATCGCCTCTTCCTGGTCGTGCGTGACGAACACCGTGGTAATGCCCGTGGTGCGCTGGATGCGCTTGATCTCTTCCCGCGTTTGCAGGCGGAGACGGGCGTCCAAATTGGACAAGGGCTCGTCGAGAAGCAACACGTTCGGCATTTTGACGAGTGCGCGGGCGATGGCGACGCGCTGCTGCTGGCCGCCGGAGAGCTCATGAGGCTTGCGCGCCATGAGGTCCTCGATCTGCACCAATCTTGCGGCGTCGAGCGCACGGGCGTTCCCCTCTTCCTTCTTGATACGCATATTATCAAGCGGGAAACGGATGTTCTGCTCCACCGTCATGTGCGGATACAGCGCATAGTTCTGGAACACCAGCCCGATACCGCGTTTTTCGGCGGCAAGCGTTGTGACGTCCTGGTCGTCAAAGAAGATCTTGCCGGAGGACGGGCTCTCCAAACCGCTCAGCATGAAGAGCGTGGTAGACTTCCCGCAGCCGGACGGACCGAGCAACCCCACGAGCTGGCCGGAGGGAATCTCGATGTTCATGTCCTCTACGGCGTGCACCGCTTTGCCGCCCTTGGTACGGCTGGGAAAGATCTTGGTTAAGTGCTGAATGGATATTTTCATAAGCGTTAAACCTCGCGCTTTACTATCTTGATGATGGTTTCCGATTGATACCCTTCCACGATCAGGTTATCGGGCAGATCGACGGGGGCATAGGCTCTGTCGATGTCGATAAACGGGTTGACGTAAACGCCCGCTTTCATGCGCACCGTCGCCGCATACCCGTCCGCCTTCAACAGGGTAAACACGAACTCTTCCCCGTCTGCGGTGTACTTGATCTCCACGCTGCCGCTAAACTCGGGAACTTCCGAAAGATCCAATCTGAGTGTGACGGAACTGTAATAATCGTGGCCGAATACGTCCTCGTTTGCAGGAGCCTTCTTTTTCTTGCGCGGGATCTTGCACACCTTGAACAAGAACCACGAGAAAAATTTGATGATGTAGTGGGTTCCGAGCAAAAAGTCCGCAATGATGTAGATCGCCACAAAGTAAATGATGATGAACGGGATCGCCTTGCTGTTTGCGCGCTTGCCCACCGCCTCGGACGCCGCCTGATACTCTGCGGAGCGCGCGGTGATCGCGCAATCGGAAGTTTTTTCTACCCGTTCGATGACCGTATCGACATAGGCGTTGCGCGCGCTGTTGATCTCCTTGGACTCCGCAGAGGAGATCCCCTCTCTGTTCGCCGCAGCGACGAGCTCGTTATATTCCGCGATATCGCCGAAACAGCCGAAAAAATCACTTTGGAATCGGAGCGCCTCTTCCGCCTCGGCCGTAAAGACCTCCGTGCCCGTACGGTCGGTAAAACTCAGTTTTTTGATGGAGGATACTTCGCTTTCGCGCAGTTCCAATACGATAAATCCGCTCTGCGTGTAAGTCGACACGCCGTCGTATTTGCCGTCCCCGTTCGCGTCGTAATCGAGAAGGGGGAGCGTCTCTTCCTTCCCGTCGGCGGTCGTTATTTTCAAGCACGTTCCGTTGTTTTCCTCAGCATATACGTCATAGCCGTCGCCGTAAATATACCCCGTATAGCACTTGTACAGCATGCCGCGCGCAAGCTTGTCCGAGCCCTCCCCCGCGTTTTCCGCAGAGTCTCTGTCGTAGACTTCCATCACGGTCTCGTACAAGAACACCCCGCCCTTTTCAAACTTGCCGCTCAGTACGGGTTTTCTGTAAAATGCGATCGGCTCCGTCAAGACGAGACAGGTGACAAAATCGCCGCCGAGGAGCGCCTCCGAAATCATTTCCGCCGGAACCGTAAAGGTGGCGAAATACCCGGGCAGGGTCAATGAAAACAGCACGCCGATCCCGAACGTGAAGATAAAATAGACTACGGTAGCAAAGATCCTACTTTTCTTCATCGTTCGTCGAATCGGCCGGCGTATCGTCGAAAGCGTCCGGCTCCTGCTCGTCGGACGCGACGGGCAGATCGCTCGCTACGGTCGTAGTTCCGTCGGTACGCCGGACATTTGATTTAAATGCAAGCTCACGTTTTTTAAGATTGTCGCGCAATTCTTTATACTGCTTTTTGTTGATCACGGGAATTAAAAAATAAACTCCGATGCAGAGTACGATGATTGCCGCAAGTACGATGAAAAAAACAATGTCCGCCGAGCCGAGTTTATTCAGTGCCAGCAAATCAAACATATTCCCTCCATTATGAACGTTGTAAGAAAAATCGTTTTCCGGATAAAGAGCTCTCGCCCTTTTTCATGCAATGTGTTTCACTACGTCAAAATTATATCATTTTATGGCCGAGATGTCAATCTTATAGCCGATATTTTTTCTACAAAAAACAACCTTTTTTGTCAAGGCTGTCTCCCCCTTGTTCCATGGCCGCAGGGGCCGTGAAAGACGCGCGGCCTTCCCGCCTATTTCCGCTTGCGGCGGAGTACAACAAACACGATGACCGCGACGATGACGGCCGCGCCGCACACGCCGCCGACGATCCCGCCGATGAGAGCGGCGTGGTTTTTCTCCCCGCCGTCCGAAGGGTTCGAGGGTTCGGGCTCCGTGGGTTTCGGTTCTGTGGGCTCGGGTTCTGTGGGCTCGGGTTCTGTGGGTTCGGGCTCAACAGGTTCGGGCTTGGGTTCAGGCTCAGGTTCCGCAGGGGGGTTCCAGATCATATCCGCATATTCGGGATGGTCGATAAACGGGTTGCGGTTGCCCTGTATTTTGAAAACTTCCTTGTTGCGCGTCGTTTCGATGTCGTCCACAGGGTCGAGCTCATTCCATTTGAGGAGCAGCTCGATAGCCGCCTCTTCGGAGCTCGCCGCCATGACGTTTGTGAATTTCAGCGTTCCGAAATAGTTCGCCGTCTGACTGTCGGTGTTACCGTTCGTCGTGCCGTGCACGTTGGAATAGGTATTATAATGGGTGTACACATAGAAGAGAATGCGTGCAACGTCCCCCTTCACATTGTCGAGGGGCTCGAACACGCCACCCGCATGGTAGCCGCCGATCTGCGAATCGGTACCGCTTATCGTCTTGGAATAGACGGGACTGCCGTTTAGTGTTTCTCCGTATTTATCGTCTTCGCGTGCGCTATTCATCTTTACTTCCGTAGGACGGATATGATGAAGATCTGCTCCGCCGCCGCGCTCTGAGTTGCTTATTTTTTTCCAAAGATTGTTTGAACAAGCCTTAGGCCATACATGCTCGCGATTCCACCTGCCCGCGTCGCTCCCGTTCTGTGTGTATTCCACAATCGTTTCATGCGTATAGAACTCGATGATGCTCATCTTGCCCCCCTCCGCATAATCGGTGGTATGACCGTAATCCCTGCAATCAGCATACGTTGTGTAATGCCCATGCGTGGTCGTGATGAGGTCATGGATCTGGCCCAGGAGTTCCTCGCCCTTCGTTGCGGTGATGGGGGCGTAATAGTCCTCTTCGGCATACGCGGGAAGGACGGCGCCGCCCGCCGAAAGGACGCCGCATAGCAGCAGTCCCGCAAGAGACAGAGATAAAATTTTTCCGAATTTCCGTTGCATGCTTTTCTCCGATGAAGTTACTTTTGCGCCGCCAGCTGTTTCAGCCAGCACTTTCTGCACATGGCGACATACCTGTCGTTGCCGCCGAGGAGGACCTGCGAGCCCTCCGTTACGATCTTGCCGTCGTCGCCGATCCGCGCGTTCACCGTCGCCTTTGCCCCGCAGGTGCACACCGACTTGATCTCGCTGATGGATTCGGCGATCTCGAACAGCCGCTTGCTCCCCGGGAAGAGGTGGGTGGTAAAGTCGGTGGCGAGCCCGAAACAGAGCACGGGGACGTCCCTTTGTATGACGATGTCGGCGAGCTGGTCCACCTGTTTCGGGGTGAGAAACTGGCACTCGTCCACGATGATGACGTTGCGGTCGGCGTACTTTTCAAGATAGAGCTTGTAAAGGTCCTCTTCCTCGCCCACCGCGATGGCGTCCTGTCGGAGCCCGATACGGGACCTTACGACGGTATCGCCGTCCCGCGTATCCATGGCGGGCTTTAACAGCAGCACCTTCATGTCCCGCTCTTCATAGTTGAACTTGGTGATGAGCGCCTGGGCCGTCTTGGAAGAACCCATTGCTCCGAACTTAAAATACAGCTTTGCCATACCTTTTCCCGAATGTGATTATTCTATTATGTCATATACGAGAGGTTCGTCTGCGGGCTTTTCACTCTCGATGACGGTCGCAGCGAGGAGCTTTTCCTCCGCCGCCGCAAAGGAAGAGGGATCGTTCGAGAAGAGGGTCGCGATCACCTCGCCCTCCGAGACAAGATCGCCCGTCTTTTTGCAAAGGAGAATGCCCGCGCTGTAATCGATGGGGTCCTCCGCCGTATTGCGTCCCGCGCCGAGGGTGAGGCTCGCAAGCCCGTACGCCTCGGTATCCGCTTTGACGATATATCCCTTCCTCACGCTCTTTACGGCGTGAGAATATTTTGCTTTTGCGAAATTTTCGGTATCTTCGATGAGCGCGGCGTTCCCGCCCTGCGCTTTGACCGTTTGGAGAAGCTTTTCAAGCGCGCTGCCGTCGGCGATCGACCGCTCGGCAAGTTTTCTGCACTCTTCGGGCGTTCCCTTGCCCGCGAGGGAGAGCATATATGCCGCAAGGGTCATGCACACTTCGGTGAGATCGGCAGGGCCTCTGCCCTTCAACGTCTCCACCGCCTCGATGACTTCGAGCGAGTTCCCGATGGCATATCCCAAGGGACGGTCCATGTTGGTGATGAGCGCGACCATCTTTTTGCCCGCGTTCTTGCCGATGTCCACCATCAGCCGCGCAAGCTCCTTGCTGTTTTCCGCCGTTTTCATGAACGACCCGCTCCCCGTTTTGACGTCGAGCACGATACAGTCGTCATCGGCGGCGAGCTTTTTGCCCATGATACTCGCGGCGATGAGGGGCATGCTGTCCACCGTCGCCGTGACGTCGCGCAGGGCGTAGAGCTTTTTATCCGCAGGCGCGAACTGCCGCGACTGCCCCACGATGGCGATCCCGATCCGATTCACCTGTGCGATGAATTCCTCCTCCGAAAGAGTGGTGCGGAATCCTTCGATCGCTTCGAGTTTATCCACGGTGCCGCCCGTGTGCCCAAGGCCTCTTCCGCTCATTTTGGCGACCTTCACGCCGAACGAGGCGACGATGGGCGCGACGACGAGGCTGGTTTTATCCCCCACGCCGCCCGTGGAGTGCTTGTCTACCCGAATGCCGTCGATGACGGAGAAGTCGAGCTTTTCCCCCGAATCGCGCACGGCAAAGGTGAGATCGCAGGTCTCCCGCACATTCATGCCGCGATAGTAGATCGCCATGAGGAGAGCGGTGATCTGGTAGTCGGGAATGCTGCCGTCCGTCACCCCTTCGATGAAGAAGTTGATCTCCTCGGTGGTAAGCTCTCCGCCGTCCCGTTTTTTCTTGATGATGTCGTACATTCTCATATCTGTTTTCTCCTTATTTGCGATCAGTTCCCTCTTCTGCCGTCGGCGATGTAGTCCGCCACGAGGTCGCGTGCATAGATATATTCGGTGAGCCGTTTCACTTCGGTGATGTGGTTGGGCGCATAGGTGGAAGTGTAGCTGTCCACGATGATATAATAAACTTTATTATCGTCTACATCGCTTGCACGGAGGCCGCTCGTATAGGTGTGGTAATTCTTTTTTGCGGACAGGAAGTTGCTTTTGAGGTCCTTGCCCTTGATACTGCCGAGGACAATGGCGTTGTCGAAGGGCAGGAGGGAGAAGAGGTCTGCATAGGTGACTTCTCCCCTTGCAAGGTCGTAAGGGCTGCGCGTTTTGAGGTAGCCGCCGCCGAGCGCGATCTCGTACTTGTCCCCCCAGACTTCCACGCCCTTCTTATAGTAAAGTTCGGCGACCTTGTCGGCAATGTCGGAGGAACCCCACTTAGAGGAGTTCTTCCCGAGCACCGTCGTATAGGGGTCACTTTCGGGGAAATATTTGTCGTAGAGCGCATCTACTACGGGGTCGTCCGAAAGACTGCTCTTTGCGTATTCGCTGTTCTTGATCAGTTTGGGGGTGACGGTGAATTCCCCCGTCTTCGTGTCGATTGAGACGTCGGCGCAGCTGATCGCCTTGTTCTCGCCGCCGCCCTGCAAATGATAGACGCCGTACTCGTCTTTGAGGATATACTGCGAATGGGTATGTCCCTCGAACACGAGGTCGACATAGCCGTCCGAAAGCGCGGTGTCGTAGTAGGACATATCGCTGTTTTTAACATCGTTGACGCCCGAGGAGGAAAAGCTGTCGCCGCCGTCGTGAATGGAATAGACGATGAAATCGCACCCCTCTTCGTTCCTCAGCCGCGTGGACTCTTTTTTGACGAGGGAAGTGAGCTCCCCGCCCGTTGCGAAGTGGAGCCCCGTCTGAAACTCGCCCGAGATGGAAGAAAGGCAATCGCCGATTGCGCCGATGACGCCGATCTTGACGCCGCTCTTTTCCACAACGACGGAGGGCTTGCAATAGCTTGTGGGCCCGCCCCGGTAGGTCACGTTGATCCCGAGGAAGGGAAACTCCGCGAGCTCGCTGTTGGGGTCGAGCACGGCGGGTCCCCAGTCGAACTCATGGTTGCCGAGAGTCATGGAGACAAACCCGACTTCGTTCATCCACTCCGTCATGAGCTGCCCTCGGTTTGAGGAGGACTCCACCGTCCCCTGCCACATGTCCCCCGAGGAGAGCAGAATTTCCTCGCGCGCGTCGTCGGCATATAAGTCTTTCAAATAGGTCGTGAATTCGTCCACGCCGGGCTGGCCGTCCGTGTCCATAAACTTCCCGTGCAGGTCGTTGACGGCAAAAAAGGAAAGCGCCGCTGTTCCGTCCGACGAGGGCGTCGGGGGCGTGGGTTTCAACAAGTCCGGAGGAGCGCAACCCGCAAACCCCGCACCGACAAAGAGCAGGGCAAAGAAGGGAGCAGAAATTTTCAAAAGCCGTTTTTTCATAAGCTCAAAGGTCTTTTTCGGTGAACGAGAACGGGAGCAATGCTTCCAGGGTGTACGCCTCGAATTTTTCGGGGTTCCCGAGCAGAATTTTGAAATTTCTCGGGCAGAACTCGGCGATCACCTGACGGCATACCCCGCAAGGAGCGCAGAAGTCGGAGGTCTCCCCCTCCTTTCCGCCCACGATGGCGAGCGCCTCGAATTCCCGTTCCCCCTCGCTCACCGCCTTGAAAAAGGCGGTGCGCTCGGCGCAGACGGTCGCGGAATACGCCGCGTTTTCGATGTTGCAGCCCGTGTAAAGTTTTCCGCTCTTTGTGAGGAGCGCCGCCCCCACGCGGAAATGAGAATAGGGCGAATAGGAGCGTCCGCGCGCCCTCTGCGCCTCTTCCATCAAAGTTTTATCGTCGATCATTTTGTAACTTCCTTCAAAAAGCTCTTACCGCTCGTATTTTCCTGCGGAACGCCGAAGAAATCGAGCACGGTCGCAGAGATATCCGCAAAGCTCGGGCGGACGCCGAGGTTGACGCCGTTTCTGATCTTCTGCCCGTAGATGAGCATGGGTGTATATTCGCGGGAATGGTCGGTAGACGGGGTCGCGGGGTCGCAGCCGTGGTCGGCGGTGATGAGGAGAACGTCGTCCTCCCGCATGTCCTTGATGAATTCACTCAAAAAGCCGTCGAACTCTGTCGCCGCCGCAGCATAGCCCGCGACGTCGTTTCTGTGGCCGTACTTCATATCGAAGTCGACGAGGTTGACAAAGCAAAGCCCGTTAAAGTCTCTCCCCTCGATCTCCTTTGTGACCTGCATGCCATGGGTGTTGGAGACGGTGCGGTTGCTCTCCGAGACGCCGCTCCCCGCGAAAATGTCGTAAATTTTGCCGACCGAAATGGTGTCGTACCCCGCCTTTTGCAGGAGGTTGAGCATGGTGTCAGAGGGGGGCACGAGGGAAAAGTCGTGACGGTTGGACGTGCGTGTGAATGGATATTCGCCGTTGAAAGGACGGGCAATGACCCTGCCCACGTTGTGCGGCGGCACGAGCATCTCCCGCGCAATCTCGCAATAGCGGTAGAGCTCTTTGACGGGCACGACGTCCTCGTGCGCGGCGATCTGGAACACGCTGTCTGCGGAGGTGTACACGATGAGCGCCCCCGTCTTGACATGTTCCTCGCCGTAGTCCTTGATGACCTCGGTCCCCGAATAGGGTTTATTGCAGATGACCTTTCTCCCCGTCTTTTGCTCGAATTCTTCGATGAGCTCCTTGGGGAACCCCTCGGGGTAAGTGGGGAGGGGTTCGGGCGAGATAATGCCCGCGATCTCCCAATGTCCGATGGTGGTGTCCTTCCCCATCGACTTTTCCGCCATCTTCGCATAGCTCGCCTTGGGAGCGGACACGCCGCCGCCCACGCCGTCGATGTTGAACAGCCCGAACGCTTCGAGCTCGGGGCAGTGAAAATTCGGATGATTCCGGATGGCGCCGAGGGTATTGCTCCCCTCGTCATGCCAAAGGTAGGCGTCGGGGAGCTCCCCCACGCCGAAACTGTCGAGTACGATCAGGAAAAATCTCTTTGCCACGTTTTGCCTCCGCGTTATGCCAATTCGAGCGCGATCTTCATCATCGCGGTGAAGGAGTTCTGCCGCTCTTCGGCGGTCGTGTTCTCCTCGGGATGGATGAAACTGTCGCTCACGGTGCAGATACAGAGCGCCTTTTTACCCGCGCGGGCGGCGTTGCAATAGAGCGCCGCGCTCTCCATCTCCACGCCGAGCACCCCCATCTTCGCCCACTGCATGCCGCTGTTTGCGTCGTCATAGAACATGTCGGAGGAGAAGATGTTGCCCACTTTATAGCGCACGCCCGCCTCTTCGCAGAGCTCCGCCGCCCGTTTCAGAAGTCCGAAATCGGCGATCGGGCAGAAGGTGCCGGGAAGGTTGTATTGAGCGGCATAGTTGCCGTTGGTGCAGGCGCCCTGCGCGAGAATGAGGTCGCGCACATGCAGGTCTTTGTCAAACGTGCCGCAGGAACCGACGCGGATGATCTGCTCTACGCCGTAGAAATTGAAAAGTTCGTAGGAATAGATGCCGATGGCGGGCTGGCCCATGCCAGACGCCATGACGGACACTTTTTTGCCCTTATACGTTCCCGTAAAGCCGTTGACCCCGCGCACGTTGTTGACGAGGACGGGGTTCTCGAAGAAGTTCTCCGCGATGAACTTTGCGCGGAGGGGGTCGCCGGGCATTAAAACGGTCTTTGCAAAGTCGCCGTACTTTGCGGCGATGTGGGGGGTGGGAATGTTGGGATGTTCGCTCATAACAGGTGTTCCTCCTTGACGATCTTTACAATGCGGGACGTGCCGAGCCGCTCTGCGCCGAGGGCAACGAAGTCCTCCGCGTCCTTGACGGAGGAAATTCCCCCTGCCGCCTTGATCTTCACGTCTTTGCCGACATATTTTTTGAAGAGCGCCACGTCCTCTCTTGTCGCGCCCGCCTTGGAAAAGCCCGTGGACGTCTTGATGAAGTCCGCCTTTGCCTCGGTGACGATCCTGCACATCTCGATCTTCTCCTCTTCGGAAAGGAGGCAGGTCTCGATGATGACTTTTAAGATCTTACCGCCGCACGCCTCTTTGATCGCCTTGATCTCGTCGAGGATCTTGTCATAAAGGCCCGCTTTCAGGTCGCCGATGTTGATGACCATGTCGATCTCGTCCGCGCCCGCCGCGACGGCGTCGCGGGTCTCGAATACCTTTACTTCCTTGCTGTTGTAGCCGTTGGGGAAACCGATGACGGTGCAGATGGCGAGCCTGTCGCCCGCATATTTTTTCGCCTCGCCCACATAGCAGGGCGGAATGCACACGGACGCGGTTTGATATTTTATTCCGTCGTCGATGAGCGTCTTGATGTCCTGCCACGTCGCCGTGACGGAGAGTTGGGTGTGGTCGCATTTGCTTAAAATTTCACGGATGTCCATTTGTTTCCTCGCTTTTGATGAGTTCCCATATATTATAATGCAAGAAATTTTCTTTGTCAATGAAAAGCTGTAACAAAAAATGATTTAATTTCTGCAAAATTCATACGGTTTCCCCGCCGCGATGAAAAGGTTTTGCATTTTTAAGGTAAAAACCGCCGCACGCAACGCCGAACGCCTTTTGGCGGCGGCTCTTCTGCGGCCGCTTTACGCCGTTTTTTCTCCGCTGTGTAAAAAATTGACAAATATCGGCGGAAGTTCTTGCAATTCCCGTTTTTTTCGGCTATAATGAAATGCGAAAAAGTAACGGAGAGAGAGATGGGAAAAGGAAAGAAGATCAAGATCATCGTGGCGGTGGCGGGACTGTTGCTCCTTGCCGCCATTCTCGTGTTTCTCTTTGCCGGCGAAAACATAGAGGTGTTCAAGGCGTTTTTCCGCAAGGGGATCACCCAGGAGGAGATCCGCGAAAACGCGCAGCGTTTCGGCTGGCGGGGCGTCGTCTCCATAGGACTTTTGTCCATGTTGCAGGTGGTGTTCATGTTCCTGCCCGCAGAGCCCGTGCAGGTGATCGCAGGCGTGAGCTACGGCCTGTGGTTCGGCATTCTCGTGTGCGAGATCGGCGTGCTCGTCGGCAATACCCTCATCTACATCGCCTATAAAATTTTCGGCACCCGCCTGAGCGAATATTACTCCAAAAAGATCGACATCGATTGGAGCAGCGCAAAGACGACGCGCAGCGTCTCGCTCATCGTGCTCGTGCTCTACATTTTGCCCGCCATTCCCTACGGCATGATCTGCTTTTTCGCCGCGAGCATGGGGCTCAAATATCCGCGCTATCTTCTGCTCACGGGGTTGGGAGCGCTCCCCTCCGTGCTCATCGGCGTCGGGCTCGGGAATCTCGCCATCACCGCAAGTCTCATCTGGGCGGCGGCGGTCTTTGCCGTGCTTCTCGCCATATTGCTCGTGCTGTTCTTGAAGAGAAATGCGCTTGCCGCCAAACTCAACGCCTATCTCAAACGTCGCGCGACCCCCTACACCTCCGACTACGAGCTGCGGGATACGCACAAGGTCCTCTTCCGTCTTTTCTTCTTCCTCGCAGGCGTCTATGTCCGCCTGAACTTCAAGGTGAAGTACAAAAACCTGACGGGAAAGCTCAACCGCCCGTCCATCGTCCTCGTAAACCACGGGACGTTTGTCGACTTTCTCTTCTCGGGAAGATACCTCAAAAAATACTACCCCAACATCATTTGCGCGCGCATGTACTTCTATCACAAGACGATGGGCACGCTCATGAAGATGGGCGGCGTGATCCCCAAGAGCATGTTTACCGCCGATCTGGAAAGCGCGAAGAACTGCGTGCGCGCCGTCAAGCAGCGGAAGGGAATGCTGCTGATGATGCCCGAGGCACGGCTCTCCACCGTGGGAAGATACGAGGGCATCCAGAACGCGACGTCGAAATTCATCTACAAGTCGGGCGCCGACGTCTATCTCTTCAAGATCCACGGAAATTACTTCGCAAGGCCCAAGTGGGGCAACGGCCCGCGCCGCCGCTCCCCCGTGGAGTGTACGCTCGACCGCCTCTGTTCCTCAGAGGAGCTCTCTTCGATGGACTACGAGGCGTTTACCGGAAAGCTCGACCGAGCGATGGACTACGACGAATACGAATGGCTCGCTACCCGTCCCGAAATAAAGTACCGCGACAAGCGGCTTGCGGAAGGATTGGAGGGCATTCTCTATAAGTGTCCCTGCTGCGGGGCCGAGGGCGCGGGAGAGACCCAAAAACGCACGCTACGGTGTACCGTTTGCGGAAACGAGGTACATCTCGGCGACAGATACGCCTTCCGCGAAGGGCCTTTCAACGACCTGCGCGATTGGTACGATTGGCAGCAGGAAGTGCTTGACAAGGAGATTACGGCGGATGCGGAATACCGCCTCGAAAGCAAAGTGGAGCTCAAACACTCCTCGAAAGACGGCAAGACCTGCCTGCGCCACGCGGGAGAGGGCGTGTGCCGTCTCGACCGCAGCGGGCTCACCTATGAGGGCACGGACGACGGGGAAGAAGTAAGCGTGCACTTCAACGGAAACCAGGTTTACCGCCTGCTCTTCGGCGTAAACGAAGATTTTGAGCTTTACGTCGGAAAAGAGATCTATTATTTCGTTCCCGAAAACAAACGGCTCTGCGTCAAGTGGTACCAATGCAGCATTGCCCTCAAAGAATATTTCAAAGAGTAACGAAGGACAACTTATGAGAGAAAAGAAAGAAAATAAGGATTTGGGGTCCCCCGAGCCGCGCTCCGACGCCTATCTCCCCGGAACGGACGTAAGGGCAAAGGAAAAATCTTTTTTACACATCAACCTCCGCGCCTTTTTGCTGGTGCTTGCTATGCTCATTCTCATCATCGCGGCGAGCGCCATTCTCACCCTGTTTATCCCGCAGGGGACTTATGAAATGGTGGACGGTCTGCCGGTCTATACGGCGGGCGAGATACACGGCATCGCCTTCTGGCGGGTGATCACCGCGCCCTTCCGCGTGTTCGCATCGAGCGACGGACTGCGCGTGATCATGATCAGCATCTTCCTGCTCGTCATGAGCGGCGTATTTCTGATCATCGAAAAGACGGGCGGGATCAAAGCGATCATCGGCGCCGCCGTGAAGAAATTTTCCGCGCGGAAAAAAGTTATCCTCTGCCTGCTTGTCCTTCTCTTTATGGCGTTCGGGAGCCTCTTTGGTATGTTTGAAGAGCTCGTTACCCTCCTGCCCCTCGTGGTGATACTCGCCCTTTCGCTCGGGTTCGATTCCCTCATGGGGCTCGGCATGTGTATGATGGCGGCCTGTTTCGGTTTCTCGGCGGCGATCACCAATCCCTTCTCGGTGGGGCTCGCCTCCGAACAGGCGGGGATCACGGTGGCGGACGGCATGTATATGCGCGTGGTCCTGTTCGTCGTTATTTACGCGATGGTATGCGGGTTCCTGCTTCTGCACTACCGCAGGATCTCCCGCGACCCCCGAAAGTCGCTGACCTATCAAACGGACTGCGAAAAGCGCGCGACGCTTTCCGTAGACGGCGGAGAGACGGACAGAAAGGTCTTTTTGACATACGTTATCTTTTTTGCGGCGCAGCTTGCCGTTCTGCTCGTTGTCGCCACGGTGCCCGTCATCTCCGACTATGCCATTCCCATTCTCTCCGTCACCTTCCTCATCGGCGGCCTCATCGCAGGCGGGATCCTCTCGAAAAACTTTTTGCGCGTGCTGAAATGGCTCGGGCAGGGCATGCTCTCCATGCTCCCCGCCGTCGTCATGATCGCCCTTGCCTCTTCCGTGAAACTCATCATGGACGAGGGCGGGATCCTCGGCACGATCCTCTATAACGTCGTGGAGACGCTGAAAAACAGATCCCCCTTCGAGGTCATTCTCCTGCTCTATGCGCTCATTCTCTTTTTGCAGATTTTCATCGGCTCTGCATCGGCAAAGATCTTTTTGATTTTGCCCATTCTGCTGCAACTGAGCGCACCGCTCGGGCTCTCGGCGAATCTCGTCATTCTCACCTACTGCATGGCGGATGGTTTCACCGACGTCATTCTGCCCACCAATCCCGTCCTGCTCATCGGGCTTTCGATGGCGGAAGTCTCCTACGGGAAGTGGTTCCGCTTTACCTGGTGGTTCCAGCTTGCCGTATTTGCGGTGACCGTTCTCATGCTCTTCATCGGCGTACAGATCGGATATTGACGGCATAGACATTCAGCGGCGCGGAGCTTACGGCTCCGCGTTTTTTTACAGAAATCTTAAAATGTTCAATGAACTGTGCTAAAACGCAAAACGTATGCAAAAAAATAGTTCAAGGAGCTTAATTTTTTATTGAAAAGGGGTTGCAATTTCAAAAACCGATGATATAATATAGTAGACTTTAATATCCGCGCGCGATGCGCGGAGAAGGAGCGCACTATGACAAAGATGCGTAAAAGAATTTTCGGCTTGGGCTGCGCGGCTGTGTTCGCATTGTCCCAGATCCCGCTTGCGTTTCACGCAGGCTCGCTCGTCGCATCCGCCGACGAAGCAAACACTGTCACCCTCGTGACCTATGACGGCGACAAGACGATGACCGTCGTGACGGAGAACGGCAAACTGCCCGAGCTTCCCACCCCCGAGCGCGAAGGCTATGACTTTGTGGGTTGGTTCACGGCGCCCGTCGATGTCGAATTCTGGGGCGACGAGAGCGGCGAAAGATGGGAAACGCTCAAAGCGAAGTACAGCAACACAGGCTATACCTACCTCAACGGCAGGTCCATTGAATGGTATAATAAGGGAGAGACTCCCGATCCCCGCTATGCCGACGATGCGGGCTACGATTGGAAAAACGCCCGCTGGATCGAGCATTCCCTCGGGTTGCAAAATGCCACAAAGGGCAAATTGGTGCACGAAGGCGATGTGGTGTCGGCAGGTTCCACCCTCTATGCGATGTACGATCCCAAAAACATCACCGTCTATTGGTACAGCAACGGCTGGAAAAATATCCATGATACCGAATATGCCTCCACCGGCAGAAGCACGGGCTTTGAATACGGCGGCAAATTCGCCCGCCTTCCCCTCGACAGATGGGCACCGTGGCAGGGGCACGATTTCAAGGGCTGGGTAGACGCCAACGGCAAACAATTTGTGTTTGATACCGATTATGCGGCAGAAATGCTCGAAACCCCTTACACGCCCGATAAATACGAGCCTGTGCTCCGCCTCTATGCGATCTACGACGACATTACCGAGGCGGGCGGCGCGAGCAAACCCGCAGAATTCAAGGGGCTCACGGGAGGCGGCCGCACGTTCGACCCCAACCTCGGCTCCCATACCTTTACCGCAACTTTCGACTCGAAAAATAAGCTCCTCCCCGATAACATGGGCTGGAAATTGACAAGCGGCGCGGAACACTTTCATCTGACTGTCTCCAAAGATAAGACGGTCGCGACCGTCACCGTAAAGAATGAATTCAAAAACAACCTTCCGTACGACGAAAAGGTTGGCGTCGAATTCACTTTCGGGGAAGAGACATATGAAACGTATGCGACCGCTTCGCACTATTATAATAACGGTAAAGTCGTGAGCGGACAGTGGGGCGCGTGCACCACAGACTATGTGGTGAAATACACCTGCACCGCCTGCCAACAGGAAAAGATCGTGACGACCGAGGCACAGGGACACGATAACGTTTCCTATGAAGTCCCCGCCACCTGCACGGAGGACGGCTATACCGTAGAAGTGTGCGTCAAGTGCGGCGAAAAGACCCGCACCGACCATCCGGGCAGCGCGCTCGGCCATCAGTGGAGCGAAGAGACAAAAGCGGGTTGCGACGGCACCGTCATTACCAAGACCTGCACGAGATGCGGCGAAACGCAAGTTGAAACGACAGACGTCGCCGTACACACCTGGGAGAGCTCCCCTACCGTGGACGTTGCTCCCACCTGCACGGAGGCGGGACAGAAGTCCGTGCACTGCAAGCTCTGCCGTGCCGTCAAGGAGACGGAGATCATTCCCGCCACGGGACACCGCTACAAAGAGACAAAACACGCCGCGACCTGCACGAAGGACGGTTACACCGAGAAAGTTTGCTCCGCGTGCGGCGACGTGCAAACAGTGATCACCCAAAGAGCCACGGGCCATACCGAAGGCGAGCACGTCCGTGTGAAAAAGGCCACCTGCATTGAAAACGGTACTTACAATGTTTACTGCGCAGACTGCGGCGCGTGGATAAAGAGCGAAAAGATCTCCGTTGACCCGAACGCCCATGATTGGTCGGTTTGGCTGGAAAAGACAGAGGACGGCTATAAGATCACCTACCGTTACTGCGTCCTGTGCCACAAGTATGAAGAAAAGAGCAAAGTGGCGGTAGCGCCCGCCCCGCAAGCAGATCCCGCGCCCGTAGAACCCGCGCCCACAGAACCCGCGCCCGCAGAACATGCACCCGCAGAGCCCGTTCCCGCAGAACCTGCGCCCGTAGAGCCTCTGCCCGAACCCGAGGACGAACCTCAAACGGCGGAGCCCGAAATTGCAGCTCCCGAAGTTGACGAGCAAAAAGAAGAACTTCCCGAAACCAAAGAGGAACTTCCCGAAACCGAAGAAGAACTTCCCGCACCCGAAGAAGAACTCCCCGAAACCAAAGAGGAACTTCCCGTCAAGTCCGAAGAGGAACTTCCCGCACCCGAGGAGACGAACCCTCCCGCAGAGCTTGTTCCGGTAGAGCCCGAAGTTGACGAACCCGAGGTTATCGAGCCCGAGAATGAGCCCGAAGTTGCGCCCGCGCCCGAAGTCGTCGAGAACGAACCCGAAGTTGACGAACCCGAGACGGTAGAACCCGCAGAATCCGAAACACTTCCGGAGCCGCAAAAAGAGGCCGCACCCGCGCCCCAAGTTCCGCAGGTATTGCCCGAAAAACTGCCCAGGAACGGATCCGCAACGTCTGAACCTCCCGTACAGCTGCCCCAAACCGAGCTCGCGCCCAAGATGCCGGCGGCTCCCGCTCCCGAGACGGTTGAACAGCCCGCAACAGGTCCCGTTGCGTCCGAAACCGATGAACAGCACGGGAACGCCTCCCTCGTCAATAACGGCGAGATCGCGCAGAGCCTCTCCCCCATTGAGGAGACGGACGAGAGCAGCGCATGGATGTGGATCGTGATCGCCACCGTATGCGGCGCTGCGATCATCTGCGTTCCCACAGCGGTCATTGTCATCAAACGCCGCAAATAACTCCGTTGCATGAAGCGGCTCGGCATTTTGTCGGGCCGCTCCTTTTATGCCTCCTTTTTCTTCCCCGAAGGCCGTACGGAAGGCGCGGCAGCTTTTTTGGCGGGTTTTTTCTCTGCACGCTTTACGCTCGCTTTGAGCGCCTCCATGAGGTCGAGCACCTGACCCGCCCGTTCCTCTTTGGGCGCGACGGTTTCCCGTCCCGCGATCTTGTCCGCAATGAGCGCGCGCAGTTTTTCGCGAAACTCATCTTTATAACGTTCGGGGGTGAACGGCGCCTCCATGCTCTTGATGAGCTGCTCCGCCATATTCCGCTCCGCCTCGGTCACGGCGGGACGGTCGTAATCTACGGGCAGTTCCTTGATGTCATCCTGATAGAGCAGGGTCTGGATGAGGATCCCGTCCTTTTGGGGCAGAATGACGAGCAATTTTTCCGAATTCCCGAGCACCGTTTTGCCGAGCGCCGCCCGCTGCATTTGCATCATCGCCTGCCGAAGAAGTTCGAGCGCCTTTCCTCCGCCCTTTTGCGGGACCACATGATACGCCCTGTCGTAATAGACGGGGCTGATCTCGTCCAATGCGGTAAAACTTAAAATGGTGATCGTGCGGTCTTTTTCCGTTTTGAGCGCCTCGATCTCCTCGTCCGTGACGATCACATATTTGTCTTTGGCATATTCATAGCCGCGCACGATGTCCTTCGCCTCCACCTCTTTTCCGCAATGTGCGCATACCTTTTTGTAGCGGATGCGGGACTTATCCGCCTTGTGGAGCTGGTTGAAGGTGATGTCGCTGTCCTGCGTCGCCGTATACAGGCTGACGGGGATATACACGAGCCCAAAGGAGATCGCCCCTTTTTGTACGACCGCCATAAATGCCTCCTTTTTAACGATTATTTGCAATCCGTGAGGGAATATCCGCCGCCCGCCCATAATTTCGGCACGACCGAGCAAACTGAAACCATGGAAGAAAATAAGCTGAAAACCTATCAAAGCAAGCGCGACTTTGCGGTGACGGACGAGCCCGAGGGCGAAGTAAGAAAGAGCTGCGGGCGCTTGAAATTTTGCGTACAGCACCACATCGCACGCGCGGATCACTACGATTTCCGCCTCGAATGGGAGGGCGTGGCGCTGAGCTGGGCGGTGCCGAAGGGCCCCTCTTTCTCCGTGCTCGACAAGCGGCTCGCCATGCGGGTGGAGGATCATCCCGTGGACTATATGTCCTTTGAGGGGACAATTCCCGCAGGAGAATACGGCGGCGGCACGGTCATGCTCTGGGACGAGGGCGAATATGTCCCCCGTTATGACTTTCGGAAAGGGCTCGAAAGCGGGTCGCTCAAATTTACTCTCTTCGGGGAGCGGCTCAAAGGGAATTGGGCGCTCGTCAAACTCAAAAACAGCAGGGAGCGCGGGGAGCCGTGGCTGCTCATCAAGGAAAAGGACGCCTATGCCAAGGACACGGCGGGGATCTCGCGCTTTACCCGCAGCGTGCGCTCGGGCAAGAGCATGGAGGAGATCGCGCGCGGCGGGAGCGAAAATCCCTTTTCCGAAGCGGAAGTCATGCTTGCCCGCCTTACGGACCGTCTCCCCCAAACGGCGGGCTGGTTTTTCGAGCTCAAATACGACGGCCACCGCACGCTCGCATTCTCCGAAGAGGGCAAAACGACGCTCAAAACGCGAAACGGGTACGACTGTACCCAAAAGTTCGCGCCTGCCGCAGAAGCGGTGGAGACGCTCATGAACGGGCGCGCCGCCGTTCTCGACGGGGAGATGATCGCAGTCGGCGAGGACGGGCATTCCGACTTCGGCGCGCTGCAATCCTATTCGTCGCACCAAAAGGGGCTGCGCTATGTGCTCTTCGATCTGCTCGCTCTCGACGGAAACGATCTGAGAGGCCGTCCGCTCAGCGAGCGCAAACAAAAGCTGAAAGCCCTTCTCCGCGACGCGCCCGCCCTTCTCAAATACAGCGAACACGCCGAACGTATGACAAAAACACAGCTGAAAACGCTGAAAGAAGAGGGCTTTGAGGGGATCGTGATCAAACGCGCCGACTCTCCTTATACGGCGGGCAAAAACGGCGATTGGCTCAAACTTAAATTCCGCAACACGCAGGAATTTGTAATCGGCGGCTACACGGCGGGAGAGGACGGCTTGCCCAGATCTCTGCTTGTGGGCTGCTACTACGGCAAGACGCTCACCTTTGCGGGGCGGGTAGGGAGCGGCTTTTCGGAGCAAACAAAGTCCGAACTTCTGCAAACGTTCCGCCCTCTCGTGCGAAAGACTTCCCCCTTCCTTCCCCCGCCGAAAGAAAAGAACGCCGTTTGGCTGGAACCGAAAACGGCGGCGCAGGTGGAATTTGCCGAGCGCACGGCGGCAGGGCTCTTGCGGCAGGCGAGTTTTTGCGGACTGAGGGAGGACAAGCCGCCCGAGGAGATGACCGCCGAACCTTCCCGTCCCGCCAAAAAGCGCACACGTTCCCCGAAAACGGGAGGCACAGCGGTGCTCGGCGTAAACATTACCCACCCCGAAAAGGTCATGTTCCCCGCGCAGGGGATCACAAAGGGCGACGTCGCACAGTACTACGCCGCCGTCGCTCCGCGCATGCTCCCCTTTCTCAAAGACAGGCTTTTGAGTTTGGTGTGCTGTCCTGCGGGGATCGGCGGGGAGAACTTTTTCCGTCGCCGCCTCGAAGGAACATTTGCGGGCGTGGGGTTTCTCCCGCAGGAAAACGGCTTTTTCGTCAAGAGCGAAAAAGGCATTCTCTCCCTCGCGCAGTACAACGCCGTGGAACTGCATGTACAGGGCACAAAAACGGGGACGGAAAAGCCGGATGTGATGGTCTTTGACCTCGACCCCGACGAGGGACTTCCCCTTGCCAAGGTGCGGAAAGGAGCACGCGAACTCAAAAGGACGCTTGAAACGTTGGGGCTTACGTCTTTTTTAAAGACGAGCGGCGGCAAAGGGTACCACATCGTTGTGCCTCTTCGCCCGCACGCGGACGGGGAGAGCGTGAAGGCGTTTTCAAAGCAAGTTGCCATGCTCATGGAAGAGCGGTTTCCGGACGATTTTACCGCGAACATCTCCAAAAAGGCGCGGACGGGGAAAATCTTCCTCGATTGGCAGAGGAATACCCAAAGCGCAACGAGCGTCGCTCCCTACTCTCTGCGCGCCCGCGACGGCGCGCCCGTCTCCATGCCCATTGCGTGGGAGGAGATCTCGCGCGTTACTCCGAACGGGATAAGTTTAAAAGGCGCGCTCAAACGGTTGGAAAAGCCCGACCCGTGGGCGGACTTTTTCAAAATCAAGCGAAAACAGACGCTGAAATAAGACGTTTTTTGGAAAGAGCAAAAGGCGCCCCCGTTGCATTCGCAACGGGGGCGCCCCTTTATTCGGTTAATACTTTTGATACAGGGTTACTTTCCAAGTGCCGTTTTCATTCTCGAATTTCAAACGGTAGCCCGTGTAGTTTTCGTCGCCGAGGTCGTAGTTGTACCCGTCTCCTTGCTCATGTCCCTGCCAATTGATTTCATGCGCTACATATTTGCCGTCGATGCTTTCTTCAAACTTCGTAACTTCAAACACGAAATCGTTTTCACTCGCCAGCACAGTAACACGGTACTTCTTGTCGGCTGTTTCAAGAACGTGCTCGGTAAGCTCGCTCATAGTTGTATCGGTGATGTTCGCAAGATAGTTCTTGGTTGCGCCGTTAACCGTAAACGTAAGTGAAGCATAATCCTTTCCACCCGTATAAAGAGCCTCGAAAGTCACTTCTACGAGTTGCCCTTGATAGGTGGCGGAAGCAACGCCCGCAACGGTGTCATTGGACTGAACAAGAAGAGTAATGTTGAAATCTCCGCTGGCGAAAGTCTTAGCGCTAAGTGCCGAAATAGAGCAGTTGCTCGTGGAGAGGGTCACATAATAGTATTGCGTTCCGTCCGTAAAGATGTAGTAGGATCTGTAATCACCCTGATATTCGGTATACTGATTATATTCTTTCTCGTCCATGGTGAGAGTCATTCCCGTTGTCGTGCCGTCGGGGGCTTTTATCACGCGCACGCTACCCTTTATATCATCCCAACTGTTGCTCTCATAGGTCATATCAGCAAAGACGATCGTCGCAGTTTTGCTTTCAAGATCGAGCGTGACATAGTAGGTGTTTTCTTTGAATTCAACGGTGAGATACCCGTCGTTCTCCGTAACAGCACTGGCCTCTACTTTGCCGTACACCCCATCCGTTTCGCACATATAGAGCGCCGTACGCGTGTCACCCTCGTAGAAAGCGGTGACATACACGCCGTTAAGATAGCCTTTGACGACCGTACCCACGGAAAGGTTGCCCGTGAGCGCCTCGCCCTCGCCCGTGAGGGTAAGCGTGAAGTCACCCGCGTAACTGTACTCGTACACCAACCAATGATAGACCTTGCTGTCCTCTTCGATAAGCGTGTAATTTTGAGTGCGTGCCGCAACGTCCGTCCAAGAACCGTAACTGTTCACATACAAGGTCACGCTTGTGATCTCGCCGGAGGCAGATTGATAGAGAACAACCTGCGCCGAACCGTCGTCGGAGATGACGACGATCTGCCGCTCGCTCACATACGAATAGGAGAACATTCCCTCTCCCGTAACGGTAAATGTGAGTACATAACTGTACCCAGCAAAGATACACGGTTGCTTTGTGGTATACGTTTGGCCGTCCGCGCTCTTTTCGGCGGAAACATTATTCATGGCGATTGGCTCGTCGTACTCATCTCGCAGCGCCGACAACACAAAGGATACGGTGATGTCTGTCCCCGCTTTATCGTTCTGCGAAATGGCGAGGTAGCTCCCATCCTCGGCGTTATAGGTGGAAATGATGGGATCGAACTCCTCTTCGCCGAGAGAGGCACTGACTTTACCGGATTCTGTGTAGAGAGAATTTATCGCATAGCGATTCCCGTCCGCTTTGAGGTACATGGTGGCAGTAAAGCTGTTATCGTACGACAGCTGCACCTTTGCCGCTTTTTCCACACCGTCTTTCGTCCAGACGGCGGGAACCTCGTAAACAATTCCCGACGAATAAACGGTGATCGGTACGGGAGTGAAAGCGATCGTATCCTCGGAATAGCTGAGAGCAATCGTTATTTCTTCGCCCGCTTTGAAGTAAATGTAGGCATATGCTTCATCCTCGTAATTATAGGGGGCGTAAACGATATTTCCCGCATCATTGAACTTAAAGAGCGGAGTTGCGGCCTCTTGGTACTTGCCCTCTTTTGTCGGATCGAATTTAAGGGTGTAAACCGAACCATCGCGCACTTCGTATGCGCCATGAGAGATCACTCTGCCGTTGATCTCGCGCAAAGTGCCGTCCAGAACGAAAGCATACACACCGTAACGATAGTTATAATACGTCCCGTCGTATTCACTCTCGCAGCCGACGTGGGCGTTGTACTCCTCCCAACTGTCCGCAAGGTAGAACAACTTGACGGTCGCGATATCGGGCACGACAACAGTGTACGAAGTCACTCCCGCAAACAGATCATATCCGATTACGGGAACCTTTTTTGAGAGCAATTTCACTTTGAGCGGAGACTGTGCGAGCGTCAAACTCCGTTCAAACACGCCCGTGACAGGGTCATCGGGGGTGCCGATTTTGGTGAGATGTTCCCCGAGCGTGACGAGTTCGAGCGCAAAGCAATCATAGAACACGCCCTCATACAGCATTTCCGCTGCGGGAAGGGAGATTTCGGTGAGTTCATAACAATAACTGAACGCTGCGGCATAGATGATCTTTGCCGAGTTAAGTTTCACGTTTGTAAGAGATTCGCAGAGATAAAACGCCATTTCGCCGATCTCTTCGAGCGCGGGAAGATCGAGCGAGGAAAGCTCGATGCAATCATAGAAGGCGTTCTTGCCCACTTTTTTGAGTTTTGCACCCTTGACCGAAACCAAGAACCAACAGCCGTTAAAGGCGTTGGCGCCGATCTCCTCCACCTCGTTCAGATCGAGGGAAGTGATCTCCGCACCGATATAGGCAGAGCCGTAAAGCGGCTCGGAGAAGGCGCACGGCGCGATCTTTTTCACCCCGTTCGGAATTTTGATCTCCGTTTCGGCGCCGCTGAGGTACTTCACGAGGGTATCGCCGTCGATGATCATCCCGTCTTCGGGCGTGGTGAAGGTGTTGTTTTCGCCGAGCACGCAATAAATGTCATATGTGCCGTACTCATCCGCAAACTCGACGACATGCTCGCTGATCTGCGCCACTTCACCCTTGTAGCTGATACCGTATTTGTCGGTGTAGACTGCATCTCCGAACGTATCGATGGTGAGGTATTCCCACTTGTCGCCCGTATAGGAGCCCGCGCTGCCGACTTCCTTGGTATAGTGACCGATGAGATCTCCCTCATCGTCCAACAAATAATAGCAGCGGACACGATAGCTCTCTTCGCCGAGCTTGACGCTGACGACCAATCTGTCCTCTTCGTCATAGCCTATGACCGTATAGGTCCCCTCGACCGTTTCGTTGTCGATATTCTTATAGGTGACATGTCCTCGGCCGTCGAATTCGAGGATCTCCTCTCTGGTTACATCCTCATAAAACGAACCGATCGCATTGTCGCACTCGATGTAAGTCTTTTCCCCGAGGTCAATGTCAAAGTAGTATTCATAACCATACTCTCCATCGACAGGGAAAATGGCATAGATACGGTAGACATCTTCGCTCAATTGCTGCGAAAGGAAATAGTATCCTTCCTTCCCCTCATATACGGCGAACCCGTATGCGTCAAGCATGAGCGGGGTCTCGCCCGCAAAAGTCATATCTTCCTCGGGCAATCCGTTGAATGAGAAGAATACGTTATACCCTTCACCGTCCACCCCCAATGTAAAACGCATAGAATAAGGAGGATCGATTTGCGAATCGGAGGTAAACACGCCGCGAGAGGTACTTTCGTCGTAGGTAAAGGAGCCATACGTTTGACCATAGGCCTGTTCTTCTTCTATCCACCAACGATAAAACGCTATCTTTTCCTCTCCGTCGAAGATGATCAACTCATACGTCGGATCTGCGGAGTAGCTGCGCGGATTGTACCAATAATAAATATCCGTGAGCTCTCCGAGCTCGGCAAAGGAAGGCGTCGCTCCGCTAAGATACTCGAAATATACATATCTGCCCGATTCGTAGTTGAAAAATTCGATATAGGTGTGACCGGGCACCCAACCTTCGAGCCAACCAAAACTGCCGACGATAGAAGTATCTCCCGAGGTGTAGACTGCCGCGAAATTCTGATTGTCGAGCAACAGCTCCTCTGCGCCGTCAGCCGTCTTTAACACCTGCATATTTTTGTTTTCTTCGTCAAATACGGGATAGTAGGTGAAGAAATTGTAATAGATCGATATGCTGCCGGCGATCAGATAATCGCTGAAAAGTTTGTACTCAAAGACCGTGTTGCCGTCGGTTGAGGTGAACAGCAAAAGATCTTTCTTGCCCTCCACTTCCGTCGTCCTGCCCTCGATCTTTTCGTTGGGTTTGTCGGTGTCCGGATAGAGGGTCGTAGTCTCATTCCCGGGCACGAGAACGGCACGGCCTAAGGACCTTCCGTAGAAAATAACGTACTCCGAATAGCTCCCGTCGCCGAGCTCCGAGAACGTGCCGTCCGAAAGACGGTAAGATCTGCTCACCTTGCCGCTCTCTCCCTGCAAGCGCAAAATCAGACCCAGGGGGGAATCATCGAGAGCGTACATGCCCTCTTCCGTAGTCTGTCCGTCTGCGGAAGTCCAGACGGCGCTGTTTGCCGTGCCGCTGAACCCGTCGAGAGTGAGTTTGTTGCCCGCCGCGTCCGTATATTCTCCCGCACAGTCGTCCTCAAACAGGATGACCTTTATCCCGTCCATGTAATCGAGGAGTTTGGCGTTGAAAGATGCCTGTTCGCCATCCGTATAGGAGAGCGTCATGGTGATCACGCCGCTGTCGGTCACGGGCATGTAAGTCCCTTCAAAGAGGATCTCTTCGGTCTCGATGTCCAAACCGTATATATAGCCCAGTCCGTTCAGCACGAAACCACAGAGAGTATCCGCCTTGATCGAAGGCGCTTTATAGACGAATCGGTAGGCGAGATAGGCGCCCGTCTCGGCGCCCACCGAAAGGAACACCTTCTCGGAGGAAATTTCCCCGTCGGGACCGACGGAGTAAATATCGGTGAGCAAAAAGTCGAAAGATTCCTCCCCGCCCGTAAACGTATAACGCATATCATCGGGATCGTAGGACACCTCGCCGTGTTTTACCTCCGTCCCGACGGTATAGGTGATATTGTTGTAACCGTCGAACTCGATCGTCGCATGATCCTCATCCAGCTTCCTCGTATAGGCGTTTGCATGATGATAGACCACCCCTTCCACGCCTTCGCGGTAATACACAAAGGTGCCGTCCGAATTCTTTTTGCCGTGCACGATCTCGTTTTCTCCCTCTTTGAAGGTAAATGTATCCCCTTCGCAGGTGCCGCGATATTCCGTGCCCGCGCGTTTCATAATGGCAACGCCCTCTTCATTCTGCGGGAAGAAGAGGAAATCTCCGCCGCCGAAACGGTCGAAATAGGCCTTATCCCAGACGGCATAGAGGAAGAGATCTTTTTCAAGCGAGATCTCTTCGCCCGCCTGATAAGTAGGAGCCGCGTTCGCCTCGACCGCCCAGCCTCCGAAACGGAACCAATCGGAGACGGTGAATCCTTCGCCGCCGGAGAGCGTTGTTTTCGCCTCGTAACGCGCGCTGACGGAGGGAATATCCCCTTCAAATGTCGCGTCCCCTGCCGACTGCGGCGCATTGAGGTAGTAATGAATACTGTATGTATCCCGTTTGAGATAGGCCGTAAAGGTGTCCTTCTTCCCCAACTTGCTCGTGGAGAGAACATTCTCATGCGTATCGTCGAGAGAGTAATGCTCTTGTTTCGCCTCGCAGGTAAGGGGCTCGCCGTAGATCGCCGTGCCCGTAGCCGTCTGCGCCGCGCCGTACGTTCCGTCCACCCCTTCGAGGTAGAGGGAAAGGCTGTATGTCGCCGTATACTTTGCGACGAGCGTCATATCCTCCTGCGGCATGATCTCGTCCGACAACAGAGCGCTCCCGTTGTACCAGCCCGCGAACGTCAGGTCCGCCTCGGGCGTGGGAGCAATGTCTTTGACAAATTCCGCAAGCGGCGTTCCTACTTTTACTTCGTAATCCGTTTGCGCAAGAGAGCCGCCCTCCCCCGCAGAGAGCGTGAGTTTTGCCGTCTGCTCTACGGGCGCGGGTTCGTCGGGTGCGCATGCCGCAAAGCAAAGCAGCCCCACGCCAAGCACCATGCACAGCAGCGCAATCAAAAAGCGTGTTTTTTTCATACGATCTCCTCTTTTATAAAAATTTTGCATTATTATACTATATGTTGCCGAAAATGTCAAATAATCTGTTGAATATCTGATATAAGCGTTGCTTATTGTTTGTATTTTTAGCGGTCCTCTCGGGTTTTGTTCCGGAAATCGCTTTACTTGCGCTCCTTGCCGCGCTATAATAGAATACGCGACGGGATGTTCGCCTTGACAAACCATCCGCGCCGCGTTCCGCAAGGAAAGGCACTTTCGTGCAATAAAAAACAAGGAGTTTTTTTATGAAACAAAAGATTTCGGACTTTTTCTCCGAATGCGGCGTTTTGCTGCGTTCCCTCTCCCCGCTCACTTTTGCACTCTTCCTGCTCGCCGTTTTCGCAATGAACCTGCTCGCAAACAAGAGCTTGAATATCCCCCTCGATTGGCTCGCGCTCGACTGCGGCATCATCGTCTCTTGGGTGGCCTTCCTCTGTATGGACGTGCTCACCAAACATTACGGGCCGAGAGCGGCGACGATCATTTCCGTCTTTGCGATCCTCATCAATCTGTGTGCCTGTTTGATCCTTTGGCTTGCGAGCCTCATCCCGGGTACTTGGGGCGCTTTTTACGATTTCGGGGAAGAACCGATCGTCAATTCCGCGCTCGATTCGACGATCGGCGGCGCGTGGTATGTTCTTCTCGGTTCCACGGCGGCGTTTATCGTATCGGCGGTCGTCAACAATTTCTCGAATTGGGGGGTCGGAAAACTTTTCAAGAAAAATCCCGACGGCTTTCTCGCCTATGCCTGCCGCACCTATCTCTCGACGGCGGTCGGGCAGTTCTGCGACAACCTCGTATTCGCCTTTCTCGTCAGCTTTTTCTTCTTCGGCTGGACGCCCTTGCAGTGCCTCACCTGCGCCGCAACGGGCATGGTCGCGGAACTTCTCATCGAGGCGGTATTCTCCCCTCTCGGCTATAAAATTTGCAACGTATGGAAAAAACGGGGCGTCGGGCGGGAATATTTCGACTTCCTGAGCGCAAAACAAAGATGAGATGTCTCGACTACGCTCGACATGACGATTTAAGAATGGGGGTCGTTATCCCCGTTCTTTCCATTGTCATTTCGACCAAGGAAGCGGAGCGACCGCGTGGAGAAATCTCATACTATTTTAACGACAAAACAAGGAGGAATCGCATGAAAGTTCTCATCACGGGCACGGGTCGGGGAATCGGAAAGGCGATCGCCGAAAAATTTCTCAAAACGGGACATGAAGTCGTGGGGCTCGACCTCCTTCCCTCCCCTTTCGCCGAGAAAAATTACACGCACTTTCTTTCGGACGTGACGGGAAAGCTCCCCGACGTTGAAAATGTGGAGATCCTCGTCAACAACGCGGGCGTGCAGGACAGCGGGCAAGACATCGACGTCAATTTGAAGGGGGCGATCCGCGTCACCGAGAAGTACGGCGTGCAGCCGAACATCAAGAGCGTTGTGTTCATCGCCTCGGCGAGCGCCTCGACGGGGGCGGAATTTCCCGAATATACGGCGAGCAAGGGCGGGCTTGTCGCCTATATGAAAAACGTCGCCCTGCGCGTTGCGCCGTGGGGAGCGACCGCGAACAGTCTCTCTCCCGGCGGCGTGACGACGGCGCTCAACCGCCATGTGATGGAAGATGAAATGATGTGGGCGCAGATCATGGCGCTCACCCCCTTAAAAAAATGGGCGACCCCCGAAGAGATCGCCGAATGGACGTATTTTGTTGCGGTGATAAACAAATCGATGACGGCGCAGGACATTGTCATCGACAACGGCGAGAGCTCCGACGCAAAATTTATTTGGTGAGCGGGAATAAGGTAGAGATGTCTCGACTACGCTCGACATGACATTTTGGAACGGCATTTCGCCCAACCCCTTGCTGTCCCTTTTAGGGAAAGTACCCGCGCAGCGGGGGAAAGGGTTCTCGAAAACCCCTCAGTCGAGCAAGCGCGACAGCTCCCCTATAAGGGGCGCCAAGTACCCTACCCCCTTGATTTCCCCTCCCGAGGAGGGGGTCGTTCACCTTATTTTAACCCGCACAGCACCTCTTCTGCGGAGCAAAAATGCACGGACATGTCGCTGTTTTCCCCCTCCGACGTGCAGACGGAGAGCAGATACTGCGGCGCGGTGCATTCACCGAAGGGGAAAAGTTTCCCCCCCGCGAGCGCATAAGAGCGCACCCGATCGTCCGAAAGGTTTAACCCGCGCATCGCCGCCGCCCCTTCGCCGCGACGTTTGACAATGCTTTCCCGCGCCGTCCAGACGCGGTAAAATTCCAAAAGCGGCGCCGCCGACGCGGCGATTTTTTTTTGCTCTTCTTCCGAAAAACAGCGCGCCGCAACTGCGGAGAACGCGCGCGGAACAACTTGTTCCACGTCCACGCCGACGGGCAATTCCGCCGCCGCGAATACGACCGTCTCCCCCGAATGGGAGAGGTTAAAACAAAAATCGGGGACTTCCTTTAAGTACGGTTTCCCTTTTTCCCCGCGCAGAAAAACGGGTTGGGACAGGCCGAATTTTTTAAGGGCGAAGAGCCGCACGAGCGTCTCGCCGACGACCTTTTGTGCCCGCGCCGTCTCCCCTTGCAAACGGCAGATCTCTTCCCGCCGCGCGGAAGGGAGCATGCCCAGCGCGCTCTGCACGAGCACGGGCGATATTCCGCCGATGTCCGCGATAACGAGGATCATTTTTCAAACTCTCCGAGCGCGAGAGCGATCTCGGCGTATGCCGCCTCGCTTGCATAGCGCTCCGTTTCGCTTTTTCCCGTTTCGCCGTGGGTAAGGCACCCCGCGCCCCCAACGCAGCCGCCCGCACACACCATTCCCTCGATGAAGTTATTTTGCAACATTCCCCTGTTCGCCTTGGTGAGCGCGGCGCGGCACTCGTCAATGCCGCTGCAAGAGACGGGATCGAACGGAAAATCGCTCCCCCTCTCTCTCAATGCCTGCGCGACTGCCTCCGCAACTCCGCCCGCGCACGCGAATCCCCTGCCGAAGGGCGACGCGTCGGCAAGCGGCGTTTCGGGGAGATCGGCAACGGGAATGTCGCGGCTGTCGATGAGCGCCTGCAATTCCTCGAAGGTGATGACGCTGTCCAAAAGGCCGCGATACTCCTCCCGCTGGAATTCGACTTTTTTGGCAGTACAGGGGCCGATGAACACCGTCTTGCACGTCCCGTCCCGCTCTTTGAGCATGCGGGCAATCGTCCCTGCGGGGGAGAGATTGTGGGAAATGCGCTCTTTGAGGTTCGGGAAATTCTTTTCGATATAGGAGACGAACGCAGGGCAGCAGGAGGAAGTGAGGAAACCCTTTTCTTCAAGCTCCTCCGCCTCTTTTTTAGCGACCGCGTCCGCGCCGAGGGCGACCTCCGCGACCCCGTAAAAGCCGAGCTCCTTGACCGCCGTGATCACCTGCCCGAGCTTTGCATAGGCAAACTGCCCCGCGATGGAGGGCGCGACAAGGGCGTAAACCTTATAACGGGTATTGTTTTCGCTTTTGAGAATGAGGTCGATGACGTCTAAAATGTAGGAGCGGTCGGTGATGGCGCCGAAGGGACAGGCGTACACGCACGCCCCGCAGGCGATACACTTTTCATAGTCGATGACCGCCTCTTTTTCGCTCCCCACCGAGATCGCCTTGACCTTGCAGCTCTGCTCGCAGGGGCGTTTGTAGTTATGTATGGCCGAATAGGGGCACGCCTTGGCGCATGCGCCGCACTCCACGCACTTCGTCTTGTCGATGAACGCCTTCTGTTTGTGGTCGAAGGAGATCGCGTCCCGCCTGCACGCCTCCTCGCAGCGGTGGGCAAGACAGCCACGGCAGGCGCTCGTCACTTCGTAGCCGCCCGTGGGACAGTCCTCGCAGGCGATGTCGATGACCTGTATCACCTTGCGGTTATGTCTGTTCCCGCCGATGGCGAGCCGCACGCGCTCGCTCAAAATGGCGCGCTCTTTATAGATACAGCAGCGCATGGTGGGCACCTTTTCGGGCGCGATGATCTTGGGGATCTCAGTGACGTTTTCGAGAAGGTTGTCCGTCCACGAGAGCCGCGCCACTTCCCTCAGCACCTTATATTTGAGCAGTTGTACTTTGGTGTCGAACTTGTGCATACTCACTCCTCGATCGTCCATTGCAGAAGTTTGGCTTTTTTCACGGGGTCAGTCGCCCGCGCGAGCTGCGCCGCCGCAATGAGGGGCACCCACTCCATGGCATATTCGCGGCTCCCGCCCGCCTGTAAGTTGAATTCGTCGAGATAGTCCTCCGCGAACCCGTCCGCACCCGAAAGACGGAACAGAAGATAGCTCTTCACCGCGTCCGCCGTGGAATTTCCCTGGCTCGCATGCGACCAGTCGAGGATATAGGGCCCGTCCGAGGCGAGAATAATGTTGCTCGGAAGAAAGTCGCCGTGTAAAATGTGGGTGTGCCGCCGCATGCCGTCTAAACGTATGGACAGATCATAGCGGGTGGAGGCGCTCAGCTCCGAGCTCAATATCTTCATTTTGAGTTTGTCGATGTACTTTGTGAGCAGCAAATGCTTGCGGGAGTGCACGTCCCGCTGGATGGAGACGAACATGCGCAAAAATTCCGCTCTCTTTTCGGGATACCGCTCCATGAGTGCGGCGAACGTCTCCCCCTCTATGTAGTCCATGACGATCGCCGACTTGCCGTCGATGACCGTCACTTCGCGGAAACGGGGAATTCTGAGCCCCGTTTCGGCAACGCGCGCCTGGTTGATCGCCTCGTTGAGAATGTCCGACTTCGAGTAATTCTCGTCGAACATCTTGATGAGCTTGTCCCCGTCGCGGCAGATGACCTTGTCCTTTCGCTTTGCGATGATCTCCATGTGCGCTCCGATTTATCTGATAAAGTTCGTGCGGATACGCGGCTCGTCAACGGGCCGCTTTACCCCTGCGTTCTTCCCCGCCTCGATGTTTTTGAGGAGCCACGCCGTCTCGCGGGCAAGCGTGCGCATCGTCTGCAAGCCCTCGCCGTCCTCCTTTACCTCTTCGGGAGTGTTGCCGTGCACCTGGTTCCAATATTGGGAGGAGACGACGGGCATTCTGTTCATCATGAAATATTTGTTGAGACGGTCGAACGCCGCGCTCGCGCCCCCTCTTCTGCAGCTGACGACCGCCGCGCCTGGCTTTCCCGCCATCCGTCTGCCGCCTACATAGAAGAGACGGTCCAAAAACGCCGTGATCTGTCCGCTCGGACCCGCGTAATAGACGGGGGAGCCGACAATGAGGGCATCGATCTCGTCGAGACGGGCGAGTACCTCGTTGACTTTATCTTTGAAAACGCACCCGCCCTGCTCTCTGCAATGCCCGCAGGCGATGCACCCCGCAACGGGCTGCTTGCCGAGCCAGACGATCTCGCTCTCCACGCCCTCCTCTTTGAGGGTATTTGCGATCTCGCTGAGCGCCGTGTAGGTGCAGCCCTTTTCGTTGGGGCTGCCGTTTATCATCAATACTTTCATTCTTTCCACCTCCGAGCTCTATTATAAACGCATTTTCCCGCGCTGTCAAGAGCGAAATTTCAGAGCAGGAAGAGAATGCCTAAGAATTGGAGGGCCGTCCCCGCGAGGTCGAAGAGGTGCCAGACGGAGTGGAAATAGCGCACCCGTTTGCCGAAAGCGAAGAAGATAATGCCGCCCGTATAGGCAACTCCGCCCGCGAGCAGGAGCCATAAAAAGACGGCGGGGACTTTCCCGAGCACGAAGGGCAGAATGGCGAGCGCCGCCCAACCCATGACGAAATAGAGCGCCATCGAAAGCCCCTTTATCACCTTGTTCTTCATCGCGATGGCGTTCATCGTGATCCCGCCCGCCGCGCACACCCATTCGCCCATGAGGACGCCGATCCCTACGGGGGTGGCCCCGAGCGCGATCACGCAGACGGGCGTATAGGTACCCGCGATGAGCAGAAAGATGGTGCAGTGGTCGAAGATGCGGAATACCCCCTTCGCCCTGCCGTCGGGAAGAAAGTGGTAGAGCGCGCTCATCGTATATAAAATGATGACGCAGACGCCGAATACCGCCATCGCCGCCATGTTTGCGCCCGAGGGGTAGGCGAATACGAGCCCGAGCGCGAAGATCGCAAGTCCCAGCGCGCCGCCCACGATATGCGAGACGGCGTTGAAGATCTCCTCGCCGCGTGTGTAAAAGGAGCGGAACCCCCTCTTTGCCGATGTCATTTCCATAACGTTCTCCTTTGATACTATCAGTATACCCGTTTTTTCGGCAAAAGGAAACCTACCGCTTGTGATTGCGGCTCTCCGCTTGATTTTTTAAATTCTCCTTAAAAATTTTGAATTCTACCGACAAAAAAAGAGCTCTACTCAGAGTAGAGCCGCCTTTTTTATGATTTCCAGAAGAGATACCAGCAGACGATCACGGCGATCGCAATGACCATGCCGACGGAGAAGGTGATGATCTTGATCTTTTTGATCTGTTTATCGGTGAGCGGAGTATAGCCCTTGGGTTTCAAGGGCTGTTTACAGCGCGGGCATTCCGTCATATGGTCGAGGACCTCCGCCCCGCAATGGGGACAGAGCACGGTGTGCTCTTCGAGATACTTTCTCTGCTTTTCTTCCCGATCCTCATAGACCGTTGTCTTTTTGTTTTTCATAGATACCTCGTTGAGTTGGTGGTAGTATTTCGTCATGCGTCATGCTGCCCCGCCCGCACGTTCTATGTTGCCGAAGGGCGGCACGAGCACGCAGTGCGATGTAGCCGAAACGTGGGGTACGCAATCTGTGTGTACCATGCGTCATGCTGAGCCGTAATGTATACACGCAGTCCGTTTTAGCAAGTCCGCGAAGGCATCTTGGTACGTTTGGGTTTGGTTTTAATCGTACTTGGGACGTAACAAGATTCCCTCGGAGACTTTCCATGTCGGACTTCGTTATTTGAGTTCGGCTCGGAATGACGCGCTTACGCGCGATACTAATTCCTCTTGCTGTCCCTGAAAGGGAAAGTACCCGAACGTAGCGAGGGGGAAAGGGTTTCTAAAACCCCTCAGTCACCTTTGGTGACAGCTCCCCCTCAAGGGGGGCCAAGGGGGTGGAAGGAGAAAAGAATTGTGCGAAATACTCTACTCCACACTTTTCAGCGACTCCGTCATACTGATACGGGAGATGGACAGTCCGAAAATAAAGTTGATAAAGATCGCCGTGCCGAGCGCGACCGCCACCGACAGCACATACGAAAGCGGCGTAATGGCATACACAAACGCCATTGTTGCCATTTCGTTGAGTTTCATCACGAGATACATCAGCGGATACCCCAAAAAGGCGCCGCACGCCGTGCCGATGAGGGTGAGCAGCATGATCTCCACGATGAGCGCAAAACTCACCTGGAAATGGGTGAACCCCAGCACTTTCAACGTTGCCATATCCCGCGTGCGCTCTTTGACGTTGAGCAGCGAAAGATTGTACAGCACCACGACGGAGAGCAGAATGGCAAAGACCATGAGCGTGTATTTCATGGCGTTGGTGGAGGAGATGAGATTTTCGATCTCCGCCCTGCGGTCCCCCATCGTCTTTGCGGTGCCCGTTCCGTTGATCTCGTTGAGCTGATCGCGCACCTCGTCGGGGCTGGCCGTCTTGACCCAAACGTTCTCCTGAAAGTAGCAGTCCTCCGAAAAATGATTGACCGTCGTAAAGAACCCGTTCCAGGTGGACGTTTCCACGACATCCTCCACCGAATAATCGGCGGTGCAGGCGCCGAGCGTAAAGGAAAGGTCCTCCCCCTCCCCGATTTTCAAAACGTCCGCCGTAATGCGCGAGAGCGTGCTCCCGCCCCGCGTGATCGCCGACATCTGAGAGTTTTCGGGCAGCACATACACGGTAATATCCTTGCTCTGCGTGCCTGTGTGCGCAGTGGCGACATAGGTACGCACCCGTTCGTAGGTCTCGATCGTCCCCTCCCCTTTCATCTTTTCAAGAAGGGAGAAGAATTCCTCCTCCTGCGCGGCAGCATAGGGACTTGTGACGTCGTAATAGCAGAGGACGCCGTAGTCGTTCTCCACGGAATTCGTCATGGTGTCGCCGATGCCGAAACTCGTGACGAGAAGGGCCGCGCACCCCATGACGCCGATGACCGTCATGAGCGACCTTCCCCAATTGATGCGGATATTGCGGAGCGCCATGCGGCAGGAGAGGAGAAGGTGCCGTGATTCTTTGCTCCGTCCCGTTCCCCTCATCACTTTCGGCGTGTAGGTGATCTGCTTGGGACGCATGCACTCGGCGGGGTTCTCCTTCATGACCGAGCGCGCCGCCCATACGCCGATGAGGAGGGCGAGAATACAGACGATCGCAGTCAGACCGAATGTCCACGGCATGCTGTAAACGGTGCCAACGATCTTGGGCATCGAGAAGATGAGCCCGTATTTCACCGTCATGACGGCGGGCACGATAAGCGGGCCTATGATCGCCCCGAGCACGCATCCGAAGAAAGTGACGGCTGCACTCATGAACGCGTAATGGAACACGATGCGCCCGTTCGTCATGCCGAGCGCTTTCAAGGTGCCGATATTGATCCGCTCGCGGAGAATGAGGCGGCTGATACTCGTCATGATGACGAGTATGGAGACGAGAAAGAAGATGACGGGGAAGATATAGAGCATATTTTTGCTCTGCTCCACCTCGTTATCGAGGATGACGACGGACTCCATCGTGTCGCGATCGTACACAAAGAGAAGATTGCCGTTGCCGGCGTCGGCGAAACGGTCTCTGATCTCCTCCTTTTGCTCCGCGAAGTTTTCGGAGGAAATGAGCGCCTGGTTGCGGCACATCGAGAGGATCTCTTTCACCCGCGCGAGCACCTTCTCCTCGGTGACAATGCTCTTGAACAGCCCGTTTTCCATGGGCAGTTGGGAGATGACTTCCTCCGCGATCGTCTGCGCGACCGTATCGGTCGCAAGAAAGACGGGAGAGTTGGAGTAGATGTTCACCCCCTCCACCGAGTGCATGAGGCCCGTCACCGTAAAGGTGTAGGAGGAGGGCACCGTGACTTTTATATCTTTAAGTTCGGGCACGAACGCGCCGTACTGTTCCCCGTAGGCGGCAAACTGAGCGGTGACCTCTTCACTTATCTGCTCCGCAAATTCCTTGAACGCCGTAAATTCCACGGTGAGGCTGTCCCCCACCCCGTATCCGTAGAGATTGGCAACCGTCTTGTCGATGAGAAACCCTCTCTGTCCCTCGACGATGTAGGGCTTGTTGATCTCGCCGTCCGCGACGAAGATCTTGGCGATGTTGTGCACGCCCGCGTCGCCCAATCGGGAAAATTCCCCGTCCGAATAGACGCGGTATTCGAGCCGCTCCGTATCGAGCCCCGCAAGATATTCTTCGTCCCCCTCTTCAAACGTCGTCACCTGCACGATGAGATCGGCGAGGTTGGACTCATCGAGGTAGCGTTCGGAGCGCACGCGGAGTGTTTGGGTGTTCGAGATGAACCCCAAAAACAGCGTGACGGCGAGCGCGGTGATCACAAACATCGAGAGATATTGGAACCAATTCCGGAAGAGCTCGCGCACCATGAGTTTGAGCATGAGCCTGTTTACCACTCTATCTCACCTGCCTCGACGGGATGTTCGTTTACGACGTTTCCTACCGCCTTTCCGTCCGAAAGGGTGATCACACGGTCTGCGACCTGTGCAAGTTTCGCATTGTGGGTCACGACGATGACCGTGGTGCCGTATTCCCTTTTCAGCTCGCGCAGAAGAGCCACGATCTTGCGCCCCGTCTTGGAATCGAGCGCGCCCGTGGGCTCGTCGCAAAGAAGGAGGGGCGGTTTTTTCACGATGGCGCGGGCGATCGCAACGCGCTGCTGTTCGCCGCCCGAGAGCTGGGAGGGGAAGTTGTTCCCCCGCTCGGAGAGCCCGACTCTTTCCAGTGCCTCGCTCTCCTCCATACTCCCTGCGCAGCGGGCGATCGCAACGTTCTCCCGTGCCGTTAAATTGGGCATGAGATTATAAAACTGAAAGACAAATCCGATGTCGCGGCGGCGGTAGGAGACGAGCTGTTTCGCATTATAGGAGGTGATGTCCTTGCCGAACACGAGCGCAGAGCCGCCGTCCGCCCTGTCCATACCGCCCAGCACGTTCAAAAGCGTGCTCTTGCCCGAGCCGCTCGGCCCTAAAATGACGGTGAACTCGCCTGCGGAGATTTCAAAAGAGACGCCGCCGAGCGCTTTCACCGTGCGCTGCCCGCTCCCGTATGTTTTTTTCAGATCGCTTACTTTTAACCCTTCCATTGACTTCTCCGATGACTTTCCTCTCTGTTTTCTTTCTCTGTATTATATCACGCCCGAGGGGAAATTGACAAGCGCTCGCAATCATAATTTCCTATGACGTTTGTAAATGTTCCGTGAAAATAGCGCCGAAAAAACTCCCCGAAGGGAGTTGTTTCAGTAGGGATCTTTGCCGTAGAGGGCTGAGACGTTATCGGCAAATTTTTTGGCTTTGTCGTATTGCCTGATGTCGAACGAAGTTGCTTCTTCGAGTTTCTTTTTCTGCTCCTTGGAGAGCCGCGTCGGCACTTCCACGAACACTTTGAGGTAGAGATTGCCCGTGCCCGTCCTCGTTTTCAACCCCTTGCCGCGCACGGTAAAGGTCGTGCCGCTCTGCGTGCCTTCGGGAATGTTATACTCGAACGTATCGTCTACATCGGGGACTTTGACCGTGCCGCCGAGCGCCGCGACCGAAAAAGGAATGGGCAGATCGAGATACAGATCGTTCTTATCCCGCTTGAACAGTTTATGCGGCTCCACGCGGAACACGACGAGAAGATCGCCCGCCGCCGCGCCGTTTTTGCCCGCCTGTCCAAAGCCGCGCTTACGGATGTAAGAATTGGTGTCCACGCCTGCGGGAATATTCAAAGAGACGGTCGTCTCTCTGCGGACATAGCCCTTGCCCTTGCAGTCCGGGCATTTTTCTAGAATGATATTGCCCGTGCCGCCGCAGTCGGGACAGGGACCCACCCGCACCGTTCTGCCGAAGAGGGTGTCCTGCGCGAAACGCACTTGTCCCCTGCCGCCGCATTTGGAACAGGGTTTTTGGGCCGTGCCGCCCTTCGCGCCCGTGCCTTTACAGGCCGCGCAGGGCTCGTTGCGCATGTAGGTAAGATCTTTGACGCACCCCTTTACGGCGTCCATGAAGGAGAGTTTCATCTCGATCTGGATGTCGTCTCCCGTGTCGTCCCTGTGCGCCGTGCCGCCGCCGAATCCCTGGAAGATCGACTCGAAAATATCCCCGAAACCGCTGAAACCCGCGCCTTCAAAACCGCCCATGCCGCCCATGCCGCCCATACCGGGATGTTCGAGCTCATAGTCGTATGCGGCGCGTTTCTGCTTGTCGGAAAGGGTCTCGTTTGCCTCGTTGATCTCCTTGAATTTCTCCGCCGCAGCCGCATCTCCGGGGTGAAGATCGGGGTGATACTGCTTTGCGAGCTTTCTGTATGCCGATTTGATCTCTTCCTCGGTCGCATTCTTAGCGACGCCGAGGACTTCGTAATAATTTTTTTTCTCAGCCATAATACAAAAGATTGCCTCGCCCGCCCGCACTTAACGCGCGCGGGCGGGCGGAGTTTCTCCGAAAAAGATGGTTTTAAGTTTTATCCGGCCGTTACTGGTGGAACTCTTCGTCCCCGCTGTTCGCGCCGTTGGGATCGGGTGCGCCCTGCGCGCCGCCCGCCTGCTGATACAGCTTTGCAAACACGGGCTGCACTTTGTTCGAGAGTTCTTCAAACGCCGCCTTGTACTTCTCTTCGTCGTCCGAATCGAGCGCCTTTTTCGCCTCTTCGACCGCCGCGTTCAAAGTCGCCTTGTCGTCCTCGGTGAGCTTGTCGCCGCTCTCTTTCACCGTCTGTTCCACCGAGAAGATGAGCCCGTCGAGCTTGTTGTGCTCTTCCACCTTCTGCTTGCGTTTCTTGTCCTCTTCGGCAAAGCGTTCCGCCTCCTTCACCGCCCTGTCGATCTCCTCTTCGGAGAGATTGGTGGAGGAAGTGATGGTGATGTCCGTGCTCTTGCCCGTGCCGAGGTCCTTCGCCTCGACATGCACAATGCCGTTGGCGTCCACGTCGAAGGTGACTTCGATCTGCGGAATGCCGCGAGGCGCGGGTGCGATCCCCGTCAAGGTGAACTTGCCCATCGTCTTGTTGTCGCGGCAGAATTCGCGCTCACCTTGAAGAACGTGGATCTCCACCGTTGTCTGGTTGTCCGCCGCCGTGGAGAACACCTGGCTCTTGTGGGTGGGAATGGTGGTATTTCTGTCGATGAGGCGGGTGAACACGCCGCCGAGCGTCTCGATCCCGAGGGAGAGGGGCATAACGTCGAGAAGGAGCACGTCTTTCACCTCACCCGAGAGCACGCCGCCCTGAATGGCCGCGCCGACCGCCACGCATTCGTCGGGGTTGATCCCCTTGAAGGGTTCCTTGCCCGTGATCTGCTTGACCTTTTCGACGACAGCGGGCACACGGGTGGAGCCGCCCACAAGAATGACTTTGGAGATGTCGTTATAGGAAAGACCTGCGTCCTTCATCGCAAGGCGCATGGGCTCGGCCGTCTTTTCGACGAGGTCGGAAATGAGCGCCTCGAATTTCTGGCGGGTGATGTCGAGTTCGAGGTGGGCGGGTCCCGCGTCCGTCATGGAGATGAAGGGCAGGGAGACGGAGGTGCTCGTCATGCCCGAGAGCTCGATCTTCGCCTTTTCGGCCGCCTCTTTGAGACGCTGCATCGCCATCTTGTCCTTGGAAAGGTCAACGCCGTGGCTCTTTTTGAATTCTTCCACCATGTAGTCCATGAGGCGCTTATCGAAGTCGTCGCCGCCGAGCATGTTGTTGCCGTTCGTCGCGAGCACTTCAAACACGCCGTCCGAAATTTCGAGAATGGAAACATCGAAGGTGCCGCCGCCGAGGTCGTAGATCATGACCTTGCTGCTCTCTTTGTCCTTGTCGAGCCCGTAGGAAAGGGCGGCAGCCGTGGGTTCGTTGATGATACGCAGAACGTTGAGCCCCGCGATCTTGCCCGCGTCCTTGGTCGCCTGGCGCTGCGCGTCGGTGAAGTAGGCGGGGCAAGTGATGACGGCGTCCGTCACCTTGCTGCCGAGATAGGCCTCCGCGTCCGCTTTGAGCTTGCTCAAAATCATGGCGGAGATCTCCTGCGGCGAATAGGACTTTTCGTCGATCTTTACTTTATAGTCCGATCCCATCTTCCGTTTGATGGAGCTGACCGTCTTGTCGGGATTGGCGACCGCCTGGCGCTTCGCCACCTGCCCGACAACACGGGAGCCGTCCTTTTGGAATGCCACGACGGACGGGGTCGTTCTGCTGCCCTCTGCGTTGGCGATGACGACGGGCTCGCCGCCCTCCATGACTGCCACGCAGGAGTTGGTTGTTCCCAAATCAATACCGATCGTTTTAGACATATTCTTTATTCCTCTCTTTTAATTGACAAATTTTTATTTTTGATTGATTTATCTGATCACGACGACTTGCGCGTAGCGGAGCACCTTGCCGCTCTGTTTGTATCCTTTCCGGTACACCTGTTTTACGGTTCCGCTCACTTCCCCCTCTTCGGGGTCGACCGCCATGATCGCTTCGCACTCCTCGGCGTCGAACTCTTTGCCCAAGGGATCGATGATTTCGATCTTCTCCTCTTTGAGCAGATTTTCAAAGCTCGCCGTCACCATGGAGATCCCTTTCCTGGTCGCCTCGTCGCTACAAACCGCGAGCGCGCGTTCCAGATTGTCCGCAATGGGGAAGAGCTTGCCAACGACGTCCGCGCGTCCCTCCTCGTAGCGGCGGGCGCCCTCGCGCGCCGTGCGCTTGCGGTAATTTTCATACTCCGCCGTCACCGAATACCATTTGCGCTTGAAATCTTCCGCCTCCGCCTTTGCGACTTCGAGCGGGTCGGGCTGCTCGGGTTGCTCGGGTGCTTTTGCGGGCTCTTCGGCTGCGGGCCGGCAGTCGGGCTCGGCCGTCTGCTGCTCGGGCTCTTCTTGTTTCTTTTTCTTGTCCACTGTTGTACCGCCGTTTTGTCTTTTCGCGCTACCTGCGCTTTTCCATACCTAAATATAATGCCAAAAGAGAAAGTTCAAACGCTTTCGGGCAAATTTTTTTTGTTTTTTTCCAACTTTTTCGGAAAATTTTCCGTCCGCCCTTTACTTTGCCCCGAAAATGTATTAAAATAATGGAAAAGATCTCATTCAGGGGAAACAATATGGAGACCAGAGGTTTGGAACTTACCGCAAGAAGAAACAAAAAAGTGAAGATCCGCGTGATCGAGGGGCACTTTGCCACCCAGCACTCCCATGTGAGCCACTGCATTGACATGACGGCGGTGAAATCGGAGATGAACATGGCACGGGAGGCGGCAAAGCTGTTTGCGGAGAGCTTTTACTCTTCCCCCGTCGACACCATCATCACCTTGGAGCGCACCAAGATGATCGGCGCATTCCTCGCGAGCGAACTTGCGGAGAGCGGCATCAATCGCGGGGCGGACATTGCCGTCGTCTCTCCCGAGGTGACGGGCGACATGATGATCTTACGGGACAATCTCTCCCCCTATGTGAAAAACAAGCGGGTGCTGCTCTTGACGGCGACCGCGACGACGGGCCTCACCCTTGCGAGCGCGCTCGAAGGGATCCGCTACTACGGCGGCGAAACGGTGGGCGCGGCGGCAGTATTCGGCGGGAACTTCTCGTTTAAGAACATTCCCGTGGTGCGGCTCTTCGGCGTGGAAGATATTCACAAATACAGTTCGTTCCCCGCGAGCGAGTGTCCTTTCTGCCGCGCGGGGATCAAGATCGACGCCCTCGTCAATTCGTATGGATATAGCAAGATATAATATTCACGCGTTTCTTTTCTCCCTCCCCCTTGCCCACGCCTTGGAGGGGTGGGTGTCACGCGCATAGCGCGTGACGGAAGGGGTGTCGGTCGAAAATAAACGCCGTGAGGAAATTGGCGTGTGCGCCTTAACTTAGTTATCCTCTCGTTCGTTCCATCGAACACTAAGCCGTAAGAGTGCGGCAAATTGTGTGCGCTTATGGAAAAACGTGGTTTTCCAACGCGCAGTGATTGGGGAATTTAACGCGAAATGAATTCGCGCTACGGCTCTCGGCGGAACCCCCTCCTTGGGAGGGAAATTAAGTGGGGGGGGCAACTTGGCGCCCCTATGAGGGGAGCTGTCACGCACTAAGTGAGTGACTGAGGGGTTGGAACCCTTTCGGCATTCGCTGCGCTCATGCCACTTTCCCTTTCAGGGACAGCAAGAAGGCAAAAGATCTGCCCCCTTATCAAGGGGGCGGGTGGCACCGTAGGTGACAGGTGGGGGCACATTCCTAAATTGTCATTTCGGCCAAGGGAACAGCGCGACCGCGTGGAGAAATCTCTACCTCATTCTAAAAAAGCAACGAAAATAAAACTGCGGAGGTGGGACTATGAATTGGAACAGATGGGGTCAATCCGACCCGACATATTCGCAGGCAAGGGCGGACAGCGCCATAGCGCAGGCAAAAGCGGCGCGCGCACGCGACCTCAAAGCCGCAAACGAGAGGAAAAAAGCGGAAAAAGCCGCCAAAAAAGCAAGCAAAAACAAATAAGTACACGGCGCCGCCGTTGCGAATCGCAACGGCGGCGCCATTTTTCGTTTTTTATTTATCCCACTTGTTCTCCCGTTCCAGACGATATCTTCGGTCGGTGAGGACCTCCCCTTCATAGACAAAATACAACGTTCCTTGCACGGGCCCTTTGCTCCGGAGCAATTCTCTTGCAAGTCTGCTCATCGAATAAGTTTGCCCCTGATAGGAAACTCTGCGTTCATCGGCTACGGTGCAACGGACGGAAGGGTCTTGCACAAATACAAGTTCCGCACCCACGGGAATTCCGCACTTTGCAAAAGAGAAATTTTCCCGCCGCTCGTGGCTTTCTGTTTCGATCTCTTCGGCGAGCTCCTCCGCTTCCCGCTCCGCCTTGTTCGGCGCGATTTTGTGCAACCGTTTTACGCTTCCCGTGATCTTGGCGATCCCTTCGAGGAGCGCGTATGCGTCCTCCGCGCTCATGGCGTAAAATTCGCGCACCCGCTTTTTCCCCTCGAAATTTTCGATCGCCCGCAAGTTGGGGTTCAAATTGTCGATGATCTTATGGAGTTCGATATCCGAGAGACGGGACTGCACACCGTAAACCGCATATACCCGAAAGGCAAACGGCACGCATTCGCTGCGGTTGAGTTGCGCAAGCCGCTTTTCGATGTTATCCGCATATCCGATTTTAACATAATCGGGGAAGGAGGGATTTGTGAGGATATAGATAACGCCCTGTTCTTTTTGCTCGTTGTCCATACGTTTCTCCTTTGTTTATTTTTATTATATCACAGTTTTGCTGTTAAATCAACAATTCCCTCTTTATTCCCCGAAAAACTTTTTGATGATCTCGGCGATCTTGCTTTTATAGACAATGTTTCCGTTTCCGCCCGCAAAGCAGAGGGGCGGATAGACCACGCACCACCAATTATCCCCCTTCCCCGAGCCGAGCTCCAAGATGAGCGCGTCGTAAACGCCTGCCTCCAAAGTGACGTTTTCATACACCCGTGTGGGGAATTCCTCTCTTTTCAGGCTCGCCCGCGCGCCATAAGAAAATCCGTTAGCATGCAGGACCTCTGCGGCGGTTTCCTCCACCTTTCCGAGGGAGGCGGCGATCTTTTGCATGGCCTCTTCCTTGCTTTCGCACTCCGCCACGATGGGCGTGAGGAGTTCCACCACCTTATCTCGCACCTTGTACTTGACCGCCTGCGCCTCCTGCGCGTTGGAATCGGCGCGGATATGTATCCGCAGATAGGACGTGTTCTCCCCATCCTGTCCCTTGAACCCGCCAAACGCAAACACGGTGACGGCAATTGACACGACCAACAAAAGAATTACCGCAATTTTTTTCATAAAACGACCTCCGCTCTTCTTCGCGGAGGTTATTGACGGGTTGAAAAAATTTTATACCTTAATCTTTTTGACTTTACCGCTCGCCTGCGATGTGCCAACTCTCTTCGAGGAAGTTTTCGATCTCCTCTATCTCCACGCTCCCGTCGAGCGGGAGAGCGATCCAGTGCCTTTTGTTCATGTGCCAGCCGCCGAAAATCTTGACGTTATCCACCAAAAGCTCTATCTCGGCGGGATCGGCGCGCATGTCGAGGATCTCAACATTCCCCTCGCCCGAAAGTCCCAACTTTTTGCGTGCCACCGTGAGCACCGCTCCGTACCACTTTCCGTTGTCCTTTCTGCGCCAGATCGCGTTGTCGGGAAACTTCTCCCAAAGATACTCTGGCTCATCGCCGTATTTTTCGCGCACGCGGGCGATGAGCGCCTTCGTGACCGAACTCTTGAAAACTTCCGTATCAAAGCACTTTTCTGCAACCGGTTGCAAAATTGCGCCATACTCCTTGCGCACGCGGACTACGAACTCCCCCTCCGCACTCTCCACAAGGTGCAGAGTGTAGGGCTCCTCCGTGAGGGTATCCAAAAGCTCCGTTTTCACCGCGCCGTCTCTCAAAACGCGCACCGTCATCAGAAATTGCCCCTCAAAGATCTGCGTGCGGAACACAAATTCTCCGCTCTCTTCCGCAAATCCGTAGCGGCGCAGTTTCTCGAAATTCGGCGCTTTGAATTTAAAAATATCTGTCATCATTTGAGGTCCGTCCCCGTGATCACACCGCCGCCGAGGCACTGCGTCTCGTCATAGAGAACGGCGTACTGCCCCTCCGTGACCGCGCGCTGGGGTTCGCGGAAGAAAATTTCCGCACCCGTATCCCCTTTTCGCACCACACGCACCGCCTGTTCACCCTGGCGGTAGCGGAATTTTGCGAAACAGTCAAACTCCTCCGCTTGCGGCATAGACGGAATGTAGTTCATGCCCTCCACTGTGCAACGGGTGGAAAAGAGCGGGGTCTCGTCGCCGTGGGAGACATAGAGAACGTTTTTCGCAAGGTCCTTTTTGACGACGAACCATCTGCCATCCTCCCCCTTTCTGCCGCCGAGGTCCAAGCCCCGCCGCTGGCCGAGGGTGTAGTACATGAGCCCGATGTGCTCGCCGACTTCCTCGCCGCTTAGTGTGAGAATTTTTCCCGGTTGCGCGGGCAGATATTCCTGCAAAAATTTGCGGAAGTTGCGCTCGCCGATAAAGCAAATGCCCGTGCTGTCCTTCTTTTTGGCGGTGGAGAGGTGCTCGCGCGCGGCGAGCTCGCGCACTTCCTCTTTTAAGAGAGGAGCGAGCGGAAAGAGCACGCCGTCGAGCTGGGGCTGGGTGAGCTGGTTGAGGAAATAGGTCTGGTCCTTGCCCCCGTCCTTCGCTTTCAGAAGGCGATGAATACCGTTTTCGTGGGAAATGCCGCAGTAGTGCCCCGTGGCGATGAAGTCCGCGCCGAGCGCCTTTGCGTACTCCTTAAAGGGGCCGAACTTGATCTCGCGGTTGCAGAGGACGTCGGGGTTGGGAGTTCTGCCCGCGCGGTACTCGGCGAGAAAGTAGAAAAAGACGCGCTCCATGTACTCTTTGGCGAAGTTGACGGAATAATAGGGAATATCGAGCAGCCCGCACACCCGCTTGACGTCCTCGAAGTCCTCCTCTGCGGTGCAGGCGCCGCCGTGGTCGTCCTCTTCCCAATTCTTCATGAAAAGCCCCACGACGTTGTAGCCCTGTTCTTTTAAGAGCAGCGCGGCGACCGAACTGTCCACACCCCCGCTCATTCCGACGACGACCGTCTTTTGCGACACGATTTTACGCTCCCGAAAAATTTTTCTTTATTTTACCATATTCGCGCAAAAATATAAAGCATTTTTCGGAAGAATGTGCTATAATGGAGAAACAAGAGAGAAATGTGCCCGTAGCTCAGTTGGATAGAGCGCAAGCCTCCGGAGCTTGAGGCCGCAGGTTCGACTCCTGTCGGACACACCATTTGATAACAAATCCGAACGCTCGATTTCCTCTAACGAGATGCGAATTGTTCCGTCCTTGTAGTTGCAGGT